>CAZFXS010000039.1:0-1516 GCA_964523395.1 uncultured Chlorobiaceae bacterium | reverse complement strand
TAAATCGGTGTAGCGCCGGAAAATGGATGTATGCAAATTCCATTATCAACGGTCTGAATATTCATGTTCCATTCACCACCATTGGTGTTACCATGGTAATCCCGATAGTTCACAAGTGTTTTCACAACGAATGACATGGGCTTGCTTGCGCGGGCAAGACTATACCTAACATACGTTGTATTCTTCCCTTGCTGCATCCATATCCTTTTTTCGAGCAGTGCATCAGCAAGAGCATACGTCCACACTGGAATCATTCCGTCTAAATGAAATTGCTCGATATGTTTATAACCGTCCCCGGAAACAATCTCACCCACCCAACGATTCGTCGTTAGATCGTACTCAGTACCGTCGTATTGAACAATTTCATCAAGCTTGGAAACCAAAAGTGTTCGCCCCAATGGCGGTTTCAATGCCGCCACCAGATTACCGTGGTAACGACGCGTCAAAAGACCGGAGATAGTACCCGACGCATAACCTCCTATACCGTTGGTTATTAACCATTCCCGCTTTTCGGCTTCAGTAAGCACATTGCAGATTTCACGCCCAAATCTGATAACTGGAGGTCGTTCACTCATTTCTTGTTCGGAGCTTTTATAGAGACCCTGCCGCAAGACGGGCGTTTCATTCATTTGTCTCTCAGCGATTTGTTCTTCGTTCATAATTATTCTATTGCTTTGAAGTTCGAATTGTTATTTATTCTCTTAATAAAAGATTGTTTCCATTTGTTTCATCGAAGGCTTACTTGTAGTGTCGTTATTCAGCAATGCAGGAAAAGGGGCTACCTCTACAAAAATTTTTATTCCCCCTTTACCTGCAGTTAACAATTCTATCATTTCCTCAAAGCGATCCAGTCCGTTGACAGGGCTCGTGAGCAGTTTTTCTAGCCATCCCTGGTATTGAAGTTCTGCCTGAGAAAGATCTTTGGCGCCAATCTCGAAATATTCCCTGTTCGCATTCACGGTTCCAAACATAACTTTATTTCCCAACACAAAATCCAAATTGATTTTATCGGCAGGAATTTCCAGCTTCTTGCCGCCGCCGGTAATGCTGGAAAGAATCAATACCCCATTTTTGGCAAGAGCCTCGGCAGATTCAAACACGACACTCGAATTTCCAGTGCCTTCAAAAATAAGATCGAATGGGCCGAACCTCTTGGCAGCATCTGCAACCGTCGTATCGGAAGTAGAAATATAGGTAGCACCAAGTTCGTCAACCAACATTGAATTCAAATACGGAGCTTGTTTTCTTCCGAATGTAACAACTTCTAATCCTCGCAGTCGAAGAATCATCGTTGCAAGCAATCCCAAAGTACCGGAACCCATGACTGCCGCCCTGCGCGGCCGCCATACACGTAATCTTCGCTGAATTTCATAGGCCTGGGCGATCCCTTTTTCTGCGACGCTCATGGGTTCCATGAGAACGCCGACATTCCGTAATCCTTGCGGGACTTTTACTATGTACTCAGGGCTATCGACATAATACTCAGCTAAATATCCATGACGAAGATTAATCCCGC
>CAZFXS010000038.1:0-1616 GCA_964523395.1 uncultured Chlorobiaceae bacterium | reverse complement strand
CAAAGAAAGTCATGAGGTACATGTACATAACGATTGCAGGCAGAAAATGAAGGAACAAAAGCTTTCGTTGAGCAGGCAGTTGGTTGGTAACGGCACCGACATACAGGTAGAGGAAAACACCGTGGAGAAGGGGGAAGGGGAAATTGATCCCAAGAAGAAAGGGATAGTTGTAAATCTCTCCTGTAAACGACATGTAAAACAGAAAAAGATGCACGGTGATTAAAAACATCCACAACGCCAGGATCTTGTCTGGTTCAGCTTTGTTGTTCTTGCTTATGAGCAAGAATTCAAAGAATACGGCTACACTCATTCCGGCAATAAATATCACGGTCAAATCAAAATATTCAGGAAAAGTTTGCGCGAGGATTTTGTTGCCCTCAGCAAAATTTTCTAAAAGTAGAAAAAAAGTTATGAAATGTCAATTGAAATTTAAACGGTGACATTGACTCGCAATAACGAGTTTCATATGCTTTGAGATTCCGTTAAAGTATTTTTACGGAATTGTAGGACAGAGGGGAGCGGACTGTGATTTTATGATGGAAAAAAATGCGCCAGCACTTCGCACGTGGTGGCGCAAATACTGAACATATGTAATTACTTAATAAGCAGCATCTTTTTCATGTTATTAAACGCCCCAGCCTGCATTTTGTAGAAATACATTCCCGCGGGAATATTACTGGCATCCCATTCCACTGTACGTATACCCGGTTGTTGTACTTCATCGACAAGTGTAGTCACGGTCTGTCCTAGCGTATTGATAATGATCATACGTACTCTGGTCTCGTGAGGAATGCTGTAGGTAATGTGCGTCGATGGATTGAAGGGATTTGGATAACATTGTTGCAACGCGAACTCAGTTGGGAGAGATGCGGCTACCGAATGTAAGACCAAAGCGATTGTGCTTTCCTTGTGGATAGCGGTCGTCCCGGCGCCGCTTAGCCGGTGTTCTTGACCGTCTATGTTCAGCATTGCCGCCGATGAAATATCCGTGTCTGCTTGCCAGGTGATCGTGACAGGATATACCGGAGAGGAAATCAAAATCGGGATCGTTTTTGTAGATAGTTCACCTGCAGCTTCAATCATAAGGCCTGAGCTGAAGCGGGCATCAAAAATTCCTTTGGGAGGCGGTGGCGGTATTGTCAATGATGTATTATCGCTTCTCAAACTGTAATATAGAATCTGCTCATTCGCGGCGGCATCACGAATCGTCATGGTTTCACATTCTTTCAGTAAATCCTGCAATGGATTTGAATAATGAGTGGATGTAACCAAAGATGATAAGGTAACGCTTCCACTATCACTCGACTTTACCCAATATCCGCTTCCCGGCCAAAGAAAAGCAACGGGATGGTATCCGCCTTGATAACCGTACACAACAGGATGAAGAATGCCCGGCGGATTTGAACTCATTTGATTGACATCGATACTGTCGGAAACAGCTCCGATAAGATTCCAGCCTATTGAAACAGGAATAGTCACTGAGGTCATCCAGTCGCCGGCGAATGAGACGGTCTCATCATTTGAAAATTTTAGCCAGTACCCTGTGCCCGGAGTCAGCGTATCTGCTTCTGAATAACTCGATCCTTGAAAAGCATAAGCGGATGAAGCCGCTGTGG
>CAZFXS010000037.1:0-1697 GCA_964523395.1 uncultured Chlorobiaceae bacterium | reverse complement strand
TTCCGAGACAGTTGCTGCTGAACAAGTACCGGCTATTGAACCGCATGGTATGCAAAGCACGCACGGTATTGTACCGGAAGACCGTTTCTTTGACAGGATTGTTGAACCATTGGTGATTATCGGCGCGACCGGAATTGCCGTTTTTTTATTCTTTCAAATTCGAAGTTAGGCAGACAATTGAACAAAAAGATTTTATTGTTAATGATGTGGATTACCGTGTGTGCAGGAGGTATCATGCTGAATTCATGCGGGTCGTCGGAAGTAATACAAAGTTTATCGGCGGAAGAACGATTTGAGCTTGGAAAGAAGATGTTTTCCGAAGGGGAATATTTTGAAGCGATTAACGCTTTTGAAATAGTAAAAATTCAGTTTCCAGCAAGCTCTGTCGCAGATGATGCGCAGTACTACCTTGCCGAATGCAGATTCCAGCGTGGCGAATATATCCTTGCAGCGGAGGAATATCAGACACTGAAACGCAGTATGCCGGCGAGTGAGCTCGTTCCTGATGCACAATACAAGATTGCGTTGTGCTATTACAATCTTTCTCCGGATTTCGTTCTCGATCAAGCATATACTAAAAGAGCGATTGATGAATTCCAGGCATTCATTGAATATTATCCGACACATGTGTTGGCATCAGAGGCAAATGCAAAAATTCAAGAGCTCAATGCGCGTCTTGCCCAGAAAGAGTTTGAAACAGCGCAGTTGTATATGAAATTGGAATATTATAAGTCTGCTACGGTGTATTTTACCAGTGTCATAGAAAAATATCACGATACCCAGTATGCCGAACCAGCACACGCCGGTTTGATCAGGGCGTTGGTGCAACGAAAAAAATATGATGAAGCGAAAGTTGAAGTTGATAAATTTTATGAACGTTACCCGAAGAGTGAACTATTACCGCAAGTGAAATCGATGAAACAAGAGATTGAGTCGCATAATAAGAAGGAATCTTCCGCACACTCACTGCAACAATCTTCTCAAACCATTCACTGATGTATGCAGACAAAAGCACGCATTATACCGAAGAAAAGATTTGTCAAAGAATCGCAAGTTGAGATGACGCAAATGGTTTTGCCGAATGATACGAATACGCTGGGCAATCTCCTGGGCGGCAGGTTAATGGAATGGATGGACGTTGCGGCGGCAATTACCGCTCAACGCCATTGCAACCGTGTTTGCGTGACTGCCGCAGTGGATAATTTGGTATTTTACCAGCCGATAAGATTAGGAGAGGTCGTCACCGTCCGCGGTTCAGTCAATCGCGCATTCGGCACTTCGATGGAAATTGGTGTGCTGGTGATTACAGAAAACCAATTAACCGGCGAGAAAAAGCAAGCCAATACGGCGTACTTCACATTCGTTGCGGTGGACGGCAATAATATTCCGATTAAAGTACCGGAAGCTATTCCCCAAACAAAGGAAGAAAAACGGCGTCATCGTGAAGCTCTCGTTCGACGCGAGTTGCGCCTGAGCCTCAGTAAAGCCAAACGAGATCGGCAGTAAGAATACACAGTGTCTACCTTTAGTTTCTACCTCTATACTCTTTTACTTACAGGAGTATTTTCTGCAAAGGCTTTAACACAGCAAATTACATTCGGCAGAATATCTGAGTTTCCAACCGGGAAGCCTCGATATGGAATTATTACCGGGGACTTTAACGGCGATGGAATTGATGATATTGCAACGTATGGAAA
>CAZFXS010000036.1:0-1779 GCA_964523395.1 uncultured Chlorobiaceae bacterium | reverse complement strand
TCGTTGCAGGGATCGGGAAAATGACGTATACACATTTCGCGAGCTTTAATATCATCGGCGGAATTGTTTGGGTCGGTTCATTTGTGTTCGCAGGATATTACTTCGGCAATTTACCGGTCATAAAAAATAACTTTACGTTTGTTATCCTTGCGATTATTATTATTTCCACAATGCCGCCGGTTATCGAATATATACGCCACCGTATGCGCTCATCATCATGAAATTGCACTGCGAATTTACCTTCTCATCATTTTTGTTTATATTTCGGCCATGATACTCAATCACCGACGTATTCTTTTCACGATTCTTCTCTCACTGCTCTTCAGCGGATGTATTCAACAAATCGCGATCAATTCCATCGGCAACATCATGGATAACGGATTCGAGGTTCTGAATCAAGAACAGGATTTGGATATCGCCGATAAGAGCATCGCGTCGAATCTTAAACTGCTTGAAGCAATCATCAGGAGCGATGAGGATAATGAACATTTCCTTCTTCTCGCCTCTCAAGGATATTCAAGCTACGCTCTCGGTTTCGTTGAAGATGACAGCGTCGCGCGGGCGCGAATATTCTATTTGCGCGGACGCGATTACGGCATGAAAATTCTCGATCATCATACCAATTTCTCATATACTGCATCACGGAGTGTTGAGGAATTCCAAACAGCACTTTCGACGTTATCTAAGAACGAAGTACCGGCTGTATTCTGGACAGCCATCGGATGGGGAAGTTATATCAGCTGGACATTAACCGACCCCTCGGCGCTTGCAGATCTTCCAAAAGTGGAAGCAATGATGAAATTTGTCGCCGATCATGACTCAACATATTATTACGGCGGCGCTCAGTTTTTTCTCGGCACATTGTATGGCAGCAGGCCGAAAATTCTTGGCGGCAATCCGGATATATCAAAGCAATATTTTGAACGATGCCTGACAATCAACAAACGAAAATTTTTGATGGCGTTCGTTTACTACGCGCGGTCGTATGCCGTTCAGGTACAGGATCGGGAGTTTTTCGAGCAATGTTTGACAGCGGTCGATACGACGTCGCTGGATATTTTGCCTGATGCCCGACTCTCAAACGCCATTGCAAAAAAGAAGGCGACAGTGTTACGCGCGAAAATTGATGAGTTGTTCTAACTAAACTGAGAGGAGATGAACTTGAAGTCGATGTATCTTTTCACAATCGCAATAGTTGTTTTATGTGCCGTACCGAAATCTTACGCACAACAATACACCATTAAGTTTGCCACACTTGCGCCTGAAGGCAGCACGTGGATGAACGTTATGAAAGAGTACGACCAGGCAATCCGCAAGGAAAGCGGCGGACGAATCGGTTTTAAGATCTATGCCGGGGGAGTTCAGGGGGATGAAAAAGACGTCTTGCGGAAAATCAAGCTCGGACAGCTACACTGCGCAGGCGTTACCGGCAATGGTATGACCTCGATTGCTCCCAACGCAAGAATATTAGACTCACCATTTCTTTTCAAATCCTATAAAGAAGCCGACTACATTTTGCACACCTTTGACAAAGAACTCAACCAGGCATTTGAAGAAAATGGCTTTGTGAATCTCGGCTGGGCGGAGGTTGGATTCGTTTATGTTTTTACCAATACGCCGGTCAAAACACCGGAAGAACTCAAGGGCGTAAAAATGTGGATGTGGGAAGGTGATCCGATCGCGGAAGCGACATTCAAAGCGCTCGGCACGAATCCGATTCCGCTTTCCATTACGGATGTGCTGACCTCCCTTCAAACGAAACTCATCGATGGAGTGTAT
>CAZFXS010000035.1:0-1868 GCA_964523395.1 uncultured Chlorobiaceae bacterium | reverse complement strand
GTTGATGTACCAACGTCTGGGAAGAAACCGGATCAGTCACAGTCAACGAAGTCCATGTCGTACCCTGATTAGTACTCTTGTACAAACCGGTCCCATAGGTAGCAGCGTAAAGAGTATTCATCGATTGATCGTAGGCAATCGAACGAACCGAGTTTAGCGTTGCAAGATTAAGTGTCCAGGTCGTACCGCCATTGAGGCTCTTAAACACACCGTCATTCGTCCCGATGTAAACAACGCTATCCGAGAGGGCAAGAATGGCGCGTACATATGTGTTCGTCATGCCGGTTTTATTATTCTGCCAGGTAGCGCCATTGTCGGTACTTTTAAATATTCCCCATCCAAAAGCCCCGGCAAATATCGTCGATGGCGTATTGGGAGAGTGTGTTACCGCACGGATGTTTTTTGAATAGGGGCCATTACCTATCCATTGGCGGCCGTAAAGAGTATTTCCATACGAGAAAAAAAGCGCGAGAATTACAATACATGCTGCAAAACATGATTTCATGATTGCTTCATTAGTAATGGTAAGTGGTGAGTTTGGCTACTAAATGAATAAACCCGGATTATAGTTCCAGTAACGAACAGATTATTTCGGTTAGCACTCCACATAAAGTATGCCGTCAAGAATAAATTTTCACCATTACTTGACTTTGCTAGCTTTACCGTTTATTGCGCCTGTATGAATACTTTTACAGCATTCACATTCATTGAAAGAAAACTTGCCGCCCCTTTACTTTTCAATATTGAAAATACCGTAGCTTGCTTTTCTCAAATATGAACACATAATTGCGCCTGAGGTCTGCGAGAGCTTCTTACGGTCAAAGAAAGCTTCAGTTCAAAATCACTCTGTTGTGTTAACTAAAACGGCAGATCATCATTGTCGGCTTCGCGGCTTTCTTCCGATTGTGCGGGCTGAGACGGCATCGAAGCAGCAGATCCTTCGCCTTTTCCATCCAGCATAATCAGGTCGCCGGCAATAATTTCCGTTGTATAGCGTTTAACACCGGTATTTTTATCATCCCATGATCGCGTTTGAAGTTTTCCCTCGATGTATACTTTACTCCCCTTTTTTAAATACTGCCCGCATATTTCACCTAATTTTCTCCATGCGATAATGTTGTGCCATTCCGTGCGTTCCTGGTTGTTACCGCTTTCATCTTTCCAGCGCTCACTCGTTGCAATGGAAAAGCGCGCTACTGCCACGCCCGAAGCGGTATAACTGAGTTCCGGGTCGCGGCCCAGGTTCCCTATCAATTGAACTTTATTTAAACTTTTGCCTGCCATAGTACCTCGCTCAAATAAATGAATGAAATGAATACTTAATTATTGTTTTGATAGATTCTTTGCACACCTTGTCTTATCAGGTCATGTTGAGTTAACACCCACATCACGCCGGCACGCACGGCAATATCACGAACCGACGTCCAATCAATTCCGATGCTTGTTGACAGTTCGACTGTTCTGATAGTTGCTGCTTTGTCAGTAAGCAGCCAGCCGCTGACAGCATTGTTGATGTAGACTGTATCCCCATCAACTGCCATATTTGTAATGTTGCCGAACAACTGGTCCAGTGTTCTGTAATAATTGCCAAAAATATCATAAATGACAACACGATTATCATCCAGAATGTAAATAAGATCGTCATCGGAAACACGAATTTTTCTTGGATTCTTTAGGCTGCCTTCTCCTCCTTCAATTCCACCAAACGCAAGCACGACTTCATCTGAGTTGACAACTTTCAATACTCGTCTATTTTCGCCATCAAGAATATACAGCGCCCCAAATCTGTCAACCGCTATACTCTTCGGGAAACCGAACCTGCGATGAGGGTCGGGATCA
Source organism: uncultured Chlorobiaceae bacterium (assembly GCA_964523395.1). Lineage (GTDB taxonomy): Bacteria > Bacteroidota > Ignavibacteria > UBA10030 > SZUA-254 > JANYJZ01. The sequence goes on along the minus strand of CAZFXS010000035.1, from coordinate 29 downwards.
TCACGAAGAAAAAGCGATGAAACAAGATT
>CAZFXS010000034.1:0-1902 GCA_964523395.1 uncultured Chlorobiaceae bacterium | reverse complement strand
GGGTGGAAGTTTCTCCCAACGATTTACAGATCAGGGCTTGCTTAGCGGTTCAGGCCTGACAGTTATCCCCACGGCAACTCTGATTCCCGTTTCTGAAATGCGCATACAGGGCTCACGTGTTGATTACCTTAACAGCGGAAGAAGCGGCATGAATGTTATTAGCTTGGGGGCGGGGTTTTCGCCAAGCATTGAAATGTACATGAAAGTCTCAAGTGAACAAATCGGATTACCACAATCGCAACTGACCTATGGCTTTGGCGGAAAATTCCGCTATCCCGGCTTACTCCCGATTGTTCGAAGACTTGCACTATGGATGGAATCAAGTTCAGCCGATCATGGCTACGGCTCGGCGTTGTTTCCTTCAGATGCATTTCGCGCCGGGTTACTGGCAACTGTCGATTCCAACGGCATTCATCCGACAATCCTCGTGGGTATTTCCAGAATTGAGGGACAGAATAGGCTGCTCTATGGTGCAGGCGTGACAATCGCGGCGGGGAATCATGCGCAATTGGGGATAGAAATTGTAGGCGGCTACATCGCACTGCACAGCACACAAGCGGCGCTCTCCGCATCGTTCCGGCTGTTGCCCAACATCAGCGTGCATGCAAGTCCGGGCTATCTCTCTACTTCCAGCGCATCGACCTGGACGTTCTCCTTTGGAATTTCCTTAACAACTTCAGATATCGATTTTCATCCTCGCTATGAGGAACCACAAAAAGACGATTTTATTCTACCTTCAATCGAAGACCTAGAAAAAGAAAATCAACAAACTCTTCCTATCGACGGGCCGAATATAAAACAATCAGACCTGAATAGATATGAGGAACTATCACGAAAACAGTTACCACAAGAGGATCGGATACATGAATAAACCATCATTATTCATATTGTTCTTATTCTTCCTTGCAGCGTTGTTGTCTGGGTGCGGAGCTTCGAAAGAATCTCAACAAGCTCTCCGCTATGTATGGCCCGAGCCGCCTGATTCCCCCCGCGTTGTATATGTTCGTACGTTTCGCGGAGAAAAAGATTTCTCAGCAGGATTAGGCGGATTTGTCGGTGCCTTAACGGGCAAGGAAACAGAGATCCATATTGTAAGGCCATTCGATATTTGTATTGCCAGGGATGGACGGTTCTACGTGACCGATCCAACGGTTGGAGTCGTTCTGTTTGATACAAAAAAAGGGGTCGTCGAAGTTCTCGGTGAAAAGAGCATTGTAAGTCTTGATGACCCCCGAGGAATCGCATACGCTCACGGTAAAGTGTTCATTGGCGTTGCCAAGTCAAAAAAGATTGCCGTATTGGATGATGATGGAAATCTTGTTCTGGCAATCGGGCGCGAAGGACGGTTCCCCAATGCCGTCGACATCGTTGCCGATACTGCGCGGCGACGGATTTATATCGTCGACAGTAAACTTTCTCAAGTATTCGCGTACTCTGAAAATGGAGATTCATTGTTTACAATTGGAACAAGAGGCGAAGGCGAAGGACAATTCAACTTCCCGCAAAGCGCTGCAGTAGATACTGACGGCAATCTTTACGTCGTGGACGGCTTTAACTTCCGTGTTGAAATTTTTGATTCTACCGGAAAATATTTACGCCAGTTCGGAAAACAGGGCGACGTTTACGGATCGTTTTCCCGTCCGAAGGGGATCGCGCTCGATTCCTACAAAAATATTTATGTACTGGATGCGATGCACCAAAATTTCCAAATTTTTAATAATGCTGGAGAATTGTTGATGTTTGTCGGAAAATATTCCGCTCTTAACGACGGTTTCACAAACCCGGTTTCCATTACGATCGATGACAACAATATGATCTATGTGACCGACAACCTCAATTCTCGGGTTCAGGTTTTTCAGTTGCTCAAAGGAGATTAGTAATCTAAAACCAATCCAGTTTCTC
>CAZFXS010000033.1:0-2617 GCA_964523395.1 uncultured Chlorobiaceae bacterium | reverse complement strand
GAGATTCCTGGAGTTCAAGCTGGGGAGATTATGACAATGACGGCGACCAGGACGTGTTTGTCGCAAACTTCGGGAACGAAAATGATTTTCTATATGAAAACAACGGCGACGGTTCCTTCACAAAGATTACCACCGGCGTTGTCGTCAATAATGGGGGCTTTTCAGCCTCAAGTGTTTGGGGAGACGTTGATAATGACGGCGATCTCGATCTGTTTGTCACAAATGCGTACGGCCCCACGGCGCTTAGGAATTTCCTGTACCGGAATCTCTTAATGGAAACCGGCATCCCGAATTTCGAGGAAATTGTCAGCGGCCCTCTTGTCACCGATCTTGGTTTTTCGTACGGGACAAGTTTGGGCGATTACGACAACGACGGCGATCTCGACGTCTTTAACGCGAAAACTCTTAACGAAAATGAAAATAACGCTTTGTACAGAAATGAAAACGATAATAACAATCATTGGCTTGAAGTAAAATGCGCCGGCACAACCTCCAACGGTTCGGCGATTGGGGCAAAGGTCCGTATCGCCTCGGTCATCAATGGAAACCCTGTCCGGCAAATGCGCGAGATCAGCGGGCAAAGCGGGTACTGCGGACAAAACCTTGTACAGCATTTCGGCCTTTGCGATGCCGCAACAATCGATTCACTTATTATTGAATGGCCATCAGGCGTTTCTGAAATTTTTACCGGCATCGCTTCAAATCAAATTCTCACCGTAACGGAACAAGACACCGATCCTCCGGCGTTAGTCTATCCTCCCTATCAGTCTGGCGGGCATCAGCCGACCGTCATCATCAAATGGAATCATGTCTCAGGCAATCCCTTGTATCATTTGCAAGTTGCTGCGGACAGCACCTTCAGTACTCTTGTTCTCGACGATTCGACATTGACCGATACGTCGAAACAGGTAGACTCTCTTTCGTACTTAACAACATATTACTGGCGCGTGTCGGTCAAGAAGCTCAATCGTGCCGGCGGATGGTCTTCGGTGAGAAGTTTTTCAGTCGGGGCTCAATTGTTCAATTATACGTTCAATGCGAAGTGGAATATTGTTTCAGTTCCGATTATTGCACTTGATCCTGTCAAAGACTCGCTGCTTCCAGGTGCAATCTCGCCTGCGTACGCGTACACTTCCGGCGGCATCTACCAACAGCGCGACACACTCGATCATGGTATCGGATACTGGGTAAAATTTCCCTCTTCACAAAATCTTGATATGGAAGGATTTCCGCTTGACAACGATACAGTTGACGTGATGCAGGGTTGGAATATCATCGGCTCGATTGTCGATCCTGTGCCAACGTCATCCGTAGCCTCAATCCCCGCCGATATTATTACTTCGGATTTTTTCGGCTATCAAGACGGATATTTACTTGCAGATTCTCTCGAACCTTCCCGCGGATATTGGGTAAAAACAAACCAGGCAGGACAGCTTATTCTCTCTTTATCTCCAAGAATCGCGCCCAAATCAAATCGAGTGGCATTGCTTCAACACGCAAACTCGCTTCGATTTGAAAATGCCGACGGGTATTCTCAAGTGTTATACTTTACTCAGTTGAACAACGGCCTGCAAAAAAACATGACATTCGATTTGCCTCCGCTTCCGCCGCAAGGAATATTCGACGTGCGATTCTCTTCCGGCAGGTATCTTGAAATCGTTGACGATGCGGCATTCCGAGAATTACCCGTCACTGTTTCCGGCAAATCCGGAATAATCACCGTATCCTGGAATATGACTGAACCCGCATTGTCAGCTTCATTAACAATCAACGACAAACAATATCCTTTGCAGGGAAGCGGTAAGAAAGAAATTACCGGCACTCAACCGCAAATCGTTCTTGTCGTACAGCCTTCTACTATTATAAAGGAGTTCTCATTAGAACAGAATTATCCCAACCCCTTCAACCCTTCCACGGTTATTCGTTATCAGTTGCCTGTTAACAGTTATGTGACGTTAAGGATTTACAACACATTAGGACAGGAAATTGAAACGCTTGTGCAAGGGCAACGCGATGCGGGACACTACGTAGAAACGTTACATTTAACATCTCTGCCAAGCGGCGTCTATGTCTACCGCCTCGAAGCTGTAAGCGCTAAAGACCCCGGCAATATTTTTACGGATCAAAAACGGATGGTTCTGCTGAAGTAAACAACTGTTGTGTAACGTTTGGTGGATAGTGATGAAAACCGCAGGCGTCTGTCTGCGGTTTTTTCTATGCGCGCATTGCAATCGCGTTGTTGCTCCGGGGCTTCAGCTAACTATTGAGTTCATACTCCATAACGTATATCCTCCACGTTGAATTTTGAACCCTCATCTCTCTACTTCTATCCCATATCCGCTTTTTCCAGCCATTTTCTATACTTACTGATTATTGATTTCATAAACAATAGAAATTTCTCTTGACTTTTATCATGTAATAATCTACCATATTGCAAGGCTTCCCGTTGTACCTCCTATCATCGCAACGGAAAAAGCTACCTACTGTTCTCCCACTCGAAAGAATCGTCGTTTGCAGTGGCCGCTTTCCAACTAATTTTAAAATTCAAAAAAAAGTCGAGGGCGAACAGATTCATGGCCTCAACCGTTAATTGGAAAAGTGTCCATTAGCAAATTCT
>CAZFXS010000032.1:0-3400 GCA_964523395.1 uncultured Chlorobiaceae bacterium | reverse complement strand
ACTATTGAGGGCAATGGAAGTTCGTAACGGTGCGGAATAAACCGTAGGTGTAAACAGGAAAACAAAAACGTTAGTCAGTACACCTGTTTCCCGGGAGGTGTGTGCGGGCGCTTCTCTAACGGAGTTGTTAAATATACGACCCATGATTTTAAGTCGGTGATAGGTTTTCCTTTTCGAAGAAACCCTTCATACTTTGTCGATCTTACTGCGGCTAACGTGTATTCGTCGTCATATGCCGAGACGAACAGGAAAGGCAGTGTCTCATATGAAGGATTAGACCGGACCGATTTGTGGAATTTTAATCCATCCATGACCGGCATGTAAATATCCGAAATAACCAGGTCGAATTTTCCGGATGACAGTTTCTTAAGGCCGTCTTCACCATGCTCAGCGGTGACGACCTCCCAGCCCTGGTCTTCAAGAAAATGCCCGACCAGCATCCGGTACTGGGGTTCATCATCAACGACTAGGATTTTCATGGCACTATTTCCAATTTATTGTTGTGTATACTTCGTTGCTTCAAAAGCTCTCAGTCGCATAATATAATACCGGTCGAAGATTTACAATACGACATCTGCGCTGGAACACATTTTTTTGTGTCGCGCATCACCGGTTGTGCAGAGTCTAAGGAATTTTGCTTAAAAGGAGATCAATATAACATAAGGTAAAGCTAAGTTCGCACCTCGCCTTCGTCCGGTGCTTCGATCACAAAACATCATATTTATTTTTCAGATGTATTCGCAAACCAAATTAATCGTTAAGTATATGGCCAAATTCCGGTATTTTTGTGGATTTCTTGTTCTTCTGGGCATAGGATATTCCACTTCGTTTACACAGCAGGCTGAAACAAGAACCGGATCCATTGCGGGGCTTGTTGTGAATGCCGTTACCCAGGAACCACTCGAGAATGTGAACGTGAGTGTTGTCGGTACCGCTCTTGGAGCGGTTACCGATTCACTCGGAAAATGCATAATACCAAAAGTACCTGTTGGTAATTATCAGGTTACGGTCTCACGTGTTGGATTTGCCGGTATGGTGGTGACTGACGTGGTTGTGGGAATAATGAAGCCCGCGACAGTTTCCGTCCAGCTCTTTGAATCGGCAGTCAAAATAGGCCAACAGAATGTAACTGTCGACTATTTTGCAAAAATCCCGGATGCCCCTGTCAGCACACAGTCACAGACCAATGAAGAAATACGGAGACTGCCCGGCGGATTTGAAGATGTCGTGCGGGCTATTTCTATCTTGCCCGGCGTTGCCCGTGCTGAGCCCGGAAGAAACGACCTCATTGTGCGCGGGGGAGCGCCATCGGAAAATTTGTTTATCGTTGATAATCTGGAACTCTTTAACATCAATCATTTCGGAACGCAGGGTGCCGGCGGAGGCCCGCTCAGCTTCATCAATCTTGATTTCGTGCAACAAACCGGATTTTCATCGGGAGGCTTCGGAGTGAAATATGGCGACAAGCTTTCCTCGGTAATGACGATTGATCTGCGGAACGGCAGAAACGACAATGTTGGAGGAAAAGCAGTCATCTCCGCGACACAATTTGGTCTAAACCTCGAAGGTCCGTTGAATAAGGAAGGAACATTCCTGTTGTCGGCGCGAAGAAGCTATCTCGATTTTATTTTCAAAGCTGCGAAGTTCGCGTTTGTCCCTGAATATTGGGATTTCTTTGCCAAGGGAGAATTTTCGCTTGGCCCGAAGGATAAACTCATTCTCATGGGAATTGGCGTTATTGATGATGTAAAATTATTCAATGAAACCCCGGAGGACCGGTATGACAATTCCAGAATCCTCTACAGTGACCAGAACATTGGAGTCGGCAGCATCACGTGGAAACGTTTTTTTTCTTCCGGATTTCTGACAACGACAATCGGACAGTCTTACGTGGATTATGATTACCGTCAAAATGATACGCTTCAAAACCCGGTCTTTAAAAGCATGTCCAAAGAAAAAGAAACATCGTTACGGGGAGATGTTGTATTCCAACTGCAAAAGGAGACAGAACTTTCTGTCGGTGGCCAGGCAAAGGTTGTGGATGTCCAGAGTGAAATACTTTTGCCGCCGTTTTGGACAAATTATGGACAGCAGATTTCAGCGAATGTCAGAACCGATACGCACGCAGTCAGGGGGGCGGTCTATGGGCAACTGTCGGAACAGGTTGGCGCGGTGCGTGCAACCGCCGGAATTCGTGGAGAGTACTTTAGTCTTATCGATAACCCCCTTGCGGTTTCGCCGAGATTTTCGTTGATGTATGCGCTGTCAGAACGTACCACGTTTAATGCCAGTACCGGAATATATTTTCAGTCACCGGCATTAATCTGGCTCGCGGCGAATGAGCAGAACCGTAAACTGAAATTTCTCCGTGCCAATCATTATATCATCGGTGTTGAATATGTCCTGAGGCAGGATACAAAAATCAGCATGGAGGGATACCTCAAGCGCTATCGTGATTACCCTGTGAGCGAGGAGCAGTCATTCCTGATCATGAGCAACACCGGCGCGGGTTTTGGCGGATCGCAGGAATCGTTCGCTTCGTTTGGGACAGATCGACTCGTAAGTGCGGGAACAGGTTTCGCGCACGGTGTTGAATTATTTTTTCAGAAAAAACTTTCCGACGCCCCCTGGTATGGTGTCATGAGTCTGAGCTTTAATGAAGCCAGGTTTACCGCGCTCGATGGTGTGGAGCGACCCGGTTCATTTGATCAGCGGTGGATCCTGAATCTCGGAGGCGGCTATCTGTTCAGCGAAAAATGGGAAGCCAGCCTGAAATTCAGACTGGCCACAGGCCGCCCGTATACCCCCTTCAATGCAAACGGAACTCAGGATGCGTTGCGTTACAACACCGAACGGACGGACGCCAACCACAGCCTCGATCTCCGCGTTGACCGCCGGTGGTTCTTTGAGAATTGGAGTCTGGTAACGTATATTGATATCCAGAACATCTATAATAAGAAACCGGTTACCATTCCGCGCTTCAATGAGCTGACTCAACAAACAGAACAGCCGGAATCCATCGGTATACTTCCGTCCATCGGAGTCAGCGCTGAGTTCTAGTTAAAAATCTAACTTAAAATTGAATTTATTTCAGCTTGAAGATTATTACCGGATAATCTAAAAATACGAGAACGCAATCGCATGCATTTTGCTGCCTCATGGTGAGAATAAGTGAGGAACAATCAATTTGAGCTTTGCGATTTCATCAGGCAAGACTAGACTCCCAAATTTTTTTGCATTGCATTTGATGAAATCGCACAATAAACTGGCTTGTATTGTGGACGCCATGCATTGCGATTGCGTAAAGTTCTCTTTGGTACTATTGCCGAAGGCATCGCTTTGCGACTCTTTAAAGTAACTATGTTACAAAATAAGTTGAGTCTCGCAATTAGTTGTGATA
>CAZFXS010000031.1:0-3411 GCA_964523395.1 uncultured Chlorobiaceae bacterium | reverse complement strand
GAAGAATTTTTTATCGATTCACGTTACGATTTGCATAACCTTTTGTATTTTGCAGGAGAATATTCATGGCAAAGAAACCGCAACTGAACGGCGAAGTTTTTCATCCTTCCAATGATGTTATCGCGCAAGCACATTTGAAAAATTGGGAAGAACTTTCAAAGAAAGCATCCAAAGACCTTGAAGGATTTTGGGCCGATGAAGCGAACGAACTCGCGTGGTACAAAAAATGGAAAAAGGTTTTGGATGACAGCAAGAAACCGTTCTACAAATGGTTCGTCGGCGGACAAACGAATATCGTCCTCAACGCACTAGATCGTCATCAGCAGACGTACCGGAAAAACAAGCTCGCGTTCGTTTGGGTTGGCGAGTCGAATGACGTCCGCACCTATTCCTACTTTGCCCTGAACCGTGAAGTGTGTCAGTTTGCCAACGTCTTGAAGGCAATGGGCGTGAAGAAAGGGGACCGCGTCACGATTTACATGCCGAGAATTCCTGAAATCGTTATCGCGATGCTCGCATGCGCGAAGATCGGCGCGATTCATTCGGTTGTGTATGGCGGTTTCAGCGTCGATTCGCTTCAGGGACGCATCGATGATTCGCTGTCGCGTGTTGTCATAACCGCGGACGGCGGATGGATGAATGGGAAAGTCGTTGAGTTGAAAAAAACTGTCGATGAAGCGTTGAAACGCTGTCCTTCCGTTGAATCGGTTGTTGTCGTTCAACGAACCGCGCACGGTGTGCGGATGGAACCGGCTAGAGATTATTGGTACCACGACTTGATGAAGCTGCCCATCGCAAATGGAAAGTGTGAGACCGAAGTCCTCGACGCTGAAGACCCTCTCTATATTTTATATACCTCCGGCACAACAGGCAAGCCCAAGGCAATTCTCCACACACACGGCGGATACATGGTTGGCGTTCACACCACGTTGAAATATGTCTTTGACCTTACCGATCAGGACAGATGGTGGTGTGCCGCTGATCCGGGCTGGGTAACGGGACATTCGTATATCGTGTATGGTCCGCTTATTCTCGGCGCAACATCATTCATGTACGAAGGCGCGCCGACGTATCCGTACCCTGACCGCTGGTGGGCGCTCATCGAAAAGTACGGCATCAATGTATTCTATACTGCGCCGACGGCTATTCGCGGACTCATGCGCTTCGGCGAGTCGTGGCCAAAACGCCACGACCTCTCGTCGCTTCGCCTTCTCGGTTCTGTCGGCGAGCCGATTAATCCGGAAGCGTGGAAATGGTACTACCGCGTCATCGGCAACGAGCGCTGTCCGATTATGGATACGTGGTGGCAAACAGAAACCGGCATGTTCATGATAACGCCGACGCCTGTTGTACCGCTGAAGCCGGGTTCGGGAACGCGACCGTTCTTCGGACAGGAAGCCGAAATTCTCGACGACCATGGCAAACCTGTCCCCGACGGCGAAGAAGGTTATCTGGTTCTTAAAAAACCCTGGCCCGCAATGCTTCGCACGGTCTATAAAGACCCTGATCGATACGTAAGTCAATATTGGAGCAAATATCCGGGAAAATAACTTACCGGAGATTCCGCAAAGAAGGACAACGACGGATACTTTTGGATTATCGGCCGCGTGGATGATGTGATAAAAGTTTCCGGTTACCGCTTAGGCACGGCAGAAATTGAAAGCGCGCTCGTGAGCCATCCCGCAGTTGCGGAAGCGGCGGCAATTGGATTGCCGCATGAGGTGAAAGGTTCTGCGATTCACTGTTATTGTATTTTGCGCGCGGGCTTCAATCCATCCGATAATCTTAAAGAAGAACTGCGCCAGCATGTTGCCAAACATATCGGGCCGATTGCAAAGCCGGAAGAGGTTTCGTTTGTCGATAAACTTCCGAAAACCCGCTCAGGAAAAATTATGCGGCGCGTGTTGAAAGCAAGAGCGCAGGGACTTTCCGAGGGAGATATATCTACACTTGAAGAATAAGATGTCGGATATTGGATGTTCGATATTAGATGTGGGATTTGAGATATGAGTATCATTCACTAAAGGGAGTCTTCAATGTCACCAAATGGATCCAATAAAGTACCAGCCAAGGACGAATGGACTGAGCCGGAAAAATGGGCTTGGGAACAAATCAGCAATGGAAAGATTGCTAATTTTAATGTAAAGCTTGGTAAGGGACTAAACCCACCTGAACAAATTGGTTGGACTGATGATAGATTAATCAGGCCAACGTTTCTCGAAACCATTCTGTTTCAAGATCCTTATCGCATTAGCGTACCAAGACAGGGCGTGAGGATGATAGGCGCTTGGATCCGAGAAGAGATTAACTTTCAGAATGCCACACTTGAACATCCGTTGTGGCTTGACAAATCAAGGGTCGAGACAAAGGTTAATATTTCCGACGTAGAATCTTCATACCTTATCTCTTTCGACGGAACAACATTTATAAATCAACTCGACATGACTAGACTTTCTATAAATTCTAGTTTGTACATGCGAGACGGAGCTAAGTTCAAGGATATAGTTCTCACTAGAGCAAAGATTGGAGGACAACTCGACCTAACAAAGTCGAATGTGACCGAAACTCTCAATATGAATGGCCTTACCGTATGCGCTGATTTATTTATGCGAGGTGGAGCTGCGTTCAAAGATGTTGATCTTGGTAACGCAAAGATTGATGGACAACTTAGTATGACAAAAACGAAAGTAGTTGGAACTCTCAATATGAATAGTCTTACCGTAGGCAAGAGTCTATACATGCGGGATGAAGCTGAGTTCAACAACATTGAGTTGGTAGGTGCTAAAATTGGACAGCAACTTGACATGACAAAAGCTAAAGTGACTGGAAGTCTCAACATGAATGGCGTTGCCGTATACGGCGATTTATTTATGCGGGATGGAGCTGAGTTCAAAGATGTTGTACTTGGCAACGCAAAAATTGATGGGCAGCTCGACATGACAAAAGTGAAAATGAACGGAACTCTCAATATGAATGGCCTTACCGTATGCGCCGATTTATTTATGCGAGATGGGGCTGAGTTCAAAGATGTTGAACTTGGCAACGCGAAGATCAACGGACAACTTAGTATGACAAAAGCGAAAGTAACTGGAACTCTCAATATGAATGGACTTACCGTAGACAAGAGTCTATATATGCGAAATGGAGCTGAGTTCAATCAAGTTGACCTTACCAGTGCAAAGGTTGGAAAACAGCTTGACATGTCAAGAATGAAAGTAACCGGAACACTTAGCATGACTAGGCTTACTGTAGGCACAGATCTTTTTATGGGTGGTAGCTCAGAATTTAATAAAATTGAAGCTATAGGTGCTGAAATTGATGGAATCGTAGAGTTCTCAGGAACAACCCTGACTGATCTTGATATGAGCGGTACAAAAGTACAAGGACAAATTCACTTTGGATCGGCGATTG
>CAZFXS010000030.1:0-3898 GCA_964523395.1 uncultured Chlorobiaceae bacterium | reverse complement strand
GAAAGTACGGAAACATCGGACAATCCACCGTTCATTGATAGCCAATGATCTCCATTATCAAATGATCGAAATACACCTGAGGCCGAACCGACGTAAATAGTACTGGTACTATTGAAAACGATAGAACTGATATTCAAATCTGGCAAACCGGAGTTCACAGGAGACCATGAAAATCCATTGTCAGACGACCTAAATATTCCATTTCCTTTGGTTCCTGCAAAAATAAGTCCGTTTGTTCTGCTGACTCTTATCACCGAGCATGTTATGTTAGAGGGCACTCCATTCACTGCGCGCCATGTAGTACCAAGGTCAGTTGATCGGATAACGCCGCTTGAATATCCACCAACAAGCACGATATCATTTAAAGTTGTAGCCAATGTATATATAGGACCGCGAGGTGTCGATTCAAAAACTTCCTTCCACGCTTCTCCTTCATTTGTCGATCGATATAGTAATGAAGTTTCTGAGCCATGAACACCACAATACACCCAACCTCCGGAAAAAATGTATCCATTGGATAGTTTAACAAGTTCTGAAGTTCCTGAACCATAACTCTCACAGATAATACTGAGTACTGTAGACCATGTAGTTCCTCCATCAATAGATTTATGCACTTGGCCATCCGATAGAAAATAATTGCCAGCAATGGAAATAAGAAATGAGCCTGTCATCGCACTATCTTTTGCCCAATACGTCTTGTCTTTTGAAAGTGAGAATGAACCTGTGTTAGTTGAGACTGACAACTTACCGCCTGGTAAAGATGTCAATGTCCTTGAGCCTGTTGCATAAAAACCACTATCGCAAGTTGTCCATGTGCTACCGCCGTTTGTTGAACGTATTAAACTCCCTGCACCCGCAAACAGAACTCCGTGTTGATTGCTTGTAAGTCGGAAACATGTGCCTGAACCACTTTCAGCTTGACCAATTGCTGTCCACGTATACCCCGTATTCGTTGATCTGAGTATTTTCATTACGTTTAAATCAGCCGTTGGAATTGCTGAAAAGAAAGATAAAGTATGTTTGTAAAAGATAATTGGTGAATAATTTAAACTTCCCGATATTTCTCTGAAATTAATTCTTTTCCAGCTTGCACCATTATCAGATGAGATTAAAAAACCTGTTGTATCGCCAAAATTCGTTACACCGTATGAAGCGACGATATAACCGTTGGGTGCAAAATCAAAATCTGCAATAAAAATTGCTTGAGGTAATGGTAATGAAGACCATGTTACTCCATTATCCGTGGAGTGGAATAGAGAATTGTTGTAGTTTGCACTAGTAAATATATGTCCCTGTGCATTAACTCCGAGTGTTTGTATCGCCGAAGTGTTTGGGCCAAGGCTAATTTGAATCCATGTTGTACCATCATCGGTTGAGCGAAACAGACCTGCATCTGCTGTTCCTGCGTAGATGTTGCCGATTGAATCGAGTACTACTTTTTGCACCATGTGCGAAGGAAGAACTTGTGTCCACGAAGTACCATTGTCAGTAGAGTGAAACACACCCTTTTCAGGAGAAGAAAACCCATCACCTACGAAAAGGCAATTGTGCGCATCGATAAGTATTGACCATGGTTTAACATCTAATGATATGTTACTTATGTATGCAAATGACTTACCTGCATCTGTAGAACGGTACAGTCCACCTAAGATTAACCCTACCCAAACTGTGCCATTATTTTGCGCATTGATTGCAGAGATAATCCCCGGTGAGAAAGGTCCGTTAGTTTGTTCCCAGAAAGATTCTTGTGAGAGTACTTTTTGGGTAAAGTTTAGAAGAGATAAAGATATAATGAGTATGAATAGTTTGTTATTCATGAAAATATTTTCTAGATAAATCAAACATTGGTAATCAAGTGACACCAAGTTTTTTCTTCGCACCTTCCGACATCATCGCCGGGCTCCACGCCGGTTCCCAAACAATGCGAACATCACAATCCTTAATGCCGGCAAGCTGTAGCACGCGTTCTCGTACCTGGTTTGCGATTGCCCCGCCCATCCCGCAGCCGGGCGTCGTCAGCGTCATTTTCACGCCAACCCAATCGTCAATAATTTTGACGTCATAAATCAATCCTAACTCAACGACATTCACGGGGATTTCGGGATCATAGACATCATGGAGGGCTTTATAGACTTGTTCTTCTGAAATTACGGTTGGTTCACTCATTGTTCATTCTCCTTTAGAATAAGGTAAGACAATACGGAGTATTTTCAAAATAATGCATCATTTTTTGCTTTGCGTCCTCAGCGCCTCTGCGGCATGATATTCACTATCATCAGCAACAATCAGCAGAGTTTCTTACATTACGCACATGAGCAAAACAACAAAAGAGCAACTCCCGTTGCGTATCGGCATCAGCACGTGCCTTCTCGGGGAATCAGTCCGTTTCGACGGCGGCCATAAAAAAGACCGTTACCTCACCGATGTTCTTGGAAAATATTTTGAGTGGGTCTCTGTTTGCCCCGAATTGGAAGTCGGGATGGGCATTCCCCGCGAACCGGTCCGTCTTGTGAATGATCAGGATGCCGTTAGCATGGTCGGCGTATCGACGGGAAAAGACTGGACAGAACCGATGCGGAAATTTTCGGACAAACGCATAGCCGAAATTGGACAACTTCAACTCAGCGGATACATTTTCAAGAGCGATTCACCAAGCTGCGGCATTGAGCGTGTGCGTGTCTACTCACCGAAAGGCATGCCCGCGAAAAACGGCAAAGGACTATTTGCCGAGCAATTCATGGCGTCATTTCCGTTAATTCCTGTTGAAGAGGAGGGGCGATTGAACGATGACCGCCTGCGGGAGAATTTTATCGTTCGCGTTTTTGCATACCATCGGCTCCAAACGCTGATGACGGTGCAATTCAGTATTGGCGCACTGGTCCGTTTTCATACTATCCATAAATACCTCATGCTTGCGCACAGCCCGAAACATTATGAACAGCTCGGCCCAGTTGTTGCTAACGCAAAGAAGACCCCTGTGTCCGTACTGAAGGAAACATACAGCGCACTTTTTATGGAAGGATTGAAAATCAAAACCACGGCCCAAAAAAACGTTAACGTTCTGCATCATATTCTCGGATTCATGAAAGAATTCTTGAGCGCGGGAGAAAAAGCATCACTGCTTGAAACTATCGACGATTATCATCGGGAGCTGATTCCCCTCGTTGTCCCGCTTACGCTGGTAAAACATTATATCGATAAGCATAAGGTCGAATATATCCGCGATCAAATTTATGTGAATCCGCACCCAAAGGAATTGATGCTGAGGAATCATGTATGACGTATTTCGCCCTTTTTATGCAATTGCTTCTTGATAGGGCGTTGTTTATGCTTTTTCGAAGAAAATCCAATAACACTCCAAATTCGTAGATTCTATTGTAGAGAGAACATGATCATTTTTTTGCTCGGCATTATACGTCGTTTAGGCGGGTCGGAAGATGCTCTCCTGATGGGAAAAATCATCCAGAGGGATAGTGCTGCTCTTTCGGCGCTCTACGACCGGTATGCGAAGCTCTTGTACAGTATGATCAGAACAATTGTGAAACACGATGATGAGGCAAGCGATATTTTGCAGGATGTGTTTGTTCAGGTGTGGGAACGCGGTTCGACGTTTGATCCGTCGAAAGCGAGCGTGTATACATGGATCGTAACGCTCACGAGAAACCGTTCCATTGACCGGCTGCGCTCGAAGAATTTTCAGCACGTCAGTCAAAACAGCGGAGAGATCGAACTTGATGCGCTTTCCGGCAGTGATGAGCATTCCCCGTTTGAGTTTACCGTAAACCAGGAGCGAGCGCAACGCGTGAAAGAGGCGTTAGGGCAGTTACCTTCCGAGCAGCGAGAGTTGATACATGTGGCGTACTTTGGCGGTTTGTCCCAATCTGAAATTGCGGTGCAG
>CAZFXS010000029.1:3524-4212 GCA_964523395.1 uncultured Chlorobiaceae bacterium | reverse complement strand
GCTACGTCACGACCGAGCAGATCGAAAATTTTCAGCGACACAAAACCCGAAACGGGAATCTCAAATCGGATATTTGTCGTCGGATTGAATGGGTTGGGGTAGTTTTGGGAGAGGGAGAATGTCTTAGGAGTAGTGCCTGAGACGGGTTTAACGCCCATGGAAGGAAACAGAGCATTCAATGCTCCATCCAACACGTCATCCTTTCCTTGTCTGACTCCTTCAATTGTCGGTTTCACTAGAATATCCGGAATGATGCCAATCCTTTGTGTCACACTATGGTCGGGATAATACCATCCGAGGCCGGTAAACCATACTTGAATCTTACCCGGGAGGTACACATTACTGATATTACCGTCTGCCCCCGAGGACTGGCTTCCAATTTTGATTGCCTTGATACTATCCTTACTTTTATGCCGTTCTATTGCCATGATGGTTGCTTCTGAAAGACTTTGAGTCTCTTCGTTAAAGAGAATTCCAACTTTACCGGAATAAGGAGTAAACAGGGGCGTTCCTCCGACCACCTCATCACGCCATCCGAATGTTCCGGCATAGCGAACATCCGGATAGGTATACTTGGCAAAAACAAAAGATGAAGGGTAGAGATACTTTGCGAACTTCCAATTGGTCCACTGCGGATAGTTTCGGAGGTCAAAAATAATGCCGTCGGCGGATGCCAGATCATTAAACA
>CAZFXS010000029.1:0-3514 GCA_964523395.1 uncultured Chlorobiaceae bacterium | reverse complement strand
CTTCGGTAAGTTTTTCCATGTTGACAAGACCGACCGTTTTTCCGACAACACTCAGTTTTTGCCAACTTGGCGTTGATTGAAAGACCGCTGTCCGCCACTCTGTGCCGGAAAGCGTTCGGGTGAGTGACACTTGCTTTATTCCATCGGAAGACTCAACCTCCAGATTGACAGATTCTTTTTGTTTTCCTTTCGTTAATCGATAGTCAATGTTTCTCTCGACCACGGCGGGATTTGAACCTTGCGTATATGGCCGTAAACGCTCTCGCATCGTGTGAATTTCGACGTCATTAATTTTCAATACAATATCCCCCGGCTTCACCGTTGTAACGCCCCCCAGTACTTTCATCACGACCGTCTTTCCCTCAACCTGATTTATAAATAAAGGGAAATAATATGCATTTGGATTGGAAGAGTACCACGAAAAAATAGAATCGGTAGGTAGTTCGCACCACGTGAAAGCGTGCGAATCGTTGATGTAATGTTGAATCTCGAATACCGCGGTGTGGTATGAAGTGACAGTGGTGCAAGAGTAAAATTTTGGGATCAACAAGGAAAGCACTGTATCCCAATCCACATCGATAATATTTTTATTGGGTGCAAAATAATTAATGACATTCCAATATCGGAAGAGGCCCAGTAACCGTACCTTTTCATCAGGAAGTCCGGCGAGATAGTAATAGCCCGTATCGTTTCCCAAAAAGGCATTTCCTGGAGCACCATTAGGAAAAATAATTTGAGAAGCATATTTATTTGTTCTATATCTCGCCCATGTTTTTAGTGTGGTCAATGAATCCAACACTTCTTGTGAAAACACCTGGTCATCGATCCAGGCAAGATCAAGATTGTATTTCAAACTCTCCGGAATTACCGGCGGAGGAATGAATGTTCGTGCCGTGGCGCCCGGTTTTTTGATCATCGACAGTATTGCCGCATTAAACTGCGCATCCGATGAAGCATTGATGACATCCGGCAGGATTTGAATAAGCACCGAATCCCAATTATACGATCCCTTCGCTACTTCAGAATGGAAGTATTTCATGTAGCCCCATACTTTGGCTGTATAATAAAGCCGGTTGATCTGATTGGAATCCAATGTCTGTGCCGGCAGCGGTGTGGAAAGCAGAGCAAAAAACAGAGTAACGGTAATAAGTAGAGGTCGTTTCATGGATCACCCAAAGTTAGTGAATGAATAGACCAAACAGCGGCAATATATATTCACTTAACAACGGCTTCTAACACCCCTGTAACTTTGTCCAACAGTTTTGTAACAAGAACGCTCACGAGTTGATGTTATACGTATTCCGAAGGATTCACGCCAAATTTTTCGCGAAATTGAACAGCAAAATGTGACAGATTGTTGTAGCCAACCTCGTATGCTATTTCTGAGACATTGCCGGTTCTCTGTTTAAGCATGTCGGCAGCGCGCCGGAGGCGGAAATTACGGAGAAGCTCGCCGGGTGCATAGCCCGTGAGCGCCTTTATTTTGCGGTGCAGCTGCATTCTGCTCATGGCTGATTCTTCGGCAAGCGTTTGAATATCGAAATCGGCGTTGCTGAAGTTCTGCCCGATAATGCCGAATACTTTCTTGAGGAAACGGTCATCAGCGGATTGGAGATGTGTTGCGCCGGGAATGGAAGTGAGTTCCCGCTGGAGATGCTCGCGCATCTTTTTCCGCTGCTCCTGCAGGTTGCGGAGCCGCACTAGCAATTCTTTTGCGTCAAACGGCTTCACGAGATATTCATCAGCGCCGGTTTCCAATCCTTCCACCTTGTGTTCATGTCCCGCTTTCGCGGTGAGCAAGATGATCGGAATGTGGCTTGTGCGGTGGTCGGATTTCAATCGCTTGCATACTTCAAAACCGTCCATCTTCGGCATCATCACATCGCTGATGAGTATGTCGGGAATTATTTCAATTGCTTTCACAATTCCTTCTTCACCATTCGCTGTTTCGGTAACGGAGAATTGTTCTTCGGTGTGTGAACGAATGTACCGGCGCATGTCGGTGTTGTCTTCGATGATAAGCAGTGAAGAGAGTGAATTATTGGAACCGGTTTCGTCAAGAGTGTGCGGCTCTTCTTCGAAGGAAGGTTCGTCATAAAGGACGGTATTAATATCTGTTACAATCGGCTCTGAAGTAATTTCATGCTCAGTATACTTCTCTTGGCTTATGGGCAAATGTACGGTGAACGTGGTTCCTTTACCGACCTCGCTTTGCACCGCAATATTTCCTTTGTGAAGTTCGACCAGTTCTTTCACCAGCGACAATCCGATACCCGTTCCTTCCTGTTCACGTGTATGCGTAGCATCCACCTGATAGAACCGGTCGAATATTTTTTCTGTTTGATCGGAAGGAATACCGATACCGGTGTCCGTAACAGAAACCCTCACTCCTTTCTCCCCGCTTCCATTAACGGAAAAGGGGACCGGGGTGAGGGTGAGGGTTACACTTCCTCTCTCGGCAGTAAACTTGAAGGCGTTGGAGAGCAGGTTATTCAGTATCTTTTCCAGCGCATCGGCATCACACCATCCCACTACCCGATCATCCTGCATGCGTACGTTGAACGATATCTTCTTGCGCAGTGCAGTCGATTCGAATGCGGCGGCGATGCTCTTCACTACTTTTGAAATATCTCCGTACCGGACGCGAAGTTTCATCTCGTGCGATTCAATTTTTGCGAGATCGAGCAGTTGATTCACCAGGCGCTGCAGCCGGCGCGTGTTGCGCAGCATCATTTCGTACAGTTCATGTGCGCTTCCTTTGTATTCGCCCGAGAGCAATTGTTTCAACGGGCCCTCGATAAGCGTCAGCGGCGTTCGGAACTCGTGGGAGATATTGGCGAAGAAGCGGGTTTTGATCTTATCGACCTCTTTCAAGTTTTCCGCTTCGCGGTGCTCCATTTCCGCAAGATGTTTGTGCCGCTGCCTGTTGAGTTCATATCTCCGTGCCGTGTACAGGAGCGATACAAAAAAAAGAACATAGCCTGTATACGCCCACGTTGTGTTCCACCACGGCGGAGAGATGATGACGAGGATCGATGCGCCCTGATCATTCCACACGCCGTCGTTGTTCGAGCCGAGCACGTGAAAGCGGTATTCGCCCGGATCGATATTGGTGTAGTACGCAACGTTGCGGTTGCCTGCTTCGATCCAATGTTCTTCCAGTCCCTCAAGGCGGTATTTGTATTGATTGCTCTTTGGTGCCGTGTAATCAAGCGCGGCAAACTCAAAACTGAAATCGTTCTGATTATATTGCAAGAAAATAGTATCGGCAAGAATAATGTTTTTTCTTAGGATCGAATCTTGCTTGATCGGAACGGGAGTATTGGCGACGGAAAATCCTGTAATGTATACAGGCGGAACGGTAGGATTATTTTTGATGCTGTCAGGGTGAAAAATGATGATACCGCTCGCACCTAAACCAAAGACCATAAAGCCGCTTCTAGTTTTACAATATGCTTTATAAAATGATGTTGCATTATCCGAGATTGACGGGGCGGGAATTCCATCGTTTATT
>CAZFXS010000028.1:0-4472 GCA_964523395.1 uncultured Chlorobiaceae bacterium | reverse complement strand
CTTGGAAAAGAATTTATAGTGACAAGCAGTCTCACGAAAGTGTACGGCTTAAGCGGACTTCGCTGCGGATGGGTTCTCGCTGAACCGAACCTCGTCCGCAAGATGTGGCTGCTGAACGATCTTTTTGGGAATATCCCGCCGCACGCGACTGAACGGCTCAGCGTTATCGCGCTTCAGCATCTTGACAGAGTCCGTATGTGGTCACGCTCGCTCTTGATGGAAAACAGGAAGACCGCAAAAGAAATATTTCTGGGAAGAAACGATATAGAATGTTTTTCACCAGGATATGGAACGGTGCTTTTTCCGCGATTGCGAAACGGGAGTGTGGAGCAGTTGTATGAACATCTTATGAAACGGTATAACACCGCTATAGCGCCGGGGAAATTTTTCGGTATGCCGGATCATTTCAGAGTTGGATTAGGGGGTGCGCCGGAAATAGTACAGCAAGGAATAAAAAACTTGTGTTCTACGCTTGATGAGTTGCAATAAACCATCGGTGTTGTTTATAGCCTTCTTTAAGGTCGCGAAATGCGACCTTAAACACTGGAGATGTCGCGCAACCTATACCGTGACACCTGCTAATAGAATTATGAATCAGTCTCAACGCGAAAACCGATTTGACGTTTCGGTTTTTCCGGCGGTATCATTAACTCTCGGATTGCTTCGAACACGATTTTGAATTGGGCGTCGTATTTTCCTTCTAATTCATTAAGCATTCTTGCCATATTCCTGTGAGTTGAAAGCAATTTCCGTAGCTTTACAAATGATCGCATTATGGCGATATTCACTTGAATCGAACGTTCGCTATTCAGCACAGATGAGAGCATTGCAACTCCCTGTTCCGTAAATACGTATGGGAGATATTTACGATGTCGGCCGCGGCCGTTTTCTAAGGTCGCAAAATGCGACCTTAAAGAAGAGTACTCTGTTTTGTTGAGCTGAAACATGAAATCTTTTGGAAACCTGGTTTGATTGCGGCGCATTTGTTCATTAAGTCGTTTTGTAGGTACCTGATACAATTGTGCAAGATGAACATCAAGCATGACTTTCTGTCCACGGATCAAAAATATCCGCTGTTCAATGACTTCGGCTGGTAAGAGATTGGACTTTCGCATACATCCTCCCTGAATGTTGTGTGACTGTTAACTGTGCAATGATTTTTTTAGAATAACGATCTTATTTCAATAAGAGCATCCGTCGTACTGTCGAAACCTGTTGATGTGAAAGTAACGTGCTTTGCGCAGTAAGTCTGTAGAGATAAAACCCGCTTGAGATGTTGCTGGCGTTCCAGAATACTTCATGATTGCCGCTTTGTTGATTGGTATTAACGAGTGTTGTAATTTCTTCTCCGAGGAGATTATATATTCTGAGTTGGATATTGCCGTCCCACGGCAGTTGATAGGTAATCGTCGTCGAAGGGTTAAACGGATTAGGATAATTTTGAAGAAGCTCAAACGAGCGGACGATCGATTCTTTATCTGAAGAAACATCGGTGCTTAAACCTGCATTAACCCACGCCGTGTACCACAATGATGCTAAGTCTTGTGTCGCCCGCTGAAATTGATCTTGTGTGAACGCGTTTGTTTTCTCCCATAGCGCTGAGTAGTACGCGGCAGGAGGAGTTCCGCTGCCGGCCCAGCCGGACGCAGACTTCGCATACGTATCGGCAGAAAGAAGCTGGCTTACTAAAGAATTCGAATGATAGATATATTCAAACGCAAAATCCACAACCGAAGAAACATAGTGAATGGAATCAGGATGTATGGTAATGGACGTTGAGTACGTATTGATCATGTTTGTTTCATACCGCGCGTGAATGCCGCTGTTACCAGTATAGAAACCGTCGTAATTTCGCGTGCAATGAAGAGGTTGGTGAGCGTCGCCGACATAATGCCCCAAATCGCTTGCCGTCGATTTTGCTGCTGCTATATCTCCCCGAGCAAGTTGTGCTGTGAGGGAATCCATCACCCATGTTGTAGCCCACGGATTGATGCCGTTATCCTTTACACGTTCCCATCCGTACGATTGAATGACAGTATTAAGGTTGTGCGAGAGGTTATGAAAGTTCGGGTAATCGTCGATGTCGATAAAATGGCGGGGCCATTCAGAGTAAAACGATGTGTCGCTGTTGTCGCGACGAATGTCTGCGTTCGATGCATTGTTTTCGTAGTATAAACTGTCAGCGGCAAATGACGCCATCGAAGCGGGAAGCTGCATCGGTGCTTTGCGGTTGATGATTTTGTGCCCTGTTCTTCCCCAGCCCCACGCACAACATTGTACGCAGAGTGTAAAAGCGCAGGCATACGTTATTACCCGGTATGTGCTGTACATTGGTACTTACGATTCTTCGGAAAGCTCTTTCCAGCGTTTGGCGTATTCTGAGAGCTTATTATCAACATAATAATGTACTGAATCTTTTTCAAATGTACCATCCGCACGTTGCTTGCCCGCTTTCATCCCCATAAGGAGTTCAATTCCTTCATTGATGGTTGAGATGGCATAAATGTGGAATTTTCCCTCATCAACTGCCTTGACGACATCATGTCTGAGCGTGAGGTCTTTGACATTTTGTTGAGGAATGATTACACCCTGTTTGCCGGTTAATCCGCGCGCACGGCACACATCAAAGAATCCTTCAATTTTTTGATTGACGCCGCCGATAGGTTGGATGTCGCCGTTTTGATTGACGGAACCGGTGACGGCAATATCCTGCCGTACCGGAACATTCGAGAGACTTGAAAGGATTGCATAAATTTCCGTCGAAGATGCGCTGTCCCCATCAACGCCACTGTACGATTGTTCGAACGCAACACTCGCACTCATACTTCGGAGATAGCCTGAAAGAATCAGTACACCCTTATTATGAGAAGGCCCGCTCATATCGGCTTCGCGCTCTATATTGATAACGCCGCTTCTTCCCATCGCGGTCTTTGCCGTAATGCGGGAAGGTTTTCCGAACATGTATTCGCCATGTTCAAACACCGCGAGTCCGTTGACCTGGCCTACTGTTTTTCCTTGAGTATTAATGAGTAACGTTCCGTTAAGAATCATTTCCTGAAGTTTATCTTCCACCAAGTTAACTCTATTTGTCCGCTCTTCAATAGCTTTATGGATATGGTTTGGAGTGATAAGCTTTGAGGAAGTATTTTTTGCCCAGTAGTTGGCCTCACGCATCAGGTCGGCGATCAAATTAAATCGTGTTGATAATTTTTGTTGTTGTCCGGACAGGCGCGTTCCGTATTCAACGACAGCAGCCATGCCGGCTTTGTTCAATGGGAGAAGTTTTTCTTCATCACACACCATTTTAATGAATGAAAGGTATTTCCGTATGGCTTCTTTCGAGTTCGGCATCTCAATATCGAAATCGGCGCGCACCTTGAAAATCTTTTTGAAGTCATCATCTTGTTCATAGAGTAGCGAATAAATATTGGCATCGCCGATCATGACGACCTTCACGTCAAGTTCAATAGACTCGGGTTTCAGCGCGAATGTTGCGCCGAAGACGCCGGTTTCCATCGGTTGAATTTCCAATAATCCGTTGCGGAGTGTCCGTTTCAACGTTTGCCAAACCCCGGGTTCTACCAACGCGTCGAGCGCGTTGATAATGAGATATCCGCCATTAGCCTGCAGCAATGAACCCGGTTTGATAAGTGTAAAATCGGTTCGCCATATGCCGTTACGGTCGACTTCGCGTTCAACTGTACCGAAGATGTTTTTAAATTTTGGATTTGTCTCGGTGATGATCGGCGTTCCCTTCGTTTCGGAATTGTCGAGAATGACGTTGACCTGAAATTCCGTATAGCGTTCTTCGGAGCCTTGAGAAGGCGGAACTCCGGGGATA
Source organism: uncultured Chlorobiaceae bacterium (assembly GCA_964523395.1). Lineage (GTDB taxonomy): Bacteria > Bacteroidota > Ignavibacteria > UBA10030 > SZUA-254 > JANYJZ01. The sequence continues at coordinate 631 of CAZFXS010000028.1, read as the reverse complement.
GAATTTCCACTATCTTCCTGCGGCCTGAAACGGTTCGGATCATCCATGATATGAATTTGAAGATCGTCGAGGTAGCGTTGAATTTTTGCATTCCCCTTGTAATCATTACGAACATCTTTAATACACTCTTCAACATAGGGAAGGATGAACCGTTGCGTCAGTTGTTCTACGGACTCGCGTGCTTTGCGCTCGATGTTTCTCATTTCACGCAGCATCAATTCCATCGAGCCTTCGAGAGCTTCACGGTCTTTCATCATTTGTTCAACAGCTTCTTTCGTAATCGTTCCCTGTTGCACCAGCGGATCAAGCTGATCGAAGTTCACCGGCTGGCCGTTGACGATTGGGGCGATATCTGGTCGTGTCCCGACGCCGATCTGTACCTGAACTACTTCAAAGCCTTTATCCTTAACTTTTTTCTCGAAGTCTTTAACAATACTCCGCTGACGATCTTGAAAAAGCTCCATCAACTTTTTTCGTTCTTCTTGAAATCGTTTGCTCTCAAACGCGGATGGAATATTTTTCAACAATTCATTCAGTAAACCATCAATGGCGTTGCTGAATTTTTTGCCTTCACCCGCGTTTAATGTAATTAAGATTGGCTGATCATCATTCTTAAAGTTATGAACATAAC
>CAZFXS010000027.1:0-5991 GCA_964523395.1 uncultured Chlorobiaceae bacterium | reverse complement strand
AACCTTTAGCTCCGTTGAACCATTTGACTGTTCCTTTTTCCATGGAACAAATCCTTTCGTGTTAATTGATTTCCCGATACTCCGGGAAGTGAGGTACTCCTGTGTTGCGCCTAAAACGACAAATCGCAGACAATGGCAATTACAACTTCACCATTCCTGCGATTTTTGACTGCTTTTGTTACTCCTCACCTCAAACGGGGTCTCGATTCACATCAGCACGATCTTAAAAGCGTGTTATTCCGGCCATTTGGCAGGATAACTTTCCTTGAGGAAACAACGGTGTACTGTTGATTACGGTACAAAGATACTGATTAGTTTAATGAATTCCTAATCCGGAATTCATTTTTACCAAACGAAATGCAACTTGTTTCGCGCATTTTCGTTCATTATATATCAAAAAAACCTTTTCTTTATAATTTCGTTCTCATCAATTGTATGAAAAAATTATTGACAATTCTCTTTGCTTCAGGGATGCTTTCCCTCTGTACGGATCAATCCGTATTTTGCTTTGACATTTTTACTGAGAACGATGAAGAGAAGAATGTAACAGCAAATCCGGGTTCTCCTTTTTCCGCACCACTGGTTTCACCTGATTCTCTTCGCCCGATCAGAGTCGATGTTGCTCCTGTTATTGATGGGGAGTTCGATGAACCTTTCTGGAAACAAGCGCCAAGTGTTTCGGGGTTTAAGACATTCATTCCGGATTTTGATATCGTCCCGAAAGAGCAAACCGAAGTCGCGCTTGCGTATGACGCGGAGAATCTCTACTTCGCGTTCAGGTGTTATGATGACGTTTCTCAGATTAAGACATCGATGTCGGCGCGGGATAAAATGATGCAGGATGACTTTATTTGCATTAACCTCGATTCATTTAATGATCAACAGGGGCTTAATGCTTTTTACGTGAATCCGTTTGGCATTCAGGGTGACAGCAGGTTCGCGGCGAACAATGAGGATTTCAGCCCGGACTTTATCTGGTATAGTGCCGGCAAAATCGACAGCATAGGATATACAGTTGAGGTACAACTTCCATTAAAGAGTCTTCGCTATACAAATGATGATCCCACTGTCATGGGTGTTGTGCTTGAACGATACATCCGGCGCAGGGATGAGCACAGTGTTTTTCCGCGCCAGGATCCCGCTAAGGGATTCGCTTTGCTGACGCAAATGTTTCCGCTGGTGTATTCCGGCATCGAGCATTACACGCTTCTGGAAATTCTTCCCGCAGTGACTGCAACACGGCAGGATGTTCGCCGGGGAACGGAGCTGGTAAAACACAAGCAGGAAGGTGAACTGAGCCTAACCGCAAAGTATGGCATTACCTCAGATTTGATTTTGGATGGAACCGTCAATCCGGATTTCAGTCAGGTAGAATCAGACGCAGGTCAGGTGGATGTGAATTTACGGTTTAGTCTTTTTTATCCCGAGAAACGCCCGTTCTTTCTGGAAGGGCAGGATAATTACACCATTGCCGCAAGCGTCAATGATTTTGATCCGCTCATTTTTTATTCACGCACAATTGCCGATCCTGTTGTTGGTACAAAACTCACCGGAAAAATAGGGAAAGAAAATACAATTGCCGCATTGTACGCGATGGATAATGTACTGGAGTCTGACAGGTCTACACTTGGCAGATATGTTCACACTCCTATCATACGTTATAAACGCGCGCTTGCCGAAGACAGTTATGTCGGATTTCTTTACGCAGGCAGGGAGCTTGAACATTCAAACAACCGTGTTGTCGGGTATGATAACATGTACCGCGTTTCAGATGCGGCTGTCTTTTCCACCACCGGATTTTTATCTTGGGCAAATGATGGCCCATTAACGTCGACCCACAACGGCCACACATTTGGAGCCCGTCTTGAAAGCGGTACGCGGGATTTAAGTTATAGTCTGAATTTCCGCGAGGTCTCGGATAATTTCCGTGCCGATATGGGATATTTAACAAGGACCGGTGTTCTCAATTTTGTCGGGTACCTCAACCCGCGAATTTATCCCCAAGGAAGCTTCTTTACAAAGATAGGATTTGAAATGGTTACCAGTCAGACAAAAGATCAGGCAAGCAATTTGTGGGAGACCAGTAATGATCTTGCTGTGAATCTCTTTTTTGGCGGTAACTGGCTGTATCGTACACGGTTGGCGTACGCGACGGAAATCTTTAACGGACAAACATTTCAAACAAGTGGAATCCACACACAGCTTCAGGGCCAGATCTCAAAACAGATTTACATGAGTCTGTTATATAGACGCATCCGCGCGATTTACTATAACACACCGGAACAGGGTAAAAGCAATGTTGTCAGTGCATCGCTGGTTCTTCAGCCGTGGGAAAATATTCGTGCTGATGTAAGTTTTACCTATTCCGATTTTTTCCGGGATACCGATAATCTTAAACTGTATGATTACCCGATCTCGCGGCTAAAGCTTACATATCAGGTAAATCAATATTTATTCTTCCGGGGGATCGGACAATATAACGGCTTCCGCGAGGAACTTGCCACAGAATTTCTTGCTTCATTTACATATATCCCCGGAACAGTTATCTACCTCGGATACGGTTCTATTTTTGACAAACTCCGCTGGGATGGCACGGACTATGTAGACAACGACAAATTTTTGGAAATGCGTCGTGGACTCTTTCTCAAAATGTCATATCTCTGGAGATCATAAAACCGGAATTCCGGCATCATTCTTTCCTTTTGTTTTAGCTTGAATTCCTTACAGCGCTTTTGTATTTTGGCGCTATGAAATCATTTACCCTTTCCGCTTCGGTTTTCATTTGTCTTCTGCTGGGTAGCTGTAAAAGCGATATCACTGCCCCGCCATCAAATCTTCCTCCGCGTATGTTTCGCATGGGATTCTCCGCTATTCCGCCAAGGGCCGATGTGAACCAGCTTATCGCGGCAATCAATATGTGGTCCCTGCGGGCCGACGCTGCCATCATGAGCTATGAACTTCCGTGGGATTCATTGCTCGACGGTGTCCCTATGGAAAGAATTATTAATCGTGATTTGCTGGGGCTTGCGAATTTCTTCCGTGCGAAGGGTCATGTCATTTGGCTGTACATCGATCCGGCCAATGGATTGAACCGCGGAGGTGAGGCCGACGCGCTTGTCAGGCGAAGCAGAAGCATGACCGAACCGGCAATTCAACAATTGTACCGGCGTTGGGTTGTCATGAGTGACAGTATTGTGCGGCCCGAACATCTTGGGCTTGCGCTTGAAACGAACCTTATCCGAGGTGCTTCGCCTCCGTCATTATATGCCGCAATACGGCAGGCTGTCAATGCCGCTGCGATTGAAGTTCGCACGATTGATTCTGTTGTAAAGTTAAGTGTCAGCGTGCAGGTCGATTTTGCGTGGGGGACATTTGACAGCAGCGGGTATCAAGGGATAGACCAGGATTTTACCGATTTTCCGTTTATTCAGGAACTTGGGCTTTCATCATATCCTTATCTTGCGGGTTACACTGACCCTGATTCTGTTCCGTTGAATTATTATTCAAGGCTTGTAGAAGGCCGTTCGATACCCACGATGGTAACGGAAGGAGGGTGGACATCATTTTCCTTTGGTGGAATTATCTCTTCACCGGAAAAACAACAACGGTACATCGATCGCCAGATGCAGTTGCTTGATTCCGTAAAAGCAATTGGAGTGTTCCAGTTAACGTTTACAGATCTTGATTTAACCGGAGTGCCTTTGCCGCCGGGCTCCATTCTTCCGCTCTTCGCGCATATCGGATTGGTAGATGAGAATCTTAATCCAAAACCGGCACTTTCGGCTTGGGATGCCGCTTATCGCAGGCCAAGATTATAGTCCGAAATTATTACTTTACACTTAAAGGAATTATTATGCTAACCGTATACTGCAGAAATCTTTTTCTCTCTTTAGTATTTGCGTTGATGTGCCCGTCATTTTCCCAATCTCAAAGTCTTGCCGACTCGGTCAAACAGGAATTTCTTCATGCGTGGAACGGGTACAAACAATACGCGTGGGGACATGATGCGTTGAAGCCGCTGACCAAACAGCCGCATGACTGGTATGGTTCATCGTTGTATATGACACCAGTCGATGCGTATGACGTTATGATGATCATGGGGCTAAAGGAGGAAGCTGCCGAAACAAAGCAGCTTATTTTTGACAGTCTTTCATTTAATAAAAATATTGAGGTACAAAGTTTTGAAATCACAATTCGGCTGCTCGGCGGGCTTCTTTCTTCCTATCAGTTGGATGGAGACAAGAGGTTTTTGGAATTAGCGGAAGATCTTGGCAAGCGGTTGCTTCCTATATTTAATTCCAAAACAGGGATGCCGTATCGCTATGTTCATCTTCAGTCAGGAAAAATACGCGATTCAATCAACAATCCTGCTGAGATTGGGACTGCGTTAATTGAATTCGGAACACTGAGCAAGCTTACCGGTAATCCGATATACTATGATAAAGCTAAGAAAGCTCTCGTTGAATTATATCATAGCCGCTCGAAGATCGGATTGGTTGGCACATGGATTAATGTCGAAACGGGAGAGTGGGTGAATAAAAAGAGCCACATCAGCGGCGCGATAGATTCGTATTATGAATATCTCCTTAAAGCTTGGTTGTTGTTTGATGATAAAGAGTGCAAAGCAATGTGGGATGAACATATCAAATCCATTCATACATATCTGGCAGATACCGTCAAGGGTAATTTGTGGTATGGTGTGTCTGATATGGACACAGGAAAGCGGACTGCAACTACATATGGTTCACTTGATGCTTTCTTTCCGGCAGTGTTGTGCCTCGCTGGTGATCTTGAGCGGGCAAAATTGTTGCAGGAATCGGGATATACAATGTGGAACCTCCACGGTATCGAGCCGGAACAACTTGATTACACCACAATGATTGCAACGGCAAAAGAATATTACTTGCGTCCTGAAATCATCGAGTCCGCGTACTATCTCTATCACTACACCGGTGATGAGAAATATGTTGGGATGGGGAAGACGTTTTTCCGCGGTCTTATGAAGTATTGCAGGACAGATATTGGTTACGCGTATCTGAAGGACGTTGTGACAAAAGAAAAAGCCGACGGGATGGAAAGTTTCTTTTTCGCGGAAACATTGAAGTATCTTTACCTGCTCTTTGCGCCGAAGGAGACATTATCGTTTAAGGATGTCATCTTTACAACGGAAGCGCATCCGATGAAGAAAACCTGGTAGTAGACGTCGACACGGCGTCGGCAACTACATATTTTTGTAAAACTCGCAATGCTTGTTTACAGGGCATTCGGGACATTTTGGATTGGTCGGGCGGCAGATTTCCCTCCCTAAATACGTCAGGCTCATTCCCAGCTCGCGCCAGTATTTCTGCGGAATTTTTTCCATCAGTTGCTTTTCAATTTTTTCAGGATTGGTTCCCTGCGCAATGCCGATGCGTGGGGTAACGCGTAATGTATGCAGATCCACGATCACGCCTTCCATCTCACCACCCGATTCGCTGATAATGACATTTGCCGACTTTCTCCCGATACCCGGCAGTTCAACAAGTTTTTCCAGCGTCGAGGGAATTTTCTTGTCATCGCCAATCGTCCGCGCCATCGTTGTCAGCCAATTGGCTTTATTAACAAAGTTGGTCACTTTGCCGATGTATGGATACAGGTCCTCCGGTTTTGCTGTGGCAAGCGCTTTCATATTGGGATATTTTTGGAACAATGCCGGCGACAATTTGTTAATAGCCTTGTCGGTTGACCGTGCTGCAAGCAAAATCATAACAATGAGTTGAAAGCGGTTTTTATACTCGAGGGGGTGCTTCCGTCCGGCGTATTTTTTGAAGAGGGGTTTGAGTGCTGTGAGCCAATCTTGGGATTGTGAGGCTTTCATAGCAATTCCTTGTGTAGCGTCCAATTCTTAATTGGACATTGTAATGAAATTTAGTTTAAGTTTGTTGAGACTGTTTGAATTGTACTTTCTCTGCTATGTACAAAAGCAAATTGAGCGTGGACGATGATACAATT
>CAZFXS010000026.1:0-6624 GCA_964523395.1 uncultured Chlorobiaceae bacterium | reverse complement strand
TGATTAATCTTATATTATGTATCAGATACAGGTATAAAATAAACTACTATGGGTAGATTTATAAGATTCGTTCTCTTTCTCATTTATAAATTCTATGATGAGTATGGACTGCAACAAGACATAAAATATGAGTCTGCCATTATATCCTTTCTCCTTTTAATATTTGTAAATTCGCTTACATTTGCCGGGATTCTATTGAAGGATGATTTGATTCCGAAAACTGAAAGTGATTCAACATTGTCGTATTATAAATCATTGGAGTTTGTTTTATTTTAGGATTTTTCATTATGATATTTTTCTTTAGAAAGAAAGATATCATAAACCGACAATACGATGAATCGACAATAAAAAATGGGGGAATTGTTCTCGCCTGCTATGCAGTTTTCTCTATTGTTGCATTTTTCTTTGTGGCAATACTACAGAAGATGTGACTTTGAATGTGAAGATGTAGTTTTACCTCGACAATTGACACATACTTTCCGAAAGTGTCTTGTAAAGATTTAAAAGTTGCACTGTGGTAGGCGACCAACATATCGTGGTACCTAGCATAGAGAATGCTGATCCGATGATCGGCTACTACACAGGTACAATTTTTTTTGAGTAAAGCAAGTAAGTATACTTGACTTTTAGTAAAGTATTCTTTACATTATTATGGTGAATTTACAATGATTTCATCATATCATAAGAAAGGGTACTTTTATGGCTTCACAACCTGCTTCTCCCCGGCGGCTGGAAAAATATCTCCTCTTCTCTGTCATCCTGTTTGTCGTTACGTACTTTGTCGCTCGCGGCGCACTGGAGCTTCAGTGGCCCATGCCCGTTCGCGTTCTGTTCGCGCTCCTGCCGCTACCGGCTTTCGGGTTCTCGCTTGTCGGTGTCATAAGCGGCATCAAATCGCTTGACGAGCTTGAGCGGAAGATTCATCTCGAAGCACTCGCCATAGCCTACCCGTTAGTTATGACACTGCTTATGATTCTCGGCCTGCTGCAGCTTGCTGTCCCGCTTGCGCCGGAAGACTGGAGCTACCGCCACGTGTGGTATTACCTGCCGATCTTTTATTTTCTCGGGCTGACGATTGCGCGCAGGCGCTACGCATGAAAAGCCGCCTGCACATTCTCCGCGCCGAGCGCAAATGGACGCAAGCCGATCTCGCAGCACAGCTTGCCGTCTCGCGGCAGACCATCAACGCCATCGAGACGGAGAAGTACGAGCCGAGCCTCTCGCTGGCATTCAAAGCAGCAAAGCTTTTCGGGAAACAGATCGAAGAAATTTTTGAGGCGGATACAGAGTAGTAGACGGTTATCAAACCGTCATCATAGCAACTTAAAATGTCGATCTGATGATCGACCATTACATCAGGAATTCCTCCAACTTCTTCATCGCCTGCGACAATCGTTCTTTGCTGTCGTTGCTCGCAGGAAGCATACACTGCAGCGTCAACTCCTTCCCCGTCTGCTGCAACTTGACACTCTTCTTATCGGAACGTGAAACCACGGCCATAATTTTCTGGAACGGAGAATCCGGCGCTTCGTCCGTACCGTAAAATTGCACGGAGGATTGATCGGGTAACGTCATTGTCAGCAGCGAGCCTTTCAAAGAAATTTTCGGTAAGCCTGCACGCGCGGCACGCTGCCGCAATTCAATCACACCGAATAAATGTTCCACCTCTTCCGGATACTCGCCGAAGCGGTCGCGAAGCTCTTCATGCAACGTGTTCAACTCTTCGTTTGTCAGCGCTTTATAGAGACGCCGGTATATATCCAGCCGCTCTGCATCTGACTCGATATAGATGTTCGGGATGAAGGCTTCGATGTCGGTGTCGATGACGCATTCAGCCAACGCCGGATGTTGGATGTTGGATGTTTGCCGCCGGGAATCAAACAACTCATTGAATTCCTGCTGTTTCAGCTCGTCGACGGCTTCGCGCATGATGCGTTCATACATCTCGAAGCCCATCTCCATGATGAAACCGGACTGTTCGGCACCGAGCAGGTTGCCCGCGCCGCGGATTTCAAGGTCACGCATCGCGAGATTGAAACCGGAACCAAGTTCCGTAAATTCTTCAATCGCCTGCAGCCGTTTCAACGAATGCTTCGGCAGGACGCTCAGCGGCGGCGTAAGAAGATACGCGTATGCCTGGACGTTCGAACGCCCGACGCGTCCGCGCAGTTGATAGAGCTCTGCCATGCCGAACCTGTCCGCCCGGTTGACAATAATCGTGTTTGCGTTCGGAATATCCAGACCGGATTCGATAATTTTCGTACAGACAAGCACATCGTATTTCTTCTCAAGAAAATCAACCATTGTTTTCTCGAGCTCATGTCCCGCCATTTGTCCGTGGGCGACATGCACGCGTGCTTCCGGGACGTGCGATCGGACCTGGTCTGCGATAGCATCGATATTCTGAACGCGGTCATGGACAACATATATCTGTCCGCCACGGCGAAGCTCCGCGATTATCGCTTCGCGCACAATTTGCCACTCCGCTTTCCTTCCCCGCGGATCAGCCGGAACGATTTCCGTCTGGATCGGCAAACGGTTTCTAGGGGGTGTGGCGATAATGGAAAGATCGCGCGCGCCGATGAGTGAAAAGTGGAGTGTTCTCGGGATAGGTGTTGCCGTCAGCGTCAATGTATCAACGGTAGCTTTGAACTGGCGAAGCTTTTCTTTCGCTGTAACGCCGAACCTGTGCTCTTCATCGATAATCAATAATCCCACATCTTTGAAACCGATATCTTTGGAAAGCAAGCGGTGGGTTCCGATAACGATATCGACGGTCCCTGCTTTCAAACCTTCGGCAATTTGCTTTTGGTCTTTTGCAGAACGAAACCGGTTCAGGACATCGACGCGAACGGAGTATTTAGCGAGGCGGTCGCGGAACGTATTATAATGCTGGAGAGCAAGAATTGTCGTCGGCACGAGCACAGCGACCTGTTTTCCGCTGAGCACCGCTTTGAAGGCAGCACGGAGCGCAACCTCGGTTTTCCCGAACCCGACGTCACCGCAGATTAACCGGTCCATCGGCGAAGAGGATTCCATGTCCTGTTTTACCTCAAGCGTCGAGCGCGCCTGGTCGGGCGTATCTTCATACATGAACGAGGCTTCAAGCTCTTTTTGCCAATGTGAATCGGGCGCAAAGGCGAAGCCCCGCTCTTTCTTTCTTAGCGCGTAAAGAGCGATCAGTTCTCTTGCGATATCTTTGATGCGTTTTTTCGCACGCGACTTGATACGCTCCCAATCCGCACTGCCGAGCTTGCTGAGCGCCGGCGTGTGTCCTTCACTCGATGAATACTTTTGAACACGGTTGACGTAATTGAGATTGACATACAAGATGTCGTTCTCAAGGAACAAGAGCTTTACGACATCCTGCTCTACGTCTCCGACTTTGATTTTTTTCAGCCCGGCAAATGTGCCGATGCCATGATCGACGTGAACAACCGCATCGCCGTATTTCAACTGGTGAAGCTCCCGTTGTGTAAACCCTTTGAATCGTTTCTTCCTTCCCGTTCCGCGGCGTTTTAACCTGCCAAAAATTTCATGTTCTGTGAAGACGGCAAGCTTAGCCGATGGATAAACAAACCCGGCGTGAACACTTCCGGTGGAGTATTGTACCGCAATTTCATTCGTATGGGGATCGATTTCGTCATTCTCAGCAAAACCATTTTGAACTTTGATATTGGATGTTCGATATTGGATGTTCGATTCGACCCGTTCTTCCGGCTGTGTGATAACTTCCTCGACGAGGTCCTCTAATCGTTTTGATTCTTCTTTTGTATCCGACGCAAGCACAATTGTATAACCGTCAACCGTCAACTTCTGTAACTGTTGCACCAACGCACTGACGCTGCCGTTAAACGATGGCTGCGCTATCGATAATAAATCGATAGCGGTTTCGGGTTGCATTGCTTTAAGTTTTTGGATAAGAACGCGGGGAAAGCCTTCCACGTATTTAACGAACTCTTCATATGAAAATAAGCCAGGCACCCCTTCTTTATGCAGTTCAGTGATTTCTTGTTCAATCAGCGACGGTTCATCAAGTAGAATAATCGAATCGTGATGGAGATATTCAAACAATGAGGAGGTTGGTGTCCCTTCATTTGTTTCAATATCGGAAGAAAGCGAGGGAATAATCGACGCGGCTTTGAGCGTCCGTATCGATCGTTGAGACAGCGCGTCAAACTCACGGATCGATTCAATCGTATCGCCCCAAAATTCACATCGGACAGGATTTTCACCGATATACGGAAAGACATCCAAAATACCTCCGCGTACGGCGAAGTCGCCGTAGCCTTCGACAAAATCCTTCCGCTCAAATCCAAGCTCTGCCAAACGGTCAATCAATTGCTGAAATGGAAATTCTCCTCCGGATTGCAACTCGATTATTGCTGAGCAAAACCTTTTCGGAGAAGGAACGGCTTCGACAATCGATTTCGGCGACGCCACAACGAGCTGTGTGTCGTGATCATGCAACGCTTTCAACGTTTCACTTTGTGTTAATGACGCAGTGACATCCAGCGCCTGTGTTTGATGTGTAGGGCGTGCGCCAAAAAGCCTGACAGCATGTTCGCCAACCAACAACGCGCAGTCGTCTCTCAATTGTTCTGCTCTCTCTTCATCGGATGCGATCACGAGCAGATGGCGTTGGGTGCGTTCGAATACCCGCACAGCAACGAATGAAATAAGCGAACCTGCAGCCCCGTGAATGTAGAGAGGGCTGTTTGATGTAAGAAGTGGAATTTTCTCTGTGAACTCAGAAAATTCCTTTGTACCAAATATGATATTTTTGATTTTATCCATGCTCTTTTTTATCCAAACCTCAAATCCCAAATCTCATCTCAAGGGAGCTTTATTATCCCTTACAGAAAACACTCCACCCCAACCACGAAGCCGTTAGGAAGTTTTCGTAGTCAGGGTTATGCAAACTACAAAAAAAAGAGGGATATAGCCAACCGAGGCACTACATGGAATCCAGTCATATCGGATATTTTCATATATTCCCGTAGTATGCAGGACAAAATATATATTAACCACAATATTTCAATACCGTTATCGGAGCTGGAATACCGTTTCGCGCGCAGCGGCGGGCATGGCGGTCAAAATGTGAACAAGGTGGAAACGAAAGTTGAGCTGCTCTTCGATGTCCGTCATTCACCAAGCCTGACGGATGAAGCACGTAGAACTATTCTCCACCATCTCACATCGAAGATCGATGCGGAAGGGAAACTTCGGGTCATTTCGCAGGAATCAAGAAGTCAGTGGAAAAACCGGGAGGCTGCTGCTCGAAAACTCGTTGCGTTACTACAAGCAGCCTTGAAACCAAGAAAGAAAAGGATCAAAACAAAAACTACTCCGGCGGCAAAACAAAAAAGATTAGATGATAAAAAGAGGCGAGGAAAGATAAAGCAGTTACGTCAAGATTCAGGGATGTAGTATTCACTTGACATTATGGAAATAATGGCAATGATGTTTGTACGGTCATCCATTTATTTGCTGTGAGTGTGTTCGATAATCTTTAGGTTCTTAAGTTTTTCCAAAAATTCCTCAGCCTCTCGTTTACCCAACCCTTTGGATTCCAGATATTCTTGCGTCATCAAGTCCGTGTTCAGATGTTCGGCGAGGACGTTGAGTTCAAGTCGGGAAAATTTTTCGCTTTTCAGAATGTAATCTTCGAATGCTTCCCACGCCATTGGGGCGACCTTCTTCGTTATCTCAGCCATCGCTTCGCCGTACACGCGGATTTCATATTGGGCATGCGGATCTATTCTCAGGCGAAGGAAATGAAAAAGATTATGCAAATCGATTTTCCAGTACCACTCGGTATACAATGAGAGTGGTAGATTGATGCGTGCAAGTTCGCGTGCGATATCCGATTCCAACATTCCCTCATACTCTTTGTACATTTGCTGTTGGGAAGAGGTGAGAATCTCAAGCACTTTTTGGCGAAGCTCAGCAGGTACGTTTTCTTCACGCCTTCCCTGTTTATTCTTCAAATTCTGATAATGAATCGCCTGATGTTCCGGCACATAAAACTCGTCTTTCATCACAGAGTAACGGCCGGAATATTCATTAACGTTCGCGGTACGGTGACGGATCCATTGACGCGCGACAAAGATCGGAAGCTTGACATGAAACTTCAGTTCCACCATTTCGAACGGCGTTGTATGAAGATGACGCATAAGATAACGGATGAGGCCGCGGTCCTCGTTGACCGATTTAGTTCCTTTGCCATACGAGACACGAGCCGCCTGCACGATCGACTCGTCTCCTCCCATATAATCGATGAGCCGGACGAAGCCAGCGTTAAGGCATTTGAATTCTTTGTCCAGAATTTCTTCCGCTTGCGGATTTGTTGCGTGAGCCATGATCTCTCTTAAAATGAATGCGCAATAATGTACAGATAACGGAGGAAAAATACCAAAATATTCACTGGAAATTATTGGAATAATTGAAATATGCATTTGTAATTTCCATAATATCCATTATTTCAAGTGAAAGTTTTTTCCTTTGTTTTTCCTTACCGCTTTATGTATCTTTTTCTTATGATTCAAGCTGCCGTCGGTATTATCATTCGCAATTCTCACGTTCTGCTGTGCCAGCGCAAAGCAACTAGCCGCTACGGTTTAA
>CAZFXS010000025.1:0-7997 GCA_964523395.1 uncultured Chlorobiaceae bacterium | reverse complement strand
GCTCAAATTGGTGAAGTATTCATATAGTCAGCTCAAGTTTCCCGAGTTCAAAACTCCGCCATACATGCATACGGTTGGCGGGTTTTTTATTTCGAAATTTCGCGGCGCCGTACCCAAGTGGTAAGGGAGAGGTCTGCAAAACCTTTATGCGACGGTTCGAATCCGCCCGGCGCCTCACGTGAAAGAGTCGCCCAGATATGCCGGGGTGGCGAAACTGGTAGACGCACAGGACTTAAAATCCTGTTCTTCGCAAGGAGAGTGCCGGTTCGATTCCGGTCCCCGGCACCAACGATTGTTTTCGGGCTCTTAGCTCAGTTTGGTTAGAGCGCTTCCTTGACATGGAAGAGGTCACAGGTTCGAATCCTGTAGAGCCCACAACGAATAGTTTTTATTCTAAACACGCAATCGGATATTGCCGATTTGATTTTTTTTCATGTCAAAAATACAACTTACTTTTCCGGATAATTCCATTCGTGAGTATGAACATGGTCAAACTGGGTACGATGTTGCCAAACAGATCAGTTCAGGACTCGCACGTGAAGCCCTTGCCGTTGAGGTTAACGGCGAGGTGTGGGATCTTTCCAGACCGCTTGAGTCGGACTGCAAAGTAAGAATCCTGAAGTGGCAGGATGAGGGAGGGAAGTATGCGTTCTGGCATAGTTCAGCCCATCTCATGGCGGAAGCCGTCGAGGCGATCTTTCCCGGAACGAAGTTCGGTATCGGCCCTCCGATTGACCACGGGTTCTATTATGACATCGATATGGGTGATCATACGTTATCTCCCGAGGATCTTATCTCTATCGAGGAGAAAATGTATGAACTTGCTAAGCGCGACGTACCGTATGCCCGTATAGAAAAAAAATGGGATGAGGCTGTTGAGTATTTCAAGAAGAAGAATGATCCGTACAAACTTGAATTACTTGAAGGCCTCCGTAACGAAAAGATTACATTTTATCAGCAGGGAAATTTTGTAGATCTCTGCTATGGGCCGCACATTCCGTCAACCGGCAAAATCAAAGCAATAAAATTATTAAGTGTTGCGGGAGCCTATTGGCGCGGTGATGAGAAGAATAAAATGCTTCAGAGGATTTACGGGATTACTTTTCCTTCGAAGCAGGAACTGGACGAACATCTTTTCCGTCTAGAAGAAGCAAAGCGACGGGATCACCGGAAATTAGGCAGAGAACTCGAACTCTTTGTCTTTCATGAAATTTCTCCCGGTGCACCGTTCTGGCTTCCTAAGGGAATGATCGTTTTCCGTCAGCTCGAACAATTTCTGAGAAGCGAGCTTGATAAACGGGGGTACCAGGAAATCAGTACTCCGATTCTGGTAAAGAAAGATTTATGGGAGCAATCGGGACATTGGACTCATTACAAAGAGAATATGTTCTACTTTGAAAATGAGCATACCATTTACAGTATGAAACCAATGAACTGTCCGGAAAGCACGTATGTCTACCGCCAGAAGATCAGAAGTTATAAAGATTTGCCGTTACGTTTTTCTGAAATCGGCAGATTACATCGAAACGAATTATCGGGTGCGCTAGGCGGTATGTTCAGAGTCCGCCAGATTACGATGGACGACGCGCATATCTATTGCCGGCCAGACCAAATTCTATCAGAAATCAACGGACTGATCGAACTGGTTTCTTATTTTTACTTGATTTTCGGTTTAACACCAATGTTTAATCTTTCCACCAAACCCGATAATGCGATGGGGGATGAACGTTTATGGGAACAGGCCGAAGCGGGGCTACGACAGGCGTTAGAAAGCAACAAGATTGCTTATAAGGTGAAAGAAAAAGATGGTGCATTCTACGGCCCGAAAATTGACATACAAATTCAGGATGCTATAGGACGCGAGTGGCAGGTCGCCACAATACAGCTTGATTTTGTTATGCTTCCGGAACGCTTTGAACTTGAGTATATTGCTGAAGATGGAAGCCGTAAACGTCCGGTAGCAATTCACAGGGCTATCTTTGGATCATTTGAGCGATTCATTGGAATTATTACAGAACATTTTTCCGGAGCGTTTCCGTTATGGCTTGCACCTGTCCAGGCAGCGGTATTGCCGATTACAGACGCTCATCATGCATATGCGCAAGAAGTCATGAAGTCGTTATCCGGTTTTGGTATCAGGGCAGAATTAGATGACCGCAATGAAAAGATCGGATATAAAATCCGGGAATGGGAACTGCAAAAAGTCCCTTATATGCTTGTTGTGGGTGAAAAAGAAAAAGCCAGTTCCACTGTCGCTGTTCGTCAACACAAAAAAGGGGACATCGGTTCGGTATCATTAACTGATTTTGCAAAGAAGATTTCCGACGAAGTCCTTAACAAACAAATAACTACTTAGGAGAAACACTATCAAGGGATCAGAGCAAGTCCGGATAAACGAACAAATTCGCGCCTCAAAGATTCGCGTCATTGACGATAAAGGCCAGCTTGGGGTGATGAGTCCGCCCGAAGCCATAAAACTCGCGCAGCAACGGGGTTTGGATCTTATTGAAATCGTACCGAACGCCACACCTCCAGTCTGCAAAATAATGGATTTCGGGAAGTTCAAATACGAACAGACAAAAAAAGACAAGCTGCAACGGAAAAACCAGCATGTCACGCAATTAAAAGAGCTCAGGTTTCATCCCAATACTGATGTTCATGATTTTGAATTTAAGAAACGTCATGCCAGAAAATTCCTTGAAGAGGGGCATAAAGTTAAAGCCACTGTGGTATTTAAAGGAAGAGAAATTACCTATAAAGAACAGGGAGAAGATGTCCTTCGCCGGTTAACGGAACAGCTTGCTGATGTCTCAAAAGTTGACCAGGAAGCAAAACTTGAAGGACGAAGCATGGCGATGATTTTCGCACCTGACAAGGGAAGCAAAAAGAAAACCGAACATAAACCAAAACCAGAAGAAGTTAAATAAGGTAGGAATACTATGCCGAAAATGAAATCAGATTCAGGCGCGAAAAAGCGCTTCAAGAAGACTGCATCGGGAAAATATAAACGACGGAAAGCGTTCCGGAGCCATATTCTTTCGACCAAGTCATCAAAACGAAAGCGTCACCTTCGTAAAGCAACACTTGTTTCCGAGCAGGAACAAAAGAAAATGGTCATGATGATTCAATAATCTGTTGAAAACAGATTATTTTTTCTGAATGACCTTTGTATTAATTCAACCATAATCCATTAACATTAACGAGAGGAGAGAAGAGCAACTATGCCACGTTCGCAGAATAAAGTTGCCTCCCACCGCCGTCGCAAGCGCATTTTAGCGCGGGCGAAAGGCTACTGGGGTTCAAGAAGCAAAGTCCTCACGGTAGCCAAGCATCATATTGATAAAGCTGGCCAGCACGCATACCGTGACCGACGACTAAAGAAGCGTGAATTCCGTCAGCTCTGGATTGCCCGCATTAACGCGGCCGCCAGAATGCACGGAACAACGTATTCTCGGTTGATTGCAGCACTGAATAAAAAGAATGTTGAGATCAATCGCAGGGTACTGGCAGACCTGGCATCGCGCAACATTGAAGCGTTTGCCGAAGTCGTCAAATTTGCCAATGCGTAAGTAATCTTTTTATCCGGAAAGAGGGGCGGTTTATTTCTCCGCCCCTGTATTTCATTTCGGGTGAAAAGATTTTTTTTATATCGCTATGAATGATCACTTAGAATCAATCAGAAATGCGGCTCTTACCGAACTAGGTCAAGCTGCAGATGCCGGAATGCTTGACGCTTTTCGAGTAAAATATCTTTCGCGTAAAGGTATTATTGCAGGGCTATTTGAAACACTAAAAAACGTTTCATCAGAAGAACGCCCGGCATATGGAAAGTCGCTCAACGCGTTAAGAACAGAGATACAATCCCTCTTTGATGCAAAACAGTCATCCCTTACCTCAGGTTCATCGTTAAATCAAACCCCTATCGATTTAACACTTCCCGGCCGGGAACGCAGGGTGGGGTCATCACACCCCATCACGCAGACCCTTGAAGAAATCAAACAGATATTCTTTTCGATGGGTTTTGGCATTGCCACCGGCCCGGAAATAGAGGATGATTACCATAATTTTGAGGCATTGAACTTTCCTCCTGATCATCCGGCACGTGATATGCAGGACACTTTTTTTATTAGTGAAAAAGTCCTTCTCAGAACACATACCACGCCGGTTCAAATACGGATCATGGAAACTCAACAACCGCCTGTACGTGTGATTATGCCGGGAAGAGTGTACAGAAATGAAGCAGTGAGTGCAAGAAGTTATTGTCTGTTCCACCAGGTGGATGGTATCTATGTGGATACCGGTGTGACATTCAGCGAACTGAAGGGAACCCTGGTGGCGTTTGCAAAACAATTTTACGGGAGCAGTCTGAAATACCGGTTCAGACCCAGCTATTTTCCCTTTACTGAGCCTTCCGCAGAGATGGATATAACCTGCTTCCTTTGCAAAGGCAAGGGGTGCCGCATGTGCAAGCAAACCGGCTGGCTGGAAATTCTGGGATGCGGCATGGTTGATCCGAATATTTATAAGTTCGTCGGGTACGACGCCAAGAAGTATTCAGGATATGCCTTCGGAATGGGGATCGAACGTATTGCTATCTTAAGATACGGTATCGATGACATCCGTACGCTTTATGAAAATGATATAAGATTTCTAAAACAATTCTGATAACCTTTTATTCCATGCGTATTTCACTACAATGGCTTAAAAAATACGTTGATATAAAAATTTCTGCTGAGGAACTAGCTGACAGGCTTACCATGCAGGGATTTGAGGTCGAGACAATTGAACGCCCGGGGGAGAAGTACTCGAATTTTATCGTCGGCGAGGTGATTTCGGTAATCAAACATTCTAATGCCGATAAGCTTTCTGTTTGTAAAGTACAGACTGGTTCAGAGATCTTACAGATCGTGTGTGGTGCTCCGAATGTTGCTACCGGACAAAAAGTCCCGGTGGGATTATCCGGGGCAATAGTCCCCAAAAACCAGCATGACCCCAACGGAAAACCGTTTGTCCTTTCACATGTCAAAGTACGAGGGGAGGATTCCCACGGGATGATTTGCTCTCCGTATGAGCTTGATCTGGGTGACAATAAATCAGGAATCATGATTCTGGATCAAAAAGCCATGCCCGGTATGCCTCTGGCAGATTACTTCGGTTTGAATGACATCATTTTCGAAGTGGGTGTAACTCCAAACAGGCCTGACGCATTGAGTCACATAGGTATTGCCCGGGAAGTATCTGCACTGCTCGATAAAAGATTAAAACTTCCTGTTATAAAGGTCCGGGAAGGGAAGAAGGCCATCAAATCTGCTATCAAAATAAAAATTGGGGACAAGATAGGATGTCCGAGATATAGTACAAGGATAGTGACCGATGTTACAATTTCAGACTCACCAAAATGGCTTAAGGGCAAACTTGAAGCAATTGGTATTCGTCCAATTAATAATATTGTAGACGTAACTAATTTTGTTTTAATGGAATCAGGTCAACCACTTCATGCCTTTGATTATAATAAAATCAGGGGCCAAATGATCATAGTAGATACAGCGCAAGAGGGCGAAAAATTTACCACTCTTGATGGAAAAGAACGGATACTTAAATCTGACACGTTAATGATTGCAGACGGTGCCGGCCCGATAGCGGTCGCAGGTGTTATGGGTGGTCAAAACTCAGAAATCAGCTCTTCTACTACCAATGTGTTAATTGAAAGCGCTTATTTTCAATCCAAAAGTATCAGAAAAACTTCTAAATATTTCGGATTGAGTACAGATGCTTCTCAGCGTTTCGAAAGGGGAGCAGATCCCAATGGCACGATTTGGGCAGTCAACAGAGCCGCAGAGATGATTGCCGAATTAGCGGGAGGAACTATTCTCAAAGGAATTGCAGATGTTTATCCTAAACCGGTTCATAAGAAAAATATTTTGTTAAGCATAGAAAGAGCAAATACTACACTTGGAACAAACATTAGTATCGCGAAAGTCATTGCTTTACTCGCAAAAATAGAAATTAAAGCCACTTCTAAAGGTTCGAAGTCTTCTGACCTATTATTATGTGAAGTCCCGACATTTCGGCCTGATATTGAACGTGAGATCGATCTCATTGAAGAAGTCGCAAGATTATATGGCTATAATAACATTGAGACAAAAACTCATATTTCATTAAGTATCAATGATACAAGGCAATCATTTGACTTACAGAATGAGATAAAAAACTGGCTTGTCGGTTCCGGATATAATGAGATTGTGTCCAACAGCATGGCGGATGAATCTATTGCCAAACTGGCCTCAGGTAATTTCGTAAGAATTGCCAATCCGATAAGTAAGGAAATGGAATCGTTGAGAACGAGCCTGATTCCAGGCACGTTAAGGACTATAAAAGAGAATATTTTCCATGGAACCAAAGATTTAGGTATTTTTGAGTTTGGCAAGGTGTATTTCAGTAATTCGGGGGGTGAAAAAGAAAACCCTCTGGCTAATTTTGTTGAAAAAAGTCAATTATTAATCTCTTTTTCCGGTAATACAAAGCCCGGGAGCTGGGATGATCCTCCCCGAAAATATGACATCTTTGATGTTAAAGGAGAACTTCAAACGCTCTTCAAAAAGATTTTTCTTGACAAAATTAAATTTATTCCTTATTCTACTACCAATGCTTTAACTCAAATGGGGCTAACCATTGAAATTCAAGGTGAAACTATAGGGTCAGTTGGTGTAATTCACAAAGAAATGCTTCAAAAGTATGATATCGAACAAGACGTTTTTTGCGCAGAGCTTGACTTGGGGCTCTTGACGAAAGTCGCTACTCGTGAGAAAAAGTATTCTTCTCTTCCAAAATATCCCTCAGTTACACGTGATGTGGCATTTGTTGTCAGTAAATCAGTTCAAGCCGGCGATTTGCATTCCGCAATTAAACGGAGTGCGGGAGTACTTCTTTCAAAAGTAGACCTCTTTGACATTTATGAGGGTAATCAAATTTCATCAGACAAAAAGAGTATTGCATTCGCTTTAGAATTTTTATCAATGGAACATACATTAACTCAAACTGAAATTGATAATGTTATGCAATCAATTATCAATAATGTTTCAAATCAGTTTGAGGCGACAATCAGGAAATAGGAGAAGACTACATTGAATAACGGACATGCGGAAGTAGAATTTGCCACAGCCGGCGACATTGGCACTCTTGACGGCACCCTTAAGACGATGTGGGAAAAAGCCCGTGCAGCTTCTGATCTTATCGGAAAACTTCAAAGCGACAAGTTAGAGTTGCTTGGAAAAGTACGGGACCTTGAAAAGGGAATTTCGTCACTTCGCCTTGATTTATCTGCAAAAGAGCAGGAATTAAAAAGACTTCGTGCGGAGCATGCTGTTTTTCTTAATAATGATGGAAAAAATGTTTTCTCCGAAGAAGAGAAAGAAATTCTCAAGTCGAGGATTAAAGAGATCATCGCAAAGATCAATTCTCACTTGTAATGATTGTTGCAATAACCTTTAATATGTTGATCAGAAAGAAATAACAGGTAAATGGTATTCACAATTTAGAATCGCGTATGGCAGCAGATGGAAAAAGCATAAAAGTGAAGATATTTGGTTCCGAGTACCCTCTTCGCGGTGAAAGTGAAGAATTAACGAAGAAGGTAGCAAGCTATGTGGATCAAATGATTAACACAATCCATGATAAGATTCCTGAGCAACCTCCTTTGACAGTTGCTGTGTTATCGGCATTGAATATTACGGAGGATCTATTCAAAGAACGCGAGAAAGTACGGGCACTAACTTCAATGGTTGAGAGTGAAGTGTCAAAAATCAGTGAGTATCTTGACAGGAGCATGCAAACAGAAGCGTAAGGGTTTCTTTCTGTTCTTTTACATATAAATGACGGGTGGTACTATGTCTACATTGTTATTAACCGCACGTCAGCCGTACCGGATTTCCGGTAAGAGTCTAACATATTAAAGAATCTGACAAGTAACTTTAATAGGGAACTCGACTCATGGGCGT
>CAZFXS010000024.1:0-11301 GCA_964523395.1 uncultured Chlorobiaceae bacterium | reverse complement strand
CTAATTGTATCATCGTCCACGCTCAATTTGCTTTTGTACATAGCAGAGAAAGTACCAAAGAGAATCTTTCGCAATCGCAACACTTGGCGTTAATGAATACAAACCTTCATCTCTATGCGATTTCATCTGAAGAACGGTTTTATTACAGGCAGTTCATGGTATTCAGATGAAATCGCAAAGCCTACATTGATTTATGCTCACTTTAGCGCCTTGAAGGCAGCACATGGCAAGCGATTGCGATCTCGTATTTTCAGATGCCCCCTTTGGGATGAAAAATCTAGTGGACGCTGCTGGGATCGAACCGGCGACCTCCGCCTTGTAAGGGCGGCGCTCTGAACCAGCTGAGCTAAGCGTCCAAACTTTGATTATTTTCGAGAGGTTTTATTGCTGTTGACGGCAACAATATACTAAATTCCTGCCGACTACACAATCAGAAAATACTTTCCTCATTCAATGTCGCAATCAAAATTTCCGATCGGCGGACCATCGGGCGGGTCAGCCGGTTGCGTCAGGTTCAGATTTTTGGGATTCTCCTCAAACATTTTTATCTGTGAAAGCGCGAAGAGACATAATGCTTTCTGCTCAACATTCTTCGTTGCCCGGACCTGTTTACCGATCCACTCTTTAAGCTCTGCAATTTTCAACGTCGCGACAGACCGTACCTGAGTTGAAGCATTCGTATTGGCCGCGAGCAACATCAATTCATACAGAACCACGCCATCAACAGTTCGTTGCAATTCCGCGCGGTATCCTGTTCCATGTTTGGAGTACCAGGACGATGCGAATATTTTGTCGATAACCTCTTCCAGACTTGGATACATGGCGTTGCGCGAATGAAACTCCACCAGCCGCGCCGCGCGGGCGGGGTGAAGTATCAGAGACAGCGTGAAATTCGCGGCGCTTTCTCCCGCGGAGAGTCCGTCAAACGTAATTCCTGTTCTGACTTTGAAATGCTCTCTTCCCCGTTCATAGCCAAGCGGGCGCGGAGGAATCATCTCAAGTATACGTTCGGGCAGCGCAAGCGCTTCCGGCTGTATCGTGGCAAGCATTCCGTCAAGCGCTCTTCTCTGTTCCTTTGGAGAGACCATCTCCGTTATTGTTTGTCCGTCTCCGCGGAGCGCGTATGTGTACGTCAGTCCGGCAAGCACTTTTGCCGCGGCTTCGGTCTGGTACCGGTGCCCCATGTACACCGGGACAAGGACATCTTCCAGCATCGACATCGGCATACCGGGACGGATGTTTTTCTCGGAAAATCTTTTTAACGCTATTGAGCGAACCTTCATGACGCGGTTTAATTCGTCGACGGCATTCATGCCGTTGTCCCAGAGATGTGTCTGGGGATGTGAACTCCCCTGCGGCCGCGCGTCCTGATCGGTAAGAAATATCAGCCCGCGTTGCGCGGCGTTCATCAATAATTTATCCTCTGCTTCTTTCTCATTTGTTCCTCCCGGATAATCCTGGTATCCGTAGGTGATGGCCACCTTGTCCCACTCACCGATGCCGGCCGCGTACGCATTTGAAAGGTCAAGCGTCGAATCGTCTTTAATCGTTACGAGCGGGTGAGGGTAGTCCATTACCGATGCACGATTTGATACCGACGCGATATAATTATGAGAGAGACCGAGCGTGTGCCCGACTTCATGCGCGGAAAGCTGTTTCAACCGTGCAAGCGCCATTTCCAGCATGCGCGGATCCAGAGGTTTACCGTCGGTATAATCGGCGATAAGGCCTTCGGCGATAAGGAAATCCTGGCGCACGCGGAGTGAGCCGAGCGTAACGTGCCCTTTAATGATTTCGCCCGTGCGCGGGTCATCGACGGTGCCGCCGTACGACCAGCCGCGAGTAGAGCGATGCACCCATTGAATCAGGTTATAGCGGACATCCATCGGGTCCGCGTCTTCGGGCATCAGCTCGACATGAAATGCATTCTTATATCCTGCCGCCTCAAATGCCTGATTCCACCAGCCTGCGCCTTCAAGCAATGCGGAGCGGATCGGCTCCGGCGCTCCACGGTCAAGATAATAGACAATCGGTTTCACTGCTTCACTGACCGGCGCTGAAGGGTCTTTTTTCTGAAGCCTGTGCCGCGCAATAAACAATTTATTAATCGGTTCGCTGATCGGCGTGGCATAATCGAAATAATTTGTATAGAAATACCCGGCACGCGGATCAAACCGGCGGGGAGTGTAACCGGAATCCGGAAGCTGGATGAACGAATGATGCTGGCGCACGGTAACCGCCTGCGCCGTCGGCGCGACGGAGCCAACGATGAAGCCCGGCTCATCACTTGCAAACGTCAGCGTGACTTCAACTTCGGTGTTCAGTGGGAAATTTTTTGTGCGCGGAAGATAAAACGCGGAACGAGATGCATCGAGGCGGTACATTCCCTGATTCGTCCGCTTTAACGCGCCCACAACATCATGAGCGTCGCGCAGAAAAAAGTTTGTTGCATCGACAAGCACAGTATCGCCATGTTCGGCGACGACGTCGAATCCCCAGATGGCGGATTCGGCAAACGATTCACGGACGGCGCGTTTTTCATCGGGGTTATTCGTAATCGCGCGGTACGAATAGTTTGGTTCGATCATTAATATTTTCGGACCGGTGCGGCGGAACACGACCACGCGCCTTCCTCCCAGCTGTCCGCGGTCAAGGCCGATGTCGTTCGAGCCGAGTCCTGCGGGAAGCGAGTTCACATAGAGAAATTCCTTGTCCCATTTATCAATGGCAAGCCAGAGCTTTCCCGTTTTCACGTCCCAATAGAAATTAAAATAGCCGGGAAATTTCTGCGCGTCGGCAGTTTTCTCAGCGATAGTAGGAGTTTTCGCATCCTGCTTTTGTTGGGCAGGTAAGGATTGTGTTGCAAAGAAAAGGATTAGAAATGCAATAATGAAACGGAAGCGGTTCATCACATCTGGCCCATTTGTATGATGGAGATAGAAAAAAGGCGAGATAAAAATGTTTCTCGCCTTTGTGTCTTTATACATGTGTAGTAAACGACGACCCGTCGTTGTCACACTGCCATCGGGTCGATGGCTACTACATCATTTTGGAAGAGCGGGTGACCGGGGTCGCCACAAAGTTCCCGAAGGGATTCCTTCGGAAGGTTACCTTGTGAAACCCGCATCGTCCAGCTTGATCCGCCAGAGGCGGATTCTCAAAATGATGGATAACTTAACTGCGCTTATGCTTGTTAAGTTATGTCATTTTGAAAGAGCGGGAGACGGGGATCGAACCCGCGACGTCAAGCTTGGGAAGCTTGCATTCTACCGCTGAATTACTCCCGCGTAGAATATAAAAATTTCAAAACTAACTTAACAGTACAACCTTACTCACATGTAGCGTCCATTTCGCAAATGGACTTACGTGCAATGTCCGATTACGAACCCGCTCGACTGCGTCAACGGGCGGGTCGGACGCTACATTATTTGGAGCGAATGACGGGATCGTCACGAAGTTCCCGAAGGGATTCTCCAAAGGAGTCCTTCAGACCTTCGAAAGGTCACTTTGTGAAACCCGCGACATCAAGCTTGGTCCACCAGAGGTGGATCGCATTTTTACCCGCTATTCTTTTGGGCGGGTTACCGCTGCTTGTCCGCCTTGCTTTACCTTTTGGCGGAAATTACTCCCGCAGTCATTTTATTGGTAATTCTATGTGTTATTACAAGATATTGATCACTTCGAAGATGATGGTACAACAAATATGCAAGAATTTATCCAAATAATCTCTGAAGTCTCTTAAAAATACTTAGTTTCTCTCCAAACCATTAATTTGCTCGCAAGAGATGAACAGACAATTTTGCGAGAAGAAAATAAAACCCGTTATCACTCAATGATGCGACTCTTCTTATCTGTTTTTGATCTATCGCATTGTGAAACCAAGATGCACTTACGCTTCCAATCATATCCAAATCTGCAATATAAGCATCCTCTAAATTTGGGATATGACCAAGATATATTTTAGTAGAAATAATGTTTTTTTCAAGAGCTGCTGTATCTTTAAATTGATGTTTTATCTTGGTAAATGGAAGTAATGGCGTAAAAATATAATTACTATTTCGTGGTTTTTCCTCATTTTTCTGAAGGTCACACGAATGCTCTAGCATCATAAAAGGGCATTGTTCTTTTCCAATCTTTACACCTGCTCCATCAAAAAAGAATGGTGCCAAGGCATACAATATATCTCCCTGACGAATTGAATCTTGTAAACCTCCTGCATATAGCCATTTATAATCAGGATTTTGGGATGCAAGGAATGATCTGAATCTTGCTCTAACCTCCGCACTTACACCAGGGAAAGCTTGGTCATAAAAACTTTTTAAAGCATCATCATCTGCCATCGTTAAATAAAAAACTCATTGAGGAACTTGTCATAACTTGCTGCCTCTTCTGCGGTAAAAATGCGAGACATCGCCGCCATTTCATCAGCCATACTTTTCACTGAATACAAAATAGATTCATGTTCAACATAGTAACCCTCTTTAGAACATGTAATTTGGTAAGACTCCAGCTTATTGACAAAGCGCTTTTCAGTTGCATCTGGTAAATACGTAGAATTATTCATACCTACCATCAAAATAGCAGCCGCCATACTTAGGCTATGAGAATATTGATTCATTTTACTTTTTATGATTTAATTTTAACCGGTTCTTTTATCTCATTATAGATTAGCGGGAAGAAATCATCTAACGCACTGAATTCCTTAATCGGTTTTCCCAAATTGTAACCCAATCGATTATTTACTTCAATTTCCTTCTCAATACCACACTCAAGAATATTTAAGTTATCAAATTTTGGATATACAGTGTTTGGTGATTTTATCTGAAACGTTCTATAATTACTAAATGTTGCAATAAGATAATAATGCTCATCAACCCTCGATGTTGCACTTACTCGCAAATCATAAATCCTTTCTTGTCTTAAAACTTCAGGCAATAATATATCACTTAGTTCCTTTGCAAAATCGTATTCTTTTTTTGGATCCTCAAGCCATCGAACAGTTACTGACAATGCCAAAAATGACAACTTAACGTTCGCTACATCGAGTGCAATTTTTAGGTTTTCACTTTTTTCTTTTATGTAACCGAAGCATTTTTCAATATCTGCTCCAAAATTAGCATCGTAGCCTGTGTCCATATCGGCACGTTTTTGGGCTATCTTTATAGTAGTAAACCCATGCCTCGATGTTAAAGTGATTCTTGGAAGTTCATGAGGAGCCTCATCGGGAATTGGAGTTAATTCCGGAGTTAAGAATTTATCTCTCAATTTTTCTTCAACGGAGAAAATTGATTTTCTAATCTCAGGTATGGGCTCGAAAAGTGCAGACAGCCTGCTTTTAACAACAGAATACTTTCGAAATTGCATCTAACTCACATGATAATGGGGAACCCTAAAAGCCTCGTACTAACATCTAAATATAACGAAAAACGCATTAAGAAGTTTAATTCCTTAATTTGATTCTAAAAATCCTTGATTTCCGCTAAATTTTGATTGTTTCTCTTGAATGTAAACATTTTAGCTACTTAATTTCTTAAAATCAAATTCATTATGTCACCAAGGGTACCCCTAGATAGCGATTGTAAAGCATGTCTCAGTTCGGCTAAATGGTTGACCGTCGTATTATCTTCGATTTCCCATTCCTTGGATTTTGGATGGTTTATTAACCTAGACAGCGTCTCCCCAAAGTCGCTGTCCCATACATATTATTACAGAAATCCCGTTCTTCCGTCCTCTTGCCGTTCACCATGAACCTATGGTTGAACGACAACAAGCAGGTCGTCTATTATATCACTTCACCAGCATCATTTTCTTCACGGCGGAGAATGTCCCTGAGGTTATCCTGTAGGTATAGATTCCGCTCGGAAGGTTGTTTGCGTTGAATGTTACCGATTTCTGTCCGGCCGCCTGTATCTCGTCCACAAGTGTTGCCACTTCTTGTCCCAGCGCGTTATACACGATAATCCTTACATGTTCTTCCGACGGCAATGCATACGCTATCTTTGTTTCCGGGTTAAACGGGTTCGGATAATTTTGCGACAGAGAATATGTCAACGGTGCAACCTCCGTTTTCCCGGTTGTCATCCGGAGAACTATTTTTGCTTTCGGATTGTCTATAATAGTCGTGCCGTTTCCCGCCATCGGAACCTCTTTGCCGTCGACCTTGAGAATGCCGTTCATCGTTGCCTTTGACGGAATATCCCACCGTATTGCAACGGGATACGCGCCGGATGAAATAATAACCGGAACTTCCTTCGGAACGTTCACACCGGTAAACTCTGCGAACTGATGGGATCCGAACCGCGCGTCGAATATTCCTTTTGCGGGAACGGGAGGAAGTTCAAAGCTGAATTTTTGCTCTTCGTCATCACCCATTGCCCCAAAGTATAACACCTGGCTGTTTTCTTCCGCGTCTGTAATTGTTACTCTATTCAGTTTCTCTAGCATATTGTTCGCGGAAGCGACACTGCTTTTCCGCGCCGACATCATACTTGACGATAAAATGATTTTCCCGGTATCATTTGCTTTTACCCAGTACCCTTTTGCCGGTGAGATAACATCTGATAACGTGTGTCCGCCGCTATATCCAAAATAAAACGAAGTGATGTTGCCCGGCGGTAGCGAAACAATGTCGTCGGTAAACGTGCTGTCGTTCAGTGAGCCGATAATATTCCATCCCGGCAAAACATCAATCGTATCATCGGTGATCGGATTCCCCGCAATCGGAAGTCCGCCAGCTGTGGCAAACTTAAGCCAGTAGCCGACGCCCGGCCTCAGCGTGTCTTCCTGCACATAACCGCCTGCGGACGAGTATGAATACGCGTTGGTGGTGGCTGACGGGAAAAGAATATTCTTCCGGGGATCGTCCACTTCCAGCGGGATTGAAACCAGATTCCATTTGCCGGAGACCGGATATGTGTAGGTTGCTCCGGTTGTTCTAAAATCCCAGGCATCCGTCCAGGAACCAGGCCCGGAAAAGAGAAGCGCGCGTACCCGCCAATAATATGTAGAAAAATACGTCAGCGGTCCGATATATTTCGAATTACCGGCCACAGTATCCCGATACAAGTCGGTGGTAAAAAGTGAATCACCAGAAACTTCATACTCATATCCGTTGGCCCCTGCAGTTGAATCCCAAAGAAGTCGCGTGAATAATTGCAGGCCTGTGGTGTGATTAACAGGCTGGCGGGTCGGGGGAAACGGGTTAATTCCATACGCACCGTATTTAATGATATCAACGTTTAAAACTGATGGGTCGGTAATAACATGTGATGGAGAAGCAAACATATCAACAGTAACAGTGCCGCTGACGTCACCTGTATATACTAATTTCATACTATCACATTTCTGAAGTGAGACTCCTTCCCAACTCAGGAAGAATGGATAGCCGGCATCGAAGGAAAACATGCATATTCGATACGTATCAACCTGAGCAGGACTGATATACGGGCGCAGATCAAGCATTTCTCCCGTACTTCCTATCAGTCTCCCGCAATCAAAACAGAAATCATTGTCACAGATTCCTGTGATACCAGGATTGACCCAAGTAAATACAAACGGAAATGGCGGGGGGCCATAATTATTATTTTCACCCAATGATTCATCCTCGCAGTATGTAGCAAGAGGATGAACACCGAAGGTAAGCGTCCGCCCGACACCGCCGTTATCCTGACCGTGGAGGGTCATCTCAAATTGTTGACCGAACACGTTTACTGAAAAGAGAAATGTAATTAAGAGTAGAAGGTGTGAAATTTTCATAGCATGAACTCCCGTATTGTGCTTAATCATCAAAAGATATGGACGATTCTCAGCGATTTCAGAGCCCCCTCATGAAAGCCGAAGTGCATATAAACACTATGGTATGGAAAGCAATGTACGGGGTTAATGTAAGGAAAATTAAAGAAAGATGAAATGATTTTTCTTCCTTGAGTAGAAGTGCAGTTTTTTATGGTAGGAAGAACAACGTCAAGACGTCTCGCAAGCGTAGTAGCCGACCACCGGTCGGCGTTGCATCCATGATTATATGGTGGATTGAACAAAGGCGTGGTAACTGCCCGTTTGCGTTCGAACCATGTTTAAACGACGACAGGTTGCTCGCCTGCGTCCGCTCGGCGGACTTCGGCAAAGCAGGTCGTCTACTACGTTTCGCGACGCACAATAATAAGGGAAATATCGTCATACACCCTCGCCTCGCCGACAAAGTGTTCCACGGCGCGGGTGACGCGCTCGCCGATATCCTGCGGCGGCAGGTGGCTTAACTGCCGTAAAAGCTGGAACAACCTTTGTGTTCCGTAAAATTCCCCCATACTGTTCTTCGCGTCGGGGATGCCGTCGGAATACACAACCAGAAGTTCTCCTTTATCCAGCCGCACGTTGTTTTCCGCAAATACTGTTTCAGGAAAGATACCGATTGCAGGATCGCCTTTTCCCATTTCTTCCAGCACCTCGCCTTTCATAACTACGGGTGGAAGATGCCCGGCATTGATCAACCGCACTTCACCCGAATCAGGAGAAAGCCGGAACGTTACCAGCGACGCGAACATGTTGCGTGTCGTGTCGCGGTGAATCAGCTTGTTGATCTTTGAAGCAAGTTCGCTCAGCGAAGCACCTTCTGTCGCAAGAGCACGGATAGTTGCCTGGAGTTTCGTTGAGACGAGCGCGGCTTTCAGTCCTTTCCCGGCGACATCCGCGAGTGAAAAGAGGTAGCGTCCCGGTTCAGTTTGCTGAAAATCGACAAGGTCCCCGCTTACTTCGTTTGCCGATTTATTGAAAAGCCAGCAGGACCATCCATCAACGGACGGACTTCGCTCCGGCATCAGCGAAAATTGAATCGCGCGGCCGTCTTCAAGCTCGTTTTGCGCGAGGAGTTTGTCTTTCAGTTCCAGCATCAGGATAAATAAGAGGATAACGCCGGCGAGAAGATCGCTGTTGAAGGTAATTGTTGTACCGTTATCCTGAACCGAAAAGGTTTGTGAGCTGATAAGCAGGAAGAAACTGATCACAAAAAGGATCCGCCGCGCGGGGGTAAGTTTAAAGAAGAGGGATTTTAACAGCCACCACGCCGTATAGAGCCATCGCCTGAGTTTCCCCATACCGCCAAGCCGTTCTTTGCGGTGGTCATCAATAAACATTTCCTTCAGTTCAGCGTAATCGCGGCGAAGGGTACGCTTGAAGTCACCGCGGCGTAAATCTTCGCGGAGCGTGCGGCCCATCCCCTGCTGTTGTGTTGTGGAGTTCATACTAAATCCAATAGATTTCCTGCCATTCGACGAATGTCCATACCATCATACGATGAAATCTGAATTTTGTTGGACATAACCCGGAAAGGAATCAGGGAAACCAGGGATTAGAAGAACAATCCATCCACAACGCCGATTTGCCAGGCGTAGAGGATTCCGAAACAGACGCTTATCACTCCCGCAGTGCCGCGGATGAAGTTATTAAACCTGTCATGTTTCGAAGCGAGTGAGAACGGGAGTCCGATCAGCGTGCTCATCAACAGCATGCCGCCGACAGAACCAATGCCGAAGATCCCGATATATGCCAGCCCGAGGACGCGTGAAGGAATTGCCGCAAGCACAACCAACATCAGCGCGGCACTGCCGGCCATGCCGTGTACCATGCCGACAAAGAATGGCTTTTTGCCGACTTTTACATGATGATGATTTCCCGCTCCGTGGGCATGTTCGCCGCGCCGTTCATGGATATGCGGGTGGATGTGGAGGTGCTCGTCATGTGTATGGACATGCATGTGAAATATTCCTCCGCGAAAGATTTTCCAGAGCACATTCACACCAAGGATAATCAGCATCATCGCGACACCGAACTCCATCGCCTGCGCGGCTTTCTCCGGAATCTGAAAATTGAAAGCAACCACTGCGAGCCCAACAACCAGCAATGACGCAGTATGTCCGAGTCCCCACAAAATGCCAATGAGAGAAGAGCTCCAGAATCCTTTGCGTTCACCGACAATAGTGGAAACTGCGACAAGATGGTCTGAATCCAGGGCGTGCTTTAACCCGAGAACAAAGCCGAAGCCGAGAATTGAAATGATGGAGGTGTCCATACCTGGACACTAAAATACGGAAGATTTGGGAGAAGTGCTAATGGTGCGGTCAGAAAGAAAGACATCCGATTTCTTCTTGTGCTATTCATGGAAAGAAATCGGATGTCTTACATTATTTATACATGATTTCTCAGCATCAGCTCTTTCGGATGCGGCTGGAGGAACACCTGGTCGGCAATATACGCCACAGAATGTTTTCTGACATAGTGACGGAGCAACGTAAGAGGAACAACGATAGGGACAAGCTCTTTTCTGAAATCTTCGATCGCGTCGAGAATATCTTTCTTTTCCTCACCGCTCAGATGATCTTTCAAAAATCCCATCATGTGCTGAAGGACGTTTGTATTTTTTTTCGGTGTGGATTTGACTGAAAGACCTTCCATAAACATCCGCGCGTACGTGTCCCGGAGCGATGCGTGAGGTAACTTCTTCGCGTTTGCCACCAGTTTTCCGAGCATGGAATAATGATTCGGGCTGTGCGCGAGCATGAGATATTTATGAACGGAATGAAAATGCACCAGTTCACCGATACTGAATCTTCCCGAAGTAAGATGTTGAAGCCTGTGGTAAGCGAATACACGAACGATAAAGTTTTCACGCAACTTCGGATCGTTCAATCTCCCCTCCTCTTCAACCGGAATAAGGGGATATTCGTCCATAAATGCTTTCGCAAAAATCCCGCGGCCGCTTTTTGACGGCATGCCGTTTTGCGCGTACACTTTTACGCGCTCCATGCCGCAGCTTGGCGAGTCGCTTTTGAAGATATAGCCGCTCAACTGAAGTTTGGCCAATCCACGGACCCGCTCGGATGAATACGAGGTCATTTTACCGGTCCAATCGGTTTCGCTCTTCACGCCCACCATTCGGGGCGCGTCAACAGTCCCAACGAGCCGGACTGCCTCGCGCGGAACACCCATACCGACCTCCAGTTCAGGGCAGACCGGCACCCACTCGAAATACTCTCCTAAGACATCGGTAAGAAAGCGGTCGCGTTTATGGCCCGCGTCGAAACGGACTTTTTCGCCAAGAAGGCAAGTGCTGATACCGAGGCGTATGCGAAGAGGGTCGTTTAATTGAATGTTTGGTTTCATTGTAAATAATCCAAGTTCTGAAAGGGTGTCAGAAATATATCAAGTTCGTTTCTATATTCAAAAGTAGCCATAGCTACTTACATTTGAACTTCTTGTACTTTCTCTGCTATGTACAAAAGCAAATTGAGCGTGGACGATGATACAATT
>CAZFXS010000023.1:0-16637 GCA_964523395.1 uncultured Chlorobiaceae bacterium | reverse complement strand
TGTTTACCATGACTGGCAAAAACGGATGATGCTCTTCCCGCTCTTTATGGCGGGAAGCATGGGGTTCGCGGTCAACAACACGAAAGCGGTGTTTGAGGGATTACTGAAGAAGAAATCTGAATTTGTCCGTACTCCTAAGTATTCCGTCGTCAATAGAAAGGACAGCTGGCTTGATAAAAAGTATACGTTGAAGAAATTCAACTATGCTGTTGTCATCGAATGTCTGCTCGCGATTTATTGTTTCTTCGGCGTCGTGGCTTCGATTTATTACCTTGAGCTCTCGGCAGTTCCGTTCCAGTTGCTCTTTTCACTCGGGTTCGGTATTGTCTCCTGGATGTCAATTAAGCACGCGTGGCTGGCACGCAAACCTGCGGTTGATACGACTACGACGCCCGCTGCACCGGAAGTGATAGCACAGCCCCAGACTCCGAAAACAGTTCTGGCAGTTTCAGAACAAGGGGAAATTACCGAAACAGTCCTGGTTGATTAAGACACCATGCTTCGCATCGAAGATATAGAACGGAAACTTGCGCGACGGCCATTTTCGCCGCTGTTCGCCCGGCTTGCCAGCGAGTATTTTGTGGCAGGACGCGTTGAAGAGGCAAAAGAGCTTTGCCTTTCCGGATTGGAAAAATATCCATCGTATCCTGTCGCGCATATAGTTCTTGCAAAATGTTATGCCGCCGAAAAAGATTACTCCCACGCGCTCGGGCATCTTCGCCGCTCGGTGACTGCGTTACCCGACGCGAAACTTATTACGGAGATGGAAACGGAATGGGAACAACTCCACTCTCTTATCGGGAAAGAAGATTCAGTTCAACCTGAGTTCCATCCGGCAACTGCTGAAACGATAACCGAAGCGGAAGTTCATGGTGAATACACCGCCACACCTGTTATATCGTTTACCGAAATCCCTACACCTCCGGCTGTTCCTTCGATATCGGAAGTGCCGACAACTTCACGGGAAAAATTCCTGATCGAAGACGGAAGAATCATCAGCAAAACACTGGCGGAAATTTACGCGATGCAGGGAGAGTACGGCGAAGCGATTATCACCTACAGGATGCTGAGACAGCAACGGCCGCAGATGCAGGAGGAATGCGATCTTAGGATAAGCGAGCTTGAGCAGGCACTGCAGGCAAAACTGAACCACCAGAAATCGGTGGTCACAAAATAAAAATCCCGTTCCGACTTGGCCGGAACGGGACATTCACTTCAATTTCTTTCCTGTTACTTCAACGAGTTTACGTACTTCGTCAGGCTGGATTTTTTATTCGCTGCGTTGTTGCGATGAATCATTCCTTTTGCCGCGAGCTGGTCGAGCAGTTTCATAAGCTGTTTCAGTTCTGCCGACGCCTTCTCTTTTTCCTTGATTGAGCGGACTTTCTTGATGGATGTTTTCATTTTTGACATGTACGCGCGATTGCGTGTTCTGTGCTTTACTGCCTTGCGCGCCTGCCGTTCCGCTGATAGATGCTGTGCCATTTCCTGCAATTCCTTCAAATTTGTGTAAAAAAACGTGCATAAATATAAGTAAAATATGTGAAACGAGCAACGAAAATATATTTGAGGTGTTACCTCAGTTTTAGAAACGGAAGATAATTATCTTCCGTTTCCGCAACCGAATTGCAATGTCAAACTTCCGCCACGACCTGATTTTGAGGTTACAAATTGTGACCTCAAAAGACTATTCTCTTTTTTCGTAAGTTGAAACATTAAATCGGAATTGACTTGGTACTGTCTCAATTCAAAATGATCCCTCCCCTTTAATTCCCCTCCCTTAGTAAGGGAGGGGAAAGGGGTGGGATCAGAAAACAAAGTGAGACACTACAATTAACTATGTAGTGTCTCACTTTCACGGCTTCCATGGTCCGTACCATGATCGTACCAACGAAAATATGTGAGACGAGCAATGAAAAAGTTTCATCCCTGATTTACATTGATTACTTAGTAAATCTTACTTATAAAAAAGTCGACTATATACTTAACGCTTAGATAAATTCTATTGTTAACCACGACCTTGCTAAAAGGTATCTTAAAACATTGCATCTATCATGACTTGATGAACCCAATAATAATCACAACAATTGCCGCAAATATTGCGGCCCAAATTCGTAGTCGCATTAACCATTCGGGCATCGTATCTTCATTAGAACCATGATTCGAAAATTTCTTTTCGACCTTCTCATAATAAACCAATCGAATAATTGACAAAATTAAACCTACCAGACCACCGTAAATCGCCCAAATAGCCAAAGGATCCTTTTCCATAGGGATAGCCTTTATTGATCAGTTATTAACACTTTATCTACACCAACAGTAACAGAACAACCTTTAATTATTCTTTGACCTTTTGGTTAATGTACCGTTAACGGTAAAGAAAATCAACCCATCCGAATATAACGGTCATGATTTACATTGATTGAACAGATTGAAACACAAATTACTGAGCCCGTCCGTAAATCTGCGATCTCATCAGCGCTCTTCAGGTTTGCATTCTATCCGCCCATAAAGTATATTATCCCAGTCTTCCGTTAGGGGTGTCCCGAACAATACAGCGGGACTGAGAGCATACCCTGGGAACCTGACCTGGTTAGTACCAGCGTAGGGAAATGGAGCACGATTGTTCATGCCGTTTTCTGAACCTCAAGGTCAGGGAACGGCATTGTTATTTTATACAGGAACTTAGCATGAAAATTATATTTCTTTCAACACTTACTTTTTTACTCTGCGTACATACTCAGACGTTTGCACAGCCGGATACCACCGCACAACGTGACACCGTGTATTACCTTTCCCCATTCATTGTCAACCCAACACACGCGAAAGAACGCGAAACCCCGGCAACGTTTTCCGACATGAATGCCAAACAGATCTCTGACCGATATACCGTTCAGGATATTCCGGTCGTGTTATCCGAACTCCCATCGATGACATCCTATTCGGAAAACGGCAACGGCATCGGATATTCCTACATCAACCTCCGCGGATTCGACCAGCGGCGGCTTTCCATTATGATCAACGGTGTTCCGCAGAATGACCCCGAGGACCATAACGTGTACTGGATTGACGTCCCGGACCTCATGTCGAGTACGGATAATATCCAGGTTCAGCGCGGTGCCGGCAGCGCGTTTTACGGTCCGCCTGCGATCGGCGGGTCGATCAATCTTGTGACAAATCCGTTCAGCCGCGAACCTGGTATTACCATCGAGTCCGCACTCGGATTTCAGGAAACGAACGATGGCGGTACATCACCTAAGTTAATGACAAGGAAATATTCCGCCAGCATCAATTCAGGCATTGTCAATGAGCGGTACATGCTGTACGGAAAACTCGGGCGGCTCGTCAGCGACGGCTACCGGTACAACTCTCAGGTTGAAATGAGCTCGTATTTCCTCGGCGGCCTGCGGCTCGACCCGAACATGACGACGCACTTTCACATCTTCGGCGGACCGATCTCCGACGGACTTGCCTATTACGGATTGCCGAAGTTCGTGAAGGACGATCCTGTCCTGAGAAGGGAAAATCTTGCATACTGGATAGCGGACGGAAGGATGTATTTCTATTCTCAGCCGCGACGCAAACAGGAAATTGAATATTTTTCACAGCCGCATTATGAAATCCTCCACGACTGGAAAATTGACAACCGTACGACGTTATCGAATACGATTTTCTATTACACCGGAGACGGCTCGTTTGACTACGATGCTTCGTGGGCAGATACATCGACATTGCGCATAGGGTATAATTACGGAATTCCGGCAGACCAAAATCCGACAAATACTCTTGTCCGCGCGTATGTCGGGAACAGGCAATGGGGTTGGCTGCCGCATATCGAGTTTGAAAGCGATAACAACACACTGCTTCTCGGAACGGAACTGAGAGTCCACCGTTCGACGCACTGGGGAAAAATCCAGTTCGCGGAAGGACTCCCCTCAAACTTCAATCCCGATTATCATTTTTATGAATACAACGGTGCAAAGGACATTCTTTCCTTCTACGCACACAATTTATATCGTGCGTCGGAAAAAATAACGCTCATGACTGATGTCCAGTTTGTAAGAAACCGATACGCCATAGAAAATGAGAAATATCTGGGAAATACGTTTAGCTACTCATACTTTTTCGCCAACCCGCGCGCGGGAATAAATTATAACTGGGACGAAAAATATCACGGTTACTTTTCGATAGGATACACATCGCGCGAACCTCGCCTGAGAAATCTCTACGCCGCTGAAGATTCGTATTTCGGCGCGACGCCGCAATTCCACGCCGATACTTCCGGCGGAATTGTGAGGTACGATTTTAACAACCCCATTGCCAAACCGGAACGGCTCATTGATATCGAGACAGGAATCAGATATCGCGGCGCAGGCGGTCAATTTTCAATAAATATATTCTGGATGGAATTTATCGATGAACTTGTAAAAAGCGGACAGGTGGATATTTTCGGACAGCCCGTCACCGGCAACGCTGAACGCACCCGGCATATCGGCATCGAACTTGAGTTCATCGATAAACTTTCTGAGGTATTTTCAGTCAGTGGCAATTTGTCATTGTCACGAAACCGGCTTATCCGTTACACTGTTTTCAACGAATTTGGTACTCCTCAGTCTTTCGATGGCAATCCTATAGCAGGATTTCCGGATATATTGGGAAATATCCGTTGTGCATACAGTGATAAGAAGATTACTCTCTCCATTCTTGGAAAATACGTTGGGTCATTCTATACTGATAATTACGAACTCGAACAGAACAGTAACGATGCGTATACTGTATTCGACGGAATGTTCCTCTACCAATTGCCGCCGTTTGCGGATACCAAAATCACGCTTCGTGCCGAGGTAAGAAATATTTTTAACACACTTTATTTTTCCAGCGGAGAGGGAAATGCCTTCTTCCCTGCCGCGGAAAGAAATTATCTCTTTGGAATAAAAGCGCATTTTTAATATTAAGAGAAACACCATGAAAGCCTGTATCATTGCGAATGGAAGCATCCCTTCCGCCTCCACAGTCAGAAAGATAATTGGCTCTTGCGATATGATTATCTGCGCTGATGGCGGGGCAAATCATGCCGCAAAGCTCCGGATTACTCCCGATCTTATCATCGGCGATCTTGATTCGATTTCATCAACAACGAAACGGCTCTTTAAAGCCGTTTCCGTGATATTGCAGAAAGAGCAGTACTCCACTGATCTCGAAAAAGCAATCAGATACTGCATCAGTCATCATTTCGATTCCGCCGACATTATCGGCGCAACGGGCGGACGGATCGACCATACTGTCGGAAACCTCGGGTGTTTTAGAAAATTCGGCAAGCGGATACAACTGCGAATGATAGATGAACAGGGGGAGCTTTCTCTTATTCACAAGAATATTCAATTCCGCACGCGAAAAGGCGCGTTGATTTCCCTCATTCCGCTGAACCGTTGCTCAGGAATAACCACGTCGAATCTAAAATATCCATTACGTAACGGGACACTTGAACTGGGTGTCAGAGAAGGAACCCATAACGTTGCAACATCCGCAACAGTGTGTGTCAGTGTGAAAAAAGGAACGTTGCTGCTCTATATATTACATTGAGAATTTCGAATTGTGAAGTGCGAATTTTAATTCGATATTCGCAATCCAAAGTCCGAAATTGTCACGATTGTTTTATCTCGAATTATGATTAACCTTTCACTTCCTGATATCATCATCATCATTCTTTACTTCGCGGCTGTGCTGTATGTCGGATTTCGCGCGACAAAGAAAACTGCTTCGGATGGAGAAGATTTTCTGCTTGCCGGGCGAACGCTGACGCTGCCGATTTTTGTTATGACACTTGTTTCATCATGGTATGGCGGGATTCTCGGCGTTGGCGAGTTTTCGTACCGGTATGGAATTTCCAACTGGGTGATACAGGGTGTTCCCTATTACATCTTTGCGGCATTATTTGCCTTTGTGTTAGCAAAGAAAATCAGAGCCACCAACCTGTTTACAATACCGGATAAACTTGAGGCATCGTACGATAGAAAGACAGCGCTCCTCGGATCTGTCCTTACCTTCATTCTCATGACTCCTGCGCCGTACATTCTGATGCTCAGTGTTTTTCTGCAAATGCTGTTCGGATGGAGCTTATGGTTGAGTATTATTGTTACTGCGGTAACCGCGATTTCGTATTTATTTTTCGGAGGATTCAGGTCGGATGTCCAAACCGATATTCTTGAATTTATTGTAATGTTCGGTGGATTTGCTATCATTCTTCCTTACTGTTTTACGACATTCGGGGGATTCGATTTCCTCAGTTCGCATCTTCCAGCATTACATTTGACATGGCATGGTGGGAATTCGATACAATTTATACTTGTCTGGTTTTTTATTGCGTTGTGGACATTAGTTGATCCGGCATTTCATCAGCGATGTTACGCTGCAAAGGATGGGACAACAGCACAGAAAGGAATACTCGTTTCCATTCTTTTCTGGTTTATATTCGACGCAATGACAGCTACCGCCGGCCTGTATGCCCGCGCAGCATTGCCCAACCTCGATCAACCATTGACAGCATACCCGATGCTCGCTGAAGCTGTTCTTCCTCCGGTAGCTAAAGGATTATTTTATTGCGGGATGCTCGCGACAATCATGTCGACGCTGAATACGTTGGCATTTGTATCAGCGCAAACGTTGGGTAGGGATATTGTAATGCGGGTGATGGGTAATAGGTCATTGGTTATTGGCAATGAGTCATTAGAACATAAACAGCAAATCCGGCGTTATGTGAATTTCGGATTGATTGTGTCGTTCATTCTTTCAGTAATTATTGCTCTCACAATGCCGAGTGTTATCCAGATGTGGTACACAATCGGTACGGTGGTTATTCCAGGATTGCTTGTACCGCTGATGGCAAGTTATTTCGAAGTGATGAAAATTCAGGCACGATATGCGTTTGCTGCAATGCTTGGAGGGTGGCTGACTTCGCTCGGGTGGCTAATTGCCGGTAATATGAATGGTAACATCCCGTTATATCCTCTCGGGATTGAGCCGATGTATCCGGGATTACTTGTGAGCGTTGCTATTTGGTCTGTGGGAAAAATCAAGAGCAATCCTCCGCTTTAACGCTGACCGGTGGTCAGCTACTACATCTCGGCCAACCACCGTCAACAATCTTCGTTTTACTGTTGCTGTTTCACCAGCCCGATAAGATTTCCTTCCGGATCGACAAACTGCGCGAATGTGACAACGTTGGGAATCTCCATTGGCGGCAACACTGTTTTCCCTCCAAGTTTTTCCGCTTTATTAAGATACTTCTGCAGATCGTCAACTTCAATATAAATGGTTACATACTGCGGCGAGTTTCCGTCTGATTGACCAATACCGCCCTGCACACCTTTGTCGCCGGTGGTAACCATGCCGTAATTCATCGGATTGTTTGCGTCGATTTTCCAATCGAACAAACTGCTGTAGAATGTGTTAAGTTTCTTTGCGTCTTTCGCGTTGATTTCAAAATGAACAACCGGATTTGACATAAAATAAGTCCTTTCAGAAAAAAGGGATGACTAGTAATTGGTAATTTGTGATTAGTCACTGGGAATTTGTTGCTACTTTATTTGGACGTTTTGAGTTTTAGCTTTGCCGAATTTCTGTGTTGCAAATCCAACAATGATGCCGAGAATACTTCCCGGTAAAATGATCTCAAAATAATAATGGTTCCCGTTTTCATCCGGCATTGCGGCAACAGCATATGCGAGGGCAAAGCCGACGGCAAGCCCGAATAAAATTCCGAGCGGAAG
The DNA here is from genome assembly GCA_964523395.1 of uncultured Chlorobiaceae bacterium. GTDB lineage: Bacteria > Bacteroidota > Ignavibacteria > UBA10030 > SZUA-254 > JANYJZ01. Next base: position 8,868 of record CAZFXS010000023.1, on the reverse strand, counting down.
CGATTGAAATTTATTGGCAAAGAATCCGATGAGAACTCCCGCAATAAGCCCTTTGACTGTTGACCCTATGACAATACTTGTCATCATAGGAGCAACCTCAGGCGTGAACAGTGCTGAAAGGCCATCGAATATTCCCAGAACTCCGCCAAGAATCAACCCAAGAATTGGTTTAGACATTTATGTATTCCTTTCTGAATTGTTATATGATATTGTAATATCTATTAAAAAGTTTCTGACGTTCAATCTGCCCTTTTGAGCGTAACCGTCGTGTACATTTCAAAATCCCTGCCGGGCTCTGCCAGTTCAAACGTTTCAATGAATTCATTGTCGTTGACAATCTGATATGTTTCTTTGGCGCGCCATCCTGCCGGAATATTTTCTATAGATTCTGATACGAATATCATCCGGTTCCCATCCGCTGAAACAGTGTCAAGCGTAAACTGGTTCACGAATCCTTCGACATGAAACTGTCTCAGTACAAATTTTTTTCGCTGCTTATCATAACTCATGTAACCGATGTCGTTGTGCACCTCTCCTTGTGGAAATTTTTCAGTCGGCGGATAACTCGATTGATTTTTGACTTCAATAAACTTACCGTTAAGAATGCGCTGGTACGTGCGTTCATACACTCCATTACCCGGTTCTCCGGTGCCGGTACCTTTCCATACTCCAACAAAGAACGTCAGAGGCTTCCATAAACTATCTTGCCTGGAAGTTTGAGAAAAAACGAACGAGGGAACAATAAGAAACATAAAAACAACTACGAACATGCATTTTGACATTGTAAATTCCTCATATTAAAAATATTACCTCCATGCACCAATGATCAATCCCATAACGGTAAGCGCAACAACCATATATCCTCCGTTGATGAGCATAAGTTTGACAGATTTACGCTCGAAGAGTCCGATAATAAAAATTGCCATGGCAACCCACCCGAAGCCTGCGAGAAATCCGGCGGTCATTCCCCATGTTGCTGTGGTTTTTTCGTCGCCGAGAAACATTGCCAGGTTAAACGACATCACAAGCGACCAGAGAAACGAAAGCCCGAAGATTTTTCCCATATTTCCCTGCTTGAGAAACTCATCGGTGAACCCGTTTTCACGTTTCCATGCTTTTTCGAACATGACCGGCGACCACCAGACACCTCCGAGAATAAATGAAGAAACCGCAGCGACCAGAACTGCCCAATAGTTAATATACTGCATAGCTTGATCCATACAAACTCCTTGTTTGAGTTGAACTTTTTGAGGTTAGTATTTCCCTGCAGTACTATTACACTTTTTCCGGAAATCCTTTAACGTCCGAAAAAGAAAAATACCAACGCCCTCATAACAAGGTATGCCAGTACAAGCCAGACAATAAACCAGTTTTTCGACAAAAACCGGTTAATTTTTTCAAAAATATTTTCGCGGTACGCCGAAACGGAATTATTATCAAGGAAGCGTGTGATATCATCCGCAATATCAAGTGCGGAATCATAACGTTCCGCGTGTGAAATTGCCAAAGCGCGCAGACTAATCGCTTCAAGCGGACGGGGAATATCTCGTACGAAATCCCGTGGTTTCACAAACGATCCAGCACGATCAGGGGCTTTTTTTGTAAGAATAAAATATAAAATCGCCCCAAGTGAATAAATGTCAGTTTTAATATTCGGTTGAATCAATGTCCCGGAAAATTGTTCCGGTGCCATATACGCAGGGGTTCCGATTAGTGCGCCCGCTGATGTTCCTGTTGAACTGTGATCGCTAGGAACTGATTGTTGAACATCATCGTTCTTCATCTCCATAATTTTCGCAACGCCCCAATCCATCACAAGTACTTCGCCGAATGATCCGACCATAATGTTTTCCGGTTTTAGATCCCGGTGCAAAACTCCCCGCGTATGCGCAAAAGCGACCGCTTCACACACTTTTTGAAACAGCCTGAGAAGATCAGGCAGGGATTCACTGCTTCGGACCACATCATCCAGCCGTTTTCCTTCCACCAATTTCATAACGTAAAAAGCCCGCCCATCGGGCAACACACCAACATCATGGATTGGTACAATACCGGGATGCTCGAGGCGGGCCATCACCTCAGCTTCGCGCATCATTCTTGCAGATAATTTCTCCGGATCCAACGATGCATTAAGTACTTTAAGTGCGGCTTGGCGTTTTAACGATTCGTCGAACACTTTATATACGGTACCCATTCCGCCTGAGCCAATTTTCTCGATAAGACGGTACTTTGTATTGTTCAGATCAGGAAGATCAGCAACAGCGCGAAGATGAAGCAATGTTTTATCAGAAAGCTGATTCATTTCAGTATAGCACCAAACAGTGATTCAGCTTCAGACCTGAATTCCTCTTCTGTTGCACACAGAGCTCTGAGCCGTTGAAGGACTATTGTCCTGAATTGCTTCCTCATTGCCGAAAGATAATTCGTAACACTCATTGCAGATATCCCGAGTTCGGTTCCCAATTGAACATAGGTAATCTTTTCGCTTTGTTCATTCAAATCGTAATACTCAAACACGGTAAACTGAAGGGTTTTTCCGGTTTCTGTGCATTCTTTTTTAAGATCATTTACTGACAGCATAAACAGCGACCGTATCCACTCGTTGTGGAAAAAAATTTCCGGTTCTTCAGAAAGCATTCTGGCATTTGAGGAAAGATGAAGTAGTTCATTCTCGGCATCATGAAAATCGAATGAAACCATTGCGGCATCTCCTCCCCGCTTCTGAGCACCGGCGCTTTTTTCTTCATTGGCTACATAGGCATTCAGACAAATTCTCAAAAATGTCCTGAACCGTGCTTTTGAGGAATCAAAATTCTTAAAAAAATCCTTTTCGATTACTTTTAGAAAGAACCCCTGCGTCAAATCTTTTGCGTCTTCATTCGATTTATTCCACTTGATACGGACATATTTATACACCGGCTTCCAATAAGCGGCTATGATAGCATCAAAAGCCCGCTCACGCTCTGAAAAAACATCGCTTTTCAGGGCTTGAACTGCTGGACAGTGCGTTTGCGGAAATAGGGTTCCGCCGATTCCTATTTGGGTATCGTCATGCATTTTTGGTAATGGAAAATAAAGCGGGAATAGCAGAAATTCCCGCTCGTTGGCTGAGGAAATCCGGATAAAAGGTACAGAGATTCGGTTTGGATGTCAACAAAAAAAGTAAGGGTGACCCGGGAGAGTCACCCTTAGGGCATTGAGATAGGATACCCGGGGATAATGGAGCATTCCCCGCATCCAACGTAAGAAATGTATGATGGAAGTCAAAAAACTGTGTGTCCTTCATCATACACCTCTTGCTATTTCTTGTGAGCTTTAGCCGCAGGAGGCGTAAAAATCACCAGCATTTGCGCAGGCCCGCGGAGACATTTTAATCCGTGGGAAAAATTTTTGGGAAGATGGTACATATCCCCCTTTTTCAGCTTTCGTACAGCACCCTCCAGAATCATCTCAACCGTCCCTTTGAGCACAAAAAACGTTTCGCTCGCAGGATATGGGTGAAGCTCGACTTCTGCACCTCGTTGAAGATCGACCAGAATAATATTTAACAGTCCGCACTCATCCATTGAAAGAAGGCGGCGTTCCGTGATGCCTGTACGGCGCGTTTGCAGTACTTTGAGCTTGCTGCTGTTCTTAAACACAGGAATGCAATGCAAGTGAGTCATTCAGATTGATGGAAGAAGAAAATTATTGATTGCTTTCTTTTTGCTTTATAACGGAAAAGAGCACATCCGGGTAATCAGTTTCGATACCATCCACCCCAAGCGCGATAATGTCTTTCATGTTAGTTTCTGTCTTGACATCCCAGGCAATGACCTTATATCCCTTTTCCTTGGCTGACGAAATGAAGGATTGTGTAAGAAAAATTTTATGCGGCTGAAGATATTCCACATCCATTTTCAGCAAATCGCCGGCAGAGATACCCTGGTCGACAGTAAGATTTAATAATGGTATTGCAAAAACATAGACGTAGAGCAATGGAATTTCGGGTGCATATGCCCGGATACGTGACAATACATCCCGATCAAATGATTTTAAAATTACCCGCTGTCCAAGATGACTGTTTTTTATAATATCAACAACTCTTTGTTCGATACCGGGTGAGGTTTCAGCGCCTACCTTCAGCTCCACAATCAACATTGTGGTTGAATCCAAGACATCAATGATCTCCTGAAGTGTTGGAATGCGTTCATCCTTGAAATTCGCTGAAAACCAGGCCCCGGCATCCAACTTTTTCAACTCTTGTAATGTGAACTGGGCGACATCTCCTTCACCGTCTGTTGTTCTGTCTATGTCCTCATCGTGCATCGCAACAATCTGGCTGTCGCGTGTCTGCCGGACATCAATTTCTACGGCATCGGCATGCATCTCAATAGCTTTCGTGACAGCGGCCAGTGTGTTTTCAGGCGCATGGCCCGCGGCACCGCGGTGAGCGATGATAAGCGGACTTGAATTGGATTCTTGCGGCATAAAAAGTGAAACAGCAATGAGGATACTTTTCATCAGCATTAGAATATTCATCATTATTCTCCTGCTTTAGATACTTAATTGACGCCGGCGGCCAAAATAGGCAGCAATGATAAGAACACAGGCGAATATCGCGTACACTACTGGCATTCCTGCCGCTATTGATGTTGCAGAAACTCCGATATAATCAAATGTCGGTTCGTGATTCATGGGACCGATGTACCACATTAATGTATATAACGCTTCAAATAATTTTCCACTCCCGCTCCACACTCCTAATGCAAGTGACATCGACGGAATAAACAATCCTCCAATAATTAACCCTCCGAGCGACGACGGTTCGTTATTCAAAAACAAACGAACTGCGAGTCCTGATGCCAGAACAAATGCAACTCCCACCCCTGCAAGCCAGATTGCAGGCAACTGGCGCCTCAAGACATCCGGCGACGAAAAAATAATCTGATCGGTCCGATGTTCTTTTTCACGGATGCCCATCCCCGACCACAAAAGCACCGGCCAAAGCCAGAGCACCGGAAGAATATATTGCTTTACAGCATCCAGCGGAGCAAAAATCGATGCAATAAATAACCCTAATGCGACAACATACCACCACAACGGCATCCCTTTTATCATAAGACGCATTTCCGCTGCGCACAAACGGAGAAATCCTGACCGGAATGAATATGAAAAAGGAAGCAACAGTATATTGTATAGTCGTGAAGTAAACGCATCGCTCCTGCCGGCAGAAGATTTATTCTTCGAGAAAACTTCCCGTAATTGTTTCCGTGATATGGCAGTATCAAACCTGTCAAATGAAAGCGCCGCAAACGCGGCAAGCACCAACGCATATCCGAACCACGCAAAACGCAAACCCGCGGATTCAGCATTCCACTTCATTCCAGTCCATTGAAATGTAGGATAATTCATCGAAGATTCTTTGTGTCCAGCCGATAAAGAAAAGCCGCCCTTATAATCAGGATATTTCTGAATCATATCGGCAACCATCGATTGCTGGACAGGTTTCAGAAATACCAGGTCAGCCGCAGTAATATCATTCTCAATCGGAACCGCAAGCATGATTCCCCACAGGAAAAAATAGAGCACATTCCCAAATCCCCCGCGGAGCCACCGTATGCTTTCAAAAAGAATCGCAACCCCCGCAACAAAAATCATCACCGGCAATGCAATCAGGACAAACGGGGAGAGCAGCTCGACAATGTTCACATTGCCGCTCTCGCTTTTTACAACCTGCATAACTAATGCGACAACTGCCTGAACCGCGATAATCAGAGACAGAACGATGAAATTGCTTAGCATCTTTCCGATGATATAGGAAAATTTATTTACAGGCGTCGACGCCAGTATTTGTCCAACCCTTGTCTGATGATCCCGCGTTATTGTATTTTTAACGATATAAAATCCCGCCAGTGAAATCAGCATTGAGGTGGACAACGCGACAAGCATGCCAAGCCATGCTGAATCGTAAACCCCGCGGTGATGGTCAAGATCTATAACGAGATAATCCGCGTAAATGGCATAGCCCAGATAGATTGAGGCAATCATAGTGACCAGAAAACTATACCGGCGCGTGCGCTCAAGAACATCGGCGCGCATGAGATGAAAAATTATCCGCCACTGCATCATCAGTGAACTGCCTGATTGTTTTCGATATAGAACAGGTACGCATCCTCCAGTGTCGGCTGGACCGATTGCGCCTCACGGGACGGAGTCTCAGCATGGATTGCGCGGACCCGTACGCCGTCTGTTCTTCGTATCGTGCCGCTGATACGGAATCGCTGTTTAACAGCCGAAAGTTCAGAGCTCGGAACAGTCCATTCCCACACTTTCCCTTCTACAGAATTGAGAAGCTCCTCCGGCTGTGCATATGTGACAAGTGTACCGCTTTTGATGATTGCAATGGATGTCGCGGTAGCTTCAATGTCAGATACGATATGAGTCGAAAGTATCACAATCCGTTCTCCCGAAAGTTCTGACAGGAGATTTCTGAACCGGACACGTTCCTCAGGATCGAGTCCCCCCGTAGGTTCATCAACAATCAGCAGTTTGGGATCATTCAAAAGCGCCTGCGCTATACCGACACGCTGCTTCATCCCTCCGGAAAACCCGCCCAGCGCACGGTCTTTGACGTCAACAAGATTCAGCAGGTTCAGCAATTCTTCTATGCGGTTCTTTGCGTTGTCTGAACTCATCCCTTTCGCGGCGCCAAGATATTCAAGAAATTCAACAGTGGTAAGGTTCGGATACACGCCGAAATCCTGGGGTAAATATCCTAATACTTTACGGAGTTCATTCGGAGAGTTGCCGATATCCGTATTGCCCCAACGAACCGAACCTTCTGTCGGCTTTGTAATTGTCGCCAGAATACGCATCAGTGTGGATTTGCCGGCACCGTTCGGGCCGAGCAACCCAAGAACTCCGGGTGTAAGGTTAAGAGAAAAATCCCGTAATCCCCAGTGCCGGCCCTTGTATTGCTTTCCCACATTATTGATTGATAAATTCATACTTGAGGATACTCTCTGTATAATTGTAACAAGAATTTGATACGGGGGTATACGAAGGTCTTGAAAAATAGATACATACGCTTGAAAAGCTATGTATTCTTAGAAGGTAGGGAAATTATTTCAGGACGAGACGGCCTACGGGAGATTATCTGAAATCTTTTCCGCAATTCTGAGAATTCTTGCCCTATGAACCGTGCCGCCCACCTCGTGGCGTGAATCGGCCCACACAAGCTCCCCTGTTTCCAGATTAACAATATAGAGCATAACTGTCACCTGGGAAATCGAGTGGGTCGTTACTTTTCCCAGAGTGTTTGATCCTGAAGGAGTATGCATCCCAAGTTCTTTCCCTGCCGGAACGTTGTATCCCCCCGTTAACAGCACCGTTAATGTCCCTCCTCCAAAACTTTTGCCTAACACAATTGCTTCAGGGACAATAGGATTTGACATACCTTCAAGTTTTGTGACGTTGATAAGCGCGTTGTAAAATTCGGAAAGAGCCCTGACCAGCGTTGAATCTTTTGCGAACGATTGATACACAAAGTAAGGCGGCATCTGAAGTGTAAGCTCTTCAATATCTCGCTGTTCATCCTCCGAAGAATACATTACTTTTGCGGGGTTTTTTCTATCCATGACCAGCCCGACGGAAGAAAGAATGCGGTTTTCGATATGATATCCTTTTTCATTCATGAGATCGCTGAAACGATCCATGAGCTCAACAGCAACCGTTTTATTTCCCGGTACATTGATAATATTTATATCACCCAACGTTCCTTCAATAACAACATAATCAGAAAGAAGAGTGTTTTTTTGAATGAGATTCTTTTGATTGATAAAGTCGGGATATAAGGATTGAGAAGCGTTCCCGCAACCTCCCAAATACATCACTGACACTATAACGATAACGGGGGGAAGGGATGATAATATTCGTTTGGCATTCATATGATATCCGGTAAGCCGTGGTTTCTTCGCAGTAAACTATTTCAGGCAATATAGCACTTATTGCTCCAATAGCAATCAAAAAGCGTTAAACTGATATGTTCACCAACCTAAATCATTGAAGAATAATCACATCGTATACATTCGGATCGTCAGTCCGCTGCTTCCCTCCTCCAATCCACTCTTTAGCTTCCTTTTCGACCGAACGGAACTCTCCGATTCCTGCCCCTCCGTGATCATCCTGGGCGCCGACAAGAATAGTATATCGCCATGCCGTATCCGGATTTCCAATGACATCACGCGGAAGAGAAAACGAGATGGTTCTTGATTGAATGTTTCCTAACGGGTTATGCTCATCTCCCGAAACCGGAAGATACTCTGCAATAATTTTTCCATTTGAATCCTCGACACGTATGCCGCCTCCGGCATAAATAATATTTTCGTATGCCGCGCTGTCATTGAGAACATAATTCGAATTCATACCAATAACAGCTCTTCCCGAGCCGGGTATATGATCTTTATCGATGGCAATTGCAACATATGTCAATTGAAATCCATACTCAGGGTGCCAGCCCGGATCCGACAGAGAACGAAACGTCAAAGCGAAATACACATGTTGTTCATCAACAGTGACAACACATCTTGTAATATCAAGACTTCCCGCTTTCAAGCTGGGTGTCTGCGGATAAATATATCCGCCAATTCCTTTGTCGTCTCCTTCAGGATCTGTCACATCGATTACTTTTTTTGCATCCGGATTGACCTGTTTTATTGCATTATTCGATAACATACGGTGATCCGGGCCCTTCATCGACTTTAATCCGGGTTTTACGACAGGTGTTGCTAAATGCAAGTTCTGGAAAATTGCGGGTGAAGGATAGTTCAGTATTTCAGCCTGCAAAGAGCGTGATTCTCCGTTCACATGCTGAACAATCACATGTTC
>CAZFXS010000022.1:0-35212 GCA_964523395.1 uncultured Chlorobiaceae bacterium | reverse complement strand
ACGTTCAATGGAGGTTGAACAAGACACGGGGATTACATCTGCAGCTACAACGTAAAAGCGTGGCAACGCCACCCCTTTCAGGAACACACACTATTTACTCCCTAGGGGACAAAAACGGTGTACTGTTATTTGGCACTTCCAAGATACTAAATTTCTCCGCTACCGTCAAGAGGTTTTTTAATTCAAAATAGCTTTAATCCTTCGGAATTTCAGGATAACAGTTCCTTCCATTTCATCGAAAAACATCGTTTTCTTGGTTTTTTCCACGGAAAATTTGTACCTTGAGCAGGATTTAATTTCAGCACTAAGCCACTTCAGTTAAACCACCAATCAGTTACTCTGCCGATACGTATGGAAATAAAAGTAATTCCGGTCGAAAAACCTGCCGATATGAACTTCATTTTCGGACAGGCACATTTTATAAAGACTGTCGAAGATATGTACGAAACGGTTGTCTCTTCCAACTCAGGACTGGAGTTCGGGCTAGCGTTCTGCGAAGCATCCGGTCCCGCGCTTGTCAGGTTCATCGGCAACAAACAATCACTGATTGATCTTGCCGTCGCGAATGCCAAAGCCATCGGGTGTGGGCATACATTTATTCTGTTTATGGAAAAAGGTTTTCCGATTAATATTCTCAATCAGATAAAAAGTCTTTCTGAAGTTTGCACGATTTATTGCGCGACAGCCAACCCTGTGCAGGTTGTCGTCGCAGAAACAGAACAAGGAAGAGGTGTGCTTGGCGTTGTCGATGGCGTTTCACCGAAGGGAGTTGAGTCGGAGAAAGATATTTCTGCAAGAAAGGATTTTTTGAGGAAGATTGGATATAAGATTTAAGATGTTGAGTATGTGAGATGTTGAGTATGTGGGATGTTGAGTATGTGGGATGATGAGTATGTAAGATGTTGGGTAAGTGAGAATAGGAGTTGATGAGATGAAGAGAATGGAGATATCGTTATGAAAACTATTTGTTGTGTTATTCTCGCATGTGCATTCATTGGTTGCGGAGTTGATGAGAATAAAATCCGCACTGTTGTAAAAGAAGAAATGGCGTCGGCGGCAAAACATGAACGCGTTGATGACGGATATTCGGTGGGGCCGTACAGCCTGGGCCAAAAAGTAGGCGGGTTCTACTTTGTTTCAGGCCAGATCGCGATGAAGAAAGAAGAAAGCGTACTCGACACCGCCTCAATAGATGCGGAAGTACACCAGGTAATGGAAAATCTTATGACGGCGCTTCGCCTGGCAGGGTATGATTCGAGCCATGTCATATCTACAACAGTGTATCTCACCGATATGAAAAATTATCCCGCGATGAATAATATTTATGGAGGATATTTTGATGAAGCAAACTATCCTGTCCGAACAACGGTCGGAGTCATTTCTCTGCCACGGGGCGCGCATCTTGAAATTTCAGCAATCGCTTACAAACCAAACTAAGGAATCTGCATGAAGGTATTTCTCTCCGTTCTTTTCCTGTCCGTTTCTCTTTTTGCTCAGCCGCAATTCAATTCTTCAGTTCCTCCTCCGTCGAAAACTCTGGGTTATGAATTGGGTGACCGCTTTACTTCGCACTACTTAATAGAGCGGTATATTCAGGCGCTTGAAAGCACTGTGCGCGACCGTGTGCGTGTTTTTCCGTATGGACAGACATATGAAGGGAGAACGCTGTACCTTGTTGTCTTCAGTTCACCTGAAAATTTACAAAAGCTTGAAGAAATCAAAGCTAATATCGGCAAGCTGGCCGATCCGAGGACAACATCGGCACGCGAAGCCGAATCAATTATTAAAAATAATCCCGCGATTGCCTGGCTTTCGTATGGTGTTCACGGCAACGAAGCGTCCAGTCCTGAAGCAGCGCTGAATGTAATGTATCATCTTGCCGCCCGCACGGACGAGGAAATTGTCTCCCTGCTGCGAAACGTTGTGGTGGTTATTGATCCTTTGTTAAACCCGGATGGACATGAACGCTATGTCAACTATCAGCTGACACGCCGCGGTGTTAAACCGGTTGAAGACCGGAACGCGGTCGAGCATAACGAAGAAGCGCCGTCGGGAAGAACTAATCATTATTATTTCGATTTGAACCGCGATTGGTCGTGGCTGACGCAGGCTGAAAGCCGCGCGCGCATAACCGCGTATCGCGAGTGGAAGCCCCAGGTGCATGTCGATTTCCATGAAATGGGATATAATAGTTCTTACTTTTTCTTTCCGGCCTACAAGCCAATCAACAAAAATTTTCCGCAGTCAACAATTGAGTGGGGCGATATCTACGGCAAGGCCAATGCCGCCGCATTTGACAAAGAGGGGTGGAATTACTGGAGCGGCGAATCGTTTGATCTCTTTTATCCCGGTTACGGCGATTCATGGCCGTCATTAAATGGTGCCATTGGCATGACGTATGAACAGGCAGGCCAGGTCGGTGTCCGCGTAAAACGAACCGATGAAACTATTCTGACATTAAAAGACCGGCTCCTTCACCATTCTGCGACATCAATGGCAACATTGCAGACAACAGCGACATACCGCGAGAGGCGTCTTCGCGATTTTTATGATTTCTTCAGAAAAGCAATTGATGAAGGAGTGTCGGGACCGGTGAAAGCGTTTATCATTCCGGAAGGAAATGATCCTGCCCGTACCGCAAAGCTGATCGGGAGACTGCAGATGCAGGGTGTAGAAATCGAGCAAACGACAAAAGAATTTTCGATGGAGGGACTGAACACGTATTTCACCAAAGGAACTGTTTCAAAATCATTTCCCGCGGGAAGCTATGTCATCTCATTGAACCAGCCGTCGAAACGACTTATCATGACGTTGATGGAGCAGGAACCGATACTGACAGATACTACTTTCTATGATATTTCCACCTGGGCATTGCCTGTTGCGTATGGAGTAGAGGCATATTGGTCGGCCAAACCGGTTTCGGTGCCGGGTTCTCTTGTGAAAGAAATCAAACCGGCGGAAGGAGTTGTTGCTGGCGGCAAAGCGTCGTACGCGTATATTATTCCGTGGAATTCCGACAACGCATCAAGGGCGCTCGCGTTTCTTCTTCAAAGCGATTACAAGGTAAGCGTAGCGATGCAAAACTTTACATTAGGCGGAAAGAAATTCAAAAAGGGATCGCTTGTCGTTCCCATCAATGCCAACAAACCGGAACTGCATGAAGCAATACAGAACGTCGCGCGGCAATTTCATCTCACAATTTCCTCCGCAAACACCGGTTATACTGAAGGTGGAATTGACCTCGGTTCTGACCGCGTTGTCCGTTTGAAGAAGCCGAAAATTATCGTTGTCACAAACTCACCAGTGGGAACAGAATCATTTGGCGCAATCTGGTCAATGTTTGATCAAGAGTATGGGATCGATTTTATCCCGATGAAGATTTCCACGCTTCGTAATGCGGACCTGACACAGTATACCACGATGATCTTCCCCGATGATAACGCAGATGGAAATGGATACAGAAGTCAGCTTGATTCCGTCGCTGCACAAAGGATTAAGGGATGGATCGCGGCAGGCGGAACATTTATCGGCATTGAAGGCGGCGCAGCGTTTGCTTCGGCAGACCGCGGAAAGATTGCGGGAGTGAAGTTTAAGCAGAAAAAGGATGATGACAAGAAAAAAGATGACGGGGATAAGAAGGATGGAAAACTTTCCGAAGAAGAAGTTGAGAAAAGAATGACTGTTGAAGAGAAGGAAAGAAAACACCGCCTCGAGGAAATTCCCGGCACGATGCTTCGTGTGAAACTGGATAATTCTCATCCGCTCGGATTTGGATATGACGGGTCGACGATTGCGGTGCTGAAGACATCTTCGATGGCATTTGAATTGAGCGACCGCGGGTATAATGTGGGGATATACACGAAGTCTCCGCGGCTGAGCGGGTATCTTTCCGCGGAAAATGAGAAAAAGTTTGAGGAGACGCCATTCCTGGTCCATGAGCGCCTCGGCTTGGGAAATATTGTTCTCTTTTCCGACGATCCGAACTTCCGCCTGTTCTGGGAAGGGCTCAACAAAGTGTTTCTCAATAGTGTATTGTTAATGCCGAGTATCCGGAATGTTGAATTGACTGTTACCAGACACTAAATTGTATGACTCCTACTCATAAGAACATAAAAGCCCCGCGCGGGACAGAACGAAGCTGTAAAGGATGGCTGCAGGAAGCCGCGCTTCGCATGCTGATGAACAATCTCGATCCTGATGTCGCGGAAAAGCCTGACGAACTCATCGTTTACGGCGGTACGGGAAAAGCCGCGCGTAACTGGGAATGCTACGATGCAATTGTGCGAAGCCTAAAGAGTCTTGAGAATGATGAGACGCTTCTTGTTCAATCCGGGAAGCCTGTCGGCATTTTCAAAACGCACACAGATGCGCCGCGCGTGCTGATTTCCAACTCCATGCTCGTTCCTCATTGGGGAACGTGGGATGAATTCCGCCGCCTTGAAGCATTGGGATTAACGATGTACGGACAGATGACCGCCGGAAGCTGGATTTATATCGGGACGCAGGGAATTCTGCAGGGGACGTATGAAACGTTTGCATCGGTGGCCGATCAACATTTCGGAGGGAGCCTTGCGGGTAAGTTTCTTGTCACTGCCGGACTCGGGGGGATGGGCGGTGCCCAGCCTCTTGCAGCCACAATGAACGGAGCCGCATGTCTTGCCATTGAAGTTGACCGCTCGCGGATCGAAAAGCGATTGAAAACCGGTTACGTTGATGAAATGGCGGAGACGCTTGACGAAGCGCTTCTCTCCGTTATGACCGCGAAAGAATTGAAGGAGCCGAAGTCCGTCGCGTTGCTTGGCAATGCCGCGGAAGTTCTTCCGGAACTGCTTGCGCGCAATATTCCTATTGATATTCTTACAGACCAGACTTCGGCACACGATACGCTCAACGGCTACGTGCCCGCGCATATTTCTTACAAAGAAGCATTGGAGTTGAGGGTCAAAGACCCAAAAAAATACATTGCACTGGCAAAAGATTCGATCAACGAGCACGTCCGCGCGATGCTGGGATTGAAAAAGAAAGGCGCCATTACGTTTGATTACGGAAACAACATCCGCGGCGAAGCGCTGGCAAACGGAGTGACGAACGCGTTTGATATACCGGGATTTGTGCCGGAGTATATCCGTCCGCTGTTCTGCGACGGCAAGGGTCCGTTCCGCTGGGCTGCATTGTCCGGCGACCCGGAAGATATTTACCACACCGACCGCGCGGTCATCGAAACATTTCCTGAAAATAAACCGCTCCGCCGCTGGATTGAGAAAGCACAGAAGCAGGTGAAATTCCAGGGGCTTCCCGCGCGCATATGCTGGCTCGGGTATGGTGAGCGGGCAAAGATGGGCAAAGTGTTCAACCAGCTTGTGGCGAATGGGGAAGTGAAAGCACCGATTGTCATCGGGCGCGATCATCTCGATTGCGGGTCCGTCGCTTCGCCGAACCGCGAGACGGAAAAGATGAAAGACGGTAGTGACGCGATTGCCGACTGGCCGATCCTTAACGCGATGCTGAATGCCGTTGGCGGCGCGAGCTGGGTCAGTGTTCATCACGGCGGCGGTGTTGGCATAGGTATGTCGATACATGCCGGCATGGTCGTGGTTGCAGACGGAACAAAGGAAGCTGAACAACGCCTTGAGCGTGTTCTAACGTATGATCCCGGCATGGGCATCATCCGCCATGTGGATGCGGGATATGACCGTGCGATTGAGAATGCGAAAAAGGCGGGTGTGAAAATTCCAATCGAAAAATAATGAATCCTGTTCAAAATATTAAATGGAATTATTTATTCATTTTTTGTTTGCTAGTCGGATATCATCCTGATTGCATCAAAAGTGAACCTAACGTCTACAATTTAGACCAACGGCCTTTGTTTTGTAATCAAATTGTTGAGCCTGATTCCATGCAAGGCTTTTTTAGAATGGATTCTTATCTTGATTCTCTTGATAAAAGTTCGAATCCATCCGAACAAAAGAGAATTATAGATTTCATAGTAAAACATTATAATGAAACTTCATTTAACACGATAGTTGATTATGCAATGAAGAAGAATGCGAATTCATTGAATAAAGTTCAACTTACATTGATTTGGGAGATTTGGTTTGGCAATCAAGACCATAAGCAGATAAAAAATGTCAAACCGACTCTGATTCCCTTGTTGATAAATGGAGTAGACAATGATTCAGAACTGAATGGAAATCCAGATATGCCTACAGTAGGTATACTTTCACTCGCAACTCTTGAATTACTGACAGGCGATGAGATATCCGAGTTAATTGTTGGTAATTCCAATAACATGAATATACTAAAGAAGCAATTATTTGATTGGTGGAATACTTTTAAAAACCAATTATACTGGAACAGTAATGATGGTATTTTTAAGATAAAGCGGCGTTGAATTTTGTTTCATATTTCCTGACGAATAATATGTTTGGCTTATTCCTCACATTTTTCCCTTCGACTTGGAAAATAGGGCAAATAAAATCCAACCGAGAACATACATCTCACTTGAGATCTTTTTTAATTTGTTTGCTCTTAGTCTTTCTTGGTTCAGTTTCAATAATAGCCCAAACCAACCCCCGCTTCAACGTCAACCTCTCATTTGATTATTCCGCCGCGGATCAGACGATCTCATTGTTGGATGGTAATCAAATCAATACATCATCTCTGGCAGGGTTGCGCGGAAACCGCATTGCGGCTTCCACAACAGGACTTATTGCCAACCGCGAATCGTTAACAAATCTTTTGCAGAGTTATTTCGATTCATTGAGGTATCGTGATATTATTAAAGACGATATGTTTCACCTCGAATCCGCGAGAAAGAATGTCGATCTCATCAAACAACTCTATCTTGAAATCGTCAGGAGGAATTTTAATAACAAAGTTGTCGCTACGGTAGAACAGATTTTTCCCCGGGATGCCGAAGTGAATGTGACTATCCCGGTTTATGTTGTTGCAGTCGGGCATGATAACGTTGATGCGTATGTCCGCCGCATCATCTGGCATGGCGACATTCCTGAATTTGTCGGTGAGGGTGAAGGCGAGCTCACTATTGTCATTAACCTGGCGCAGTCGGTGAACTATGGCAACAGTGTTGACGAACGGTTGATTAATCTTCTCGGCGTTGTTGCGCATGAGGTATTTCATGCTGCGTTCGGCGCGTACAAAGATCAATCCCCTTCATGGAAACGGTATTATAAAAATCATCAATCGTCATTTGACATTCTCATCGACCTGATGCAGAACGAGGGTATCGCGTATTATCTTTCGCTGGAACAACACGGAAGAGGATATCTGCCGCGGGACTGGCCAGTCAAAACAAGAGAAGCATTTTCTGCGTTTGCAAAAAATGCGAAGGAACTTCTCTCACCCT
Organism: uncultured Chlorobiaceae bacterium; assembly: GCA_964523395.1. GTDB lineage: Bacteria > Bacteroidota > Ignavibacteria > UBA10030 > SZUA-254 > JANYJZ01. The sequence goes on along the minus strand of CAZFXS010000022.1, from coordinate 27,846 downwards.
CGCTGACGCATCGGCGGGCAGAGGAACTCCTCCGTACGGCAAACCTGAGCGGATACTGGGAGAGTTACGGATCAATGACCGGAATGTTTATGGCGCGCGAAACCGATATGCGCCTCGGACGAGCCGCGCTGATTGAGACTATCGCTGCCGGACCGGCAGATTTCTTTCAAAAGTATTTTACACTTGCGGAGCGGGATAGTAATCTCCCTCAAATCCCTCCTTCAGTCGCAGAAGCCATTGGACTAAAATAGGCTAAAACTGTTTAAATTCATCCCCTTTTCCAGCTCCACTCTCCTCAAAATCGGGAAAACCGTGAACTTATTTCTCAAAAAAGTGGACTTACACTATTTTTTTTGTATATTCAATCCCAATGTAACTGCTATGTTTTGTTGAGGCTTGGCGGATAATTTAAAGTTAAATTCTAATTAGGGCACCTAACATTGAGGTTTCAGGATTGATAGAAATTCGCTTATTCCAGTCAGAAAAAGAACGCGTTAAACTTGGCGTTCACGGTACCTATCCTGAATACCTTATTGAGACCGTCAAGGGAAAATCGGAGGTACACCATCCGATCAATGAAACGCTGACCCGTCCGTGGCTCCGGCATTTCTTTATCATGCAGATGCTCCGCACAACCGCCGCAAGCGACGATGTTGTTGCCCGCGACCATAACCTACTCGAAATTTTCAAGATAACGTTTCCGCTTCCGGAAAACTCATTCATCGAAAGTGCCATGAGTTCATGGAGGATGTTTATCGACAGCGCATTCCGCGACGCCGATACTCCCTGGTATCATGGAATAAAAAAGGTAATGGTGCAGGAACGGTTCTACAGCGCTATCGAACAACTGGAGCTGGAGGTTCCCGAATCGAACCCTCAACGCACGCTTCAGTTTCAGGATCATACACGGACGGCGAGAAGAATCACCCGTGTTCCCGTCAAACTCTTTTTCTCATTCCCCGGCAATGAAAAGGAAAAACTTCTGGAGATTCTGCGCCTTGCCGTTAAGACGAACCCGCATAATATCGACGTCGCGCTTCTGACATATTGCTTCTTCAAAGCGTGGGACCGTTCGGCGGAATTTCTGGAGCTGGCACGCACTGAAAACCGCAACGATCTTGAAGAGTGGTACTTCTGGGTTGAAAATGACATGCACAGTCTCGGCGCGCTGAAACGGGATGCCGGCGACCATGCGACATCATTTTTTATTTACGACAGGGCACTGCTTTCTACCGCAGAACATAAGGAAATGGCTGATTGGTATTTGAAGGAAAGTGAATTTAAATCGGCGTATCACTTCTATTATAAATCAAAAGAGTTTGAAACAGCGCTTGAGCTTTTACAGAATATCAGCGTCAAGGAATTTGGGGAACTGACAAACCTTCGCCGCATCTCAAAAGGGGAAAAACCTTTTGATCTTTCCGGCGATCTCTCCCGCTTTGGCAACATGTACCAGGAAGAAATGGAAACGCTCCGCGGTTTCGCGCGCATCCGTGCCGCGGAAACGTACAAACAGGTTGCCGTGAAAGCGCGCCAGCATTTCGACCGCGAAACGCTTGAGACAAAATATGCCTTCGGTGAATTGACAGAAGACGAATACAACCGCCTCCTCCGGCAAATCGCGGAACGAAAGCAATGAACGACACCTTCACAATGAAATTGGGAATGGAGCGGTGTCTCAATTGCGACCACCGGTGGATTGACTACGAAGGCGTGCGCGGGACATGCTATTTCTGCGGGAGCTCACACATTTCGGAATGTATTACACTGCGCGAACTTCGCGAGGCCATTAATGGCCTTCGCAAGGAAGATAAAAAGTATCTCGATAAACACGCAAAACGCACCGTTATCCTGAAACAACGTTACCGCGAAGTTGCAGAGCTTTCCCTCCAGCGCGCGCATGAAATCTATAATAAAGTAAAAGAAATGTACGTTCAGGGAATCCTGACGGATAAAGTCGTGGATCAGCTTATTGTCGCGTTCCGCCTTTTCTCTGATCTCGGTGTTCATAAATCCGCTGCGGCAACCGCGTACATGGCAGCAATGGGTTACGCCCAGCGCGGCGTTGAACATGAAATCCGTTCTGTTGATGATTTGAATGATCTCGTCGCGGCGCGGCAATGGTTCATGCGTCTTGGAGCAAAGGATTGGGAAGCCGCGGTGAATCTGCACATCGGACAAAAGGCTATGGCGACGATGAGTACCGACACAAGTCTGCTCCAGCTCATGACGCAGGTTTCTGTCTGGCATTTCTACAAAGCGCGCGATTATTACTACGAACACCACAACACGAAAATGGTCGAACGCATTCAGTTCGACATTGAACGCGCGACGCAGTTACTCACATCATACGCGCAGGGAGTTTCCCAGATTGAAGCAGCGCGCATTACCGCCCAGTCAACGGTGAAGCATGGTGAACACGTTCGCAAGGGACTTGAGAATCTCGGGCATTCAGTGCAATACGGCTTGACAGCGCTCGGCGAACATATTGAAAATTGCGGCGGAAGTTTAAGCCGCGCGATGAAAGCGTCTTCCGCGGCACTGAGCGCGAATATTACCGGCGCTATGTACACGCTCGCGGGTTCAAAGCTGAAAGGACGTTCGCTCGACAGAAGAATGTCGGATATCGGTCAATTAATTACAACCACCTCCCGGGAAGTTCCGGAAGGATTCTTTCAACCGGTGAAAGAACTCGGTGCAAAATTTGCCCTTGGCGCCGTTGGGCATGCCACATCCGGCGATATTACCAGCGAGCCATCGGTGATTAAGCTTGCGGAAAGCGTCGAACCGGAAATCAAGAAATCCGAAGAAAGCTTCAAACATCTCGAAGAACCGAGTATCAAACTTACCGGAACGCTGTTTGACACACTTGTTACTAAAGGAATGAGCAAAGTCGTTGAACAGCTGGAAACAAATAAAACCACCGCAAACACTCCCTGACATCACGGCTGTTTTCTGATGTCTCCGGATCTCTCACATACATCTCCGGCCGCTGCCAACCGTTACGGACTTTGTGCCCGCTGTATCCAAGCCCATAAAATAATAAGCGCGAAAGAAAGCGTTTTTATTCTTTGCCTCCATTCGAAAATTGACTCAACGTATCCAAAATATCCACCAATTCCCGTCATCCAATGCAACGCGTACAAAGAAAAACAACAAAAGTAAAGTTGTCACGTCACCATATCGTTATCAGGCGTGCACGCAGAAATGACGCAAAATCCTTTCTGACACTTATTGACGCTCTTGCAGATTATGAAAAACTCAAACGCCCTACCCGTGCGGCGCAAGCCCGTTTGATTCGTGACGGATTTGGAAAGAAAAAGAGGTTTGACAGTTTCCTGGCGTTTTGTGACGGTGCTGCAGTCGGATATATCATCATTTTCGAAACATACTCTTCGTTTAAAGCTTTACCGACGTTATACCTGGAGGATTTGTTTGTTTTGCCTGAGTATCGGGGGAAAAAGATCGGCTTGAAATTATTCCAAACCTGTGTGAAAGAGGCTATCCGCCGCAAGTGCGGCAGACTTGAGTGGGTGGTGTTGGATTGGAACAAGCTGGCGCTGCGATTTTATGATAAACTCGGGGCAAAGCATATGAAAGAGTGGTATACCTACCGACTAACCAATGATCAGTTTGCTGACCTGTTGAAATAACTTACGGTTGCCTCGTATCTTCTCGTGTTAAAACGTACGAGTTGTTTTCGCTTCGCTGTTTCAGCCCGTTTGCTTCGAGATTAAGATAGCGGTTGTTAAGGTTCGTCAACCATTTACCGAGGAGCTTTCCGAACACCCCTTCATATTGGATTGAAAGAGTAACACGGCTTCCGTTTTCGATTGGAGTGATGGAATGGTTTGCCGTAATGCGCACACCCGGACTTACCGTAACCCAGGCATAATTTTTTCCCGGATTGAATTCCACCACTTTCCAGAGCGCCGGCGGAATCTTTGGTTGCCGGATAAGTACGCGTGACTTCATTGTAATCGGACCCTTGTCCAGCCGCGTAATACTTTTCACGGTGGGTGTCCATTCGGGCCAGCGCGCAACATCGGTCATGACAGACCAGACCCGTTCGGGGGAAGCGGCGATGTCGATGGTGATGCTGAAGATGTTCATATCAGATAAAAACCTTGCACTGAAGTTTTTCACTGCAGAGGCGCAGAAAAAGAAATCTCAAACATACCTTAACCACCATTGTTGATGTTTGGCTTTGTAATTCGCAAACCAACTGCACGCGAAATAGAGAATAACAATGGTTATTGCCCACACAAGGTAGAGGAGAGAAAGACTCCACATGTACCCATCAGGCGGCGGCGGATTTCCCATCGGGTGATTCATGAACAGCCATGGGTCGATTGCGCCGGAGCGGAAAAGTGAGACAATAAGTGCGAGTATATGGATGAGCGGAATGTGCAGAACATAAAAGAAAAACGGTACGCGGCCGAACACGCTGATCCATCGCGAGAGCTTTCCCGTCGCGGTTTCGAGCAATGGAATCATTGCAATCGTTGGACCCAGGGTCATCAGCAAAAATGACAGGGATGCGGGATATTTTGATGTGTTCAGAAATGAAAAGAACGCCGGCATCTGCGTTCCAGCGCTCCACGGGCGCGGGTCACCGTAGATATTAAATCCGCGCAGCAGAAGAAAAAGCGCAATGGCTCCGATCCCGATGGCAAAGCAGGCGCGGTTCCGTTGTTCTGCTTCGAGTTTCAGGATAACGCCAAAAGCATACCCTGCTGTCATAACGCCGATCCATGGAACGATGGAATAGAGTACAATGAGCGACGGGCCATTTTCACCGAAGCTGAGCGGACCCGCCCAGAAACCAACGTAGAGAATTTTCCAGAATCCCGAGAGACTGCTGTCGTTTAGTGTTGAAGTGAAATCACCGAAGAACGGGTCGGCCATATTATGGCCTGCGATGATGATGACTCCGAGTATTCCGGCAACGTTCACCGGAAGTTTGACAAGGCCTGCCAAAATTATCATGCACCAGCCGATAGCCCAGATAACGCCTGCCATTTCGTACTGCGCGAAGTCGAAGTTGAATGTCCACGCGACGCGGAGAACCGTCAGCTCAAGGAATACCAGCCAGAGTCCTCTGACAAAAAGAAAGCGCGGGAGGTCGGTATGCTTTCTGCCATAGAAGAACGCGCTTGTTCCTGCAAGGAAAATAAATGCGGGAGCGCAGAAGTGCGTAATCCATCGCGTAAAAAATATGCCGAAGTCGGGCCCGCCGGCCGGAACGCCGGCATAGACCCGCACATGGTCGATTGCCATCAATATCATCACCGCGCCGCGGAGGATGTCGATGGAAGCGATGCGCCGGTTTGGCTTGTCAGATATTGGCTGTGATATGGTGGTTGTCATAGAAGCTTTCGTGTAAGGTTAAGCTTGGTATATGACGTTGTTGTTACTTTCTTTGGAAGAAAGTAACCAAAGAACTTTCGCAATCGTAACAATTGGCTCGATCGATTCTGTCGTAGGTTTGAGGCGATTTCATCTCACAAACGGCGCAATGGTAACAATCGGATTGCGGATCGATGAAATCGCAAAGCTATGTTTGATATTTTCTCTTGGTGCTCGGTAAACGGCAGCTGTTGGCAAACGATTGCGAATCACATTTTTAACAACAGAGTTGATTCTATTTCTCTGAGGTGGATACTTAATTTCAGCGATAGATCTTAACGTAATACTCATTAAATTGTTTCCAAAACTGATTTATTGAAAGGAAACACATTTAAGATTTATTTATGACAACAGGATTAGTAAAACGATTTAAAATTTCATTATGCAATTGATCTATTAGCTGATCAGCGGTAATAAGTGACCTAGTACTACCAAGAGTAAATAATATAGTCCTTCCGTGTTGTGGTATGATTTCAAATTGAGGGTGATAATATTTGACCCAATATCGGCTTCGACACATTGGATGTGATAAATGAATTTCTTTTATATCAACGCTTGTTAGAAGCATATTACGAACACCAGTGAACAACTTTGGAAAATGTATCTCAATTTTTCCCGAAGATATGATTCCGCGGTTTGGTGTCCACGTATGCAATAATAGGAATAATGGCACAACGATGATGACGACAAGAAGATAAATCCACCAGAAATGGTCATTGTACAGCTTCAAAATTACTACTAACAAAAAAAGAATACCGGCAATTATATAGAGAGTAATGTTGCTTCTTTTCTGGATCTCAATTGCATCTATTTTATAAGAGATGTCATAACAATATTCTATTGTATCCATAAGCTACCTAACACAGTTGTGCAATTAATTATTCTGATATCTCCGCCTCAACCAGCTTCGCGAGCAAGATCAGTGACTCCTGCCATCCGAGATAGCATGCTTCGGGAGGGATGACGTCGGGAACTCCTTCCTGTACAATGTTTATCTCAGTGCCCACTGAAACTTTTTTCAGTGAAATGGTCACAACCATGGTGCCGGGCAGGTTCGGGTTGTCAAATACATCCGTGTGGCGGATGCGTTCGTTTGGTACTAATTCCAGATATTCTCCGCCAAACGAGTGGCTGTTGCCCGTGGTGAAGTTTGTGAACGACATTTTGTATTTCCCGCCGACTCTGGCATCGATACTATGAACTTTGCCGGTGAATCCGTTTGGCGGCAGCCACTTGGCCATGGCATCCGGATCGAGGAACGCGCGATAGACCCGTTCGGGAGTTGAGCGTAATACGCGGTGAAGCTTAATGGTGTTTGGCATAAGAAACCTGTTGTGGGTGTTCTGTTAGTTATTTTACAATACAACGGAGTATTTTTTCGAGTCGGAGATGTAGCGCTTTTTGTCAGTACATCTTTATTCCGACATTAATGTCTATTCACTGTTCAATTCGTCTGTCCATAAAAGAATATATGTAAAATGTGCAGACTCACAAGTGTATAAAGGATTGCAAAAGCCATTCCTATTGTTCGCCGAAGAGCATTATTCTTCTCTGCCGTCATTACCCCAAAGCCAAGGAACACCGCAAACGCCGGCAATGAGTTCAGAAAGTAAGAGGCTTTCATCGCGCTGAAAACCGGGAGATTCAAAACAAGTGCAATTGTTGCAGCCGCGTTTCCCAAGAGCAGTACAGGGAAGATGCTCAACATTGCTGATTCCATTTTGCCAGCTCCGTTCCACACTTTCCAAAACTTTATGAAGAAGTGGTAAATACCAATCATGATGAGTGCAAGAGGCAACAAACCGAAAATAAGTAATCCGGTACCCATGAATTTTGTGCTGTTCGAAAAAGAGGGATTATCGCCCGGAAAACTTTTTTTCCCGGTGAGCCACAGATAATATCTGGACCACCATGCGTGGTTTGAATCCAGGAAGTAGAGAAACTTTGGTTCGTTATCAAACCACATACCATTGTACATCAGAGTCCAAAAAGAATGCAACTTACCGGGTGCCAGTATCAATGACTGTGTGCTCTCCCAGGGTTTAAAGGTGACAAAATCAACGGGTACATCGTCTCTAACCTGCGTAAGGCTTGGATCGCGCTGTTGCCGGACATTCCAGGGTAACGCGCTGCCGTAATTCTTTATGTTGTCCGTTGCGTAAATAGTGAGCAATGTAGCCGGAAGGATAAGCAAGCCGACGAGTGAGAGAACGACTCTCTTCCGCGGGAGAACAGCGCCCTTGTAAATAAGCAGAACAAAAGGAATTATTATCGCAGGCAATAATATGAAGGCTGTATATTTTGTAAACAATGCTGCAGAAACAACTATACTAGTTATTCCTATGAGCCAAACCGGAAACCTGTGTTCAATGAGAATCAACAGTAAATAAACGCTAGCTGCTACAAACAAATAGCTTATGGAATCATTCGAATTCATCGCCGACATATAAATGTGCCGTGGAAGAAAACAGACGGCACCGAAGGCAATGAGTCTTGAAAAATCGGTGAGTGGGAGTTTACGCAGGATGAGAAGAATTACTCCGAGAGTGAGGACTCCGTAAGCACAGGAAAGAAACTGTAACAGTTTCAATGTGTCCGGGAACTTGATTCCAAGCCACATCGAAAGATTGCCCGCCATTGCAGAAACCCAGTAAAATACAGGCGGATGATAGCATTGCCAGCACGCGTCCTTTGCAGGTATGAAACCGGTTTGCATGATGAGAAGTATAGGTTCAAAATGATCATCAAAGGCATTACTGGGAGGGTTAAACCAGCAGAGTAAAATTCTTAAAAGCGCCCCGGCAGCAAAAAAAACAATAGTTAAGATCTTGTAGCTTGATGTCACTATATATTACTTTCACGTTAAAAGTTAAATAAACATTCGATGCTTAATTCTCCGAGCCTCACGAGATCAAACATTTCTTTTCAAAAGTTTAAGATAAGCGGTTGTAAGATAGAGAATTGCCGTCCATTAATCAATATATCTTCATGATTTCGTCCATAAAAGAAGAAGGCCCGGCGTATCCTGCCGGGCCTTGGGTGAACTCACTTTATTTGCACTGACCCCTCGGGAAGGAATCAAGAAGATTTAATTAAAGCTACTTTGTCAGAACAAGCTTTCTGATTGCCTGGAATCGTTGTTGTCCGCTTTTGGAAGTAACGGAAATTCTTGCGTAATAAATACCGCTTGGGGCATTGCCGGCGTCCCATGTTGCCCTGTAATAGCCCGCCGGTTTTTCCTCTTGCGCAAGTATTGCGATCTCTTTCCCGAGGACATCGAAGATCTTCAGCGATACAAATCCGGCATCGGCTAATTCATATGCCATTTCCGTCCTGGGATTGAAGGGGTTGGGATAATTTTGTGACAGACCAAATATTTGCGGCAAAGCAGAAGTCCGGGCGCTACTTATAATGACTGCAATACTCGAAACAGGCTCAGCAACTGCTATTTCCCCGCTCGTTCCCATCGAAATTGTTCTGCTGTTAAGCAGTAATGATTCGGCGTCCGGAGCTGACCTGATATTCCACCTTAGACTTAACGGATAACGTACCCCTTGTAATTCAAGTGTGTGCTGTTCTTCGTTTAGTCCACTGCTTACCGCCACAGATCGTTGAGATGTAAATCTCGCATCGAATGCACCCGCTGGAGGAAGGGGTGGAAGTTCATACTTTGCCAATGCATCGCTGGAAATATTCCCCTTGCCAAAATAAAGCACTTGTTTGTTCCCGGCTGCATCAGCAATCGTAAGCGTGTTTAATTCATCAATAATATTGTGCTGTTGGGCGACCGGTGAGGTTTTATTTACAAATGAGTTTAAAATAATTTTCCCCGATGATGAACTCTTTACCCAATACCCTTTTCCGGGCTCAATCTGCGAAGCATTGGAATACCCGCCATTATATTTATAGAATGGCGAGACAATAATGCCGTTCGGAATGCTCTTGACCGCTGAAGATTCTACGGTCGCGCTCAACGAACCGAGGATATTCCATCCCGCGTTGACATCGAACGTGTCGCGCCGCACCATATTACCTGTAATGGGAATGGACGCGCCGGCGCCAAACTTCAGCCAATATCCCTGTCCCATTACCAGTGTGTCTTCCTGTGTGTATCCTGTGTTGTAAGCGAACGCGTTAGATGTCGCCGGTGGATAAACGGCAGGCACGGAAGCATCTGACACAACCAATGGCAATGAAACCATATTCCAGTTGGCGTCAACATCATAAGTAGATGCCATGGCACCGTCGGCGGGGCCGATAACGATATCATCCACGTACCAGCCGTCCAAATTATTGGAGGCGTTCGTAAATAATCTGAACCGGACATTGACGGTATCACCTTCATATGCGGAAAGATCAAATGTTTCGGTGATCCAATCGCCCGGGTCGGCAGAGTTATCCTGCCATTGTGAATGCAATGTTTGATTGTATACTTTCAGAACGCTATATGATGTCCGGTGGTTCTTGCTGATCTCGACAAACGCGAAATCACCGAATGCGACAATGGCAATATGCTTGAACTGGAACATATAGTGCGAGCCGACAATTACTGTGGGAAATACCAGTGTTGATGTTGTGCCCGGATCGTATGTCCATCCCGGACTGTCGGTAATGGAATTAGGCCCACTGACGTATAATGCGCTTGTTGTGTCCCATGAGCCGGTTCTCTGAAAGGCGGAAAGTGTTGAGTCAAACGATTCGGAATAGACAGAATATGCCCCGCCGAATGTTGATTGTGAAGATGTATTGGCGCTGTAATTCCTGGGAGATTCATTGTCGCGGACTCTGATGTAATATGAGTGATATCCCAATACCGGATCCAGATAGGTTCTGAACTGTCCGGTGTCGGCACTTGTCTGGCTCATGCTGTCGATGAGTATGCCGTCTCTGTAAAACAGCACATAGGCAAGGTCATTCAGAGGAGTATTATCCACCTGCCGTGAAGGATTAATCCATTGTAATTGCGTACCGCCGATTGCATCAAGAGCGGCATACGATGTTGGCGGTTTCGGTTGGGGGTGGCCGCCCGCGTATGCCTGCGTGGTAGCAACCGAGCTTGATTCAGTTGGCGTGACCGCGCGGATAGTATATGTATATTGCTGATGCAGTGTACGGCCGCCGTCGACATATGTCTCGATGCCGGAGTCGACTGAAGCGATGAAAACATTGTTACGGTAAATATGGAGATCAAAATTCGAAAGCGGCGCTCCGGAGACTACCTGCGTCGGGTCATCCCATGTCAGTGTTATGCTTGAAGGAGTAGAATAATCGCTGTATGCGCTGAACGGATCCGGTGCGAACGGTCCGTTAAGGTTGACATCGACAACATACATTCCCGTTGCCATATCGCCGATAATGATTTTACCGGACGGGAAAAACGGATATACAGACCAGGCGCCATCATACGCGGCATCATCGTTTGCGGGATACGTATCGTATCCTCCCACTTCAATAGGATTTTCCGGGTCGCTGATGTTAACGACTCTCATGCCGGCAGTATAGTACGACATTATCACAAGGGAATCTCTGACAAATGCGTTATGCACGATGGCAGTCGCGTTGCCGACGTATTCGGCTACCTTCGGAAAAGATGGCGGTGAAGATAGATCCCACACTTTCAACGTTTTCGCAGTCGATCCGATTTCATCCGTGGTAAATAAATATTTGCCGTCGCCTGTTGTCGTTGTATTATGTGTGCCGGCGCCGGGATACGTAACCGTGTACAGGTACTGAGGGCTTGTCTTATTGGTTGCTTTGATGATATCAGCGCCAACTCCGTAGATGCCCGCCGCGAAGATGGTATCGTTTCTAACAAAACAATCATGGACATAAATTCTTGTGTACACGGATTTGAAAACGGGGTTTTCAGGATCAGCGAGATCAAAGATCACAATACCTCCGGGTGACCAGGTTGCGCATCCGTTCAGATACATATAACCGTCTTTGATGTGAATCGAATGCGCACGGTCTGTCGAATTTGGCCCCGACGTGTAGGTAAAGTTTTTTACCAGATGTACAGAATCCGGAAGATAGGAGAGATCGATAATTTGCGTTCCGCCCCCACCTTCGCTGACGGCATAAAGATAGTTTTCATGGACCTGTAATTCACGCCATGAAGAACAGACTCCGGGCACAAAATCCCGTTCGACCATTGCGTTTACATCCGTGATTTCAACAATTGATGTGCCGCAGTAATTTCCGAGCAGGGCATATTCCCGCCCAGTCGTTGTGTCGGTCCATCCCCAGCATCCTGCTGTGTACGAACCACCCATGGGAGGCGTAATGTGCCCGAGGTATCGTACTGCCCCGAATTCCTGACCGAAGAGGGCTGTTGTCGCGATAAAAAACATCAATGCGAAAATTATTTGCCGCGGTATATTATTTTGCATGAACATGCTCCTGATAAAATCAGATTTGATTAACGCACAAGAAACATCGTGCGTTGTTGGGATAAAGTTTTTCCTGCATCAGTAAATGCGCGAAGGCGGTACATATATGTTCCTGAACTCACGGGCGTATGAACATCGTTGACCCCGTTCCATTGAACCCGGTGGGTACCGGCATGCTGTTCGCTGTTTACGAGCGTAGCAATATGCTGACCCATTACCGAAAATACTTCGAGTGAAACCGTTGAAGATGACGGAATGCTGTATTCAATTGTTGTGGTCGGATTAAACGGATTCGGATAGTTCTGCTGCAGCACAAATGCAGCGGGAAGCTCTGACGTCCGGTCGACGGAGGTAGGAGAACTATTCATGTCTATTATATAGAGTCCGGAAACCATATCCCCGATAATAATCTTCCCTGATGGGAAAAACGGATAGACAGACCAGGCGCCGTTATACTGCCCTCCTCCGAGTGAATCGGGATAGGTGTCGTATCCTCCGATCTCAAATGGTGCAGTCGGGTCAGCAATGTTGACGATTTTTACTCCGGCTTTGTAATAGGACATGATCGCAAGCGAATCTTTGACGAATACATTATGAACGATTGTGCTCGGATCGCCGACGTATTCCGCGACTTTCGGAAATACAGGAGGAGTGGAAAGATCCCAGATTTTTAATGTCTTTGTTGTGGTTCCGATTTCATCGGTAGTCAGTACGTACTTTCCATCGGTTGTTGTTGCCGCGTTATGTGTTCCTGAACCGGGGTACGTGATAGTAAAGAGATGCTGAGGAAATGCTTTTGCTGATACATCCACAATCTCCAGTCCGAACCCGAGGGTAGCGGCGTACATCGTATCATTACGAACAAAACAATCATGAACGTAGTGTCCGCCGGTATAGTATGATACAAATGCCGGCTCTTCAGGGTTTGCGAGGTCGAAGATAACAACACCGTTTCCCGCCCATCGCGCACAACCGTTAAGGTACATATACCCGTCACGTATTTGAATCGTGTGTGCGCGTGACGTGGAATCTGATCCGCTTTTGTACACAAAATTTTTCACCAGATGAACCGGGTTAGGAAGAGAAGAGAGATCAATAATTTGTGTTCCACCACCGCCCTCGCTGACAACGTATGCATAATGTGAATATGTCTGAATCTCTCTCCATCCTGACGTTGGTCCCGGAATAAAATCGCGTTCAATGATATTATCGGTGTCGGTAATTTCAACTATAGATGTTCCGCTCAGATTTCCGAGCAATGCATATTCACGGCCGCTCACTGTATCAGTCCATCCCCAGCATCCGGAAATGTACGGTCCGCCCATTGGAGAAACGAAATTTCCGAGGAAGCGCGCAACACCGGTAGCTTGCGCAAAGGTTTGCGTGGGTATAATGGCCATACTGAGAAATATCAGGGGAATAATTTTCTGCGAGAGATAGTGTAAACTTTTCATTGATACTCCGTCCGGCACGATTCATTTCCTGTGTGAACTAAAGTAGGCAATTCGACTGTGATATTCAATACGAAATTGTCTGAAATAGAGGATAATTCTTGCTTCTATCATCTCCATTTTGTATCCTTTTCATGCTTCATTAGCAGTAAACGGCTGCATTGATATTCATTTTTACGGAAACAGGCTACTATGTCTTCATGGTTATTAAAAACAGAACCTTCTGTCTATTCGTATGATACTCTTGAACGGGATGGACGTGCAGTTTGGGATGGTGTGACAAATAATCTGGCGCTAAAGCATCTTCGTACAATGAAAAAAGGGGACCTTGCGTTTATTTATCATACCGGTGATGAAAAAGCGATTGTCGGTATTGCGTCAATCTCGTCGAACGCGTATCCTGATCCCAAATCCAAAGATAAAAAACTCGTTGTCATTGATATCAAACCGAAAGAACGCTTGAAACATCCTGTTGCTTTATCGGAAATCAAACAAGTAAAAGACCTCGCGTCGTTTGAATTAGTCAGGCTTCCAAGATTGTCGGTGATGCCTGTGAGTTCACAAGTATGGTCACATCTCATCAAAATGTCGAAGTAGCGGAACAAGGGACTGCACAGATAGTATGAAACCTAAAGCTGTTAAGCGAATGAATGATCGTGATTTGCAGATTCAATGGGAGGACGGACACAAGAGTACATATACAATAGAGTCGCTTAGAGATTCCTGTCCGTGTGCCGGCTGTAAAGGCGAAACGGTATTATTGTACAGTTACGAACCCCCGCCGGCAGATCGTTCAACTCCCGGACGTTATGAATTGCGATCTGTATCGCTTGTCGGGTCGTACGCAATGCAGTGTGAGTGGGGCGACGGGCATTCGATGGGAATTTATACCTGGGACCGATTGAGGGAATCATGTCCGTGCGAAGAGTGTATGCGGCACCGGGTGCAGGCATCACAACAGTATAAAGAATAATCATCATTACCTGAAGAGTAAAACAATGTCTTTTTTTAAATCGTTCTATCAAAAATCCCGGTATATAGTTGAAAAGTACCCGGTTGTTGTAGCGGCAGTGGTGATTTATCTCTATTATTTGCTGACATCTGTAAACTTTTTTGAACATCAGGATAAGCCAAAATCGTTGCTTGATTATGTGATGCAATTTGATTCGCTCTTCTTTTTATGGCTTGCCGCCGCCGCGTTATTGCAGGTTCAAAAAATCAGAAAAGCCCAGGAAGAGGAGAAAAACAGGCGCCATACAATAGAGCGTGTCCTTGATCGCCAAAAGATTTACGGCGAACTTGTCAAAGATATTACCATGCTATTGCAGGATAACGTCAATAACCCGCTGGCGATTATTTCTGTTACAACGCAGGAAATCCGCCGCCGGTTTGAATCGGATAAGGAAATTTTGCGGTGGCTTGACCGGATTGACGGCGCAATGCAGCGCATTCATAATACGATACGCGATTTGCAGGCATACGAGGCGCAAAAATTGCTCGAAGCTACCAGCGAAGTACAATCTGTTCACGAGGATGGTAAAACCTGAGGCTTAGGTCAATAGTTCATTTTTGTGCAAAGATTATTGTTTTCACTCCTCTGATAACATTTCTGAAATCACTTTCCACGACAATAAGAGCGTTCTTACCCGCATTCGTTTTCTAAAAATTTTTAGCATTGGTTGTTATTTCAGTCTGTTGATGATTCTGACCGGAAAACGCATGTTTCAGGTCACAGTATATGCGCTTCGTCACCGCCTGCGGGAGGATATCTTGTAATATTACCCTGCGTTAGTAACGTGAAACGGAAAAACGTCTATTTTTCAAAATCACAAAAGAGGGTAATATGTCTACAATGAACGATGCAAATAAGAAGAAGAATTTCCTTGCGGGATTCTCCAATGTTGTCGGGATGGCGGGGAAGAAAGCGGATGGGTCTGATGATGGTTCTTCCGAAAAACTTCTCTTCGAAGATACGAAAGTAGCGAAGTCACCGCTGAAAGCAGAGGCTGGATCTAAAGAAAAGGTTCAGTCACCAAGATTGAACCAGGTACTGGTGGAGCGCGGTGTTGTTACAAAAGAGCTTATGGATAAGGCTCTGGAAATCCAGAAGAACAACGCCGATAAGCGCCGTATCATTGATATTTTGATCGACGACCTTAACGCGGACAGGGAGAGTGTTTATAAAACAGTCGCGCGGTATTATTCCTTCGAAACAGTTGATCCGACTCCGGTATTCGGAGATAAGGAAAAGATCACATTCATCAGCCAGTTGTTAAACAACCTCCCCCCGAATTATTACGAGATTGCCGTCCGCAGGAAAATTCTGCCATTTGAAAAATATACTAACGGGCAGGACAAACTGGTTGTTATTACCCCTGATACAACGCATCCTGAAGTGCATACAGTTGCGCGCGCATTTAATATTTCCAAATATGAAATTAAACATGTTGAGTTGGCAAACTGGAATGAACTCTGGCGTCAGCTTGCGTTCGATCAAGGTGCGAAACAGCTCGGCATGGAATCGGAAGAGGCGTTCGGTGATCTTAAAGGTGAAGAAAACGAAAAGGAAGCCCAGCGCGCGATTGAAGACGAAATTGGGCGCGGAAAACTTAATGAAGTCGTGGAAGGCGTTCTTGTCGACGGCGTGCGGACAGGCGCCAGTGACGTTCACGTTATTCCCAAAGGCCCGTTACGCACGGAATTTCATTTCAGAATCGATGGCAGGTTGTCACTCTGGAGTACTATTACCGATATCCGTGCCGAAGCGGTCATTACAGTAATCAAAGATCGTGCGAAAAATCTTGACCGGTTTGAAAAATTCCAGTCGCAGGACGGTTTCGGACAGCGTATTGTCGATAACAAACTGATTCGCTTTCGTTTCTCAACGATGCCGATTTACAGCACCGATCTCCGGAGCAAACTGGAATCTATTGTTATCCGTATTCTCCGCGGCGCGGATGCATCAAAAGGCGTCGAATCCATGGGCATGCCCGATGAAACAAGGGAAATATTTCTGAAAGCCATCCGAAAACCGCAGGGCATCATTATCTTTACCGGTCCGACAGGAAGTGGTAAATCGACTTCTCAGCTGGCCGCAATCCAAACCATTATGGACCCGGGAATTAATATTCTCACCATTGAAGACCCGGTTGAATATCTCATTGAGGGCACGCGTCAGGTAAAGTTGAATCATAAACTCGATTTTGAAGGCGCCTTGCGCGGTATTTTGCGTCATGACCCTGACGTGGTTATGGTCGGTGAAATGAGAGACCGCGTCACAGCAGATCTTGCCGTGAAGCTTGCAAATACGGGTCACTTAATTTTCTCGACCCTTCACACAAACGATACCATCAGTGCGATAACGCGTTTGTATAACATGGGAATAGAGCCGTTCCTGCTCGCGTATACGATTAACATCGTCGTTGCCCAGCGTCTTATCCGTAAACTCTGCGATCGTTGTAAGGTGGTGGAAGAAAATCTCGATTACGACTTAATGATTGAATGCGGATTCACGCCGCAGGAAATCGAGAACACCAAGTTCTATAAGCCGGTTGGGTGCGTACATTGTATCCGCGGCTACCGCGGGCGTGTTGGTATCTTTGAAGCCCTGGCGATGACCAAAGAACTGCGTAAGCTCATCCTGAAGTCGAGAGACTTTATCGATGAAGACGCGATGCGAACACATGCTCTTCAGAACGGGATGAAGACCCTGAAACATTCCGCGATGAACCTGGTGCGTGAAGGCGTTACCTCCATGGAAAATGTGGAAGGCATGATGCTCGACGAGTAACCGTAACACAAAGGCATACTGGACGCTCTGTAGACAAGCGACCCTCCCAGTTGCCGGAACAAAAAAAGCCCGGGGAGTTCCTCGGGCTTTTCTGTTATTATCCTTCCCGCGATAAATTGCATCGCATACATTATTTCTTTACGTTTACTCTACGAATAGACAACTTACGTGTAATCTCCATTATTTTGAAAGGTTTTCGACAATGAAAAAAGGCACTATTATTCTTCTTGCCGTCCTTGGCGGATTGCTGTTGCTCGCGTTCGGTATATTCAGCTGGGGTACGGGTGTTTATAATTCACTCGTGAAGCTTGATGAAGGCGTGAACCAGGCATGGGCGCAGGTGCAAAACCAGTATCAGCGGCGTCTCGATCTTATCCCGAATCTTGTCTCGACGGTGAAAGGATATGCCGAACATGAGAAAGAAGTGTTCGAGAAAGTTGCCGAAGCCCGGTCAAGCGTTGGTAAATTACAGGTAACGCCGGAAGTCCTGAAAGATCCGCAGGCATTCAAGCAGTTCCAGGAAGCGCAGTCCGGACTTTCCTCTGCCCTGTCGCGGCTCCTTGCCGTTGCGGAAAATTATCCTCAACTGAAAGCCAACGAGAATTTCATGCAGCTCCAAGCGCAATTAGAAGGAACGGAAAACCGCATCGCCGTCGAACGTAAACGGTTCAATGAAGTGGTGCAGGATTATAACGTTCGCGTACGCGTGTTTCCCGCTTCGTTCATTGCCGGCATGATGGGATTCGGGCAGAAGCAATATTTCCAGGCCGATGAAGGTGCTGAACGCGCTCCTAAAGTCCAGTTCTGATAAATATTTCCAATGAAAGTTGTTTATCTCATAGCGGCACTCTGTTGTTTTCTGACAGTTGCACTTGCTGAAGTGGAGAAAGTCCCGATTCTCCAGCGCCGCATCACCGACTTTACCGGTACGCTGTCACCTTCTCAAATCCGCTCACTTGAACACAAGCTGTCGGCATTTGAAGATTCCTCTTCCAACCAAATCGTTGTGGTCGTTGTCCCGACTTCCGGCGAAGAAACCATCGAGCAGTACAGTCTGCGTGTTGCCGAAGCGAATAAATTAGGAAAGAAAGGCCGCGACAACGGAATCCTTTTGCTCATCGCAAAGGAAGACCGCGCACTCAGGTTTGAAGTCGGGTACGGACTGGAAGGGCGAATGCCTGACGCGGTCTGCGATCAGATTATCCGCAGAGTCATCATTCCGGAATTCCGTGACGGAAATTTTTATGAAGGAATTGATGCCGGCATCGATGCGGCTATCGCGGCGACACGCGGCGAATTTACCGGTGACGGAGGGAAGGAAAAACGAAATCAAAAAGGATTCCCCGTATCCCTGATTGTGATTATTACCCTGCTGATGATTATGTTTAATGTGCTTAGGAGTCGACGTCGTTATATTGGTTCGGGTGGACATTGGGGCGGATTTGGCGGCGGAGGGTTTGGTGGCGGGGGATTCAGCAGTGGCGGGTTCGGCGGTGGAAGCTTTGGCGGTGGTGGCGGATTCAGCGGAGGAGGCGGCAGTTTCGGCGGCGGCGGCGCGAGCGGGCGATGGTGATTATGTTGAAAGTATATCAATACTGATGATGAATTTCCTGAAAAAATATCTTTCTAGGGACGACTTCCGCTTCGTGATGGATTCGATTGCTGAGGCAGAAAAAGAGACCATCGGCGAAATCAGGGTTAGCCTAGTTTACCGCAGAAAATGGAAGGAACGCAACCGCACCGTTGAAGATCTGGCACTGGAGGATTTTCATCGTCTCGGTATGGAAAAAACCCGCGAGCGGACCGGCGTACTCATCTTTGTTCTTCTCTCATCGCGTGAATTGCGCATTGTCGCCGATCAGGGCATCAATGAAAAAGTGAACAGCGGTGTATGGGAAGGAATTGTGAACGCGATGATAGAAGATTTTAAACAGGGGAATTACAAAAACGGCCTTGTAAAAGGTGTCGGTATGGTTGGCAAGGTGTTGAAGGAACATTTTCCCCGCAAGGCGGGGGATACCGATGAGCTTTCAAATACCATTGAGGTCAGGGAATAAGAAAATCACCGCAGAGTCACAGAGGAAAAATCAAAAGCTACTCCTCAGGGTCCGGTGGTTGACTTGCTTTCACCCGCTCAAGTTCCTGGTTTGCCCAATTACAAAGCAATTGTTTGTCCGCCTCGGTTAATTTTGCCGAGGGGTGCATGATAAGATAGGAACCGAGAGGCATTTCTCCCGATGTAACTTCGTCACAGATTTCTTTCAGTTTTACTTCCACTCTTCTTGGTTTATACGTTCCCCATTCCGAAAATGAGAGATGCCTGCGCGCATCGTTCACATGGTCCGCGAGCCACCATGATACCGGTGCGACGTTGTTGTACCACGGCCAGGTTGTTTGCGAAGAATGGCAGTCGTTGCATGCCCGTACAAATATCGCCGTCACTTCCGGCGGAATGTTCATCGTTGCTTGGATGGTTTTTGAAGGATCATATGTCGGGTTTGAACTTGATATCGGTATGAATTGTATTCCTACAAAAGCAATGACCAGTACAACAAAAAGCCATTTTAGTATTTTTACGAAGAGTTTCATGGCAAAAAAAAGTTATCCGTTAAATGTTGTTTGAATTTGCTGAGTTCAATCACCTACTCGTCAATCAAAAAATAATCCACTCTTGTCACTACGCGGACCAGTTTACGGTCGGGTGAGTTGGCGTCACGGTCGGTCACTTCAAACAAACCCTGAGACGCGCTCTTGATTTTTCCCACCTTGCTTCCCGAATCACTTGCGAATTTCTCCGCAGCTTCACGGGCGCTCTTTGTGGCTTCTTCAATCATGCCGGGCTTTATTTTATTTAATCCGGTAAAGAGAAACTGTGTGCGGCTTTCCCAGCTTTCAGCGACTGCAACGCCTTTGGCAATCAGCAGTCCGGAACGTTCAATGGATTTTTTTACGCCGGCGACATTATGCGACCGGAGTGTCACAGCTGCCTGCGCCACGTACCGGAATTTTGCCGCGGTTTGTGCGTTACCGTACATTTCAGCCTGGACATCGTTAATCTTGGTTGCCGAATAAGAAATTTCATTTTTCGAAAATCCTTCCGACTCAAGAAATTGGGAAATCGTTTCACGCTTCGCGTCGACACTTGATTGCAGCAATGCCAGGTCATTGCCGGCATCTTTAAACGCGATAGGCCAGATGGCAAGATCGGCATCGACTTCGCGTTCGGCGAGTCCCCGCACGCTGACGGCACGGTCGGCTGTCCGGCTTGCGTAAATGCCATGCCCGATGGCGAATCCGGCAACGGTTATGCCGACGCCGATAAATAGCCCCCAAAAAACCGATGACAATGCTGATCTGTTTTCCATAAATGCAATCCGGGAAAATTGAGTGGCTATGCTACTGCAGCGGCGGTTTGCGGTTCCGTGAGCTGACGGAGACGTTCTTCGAACTCTGCCATGATTTCCCGCAACCGCGACCGTTGCTGGTTCGCGCACGGGGGGATCGATGCGAGGTTTTCGTTTTCACGCGGTTTCCGCTCGGCAATCTTCAAGCAAAATTCAATTCCCGATTCCATATTGTGATAAAATTCGCGGAGAGTTTTTACTTCGCGTAATGAATAGCCGCACCGCTTCACGAGCTGTTCGAAGTAATCGACGTACATGACAATTTCCTTGGCGAACATATGCGGACGTTCTTTCGGTACGAGTGAATCACCGCGTCCGTAAATGTGGTCGACCATTTCCTTCAGCGAATAAATACGGTTGAACCAGGCAATGTTCGGGCCGGGGCAAATCGATTGCGGGGCGCTTTCTTCTTTTTCATTGTTCAGCTCAATAAGGGCGCCATTGCCGAGGTGGTCACAGATGCATGTCTTCTGCAGGACTTCAGCTTTCCGCGCTTCCTTTTGCGTTACGGGAAGATCTGATGTTTCAATCTGGCGCAGTTTCTGTTCCTGGTATTCTGAAGATGCGGCGCAAATAGGGCGTTCGGTAAATTCGGTATTGGAGACGAGAAATTTTTTGGGACAAGGAGAGCCGGGTGTTCCCTGTTCGGCGCGTTTCTTTGTCCATTCTTCGGAACCCGTCCTGCGCAAGTTATTGAACGGGACGCCGAGCGGAGATACATCGCTTAAGTACAAATCATCTTCGGTAGCCTGGCGCAGAAGTTCCCGCGTTGTGTGGTCAACACAGGTTGCTTCGGGTACAAGTAAAAACGGACTTGCCCAGCCGGTCATATTCATGCCGAAATCTTCTTCAAGCCGTTCCGCCTCGCCGCGTGTTCCTATGCCGCCCTGGACGGTAATGAGCGCGCGATGATGCTTGGCCGATTCGGGTAATTCCCATCCCATCTCGTCGTAAAATTTTTGAATCATCGGAAGAAATTCCGCAGCAAGCTCATCCCGTTTTTCCCTGAACTCCTGCAGCAGCGCCGGAAGCAGTTCCCCGTTGGACGCGAATGCGTGGCCGCCGCAGTTTAATCCCGATTCAATGCGGAACTCATATACTTCCAGTCCCTTTTTTGCCATGTACTTTCCCTGAATCATGGCAGAGCGGAAATCGCTGACCTTCAGGATGATTTTCTTTTTGATTTCCCCCGTGGTGTTGCGGTAAAAATCTTTAAATCGCGTCATGTAGCCAAAGAGCGACTGGTTAATGCCCGCGGAAAATTCGATGCATGAGGCAAGACTGCTGTTGGCGTATCCGCGGAGCGCGGCTTTCGCGTCGCTGAATTCATCGCTGAGTAATTCTCCGGCGGCGCTGAAGTTCAGCTTGTCTAATTTTACCATGATGTTGGCATCGATAGAGCCCGGCGTCATCCGTTCGGTCAGTTCGCGTTCGATTTTGGTGCGCTCTGCTCCTTCAGGCATCTTCAGCATGGCGTTGTAATCTATTTTAAGCTGGGAGGTATCTGGAAGCAGGTCAAAGTATTTCTTTTTGTCGTTGTCCGCGAAGAAGGGAAGCTGTTTGATGGCGTCGAATTTCAGTTTGACGACCTGTTTGACGGTCTCAAGATACGCGGTGACGCGTTTTGCACGGCCGTCTTCCGCGTTCCAGGGAATATGTTCGTCGGGAAGATTATATTTCTTGATGTAATGCCGGCGGATTTTTTCGAGAAGAATATCATCAACGAGAGAGATTGCGGAAGAGATACCGAACGGCGCGACACGGATCGCCGTATCGACTGAATGCCCCGTGCCCATGACCGGTATGTGAAACTTGTGGTGGTATAAATCCATCATAAATCCCCGAAATGATACATCTTTGGCTTATTTTACGCAATAAAATAAGCAAATTTTGGGAAAGATGGAAGGAAGAAAAAGAAGAGAAGTCCGAACCCCGGCATGTGTGCTGTTCTGGTCGGCAGCATTTCACGATGCAAGCTGGCTGAATTATCTAAGCAGGACCATTCGTTTTCTTTCAGTATATCCATTTGTGGTAAGCGCATAGATATACACACCGCTTGAAAATCTTTCCGCATTCCATTGTACGGAGTATTCCCCGGCTTCCGTTTCACCGTTGAAGAGTGTTTCCAGTTCTTGGCCAAGAATGTCGTAAACTTTCAGTGACACAAGTGTTCTCGCCGGTGTCCTGAATTTGATTGTCGTCATCGGATTGAACGGGTTTGGGTAATTCTGTTCCAGAACATATCCTGAAGGGAAAGCCTTTACAGCAGGTGCTTCAACAGAGGTAATAAAAGAACTTCTCAGCACATGATTACTTCCGAACGAAACTCCGACTAAATAACTTTCCGAAGATACGTTGATTGGTCCAATACCCTGCTTAAAAGAAAATGTAAAGGTTAGCCAGGGATATGTATTATCCATTAGACTTGATGAAAATGTGTGAACTCCGGCAGAATCAATGGGGAAATAGCGATAGACCATTGTAGAATCGGTCAATTCATAAAAGAATGGAAATTCGGATTGCCGTATTTCTATTTCATTCCCTGTGCGATAAAGCCGGTGGCGGTCTGCGTGTAGTTCGATGAGCGTAAATTCCGATGTATCCTGAATGACAAATGTATCGCGATTACCTGAAAAGAAATAATATGTACTCCCGACAAGATCTCTGTATTGTCGCATGGTCCATTGTGTTGACTCAGGTTCGTCGGTTTTGTCAACGACAGTTAATTTTGTGATTCCTGAAATCTGTGATGAGAAATCAGCAAGATAGTCATCATTAGAGGAAGAGTGATCAAACACCCATTGATTCCCAACAGACAATGGGAAAACATCGACAAGCGAATCTTGCTGACCGAACAAGCGGATTGGAATAGTGACAACAAAGACCAATATGAATAATTTTCCTGTCATGTTTTCTCGGTGGCTTAAAGATAATCTATTTGAGCAATAGCATTCGTTTTCGTTCCATAAAAATATTCGACGTAAGAGTATAGATGTAAATGCCGCTTGAGTATTTTTCCGCATTCCATTGTACAGAGTATTCCCCGGCTTCCGTTTCATCGTTGAAGAGTGTTTCCAGTTCCCGACCAAGAATGTCATAAACTTTCAGTGAGACCACGGCTCCGGATGGCGTTTCGAATTTGATTGTCGTTATAGGATTGAATGGGTTCGGGTAGTTTTGATAAAGAGTAAATTTTGCCGGTGTATTGTCAGAGGTTAATTCAGATTTAACTTCCGTGGCAATAACTTTTGAAGCGGTAATGAGGTCAAAATACGACCAACCCGTCGCCGGGCCGGACGAATTTCCGGCACTAAGGACTATAACAACAGTGTCTCCATCACTGAACTTCATGGTGTCCTGAACTGAGAGATGCTTCCAAAAATTTGAAATGGAAAACACTCCGTTGCCAAGCACGATTCCGCCATTCAAAAGTATTCCGAAGTAAATTCCCGGAAATGGATACCTGGCTCCAGCTTTTGCCCACCCTTCGATTTGCCAGACCTCTCCATTCTTAACGCCCGGTAATATCTGGTAAGCGACTCCGGGGAAACAACCCTGAAAGTTTCCGGCTTCTAACTTTAAACAATATCCGCTCGAATCCAATGGCGAGTCTTTAACTGTTGTATTGCCAGGACAGGGAAGGGTCCAACCTGCAAGGGATGGCTGACCATTGATTTCAAAACTTCCGTTGACGATCTGGGCAATAGTTAAGGACGGTAATACTATTATATAGAATACAATACTTCGAAGTGCGTGAGAGCCAAAATTAGATCTTAACATTGCAGGTATCCTCCACAATTTATTCTTAAAGAATGTACGAATATTGTTGAATGGATTCAAGGTAAGAAAACGGGGGTGTTGACATCAGATCTCTTACTGTATTTTTTCGTATATTTACACCTCAAATTCCTTTATCAATGACCGAACATCACCAAAAAGCAAAAGAGCTGAAAGCAGAATCGCTTCTGCTGATTGTTGTTGTCGTGTGGGCATCTAACTATCCTCTGGCAAAATACGCGTTGAGGGAATTGCATCCGCTTATCTTCAACGCGGTACGGTATGTCGTTGCCACGCTGGTGCTTTGTATTCCGTTTATTGCCGGTTCGCCGTGGAAACCGATTGCCCGCGAGGACCGGTTTCCGCTCCTACGCGCCGGTGTCATTGCAAGCGTCGTTTATCAGATGGCGTTTATAATCGGACTGACGCTCACGACCGCAGGGAACTCGGCAGTCCTGCTTTCCACATCGCCGCTCTGGACAATTTTCCTGAACTCCCGCATGCACAAGGAAAAAATCCAGCGACAAACCTGGATTGGCATGGCGGTTTCCCTTTGTGGTGTCATTATGATTATCATCGGGAGTGGAAAAAAACTTGAGTTGGGAAGTAATGAACTTCTTGGAGATTTTATTACTCTGGCCGCTGCGGCGTTGTGGGGACTTAATACTAACCTCCAGAAACCGCTTCTCACAAAATATTCATCAAACCAGCTGGCTATTATTATGATTGCCACCGGGGGCATCGGGCTGTCGCTTATCGGTGCGCCATCGTTTCCGGGAGTGCCTTGGGGTTCACTGCACTGGTCGGTGTATGCCGCGACAATTATTTCGGGTGCGCTGTCCATCGGTCTCGCAAACGTGCTCTGGTCGCATGGTGTCAAGCATCTCGGCCCCGGCCGTACCGCGAACTTTAACAATCTGGTTCCTGTGCTCGCGCTGGCGATTTCCTATTTCACGCTCAATGAAAATCTTCTCCCCATCCAATTTATCGGCGCGGGTGTAACGATTATCGGTGTGTGGGTGGCGAGGAGATGAGGGTTGTATTTGTAAGTGAACAAACTTCATACATATCTGCTGTTGTTTTTTCTTTTTCCTCCCCTTTGTCTGTCTCAGGAACAGGAAGAGCCTTACTATTTTTATAAGGGAAAAGATTTCGGGTCAGAGGCAATGATCAATCCGGCATCGTTGATACTGAACAGCGGTTTTGGGATCCTGCAATACTCCAACCGGTCGCGCAATATTTTTGAAGTGAAGTACGCCACCGGCTGGAAGAATGTTACCTACAACCTGTCGCACCCCTTCCGCGCAATAAATGATTACGGCTGGTGGAATTTTCTCGGTAATGAATTTTATCCGCGTGATCTTAATAAAAAGAACGGACAATACTGGCCTAACTACCAGAACCACCTCATCGGCGGAGGGATGGATTACGTGGCGATGGCCGAGTGGTACCGGTATCATCTCTTCGATCATCCGAAACTGCTTGCAGTTATTACAATGACGGTTGATCATCTGGTAAACGAAGTCGTAGAGAACAACGCGTTTGTCGGAAGCAATGTCGACCCGATTGCGGACCTCTATTTTTTTGATCCGCTCGGAATTGTGTTATTCAGTATTGATGGTGTCCCGAAATTTTTCTCGGAGACGCTCAATCTTTCCGGCTGGCCGACGCAACCGGCATTTAATCCTACAGCCCGCACGATAGAAAATCACGGCGCAAATTATTCCATCAAATGGAAACTTCCGTTCTCGGAACGGGTAAGTATTTTCTATTACTGGGGATTGACAGGCCTCATCGGTTTTTCGTATAAGAGCGATGGAGAGAATAATATTTCTGTTGGTGCAGGAATGCGCGCGAAAGAGTTGGTGGAGACCGGTGATCAATCCAACGGCCGCAAGCTCACAGCTGACCTGACATGGAACGTCGGGGTTTTTTACGATAAAGAAAATTCCTTACTTGCATCCCTTCTCTTTTCCGGCATCAGTGATTACAAAATTCATATGAATATATATCCGGGCATCATCAGGTTTGGTTCTTTTTCTCCGGGAGTATTCTGTGCCGTCGGCGAGGAAGGGAGAATTGTCTCGGGATTGACTCTTGCCGTCAGCCCTGTCGGCTTGGCGGCGCGGCTTTCCAGGTAACAGAACTCCGATTTCTGCATTTGAGTGATCTCTGTAAGAAATCGGAGTTCTAATAAAATCACGCTTGCCTTTCATGCTTTCATAGCGTATACTATTGTCATTCTTCAGCTTGCAATCAACAATCCACATCTTTCAATATTACAAGGGGTGCTTTATGAAACGAAGGTTTCGGTCATCTATTCTTGCAATAACCGTTTTTGCTTTATTGTTCACTCTGCAATCTTTCGCACAGGTGAAACTCCCGAGGGCAAGTCAGTCGGCAACAATTACTCAAACCATAGGCGTGACGGATGTAACCATGAAGTACTCGCGGCCCGGAGTGAAGGGAAGAACAATCTGGGGAGGGTTAGTGCCGTACGATAAAGTGTGGCGCACCGGAGCGAACGAGGCGACTACTATCGCGTTCACAGATACGGTAAAAATTATCGGCGGTGATAATGTCGCTCACGCACTTCCGCCGGGAGCGTACGGACTGGCAACTGTTCCGTCCGCCAATAGTTGGGTGATCATTTTTCACAAGAAACCCGATATGGAAGGAATAGCTGGATACAAAGAAGAGGATGATGCACTGCGCATTACCGTAACGCCTCAGCAAGCCGCACATCAGGAGTGGATGAAGTTTTCATTTGAGGATTTAACAGAAACATCCGCTCGTGTCGTTTTTGCGTGGGAGAAACTTCAGGTGTCGTTCGGTATTGAAACTGCAACGCATGATCTTGTCATGCGCAGCGCGAGAAAAGCGGTTTCGTATCAGTCTTCAATGCAGGCGGCAAATTATCTCCTCGGAAAGAAAACCGAACTCGACCAGGCAATGAAGTGGATTGATATTTCTATCTCCATTCAGGAAGCATATGGCAATCTCAAAGTGAAAGCACAATTGCAGGAACTTACCGGGAAGAAAAAAGAAGCGATTAAAACTATGGAAAAGGCGATTGAACTTGGCGCGAAAATGGCAGATCCTCCGTTTGATTTTGAAGATATGAAAGGGAAATTAGCGGCGTGGAAGAAATGATACGCTGAATCTGTCACCAGCAGGCGAAGCATCTGAGGTGATATGCTTGACTCTTCGCCTCCGCACCCATTAAGACCCTTCGCCTCCGCTCAGGGTCTAGATGCCGAGCGGAGAGGCATCAGATTAATCACGAAGCCATAGCGAAGAATCCAATATAAACACGTAAAGAGAAGTGAAGCGCTCTGTGTGTTCAGGCCTTCACTTCTTTTTTATTGTTGGCCTCTTTATGAGATCGCAATCGCTTGTCATTAGCTGACTTTGCTGCAGAAACACGCGAAAAAATCAATCTGAGCTTTGCGATTTCATCAATATTCAATTTAACGTGAGTTTATGTACTTGCTTCTTTGATGAAATCGCACATGAAGTGGGGTAGAATTAAGAGTTGCCAAGAAGTGCGATTGCGAAAGATTCTCTTTGATACTTTCTCTTCTAAAGTAACTATGTTACAAAATAAGTTGAGTCTCGCAATTAGT
>CAZFXS010000021.1:0-36295 GCA_964523395.1 uncultured Chlorobiaceae bacterium | reverse complement strand
AAGGTGTCGGCGCGACACGTTTATTTATTGCCACGGAAGCCACAAAAGAGGTGCAATAATAGAGTCATCATTGTATTATAACGACGACAAACGGGTACGGCTCATTTCAGCTACGAGCAGTGTTGTCTTTCATCTGCTCTTGCTGATTCTCTTGTCGTTGTTCGTTGTATGGGAACCGAAGCAACCTGAACTCATAGAACTCGACTGGGGTGGCAGCAGTGGTGCGCCAAACCAGAGCATCACGGAAACTGAAACGAATCCGAAGCAACAGACTGAAGCCGCGCAATCCGGGGGTGCTGCCACCAAGACAAAAGTGGATCTGCCTGCCACGAAAAGCCCTTCCAATGAAGTCATTCCCTCAACAAAAAAGGCAAAGCCCAAATCATCTGTCGGCACAAGACAGGATCGTGCCCTTGCCGAGGGAACTTCGCGGACGAAACACCGCCGGGCGAAAGAAGGAGCTGCAGGCGGAGCGGGAACTTCTACCGGTTATTCTATTGAGTGGGCGGGTACCGGTTCACGCAGATTGCTGAGCGGCCGGATCCCGCGGTATCCGGAAGGCACTGATAAACAACTCCCTGTGACATTGCAATTTTCTGTCTTGCCGGATGGTTCGGTATCAAGTGTTATCCCGTTGATGAAAAGCGATGAGTTGCTTGAACGTGAAGCTATTTCAGCACTCAAAACATGGAGATTCGATCCTCTCCCGCCGCAGTTTGAACAAAAAACTCAGGCAGGAAAAATTACTTTTATTTTTAAATTAGAATAATCTCTTACGTCGAAAGGAGTACATCAAACATGACGCAATATCTCAAAACAGCAATCTTGTGTATCCTGTTGTTGCTTACAGTTAGCTCATTGACAGCACAGGATAGCAGAACGGGTCAGCCTCAATGGTGGTTTGGCGGAGCCCTCGGCATCAACTTTAATTACTATGGAGGAGATACCAAAACGCTTAATAGCACACTCTCCCCATCGAATACACTGACGAAAGGTTCCGGCACAGGGTTGTTTCTTTCACCGATGCTTGAATATCGTCCGGATCCGGTATGGGGCGGAATGTTATTTCTCGGATATGACAACCGCAGTGGTTCATTTGATGAAGTGACCGGCGGCGGTGTAATATCCAAAGTTAAAACCTCTATGAATTATATCAGTATCGAGCCGAGTTTAAAGGTAACCCCATTTTCCTCCGGTGTGTACTTCTTCGCCGGACCGCGGCTCGGGTTTAATGTATCCAAATCGTATGAATATTCTGAACCGAACTCAGGCAATCCTACCGTCAGTGGTGAATGGAGTGGTATTCGCGGTGCGGTAGTGACGTTCAATGCCGGAGCGGGATATGATATTCCCTTAACTTCATCGGAAAACACTTCACAAGTCAATCTTTCTCCGTTTATCGGAATTCACTTTGGACAGGGTCCTCGCTCAGATGAAAACTGGACGTTGAGTTCAGTGCGTATTGGCGCCGCTCTGAAGTTTGGCAGTACAGCAATGGCACAGGAAGCAATCAGCCGCGAAACGCAATTCTCGGTCAGGGCGCCGAGAATTATTCCGACCGAACGCCGGGTGAAGGAAACGTTCCCGATGCGCAATAATGTGTTCTTTGATGAAGGTTCGACAAATATTCCCAACCGGTATGTTTTGCTGACCCCGGGGGCCGCAGCGAGCTTCAAAGAAGAACATCTTGTCGAACCCCAGCCGAAAGATCTTACCGGCAGGTCACGCAGACAGTTGACGGTGTATCATAATATCCTCAACATCCTTGGCGACCGGATGAGAAATAATACTCAGGCAACCGTAACGCTTACCGGTTCTTCGAGCAATGGTTCCGCGGAAGGAAAACAGTTCGCTGAAGCAGTCAAGAGTTACCTTGTGGATGTGTTTGGTATCAGTGCGTCAAGAATAAGTACAGCAGGACGTGAGAAACCCGAGACTCCATCCGTTCAACCGGGCGCATCGCGTGAACTTGATCTCGTCCGACCTGAAGACCGGCGTGTCGATATCTCCAGCTCTTCGTCTGACCTTCTGGAACCTGTGCAGATTGTATCATTACAGGATGATCCGCTTGACAGCGATGTCATTATTACCGTTCCGAATGCCGAAGAAAACCTTGCATCCTGGTCGGTTGAAATTACCGATGAAAAGGGAAGCATGAAACGGTTTGGTCCGTTTACAAAAGATCAGGAACGCATTGCCGGCCGGGAAATTATCGGAAGTAATATACAGGGAAGATATACGGTTGTCATGCTCGGACAAACAAAGGGCGGACAAACGATGCGTAAAGAAGAAAGCATTAAACTTGTCCGTTCAGATGAACCGCAAAACGATCTCGGGCTTCGCTTCAGCATCTTGTTTGAATTCGATCAGTCCAAAACTGTCGCGACATACGATCGATTTCTCACAAATGTTGTGGCTCCGTTGATTCCGGAGGGTGGCAGCGTCACTATTCACGGGCACACAGATATTATCGGTGAAGAAAGCCATAACCTGAAACTCTCCCGCGACCGCGCGGAAGAAACACGGTCAATTTTTGAGCGCGCGTTATCCAAAGCCGGAAAACGCAAGGTGAAATTTGATGCGTACGGTTTTGGCGAAGATGTGCGCCGCGCGCCCTTTGAAAATACTCTCCCGGAAGAGAGATTTTATAACAGAACAGTTATCATTGACATTTTACCGGAATAGACTCCATTGAATATCTTTCGGAACATAGGAATTCTCCTGTTTGTTCTGATGACCTTGACAGGCGGAGGTTTGCTTGAAGCGCAAATCCCGCCTGTGCAGGAAGACGACAGGGGAAGCATCGAAGACGCGACACAATGGCTCGATATAGAGTCATATCATGTTGCGAGGCAGGAACTTGAGAAAATCCTTTCCCGCACTACCGCGACACAACGGGAGAGGGATGTTCTCTTTCTTCTCTTAAAGACCTCGTATAACGATCGTGATTTTGAAGAATCGTTTCAGTGGTCGACAGAGTTTTTAGCGGAATATCCCGTTGACGGAGACCGGGTTACGGTGCTTTTTGTGAAAGCAATGAGCGCGTACCAGATTGACCACATTCAGGAGGCAAAGGAAGCGTTTACGCTTTTCCTGAATGAAGCTCCCAACGATCCGCAACGCGGTTCCGCGCTGTTCTGGAGAGCGATGTGTTCGATTGAGCTTGGTGACTGGGCATCGGTCGAATCAGATATCCAGCAATGCTACGATGATCCGGCAACCGATGAGTTTAAAGACAACGCGCTTATGGGCTGGGCGCTTTCGCTGGAACGCAGGGGAGAATACGCACGCGCGACAGAATATCTTGTCAGACTCATCAAAGAATACCCCTCAAGCGAACTTATTAATTCGGCACGACTCAGACTGGCATCTCTTGCACTACGTCAAAATAATCCTGTGCAATCATTAACGTATCTCGGGGAAACGTATCCCGAAACCCCGGCACAACAGGAGGAATTTTTACTATTGCGTGCCGAGGCAAATTTCCGTTCTGCAAAATACGCCGAAGCGCAGTCGGATTATGAGAAACTATTTAATGATACTCCTGACCGTATGTATCAGAAGACTGCCCAATACGGCATTGCCTGGTCAAAGCTGAAGCGCGGTGATATTACCGGCGCGAGGAAAGAATTTGATACACTCAGCACGCAGGGGCGTGACCAGCTTGCCTATGCGGCGTTATTTCAAAGCGGTGTACTGGCATTATTAGATCAAAACTCGCTCGAGGCGATGGCGAAATTCGATACGCTTACTGTGAGTTCTCCCTATGATCAGTTTGCCGAGCAGGCCTATTATCAGATGGGACTGATTCAATACCGCGCGAAGCGGTATAAAGAAGCGAGAAGAAATTTTCAGCTTGCTGCGAGATTGTTCCCGGAAAGTTCGAACAGGGCGCAGGCATACAGGATGTCCGGTGAAGCAAGCATTGCACTGAGGGACTTTTCAAATGCCCAGCATTCATTCGCGCAGGTGCGGAGAGTTGGAGGTTCGCAGGAGTTATTATCGGCATCCTTGTTGCAGGAAGGAATATCGTTATATCATCTGGGAAGATTCAGAACAAGTTCAGAGACATTTGCGGGGTTCGTTCAAAAATATCCCCAGGATAAAAATATTGCGGAAGCCCATCTCTGGCGCGCCGAAGCACTGTATCAGGACGGGAAATATAGTGATGCCGAGCGTTCGTACACCGATGCGTTAAGACTTCTTCCCAAAGGAGGCCGCCGCGCATCCGCCTCGTATGGTTTGGCTTGGACAATGTTTGAGCAAAAGAAATTCTCTCAGGCGGCGGATGCATTCGACAGGTTCACGTCGGAATATCCTAACGATGAGCATGTACTGGACGCTTCACTCAGAAAAGCAGATTGTTATTTCTTTTTAGGACAATATGATAAATCAACTGCACTTTACGAGGCGCTTGCTGCAGAAAAGGGCGGAAGCCGCCACGCGGAATACGCAGCATTTCAGTTGGCCATGTCGTATGTCCAGCGCGGAGAATCGGAGCGCGGTATCACACATCTCAGGAATTTCCTGACGCGTTTTCCATCATCGTTATATAATGAAGTTGTGCAGTTTAATATCGGCTGGACATATTTTTCCAAAGATCAATTCAATGAGGCGATGGCAGAATTCCGCGCTGTTCTCCGTGAGTACCCGGAAAGCCAGCTCATGCCGCGCGTGCTGTTTAATATGGGTGATGTGTTTTATAATCTTAAACAATATGACAGCTCCCGCGTGTATTATCAGCGCGTAGTGAAAGAATATCCGACAAGCCCGCTTGTTCCGGATGCTATGACCGGTTTGCAGTATTCGTATGAAGCTGAAGGAAAACCTGCCGGTGCTCTTGCGGAAATTGACACACTGCTGCGTTCTGCTCCTTCCGGTTCATCTCAGGAAGAATTACTCATGAGAAAAGGAGATATTTTATTCGGGCAGGCAGATTTTGCAGGCGCGGTAATTGAATATCAAAAACTTCTCGCAATGAAACCAAGTAAGCCGGTTGAGGCGAAAGCATTGTTTCAGCTTGGCCGCTCCTATGAACTCGAAAATAACCCACAGCAGGCGGCGCAGTATTACGAACGGATCCGGAAAGAATTTTATGATACAGAAACAGCGCCGGCAGTCTTTCTCGCTTTGGGAATAGCACAGGTAAAATCAAAGCAATATAAACCTGCTGTATCGGTACTTGAAGAATTCGAAAAGCGCTATCCCGATTCTCCGCTGCTCTCTGAGGTGCGTTACAATAAGGGATTGGCGTTGTCAAACCTGCCGGATAAAAATGCGGCAGTTGAGCAATTTCAGTCGGTAATCCAGAATCATAAAGATGATATTTTTGCCGACAGGAGCAGGCTGCAAATCGCCCGGTTATATATCGGAAAGAAAGACTTCAAACCGGCGCTTGATACATTAAATACTCTTGTCAGCCGAAGAAATGATGACCTCGCCGCTGAAGGATTGCTCATGATAGGTGAATGTTATCTCTCAACAAAAAAGACTGCCGACGCGCTTCAGGCTTTCAAAGATGTCTATGAACAGTATGCTGAATTCCCGCTGTTGGTTGAACGTGCCCGTCTTGGCGCCGGAGAATGTTATGAACGCTTGAAAGATATCAAGCAGGCCCGTGCCGCTTATGAAGCTGTTGTCACGAGCGCTGTCGATCCAGTAATTAAAAAAGATGCGCAACAACGATTGAAGAGGTTGCGATGATGACATATAGTAAAATGTACGCGTTGGTAATCATATGCCTCGTTTCATTGACTGCAAAGGCGCAACAGCCGGACTCCCTTACTCCGCAAAAAGAACTTCCGAAACTGGAAATACCGGAGATTACCATTGTCGGCAAAAAAGCTATTACACTTCCTTTTGCGCGCAAAGGCGAGATGTACGATGTCACGGTATATGAGGCACCTTCTGCAGATTCAAGCCTTTTGCTTGATCGGGTGGAGCCGCGGCTTCCGGTTGGGTCACTGCCGCGATATGAACAGCGCGAAATGCCATGGAGGATTTCGCTCCAAGGTTCGCTCGGCAGTTTCAGTACCGGTCAGGCCGGAGGATTTGTTGATTATAAATCTCAACGGTGGGGAATTTCCGGCAAAGGAGGTTATGGAACGACCGACGGACATGTTGCCAACTCTTCCGGTAATTCCACCATGCTCGGGGCGGATATTCACTCCCTCATGGTAACGGACAATGATATTCTGAGAACACTTCGTGCGTCATTAGGTGTAACATATCAGTCGCAGGAATACGGCATGTTTGGAATTCCATCACCTGCAATCGAACGCCGGAGAAATAATATCCTGGTTGATACCCGCCTTGGTTCTTTGCACCGGCAGGGTGTGGTTATGGATCTTCGCCTTGGAGCGGATATCTGGAAGGTCACTGATGCGTATGTACCTTCTGATTCTCAGGTATCGGTTGTTTCTCCATTATTGCTGGGCTCATTAGCCGCAGATATTGGTATCGGAAGATTGATCACTTCATTCTCATTTCTCAGCTCGTCGCTCGATTATCAACACTCTGTCGAATCGCCTACGTTGTTCACGGCATCAGGAAGCATGCGATGGGGTATTGCGGACAGAGTATTTGTTGAAGTAGGAGGAAAATATGCCGGTGGTTCGAATTCAGCAGGCGGAAGCAGGACGCTGGTAGCTCCGACCGGTCAGATTAAATGGGATATTGATGACGGCAGGGCATTGTCGGTTTGGTTTGAACCACAAATGCAATTGGCGACATATGATCAGTACATCAAGAGCAATCCATACCTTGTGAGAGAGCTTGAGATTCAACCTGAGCGGAAATTTATTAACTTCGGCGGCTCGTTCTGGTTTAACCGCGGTATACTGACACTCGAGCTGAACGCGTCGTTCAGCAAAAGTTCAGGGAAAAGCATAATGATTGCCGATAGCGGCCGGATCAGATTGGAATATGTTGATGCATTCCAGACAATTGTTCAGGCCACTGGAACACTGAAACCGTCTTCATTTACACGGATAAAATTTTCCGGAACACTGCAGCCGACAAATGAAGACGGCACATCAACACAGCTTCCCATGACGCCAACTGTAAAAGTAAGCGGCCGCGGCGAACTTGACCTTCCTATTTCTTTAATGGTCTGGGGCTCGGTTGATTATTGGAGCAAACAAAACATCGATCGTCTCGGAAATTTTACACTCGGAGATGTCGGACTTATCGGTGCAGGTGCCACCGCTTCGGTATTTTCGCGGCTTGCGGTTTCGTTTGAAGCTTCGAACCTGCTGAATACGGCATATCAATGGTGGGATGGTTACTTCGCTCCGGGACGCAAGTTTTCAGTTGAGGCAAAGCTTCGCCTTCAATGAAGATCATTTCCGGTATCGGGGAAATGCAGAATATCTCCAACGACTTACGTCGTTCGGGAAAAAGAATCGGTGTGGTCCCGACGATGGGATTTCTGCATGAAGGACACCTCAGTCTTATCCGCGTCGCGCGCCAGCAGGCCGATATCGTTATTACCACAATTTTTGTCAATCCCACTCAGTTTGGCCCGCACGAAGATTTTGAAAAATATCCACGCGACATAGAACGGGATACGCGTCTTGCCGAATCAGCAGGAACGGATATTCTGTTCACTCCCGCTGTTACAGAGATGTACCCGGAGTTTTACCGAACGTATGTCAGTGTTGAAAAAATGACTGAGGTGCTTGAGGGCAAAGTTCGTCCTACGCACTTCCGCGGCGTTACCACTATTGTGGCAAAACTCTTTAATATCACTAAACCTGATGTTGCCGTTTTTGGTCAAAAGGATGCACAGCAATCAGTCGTCATCAAAAAAATGGTGAATGATCTTAATTTTGACATCAATGTTATCGTGGCGCCGATTGTTCGTGAACCGGATGGGCTCGCGATGAGTTCGAGAAATGTGTATCTTTCTCCTGCTGAACGGAAAGAAAGCACAGTGCTGTATCGTTCCCTGTTGCATGCGAAAAGCTGTATTGAAAAAGGTGAAAGGCAATCATCGGTTATTCTTGCGGAAATGATGAAAATAATTTCGACATCTCCGTTAGCGCGGGTAGATTATATTTCAATTGCAAATCCCGAAACACTTGATGAAATTCCTTTATATAAACCGGGTGAAATGATACTCATTTCTCTGGCGGTGCGATTTGGCGCAACGCGGTTGCTTGATAATGCATTGGTTGACATTCCGAAATAATTTCAGTCTGGATATTCCCTATGGCAGAACCGAATAAAGAAAATAAATTGGCAGTGGTGATTATGGCGGCGGGAAAAGGTACCCGCATGAAAAATCCTGACATGGCAAAAGTTATGTACGAAATTGAAGAAAAACCGATGGTACACTATGTGGTGGATCTTGCGGTGAAAATTCAATCCCAGCGTACACTGTTAATTGTCGGGTGGCAGAAGCAATCTGTTATAGATTATATCAAGACAGCTTTTCCGCAGGTGGAATTTGTGGAGCAGAATGAACAGCGTGGAACCGGTCATGCCGTCATGCAAACGACAGAATCACTAAAAGATTTTACCGGCGACGTGCTTGTCCTTTCCGGCGATGTCCCGCTGTTAATCGAGAAAACAGCCCGCGCGTTGCTCGGGTATCATAAAACAAGTGCCGCGTCGGCGACAATCCTTACCGCGGATCTGGATGACCCGACAGGGTACGGACGGGTAGTCCGGAATGATGATGATTCCGTGAAGAAAATTGTTGAACATAAAGACGCATCCAAACAGGAACTGAAAATCAAAGAGATTAATTCCGGCATTTACTGTTTTGACTCCCAAAAGCTTTTTGAAACCCTTACGGCCCTGACACCCAATAACGCCCAGGGCGAATACTATTTAACGGATGTTTTTGAAACATTCTGGAAAAACAAATGGCGTGTTTCAGCAGTCAAAGCCATTGATCCGGTTGAAGTTATGGGCATTAACGATCTCGACCAGCTGAATATTGCAAGAGAACTTATCCGTGCAAGGAAGCAGGGGTAAGTGTTTGACTCTCAGGCGCTTTTTCAGTATAATTATTTGAGATTGTTGAAGGGTTGTTATGAAAAAATTAATTGTAGTCCTTTGTTGCACACTGCTGTGGGTTTCGGTGTCCCTTGCGCAATTAAAGTCACAGACTGAATCCGAGCCCAGTGCTTCACGGTCGCTTATTCATCCCTCCACCGGTCTTAGCAGCTTTTTCGGATTGCTTAATTCCGAAAATTTTATGATGCGGCACAGTTTCTCGCTGAATTATATGACGGCAGGCGGGCAGGGAATTTCAATTGCCGATTATACCAACAGCATGTTCTATAAAATTGCGGATCCGCTGAATGTCCGGTTTGATATTACATTGCAAGGTTCTCCGTTTGGACAATATGGCTCATTCCAGCAAAGTGATTTAAGCAAAATCTATCTGAGCAGAGCGGAATTAAATTACCATCCTGCGGATGATCTTTATATAAAACTGCAATACCGTCAACTGCCGTTCAGTTATTATAATAATTACGGGCTTTCAAATCCCTTTTTCAGCAACCATCCGTGGGGAGACGAATAAATATTTTCAGGAACATGATGCTGTTTGCCGGTTGTCTGATGTGCTCCCGAGTTAGTCTTTTAGACGAAAGGCTAACTCGGTTTTTTTTAATAAGAAAAGGACTCTGCTGATGTCTCAGAACGAGGACCCGGGAACGCCAACCCATGCCCGCCAGTCAAAACAAGTAATGAAAATTGTTTTTAATATTTGCATTGGATTTATGCTGGTGGTTGTCGGGTATTTTGCATATGCATATATGTCCCGGGGTGTACCATCTTCCGAACCTGAGAAAGCTCAGATGCCGGTTGTGCCCGCAAAAGTAGTTCAACTCGATGTGTTGAATGGTTGCGGCGTTAAAGGGGCGGGCGCAAAGTTTACCGCTTTTCTCCGTGCCAACGGATTTGATGTTGTTGAGATGAAAAACTATAAAACGTTTAATATAACCCACACGATGGTGGTGGACCGCGTCGGTGATTTGAATGCCGCGCGCAAGATCGCGACCGTGCTGGGAGTTTCTGAGAAAAATATTATTCAACAAATTAACCCGGACTATTTTGTAGACGTTTCCGTCATTATCGGAGAAGATTATTCCACACTGCGGGTTTCACGGTAACATAAAGGAGAATCATTGACACCAAAAACACTTGCGAAGAAAATTGCATATTTCGCGCTGACAAAAAAAGCGCATGATGTAACAATACTTGATTTACGAAAAGTCACCGATATGGCGGACTTTTTTGTTGTCTGTTCCGCCGATTCGGATATACAGGTGAAAGCTGTCGCCGACGCCGTCATTGACGGTATGGAAGAGTTGGGAATGGAAGCGTGGCACAAGGAAGGCCTGACTCAGCGCCAGTGGGTGCTGGTTGATTATGTTGATGTTGTGGTTCATGTATTTCACCGGGAAGCGCGAAAATTTTACGGATTGGAAAAGCTCTGGGGAGACGCAAAGATTGAAACAGTAGAAGACAAACCCGAAACTCCCAAGACAGCCCGCAAGCCCCGAACAGCAAAAGTACGATGAAACAATACTTACGGGAACGCGTTGCGGCCGGCCTTCACGCGCTCGGCTGCGGAGACGCGGTATCCCCTACATTTGAAAAACCCCGTAGTCCGGAACATGGCGATCTGACAACCAACGTTGCGATGATTGCATCAAAAATTGCCGGGAAACCCCCGCGCCAGTTTGCCCAGGAAATCGTTGATCGTCTTGACATCGACCGCTCGCTTGTCGATCGAGTCGAAATTGCAGGTCCCGGTTTTATTAATTTCCGTTTTACCGATAAGTTCTACCGTGAACGTCTGAAGGAAATTCTTTCTTCCGGAAAACAGTTTGGCAGGGTGAACATCGGAAAGAAGTTAAAAACTCAGGTGGAATTTGTCAGCGCAAACCCGACAGGTCCATTGACTGTCGGCCACGGTCGTGGTGCGGTGTATGGTGATACTGTGGCCCGGCTTCTTGAGTGGGCAACCTACGATGTAACACGGGAGTATTACTTCAATAATGCCGGCCGCCAGATGCGCGTACTCGGTGATTCTGTCCGTCTTCGGTATCTTGAAGAATTGGGTGAGGTAATTACTTTTCCGGAAGATTATTATCAGGGCGAGTATATCCGCGATATCGCGCGTTACCTTAAGGACAAACAGGGAGATGCATTGCGGTCGCAACCTGCTGAAGGAATTTTTAAACAGCAGGCAGAAACGGAAATATTTGATGATATCAAAAAAACGCTCAAGAGGATTGGTGTCGCGTTTGATGTCTTCTATAACGAAAATAGTTTGTATGAAACCGGTAAAGTTGATGACGTTATTGCTGAATTAAAGAAAAGAAATCTTGCGTACGATCAGGATGGGGCAGTCTGGTTTAGAACCACTGCGCTTGGCGGAGAAAAAGATAAAGTTATTGTTAAAAGCACCGGTGAACCGACCTACCGCTTGCCCGATATAGCATATCACAGAGAAAAACTTAACCGGGGCTTTGATCTTGTTATCGATGTTCTCGGCGCTGATCATGTTGCTACCTATCCTGATGTGCTTGC
Source organism: uncultured Chlorobiaceae bacterium (assembly GCA_964523395.1). Classification (GTDB taxonomy): domain Bacteria; phylum Bacteroidota; class Ignavibacteria; order UBA10030; family SZUA-254; genus JANYJZ01. The sequence continues at coordinate 24,742 of CAZFXS010000021.1, read as the reverse complement.
GGGATTGAAGGCATTAAATTATGATGCTTCCAAAATCAAGGTACTCATCCATCAGTTTGTCACGATTATTCAGGACGGAGCCGTCGTCAAAATGTCGACACGGAAAGCAAATTTTATTACGCTGGATGAGTTAATCGATGAAGTCGGTGCGGACGTTGTAAGGTACTTTTTTATTATGCGCGGCATAGGCAGTCATTTGAATTTTGATCTGAATCTGGCAAAAAAGCAGTCAGATGAAAACCCTGTATATTACCTGCAATATGCCTATGCCCGGATTGCCAGTATTGTCCGGTACGCCGAAAGCCAGGGGGCTGACCGCAACATTGAGCGCGATTTTTCGTTATTACAACTACCTGAAGAACTTGGACTTATAAAAATGCTGACGATATTCCCGGATATAGTTGAATCGTGTGCCGTTGCGTATGAACCGCACCGGTTGGCGGAATATTTGCAGGATGTTGCGTCCGAGTTTCATAAATTTTACCATGCCCAGAGAGTCGTTACTGAAGATGTTTCGCTGACAGCTGCTCGCATGGGTTTGTGTGAAGCGACAAAACATGTACTTGCTAATGGATTTTCCATTCTTGGGATTACCGCGCCGGAGAAAATGTAGTTGTACAGTAGAAATTTTTAACCAGGATGTATGAGCGGGGGTAATAGTTTCCACAAAGGTGTGCCACAATGAAGGATTTTATATGACGGATATTCAACAACTCAATGAACGCATTCAACGTGAAAGTGCGTTTGTCGATCTCTTGCAGATGGAAATTAGTAAAGTTATCGTCGGCCAGAAGTATATGGTTGAACGGCTGATGATTGGTTTGCTTTCAAACGGGCATGTTCTCCTGGAGGGCGTGCCGGGACTCGCGAAAACACTTTCCATTAAAACACTCGCATCCGCGATACAGGCGAAGTTTCAAAGGATTCAATTTACGCCGGATCTTTTACCTGCGGACGTCATCGGAACGATGATTTATAATCAGAAGAATGGAGATTTTACCGTTCGGCGCGGCCCTATTTTTGCCAACTTTATCCTTGCCGATGAAATTAACCGCGCCCCCGCGAAAGTCCAGAGCGCGTTGCTTGAGGCAATGCAGGAGCGTCAGGTTACTATCGGCGATCAATCATTTAAACTCGATGAGCCGTTCCTCGTTCTCGCGACCCAAAATCCGATTGAACAGGAAGGAACATATCCTCTTCCTGAAGCCCAGGTTGACCGCTTTATGCTGAAAATAAAAATCGATTATCCGAACCGCGAAGAAGAACGGCTGATCATGCGGCAAAATGTAGCTTCAACCACGCCTGCCATGAAGGCGGTAGTGTCACCGGCGGATATCTTAAAAGCGCGTTCAGTCGCTCAGGAAGTGTACATGGACGAAAAGATAGAACGATATATCCTCGATATTGTTTTCGCGACACGAAAGCCGAAAGATTTCAAGCTTGAAAAACTTTCTTCGCTCATTAACTATGGAGCTTCACCAAGGGCGACTATCAATCTTGCCCTCGCGTCAAAAACATTTGCCTTCATCAAACGCCGCGGATATGTCATACCGGAAGATGTGCGCGCTGTATGCCATGACGTTCTCCGTCATCGTATCGCAGTGACGTATGAAGCGGAAGCTGAAAATGTTACTTCTGAACAAATAGTGGATGAAATTTTAAATACGGTGGAAGTGCCGTAAGTAGTAAATGGTAATTAGTCAATAGTCATTATGAGGGAGGATATATGATTATTAAATTGGAAGATTTGAAAGTATATCAAATTTCTGAAGAGATTGCCGATTCTGTTTGGAATATTTGCATTGATTGGCAGTTCTTTGAGAAAGATACAATTGGTAAGCAGTTTGTGCGCTCTGTGGATTCAATTGGAGCAAATATTGCAGAAGGATATGGCCGGTTTTCATTCAAAGAGAATATGCGATTTTGCTATTTCGCCAGAGGTTCATTGATGGAAACTCAGCATTGGTTGCGCAGGGCGAAGAAAAGAAAATTATTGTCGGGTGAACAAGAGCAAATATTGGAAGAACTACTTCAGCCATTTCATATAAAGCTGAATGCATATATAAAATCTATCCGGCTGCAATCAGAAAAATATGGTAGTAAGAATGACTGATTACCACTGACTACTGACGAATATGGATACCACAGAGCTAATAAAAAAAGTCCGTAAGATTGAAATCCGCACCAAGGGATTGGTCAATCAGGTTTTTTCCGGAGAATATCATAGCGTATTCAAAGGAAAAGGAATGGCATTCAGCGAGGTGCGGGAATACCAGCTCGGAGATGACATCCGTACAATCGACTGGAACGTATCGGCCCGGTTCAGTCACCCGTTTGTGAAGGTGTTTGAGGAAGAACGTGAGCTGACTGTGATGCTGGTGGTTGATGTCAGCGGATCGGGGGAGTTCGGTACCGTTCAGCAACTTAAAAAGGATATTGCGGCCGAACTTTGTGCTGTTCTCGCATTTTCAGCGCTGCAGAATAATGATAAGGTCGGCGTTATCTTCTTCAGTGATATTATCGAAAAATTTATTCCCCCTAAGAAGGGCCGTACACATATTCTTCGTATTGTCAGGGAAGTCCTTGATTTTGAACCGAGCCATCGCAAAACAAACGTTGGCGAGGGTCTTCGATATCTTACCAGCGCCATTAAGAAACGAAGCATAGCATTTTTGATCTCCGATTTTATTGATGATGGCTATGAGGACGCTCTCAAAATTGCTGCGAAAAAACATGATCTCATTGGTGTTCGACTTCATGATCCCCGCGAGGGTGAACTCGCTCCGGCAGGATTGATGCGCGTTAAGGACGCTGAATCGGGAACATCGATGTGGATCGACACAAGCAATCACTCGGTCAGAGAGCAATACCGGAAATGGTGGATGGAACGGCAGGAAGTACGGACGAGGCTCTTTCGCCGGAGCGGTGTTGACGCGATTGATATCAGAATCGACCAATCATATATCAATCCGTTAATGTCGTTTTTCCGTGTCAGGGAAAAAAGATGGTAGTGCGGTTTCCACATACATTGATCATGCTTCCGATTCTGGTATTGATATCATTGCAGGTGTCTGCTGTTGCTCAGGATGTTCAAGCAACGGCTCGTGTTGATTCCAATACAATCGTGATTGGTGATTGGCTTAATGTGTATGTGGAAGTACAGCGGCCCGGGAATGTTACTCTGGGTCAGCCCCACTTTACCGACTCACTTGCCGGGTTTGACATAGTGAAAATTGATCCACCCACCACTACGCAGTCAAACGACAGGTCGGTTGACAAAGTTGTGTTCACTGTTACGGCGTTTGATTCCGGCATGTATGTTTTCCCGGCGTTAACGGTTCCATATCGTGTCGGCGGCGACACAACACAGCATTCGGTTCTTACTTCTCCGATTCCCGTTACTGTTCATGGAATAGCAGTTGATACCGCTCAGGCCATTAAGGATATTAAGCCGCCATTAACCTTGCCGCTCACGTTTGCCGAAATCCTTCCTTACATCATTGGTGTTCTCATTTTTGTGGGAATTGGCTGGCTGATATATTACGTTCTTAAAAAACGGAAAAAGGGTGAAAGTATTATTCCGCAGGCTCCTCCTCGTCCCGCGCATGAGATTGCGCTTGAAGCTCTTCGTTCTCTTGAAAGCGAACACCTCTGGCAGAGAGGAAAAGTGAAAGAATACCATTCTACTGTTACGGAAATTATTCGACAGTATATCGAGCGCCGGTTTTCGGTTATGGCGCTTGAACAGACTTCTGAGGAAATTCTTGCTTCCGGTCCGATTTCACTTCTTTCCGAAGATCTCAGGGCCCATCTGCGAAACATGTTCACCCGTGCCGATTTAGTAAAGTTTGCCAAGTATCAACCCGTTCCGGAAGAAAATGAAAAGACATTCTCGTCCGCGATGAACTTTGTGCAGTCAACTGTTGAAACTAAAACCGAGCCGGAGACTGAGACGGCCGTTCAGGAGACTAACGCATGAACGGGATAATGTTTGCCAATCCTGAATACTTGTTTCTTCTTCTGCTGGTACCGGTGTTTATCTACTGGTACTGGAGAAAAGAAAAAAAGCAGTCAGTTGATTTGCAGGTTTCTTCTACTGCGCCGTTTCAGACGGCATCGCGGAGCTGGCGCCAGCGGTTCCGTCATTTGCTTGTTGTACTTCGCGTCTTTGCGTTCTCGTTGTTAACGATAGCGCTTGCGCGTCCGCAATCGTCATCCAGCGGAGAGAACGTAACGACAGAGGGCATTGATATTGTGCTTGCAACTGACATTTCGGGAAGCATGCTTGCCGAAGATTTCCGTCCCAATCGTATTGAAGCGGCGAAGAGAGTAGCCAGCGATTTTATCGGCGGAAGGAATACTGACCGCATTGCTCTTGTCATCTTTGCGGGTGAAAGTTTTACACAGTGTCCGCTCACACTTGATCATGCCGTTCTGCTGAATCTTCTGAAAGACGTAAAAAGCGGAATGATTGAAGACGGTACAGCAATCGGAATGGGACTTGCTACAGCCGTGAGCCGTCTAAAAGACAGCAAAGCGAAAAGCAGAGTTATCATCTTGTTGACAGATGGAGTGAATAACAGGGGATTCATTGACCCGCTCACCGCGGCGGGGATTGCCCAATCATACGGCATTAGGGTGTACACCATCGGTGTGGGGACCGTCGGGACTGCGCCATACCCCGTGCAAACTCCTTTTGGCGTGCAGTATCAGAATGTGCCTGTGGAAATTGATGAAGTTCTCCTCGATAAAATTGCAGAGCAAACCGGCGGACAGTATTTTCGCGCTACTGACAACAAAAAGCTCAAAGCTATTTATGATCAAATCGATCGTCTCGAGAAAACAAAAATTGAGGTTACACAATTCCGTCACCGCAATGAAGAGTTTTATGCCACGGCCTCCTTTGCGGGAATATTGCTTCTTCTGGAGTTGCTGCTTGCACACACGATTTTCAGGTCGGTGCCGTAGATGATCCGGTTTGCACATAGTGAAGCTCTGTTCGCACTGAGCCTTCTGCCATTGTTGATTATTCTCTTTTGGTGGGCGAAACGAGCCCGCCGGCAGTCACTATCCCGTTTTGGCAACCCTGAGCTGTTGCAAGGCCTTATGCCGATGGTTGGAAAATATAAGCGCGCGGTGAAGTTTATTATGTTATTATTCGCCGTGTTGTTTGTCATTCTTGGTATTGCGAATCCTCAGATCGGCACGAAGATGGAAGAAGTAAAACGCGAAGGCGTTGACATTATGATCGCGCTCGATGTTTCCAACAGTATGAAAGCGGAAGATATCAAGCCGAACCGCCTCGAAAGCGCAAAACAGGAAATTTCCAGGATGCTTGACAAACTTCAGAATGATCGTGTCGGCCTTGTCGTTTTTGGCGGTGATAGTTATCTTCAGCTTCCCTTAACGGCGGATTACTCAGCGGCGAAATTAATTCTCAGCACGATCGATGTTGATGTCGTTCCGGTTCCCGGCACGGCGATCGGCTCTGCTCTGCGGCTTTCAATGAAATCTTTTTTAAGCGAAGAGAAAAAATATAAAGTTGTTATTCTGATTACTGACGGTGAGAACCATGAAGACGATGCAGTCGCAGCGGCGAAGGTAGCGCACGCTGAAGGTGTGATTGTCCATGCCATTGGTATGGGATCGCCGGAAGGGGCTCCTATTCCAGTCTATCAGAATAATACGCAAGTGGGATTTAAGAAAGATCAAAACGGAGCGATTGTTCTCACTAAACTTGATGAAACAGGATTGCAGGAAATTGCTACCGTTGGCGGAGGGAAATATATCCGCGCCACAAATCAGCAAAGCGAACTTGATGTCGTCTTTAAAGAAATCGAAACGATGGAAAAGAAAGAATTCGGCATGAAAATGTTCACAGAGTATGAAGACCGGTTCCAATTTTTCCTTGCGCCTGCGTTATTATTCATTGTACTTGAGTTCTTTATCTCCGAACGTAAAACATTATGGTTTTCACGATGGAAATTTTTACGAAGAACATCCTGATAGCGGCACTGGCGGTGTGTGCCGGTATTTCGGCATCGTTTGCACAGTCGGATAAGTCTCTGATCCGTGACGGAAACACACTGTATGACAAAAGAAAGTATGACGATGCTGAGGTAAATTACCGGAAAGCCCTTGAGCAGAATAAAGAAATGCTGCACGGCCCGTTTAATCTTGGCGATGCGCTGTACAAACAGGATCGCTATGACGAAGCGGCGGAGCAATATCGCATTGCGGCTGCCAAAACAACAGATGCGGACATCAAATCGGATGCATTGCATAACCTTGGCAACGCGCTTCTGAAAAGTCAGAAATATCCTGAAAGTATTGCCTCGTATAAGGAGGCATTAAAACTTAATCCAAAGGATGCCGAAACAAAATATAATCTGGAATACGCAAAAGCGATGCTTAAACAGCAACAACAGCAGCAGCAAAACCAGGACAAAAAGGACCAAAAGAAAAAAGACGAGCAAAAGAAAGAAGACCAGAAAAAAGATCAGCAACAACAAGATCAGCAGCAGAAACAGCAGAATCAACAACAGCAACAGCAAAAGAAGCAGCAAATTTCAAAAGCCGACGCGGAGCGGATACTGGAAGCATTAAAAAATGAAGAAAAAAACGTGAAGAAAAAGCTTCAGAAGAAGGCCCCGGCGCGTGTTCAGGTAGAAAAGGATTGGTAAGATTAATATCATTTTTAAAATAGTAGCCGTTCTCTTTTTGTTTTTTCTTACAGGAATCGTCAGCGATTATGCTATCGCGCAGGATTCGGAGTTTTCCGCGTCGGTTGACAGGAATCGTGTGTCAACATCGGAGCAGTTCCAGGTAACGTTCGCGTTGAACGGAACGAGCGGCGGAAAGAATTTCCGACCTCCTGCGTTTAATGACTTCCTAGTCCTTTCGGGACCGAACCAATCTACCAGTATGCAGTTTATCAACGGGTCGATGTCTTCTTCGGTTTCATACAGCTTCGTTCTTCAGCCTCGTACTGAGGGAAAGTTTACAATTGGGTCAGCGACAATTGAATATGATGGAAAACAGCTTAAGACTCAACCGATCGCCATTGAAGTAACAAAGGGCACTGCACGTACCAACCAGTCACAACAATCCGATGATGGCGATATTGCAAAGCAAATAGGTGACAACCTTTTTCTTGATGTCAAGATCGACAAATCAAAAATTTATCAGGGTGAACAAGTTACCGTTACCTACAAAATCTATACAAGAGTCAGCGTCGTCAATTATACCATTACCAAAGTACCGGCGCTGACCGGGTTCTGGAGTGAAGATATTGATGTGCCGAAACAGATTCAGTTAACTACTGAAACGATCAATGGAAAACAATACCGCGTCGGCATCCTGAAGAAAGTAGCGCTGTTTCCTCAGAGTAACGGAGCGCTGACCATCGACCCGATGGAAGTGGAGTGTATTGTTCAGGTGCAGACGAAGAAACGGTCGAATGATCTGTTCGATCAGTTTTTTAATGATCCGTTTTTCGGGAACGTCAGAAACGTCAACTATAAAGTTAAAAACAATCCGGTGAAGCTTACTGTTCTTCCTTTGCCGTCGGCAGGAATTCCCGCATCATTCAACGGTGCCGTCGGAAAATTTTCGATGGAAACCTGGCTTGATAAGAAACAGACAAAGACAAACGAGCCGGTAACATTAAAAGTAAAAATTACCGGGAAAGGCAATATTAAGCTACTCGAACCGCCTTCGGTAACCGTGCCTCCTGATATGGAGCGCTACGATCCTAAAGTGTCTGATAATTTTTCAAAGCAGGGCGATCAGTTAAGCGGAAGCAGGACATTCGAATACCTGATGATTCCCCGCCATGCCGGTGAGCAACGGATTCCATCTATCCAGTTTTCTTATTTTGATCTCGAAAAGAAATCTTATTCGACATTAAGTGGCCCGGTATTTACTGTTAATGTGGAACGCGGGGCGGATGCCGTTGCTTCGGGTGTATCTGGAATCAGCAAAGAGGACGTCAAGCTTCTCGGTGAAGATATCAGATTTATTAAGAGCGGTGATGTAACGTTACGGCGTAAAGGATCAATGTTTGTAGAGTCGCCGGTGTTCTTCGTTTTAACAATAGCGGCGGTGTTTGCGTTTGCGGGTTTCATCATGGCGATGCGGAAGCGGGAGCGGACTCTCGGTGACGTTGCGGGAATGAAGAACCGCAAGGCAAGGAAGGTTGCTCAACGCCGCATGAACGAAGCGAAGAAATTTCTCGACGCCAAAAAGAAAGAAGAGTTCTTTACGGAAACGTCCCGTGCATTATGGGGATATTTTTCCGATAAACTGGGCATTCCTCCTGCGGAAATATCTTTGGAAAATGTTCGTCTTGTGCTGAAGCAACGAGGCGTGCCCGATGATTCGGTTGAAAAACTCGCAAGGACGCTCGAGCAATGTGAGTTTGCCCGGTTTGCGCCTTCCTCTGATTCGCATCAGATGGATATCATCTACAAAGATTCGATAGAACTGGTTTCATCGATAGAAGGGATGATCCGGTGAAGACCTTTGCAATCATATGCATGATAGTTCTGAACATGAGTGCCGTATTTGCGGACGAGGCCTTGCTTCAGTTCGAACAGGCAAATCAGGCATACCGGAAAGCGGAATTCAAAAATGCGGTGGCAATGTACGAACAAGTCCTGAACAGCGGCTATGAAAGCGCTGACCTTCATTACAATCTCGGCAACGCGTATTTCAAGCTGCAAAATATCCCCGCTGCAGTTCTTCATTACGAAAAAGCAAAACGGCTCTCGCCCGGCGATGATGACATCAGCTATAATTTACAGCTTGCCAACCTTCGCATCATCGATAAAATAGAACCGGTGCCGGAACTGTTTTTTGTTCAATGGTGGCATTCTCTGGTTTCGCTTTTTCCTTCGGAAGGATGGGGGATGTTTGCTATTATCGCTCTCTGGGTGACAGCTTTTTCAGCGGCAATTATGCTGTACACGCGATCATTTATGATACAACGGCTTATGATGGTTTTGGTCCTTGTTGCCGTTATGGCGAGCATCATTGGTTTTACCGCAGTATGGGTGCAATATCATCAGGAAGCAAATGATCATTTTGCTGTGGTCTTCTCTCCATCCGTTTCCGTGAAAAGCGCACCCGACAAACAGAGCACCGATTTGTTTGTTCTGCACGAAGGGCTCAAGGTTGAACTTCTCGATGAAGTGGGAGAGTGGCGCAAAATCCGTCTTGCAGACGGAAAGATTGGCTGGATTCCTGAAAACGTAATTCAGATTATTTAAACTTCTGTAAACGGATTCATTTTCGGTTCTGTTTTTCCTGATTTCAGTGACAATGTTTGTTGATTTTCGGTTCAATCTTTTGTAGATTACTTCACCAAAATTCATATCCTGTTGTTTATAAATCAATAAGGAAACGTACCCTCCAAATTGCTACAGTAATCAAGCTTTCCATCAGTTTCACCTTCAAGTGTTTTGTGTTTTCACGCAGTTTTGATTGACTTTAGACCCTTATTTTTGTAGATTTATCATCGTTATTCTCCAAAAACGGGCGATTCAGTAAGATTATTGTTGAAGTTGCTCAGGCATTCACAATTAAGAACGAAATGAACCTACTTGTCACCGGCGGTTGCGGATTTATCGGGAGTAATTTTGTCCGTTTCATTCTTCACAATCATCCCGGGTACATTGTTGTTAATCTTGATAATCTTACTTACGCGGGAAATCTCCAGAACCTCGAGGATATTGAAAACAATCAGCGGTACCATTTTGTCAAAGGAGATTGCTGTGGCCGCGAAACGGTTGGAAAGATTTTTTCGACGTACGCCATTGATGCTGTCGTGAACTTTGCCGCCGAGACGCATGTGGACCGGAGCATTATGGGGTCCGCGATTTTTATCGAAACAAATGTCGGGGGAACGCAGACACTGCTGGATGCTGCGAAAGAAAAAGGCGTCAAGAGGTTTGTGCAGATTTCAACCGATGAGGTCTATGGTTCATTAGGAACGGAAGGGAAGTTTTCCGAAACCACACCGCTTCATCCCAACAGTCCGTATGCCGCTTCTAAGGCCGCGGCCGACCTGCTCGCGCAGGCGTATCATCACACATTCGGTGTACCTGTGCTTATTACCAGGTGTTCAAATAATTACGGGCCGTTCCAGTTTCCTGAAAAACTTATTCCGCTGATGATCATTAACGCGTTGCATGATAAACCATTGCCCGTGTATGGTGACGGCCTTAATGTGCGCGACTGGCTCTATGTGGATGATCATTGCGCCGCAATTGACTCGGTGCTCCATAAAGGAACTGTCGGAGAGATATATAATATCGGCGGCAACAACGAATGGAAGAATATTGATATTGTGAAACTGCTTCTCTCGCACCTCGGAAAATCCGAAAGCCTGATATCCTATGTAAAAGACCGTCCCGGCCATGATCGCCGCTACGCGATTGATGCCTCCAAAATTTCTTCAGAACTGGGATGGAGGCCGTCCGTGACATTCGAGAAAGCGTTGCCATCCACAATTGCATGGTATCAGAGCCATGAATCCTGGTGGCGGCAGATTATTTCCGGCGAGTACCAGCAGTATTACCGTACCATGTATGCAGAACGTTAACAATTGTTCCATTAATTCCAATTACTGACACGTGAGTTTTTCTGCTTTGAGGTTATTCAGATACAGTGTGTTGATTGCTTTGCTTTCCTTTGCTCTGAATGCTGGGGTTGCTCAGTTCCAGTCGCAAAGTTCTAAAAAGGGAGAAGATATTGAAACTCTTCTTCAGGAAAAAATGCAGTCAAATGTTTCCCAGCCATCGGGTATAGCGCTTGAGTCCACGGTGAACCCTGAATTTTACTACGTTGGCCCCTCCGATATTATTGCGGTAAGTATCTGGATGAGTCCGCCGTTGAATTTTTCGCTGACGGTAACGCCGGAGGGAACACTTATTATCCCGACGGTGGGCGAGGTTACCGTAGCAAACATGACGCTTGCTCAGACAAAGGCGCACGTTATGAAAGAAGTCCGGAGAAAATATATTACACCCGAAATTACCGTAACACTGATAAAACCCCGTCCTATTGTCGTCAGTATTACAGGAACGGTGCTTAACCCCGGACTCTATACGCTAAACGCTGTTGACCGTGCCAATAAGCTTATTGAAGAAGCAAACAAGCTTTCCAAACTTCAGTCTCCGGAAGATTTGATTCCCTTGAAAAGAATAATGTCAACACGGAACATCGTGATAAAGCGAAAAGACGGTTCCGAACTCAGGGTCGATCTCCCGAAATATTTTGCCGCACAGCAGGATACGTTCAACCCGTATTTGCGGGAAGGTGATGTTGTAGTAGTTCCGCGGAAAGATCCGTTTAAAAATGTCTTTGGCGTGTATGGCCAGGTCAACTCGCCGGGCCGCTATGAATTTGTGGATGGCGATAATGTACTGGATGCGATCAGGATAGCGCATGGCACAACGCGGCTTGCGATGACGGACAAGGCGATTTTTTCACGATTAAGTCCTGATGGTACCACGCTTTCCACGCAGACAATAAATCTTTCTGCTGTAATGACCGGAACAGAAAAAAATATATTACTCGAGCCGGGAGACAGGATAGTTGTTCAGGGAAAACACGATTTGCGCGAGGATTACAATGTTGATGTCAAAGGTGAGGTGTTGTTCCCAGCTACATACCCAATCACCAAGGATCGTACGCGGTTGTCGGAAATTATCCGCCAGGCAGGCGGTTTCACAGAAGACGCGTCTCTTAGCTCGGCCACGATCATTCGCAAAACATACGAGCAGGAAGATGTTCCTGACGAAGCGATGATAAGCCAGCGTGGAGTGGTTTCAACGGAAGATACATTAGGGTATGCGCTGGAAAACTCACTGCGTCTTACGCGCGAGGCGGTAACGGTTGATTTCGTAAAGCTGTTTGCAGAAGGTGACAGCACCCAGGATATTATTCTTCACTCAGAAGACGAGGTCGTTATTCCAAAACTTCAGCATACTATTTATGTATTCGGACAGGTCGCTTCCCCCGGGCATATCGCGTTTACTGAAGGAAAAAACACGGATTATTACATACGTAAGGCCGGCGGCTTTTCCGACCGTGCCAGTAGCGGCGACGTGAAAATTGTGAAATCAAAAACGAAACAGTGGCTATCTCCCGGCGACACAAAACTGGAGCCAGGTGATTATATCTGGGTTCCGGCGGAACCTGATCATCCATTTTCCTATTATATGACCATCGCAAGCCAGGCGGCAAGTGTGCTGAGCGTGGTGATAGGTGTGGCGGTGTTGGTGTCTCAAGTTTCAAAGTAAAGTCTTCAAATTGTTAAAAGGAATTATGGATAACGGCAAATCTAATAAACTTGACAGTGACATTGACAGATCACAAATTAGTATTATTGATCTTTTTGAAGTCGTCTTAAGTTGGCGACGATTTATTTTGTTAAATTTTATGTGTGTCTCGTTTCTTGCATTGATTGTTAGTTTTGTTTTACCGAATTGGTATAGGTCAACCGCGTCTATTCTTCCACCGAAAGACCAAGGTCAAATGAATCTGCTTGGTTTGTCAGCTTCGGTACTGAAATCCTTACCTTTAAATCAAAAGTTTACAAGCCTTGGTCAACGCCCTGGTGTTTATAATTATCTTGCTATACTTAAAAGCCGGTCAGCAATGGAGTCGGTCGTCAAGAAGTTTGACCTTATAAAGGTATATGAAGTTGAGGATAGTTCAATGGAAAGGGCAATTAAGATACTTGAGGATAATGTTTCTTTTGATATCCAAGAAGAAGAAAATATCACCATTGAAGTAGTTGACAAAAATGCAAGTCTTGCTGCAGATATGGCTAATTATTTTGTGGAAGTCTTGAATTCACTTAGCATTCAATTAGGTACAATGGAGGCACGGAGCAATCGTGAATTTGTGGAAAAGCGATTGAACGAGAGTAAACAAGCATTGCACAGAGCAGAAGACGTGCTTAAATCATATCAGGAAAAAAGTGGGTTAGTCCTGTTGCCCGATCAGAACTCGGCGAGCGTTTCCTCAATTGCAGAACTTTACGGACTTAAAGCAAAAAAAGAAGTAGAATTGGCAATTCTCAAAAAGAAGGTATCGGGCGAAAATGTAGTTGTTCAACAGATTCAGGACGAACTTGCTGAAATTGAAAGAAAACTGTCTACTTTTCCTCTTCAAGGACTTGAATCATTGCGTTTGTATAGGGAGGCTTTAATCCATCAAAAGATTGTAGAGTTCCTAATTCCGATGTATGAGCAAGCTAAGATTGATGAACAAAAAGATATTCCAGTTTTGCTTATCCTTGACAGGGCAGTCCCGGCAGAAAAAAAATTTAAACCAAAACGTTTAACGGTGATATTAACTGCATCATGCTTAAGTTTTTTAAGTAGCTTTCTCGTGATACTATTTTCCATTTATTTAAAAAATGTGAAACGGGTTCAGCCAACTCAATATGAACGTATTCGGCTCTTATTTTTTGAGATTCGCAATCCCATTAAAGCATTGGGTAGCATTACTAAAAAGCACAAGTGATTTAGGTAATTGATGTTTTTATACTCACAGGAGAGAAATGTTAACATTAATCTTTTAGCATTTTATTCCTTTGTTGTGGTTCAGATAGGTATCGTTGCCCTCTATTTCTTCATTCCTGATCCTACTATTTTTATTGGAAGCCTTTTAACCCTCTTGTTTGGTTTTTTTATTCTTGTGGATCCACGTACGATATTTTTAATAATAATTTTCATTACTTTTATTTTTGATGCTGATGTTATTGGGAAACTCTACGTCGTAAATATCCTCGGAGTAAATTGGTATTCGATGGATTGGATTCTGTTTTTTTCCGGTTTAGCCTGGCTTGTCCGATGGGCTTATGGTGCTGGTCCTCGTTTACAAAAAACGTCGATTACAATTCCCATGATAATATTTATGATTTCCTTACCTCTGTTTGCGCTACTAAGTATTATATTTCAAGGTAATAAATTCCAAGATGTTTTTGCAGATATGAGACTCTTTTTCTACTATGGTTCATTTTTTTTAGTTCTGCTTTTTGCTACAGATTGGAAAGATTTCGAGATGATCTTTTGGGCGATGATCATTTGTGGCACAATAGGTGCAATTCCTCAGATTGTTCAGTCGTTATCACAATCATCATTTGACAGTCTAACCGGGAATAAGTTGTTTTTTCGTAGGATTACCGGGGCACATGAAGTTAATTATCCTTTACAGTTGATCGCTTCTGTGTCAATGTTGCCTTTTGTAAAGTCCTGGGGGAAAAGACTGCTACTGTTTCTATCTATTATAGTTTCATTAATTGCTTTGTATTTAAGTTACACGCGCGGTTCCTGGCTAGCCGTGGTTGTCGGGGGGATTGCAACACTTTTTATTCTTTTAAGATATAGTAAATTTCGGAAAATGTACTATTCAAAAATTACAGTAACAGTTTTGTTGGTTTTATTGGTATTGTTTCTATTTGAAATATTTGGTGTAGTTAATTTAGATTCTGTTGTTAATCGTGCAACATTAATTTCAAGTAAGAGAATTGATATTTCGAGTTTGCAACGATTAACTGAATGGCAACTAGCAATTAGAGTATTTTTCGATCATCCATTGATTGGAGGAGGCTTGGGTTATATTTATCGATTTCATGCAATCGGCGTAGGTGAATTAGAACAGATATTTGTTCATAATAGCTATCTTTATGTTTTATCAAAGATGGGAATTATTGGGTTCGCCATTTTTATTACCCTCTATGGTACAATTATCAAAAGAATTATAAAAGTGGTTAGTAAACTTTCTTCTGCGCAGGAAATCGGTCTTTTTCTTTCCTTTGCTTCTATGTTATTAGTACTACTAGTAAAGGCATTAACAACTTGGTTCTTAAATACATTGACACTTTCTCTCTTTTTGGGACTACTAATTGGCGCTATAGGGTTTCTTGATTCAAAAGCACATGTTTCGAGTTTGCATGAGTAAAGTGTATTGGAGTAGCCCAGATTCCCAATGAACCCGCCCCTTTCTTTACATCAAAATGATAGTCGCCGGATTATAAAAAATAGTGTAACCCTTATTGGGACACGAAGTTTCATCAAAATCGCGACAACTGTTCTTACAATTTTCATTGCTCGCAAATTAGGTGAAGAACAGTTTGGCGTATTTTCGGCGTTATTAGCATTTGTTGCGTTGTTCTCGATTTTGACTGAATTTGGTCTTACGGTTCCACTAATCCGGACAATTGCTGCTCGTAATGAGAAACCTGAAGAAGCATTAAGCCGTGTTATTGTTATCAAATCAATTCTTGGAATTATAGCGTTTCTTTTACTTAGTATAAGTGCGTTTCTGTTAGATTATCCACTTTCACTGGCGTTGCTTTTCGGTACAAGCATGTTCTTCGAAGTACAAGTAATTTCAGTGATCCGTTCATTTGAAGGGCTGGAGCGGATGAAGTATGTCGCATTTCTTAATGTGACGGAAAAGGTCATATTATGTATTTCTGGTTTTAGCGTGTTGTATTTTGGCGGAGGGTTGTTATCTCTAGCCGTTGTATATGTTCTAACTTATGTCTCGGTGTTTATTGTTGGAATTTCAGCATTCATAAGATGCTTTGGTCCTTTGAAAATAAATTTTAATAAACATAAATTTACCGAAAGTTTACGTAATGCGACACCATTTTTAGTGGCCAGCGTATTTAGTTTGTTGTATAATCGAACTGATATATTTATTTTAACACTTTTAAAGACTTCATCGGAAATTGGTTGGTATAACGCAGCATTTCGTGTGATTGATGCCTACATGTTTATCCCGCTAGGTATTGTTGGAGCTCTTTTTCCGGTGCTTACTAGGTATCACAAATCAATGAAAGAACAATTCACCAAACTTTATGTTCGTTCACTGTTATTGTTACTTACTCTTGGAGTATTAATATCTGTAGGAACATTTACTTTTGCTGACAAGATTATCGAAATACTTTATGCAGATCAATATAGTAGGTCTGTTGAATTGTTGAAGATTCTTTCTATAATATTAAGTTTTTATTTCATTAACTTTCTCTTGGGTAGTTGTCTTATCGCTGCAGGAAAGGAATCACTTTCAACATTGGCAATCATATTTGGTGGAATTATGAATGTTATTTTGAATGTAATTCTCGTTCCCGTATGGAGTTTACATGGTGCAGCATTAGCTCGTGTTGGCACTGAAATACTTGCGTGTTTTCTACAACTATACTATCTATATACGATTATAGGTACTGATGCGATTTACTTATGGCCAAAGATGAGAAAGGTGAATGTTCGATGAAGAGTAAAGAGTATTATGAACATGAAAGAACAGAGTTGATTACACTTATTCCCTCTTCTGCAAAGAGAATTTTGGATGTTGGCTGTGGTAGTGGAATGTTGGGAAGAGCACTGCGTAATAAAAATAATGCACTGTATATTGAGGGTATAGAGGTTGTTCAGGATATAATTCCTGGATCATATTATGATAAAGTCCATATCGGTGACGTAGAATCTATCTTTCCTTTGATTCTTGCATCTGGGAAAATGTTCGATTGTATAATTTTTGCCGATGTTCTAGAACACCTTGTTAATCCATGGAAAATGGTCGAGATTTCTCATGACCTTTTAGTGAATGATGGGGTAGTTATCGCCTCCATTCCTAATGTGCGATACTATTACGTTTTGAAACAGTTGATTCTTCAAGGAGATTGGAGTTATGAGCAAGAAGGTATTATGGACCAGACGCATATTCGATTTTTCACACTAAAGACAATGCGATCTATGTTTGAGTCAAAGAATTATTCGATCATATCGTGTGTTCCAATAAGATATAGACCGAAAAACGGATGGAAAAAAATTATTGATCGATTATTTTCTCTTTCTCATCGATTCCAAGATATAAATGTTTTTCAATTCATTATCGTTGCAAGGAAAAATAGATTTGATACGAAAGATAAATCTCCAAGAAATGAATTCTGACTCATCTAATATACAAGTTTCAAGAAGATCTAGGGGAATTTCCTTTCTTGTAGTAAATTATTTTACCTCTGAATTAGTTATTAATTTAGTTAACAGTATACACACGTTCGTCCATGATTATAAGTATGAAATACTTTTGTTTGATAATTCGGTTAGTGTTGATGAACACACAAAATTACTTTCAATCAAATCTGAGGGAACGAATATTTTTTCTCTTCAAGAGAATATCGGATTTGTCCGGGCCAACAACTATCTCTTTAACAAAACCCAGTATGATGTATTAGTGTTGATTAACCCTGATACAAAGCTGATAGATGATAGTTTGATGGACTTAATTGATGTAGCTTATGAAAATGATGATATAGGTATTTTAGGTCCCATGCTACTAGATGAGTTCGGTCTTTACCAGCCTTGTTTCTTCCAGTTCCCCAAATTATCAAGTATGCTTAAAGAGCATATTTTTTTACAAAAAGATGCATATTTGTATAAGACAGACAATAACATGATCCAAGATTGTGATGTCATTAAGGGTGCGTGTCTTGTCATAAATAGGCACAAGCTTCCTTGCGGCCAGTTGTTTGATCCAGCTTTTGAAATGTATTCAGAAGAACTGGACCTTTGCCGAAGGTTGAAAAGCCAATCTTTGCGGGTTGTCTATTATCCTCGTGCTAAGATAATTCACTATGGTGAAAGAAGTTCAGGCCAAAAATCGTTTACTGAATACTCTATTCATCACTATTACAGAAGTAAATTGATTTACTTTAGAAAGTACTATTCACATTCCTTTTATCTCCTTATACGGTCGATCATCTTTCTATCTTTAATAGAAAAAACGATTTTGCTGGCACTTGTAGGACGAACGTTCAGTTCCAGAATTCATGCAAACGTCTTCAAGAAGTTGTTTCTAAAGCTCAACAAAACCTCCTTATAAAAGATAAGTTTAATATTCAAAAAAATTAAACAAGCGGCTATCCAGAACATGCGAAGTACCAGTGAATATTACGGAGATATTGAGGGCAACTTGCAGGTTAAAAATCAACCTATTATTTCAAATGTATCTTTAATCTGTACGGTATACAATGAGTCTAAAGAAATTCATAGTTTTATTCGCTCACTTCTTTCGATGAAATCTTTGCCTGGCGAGGTTGTCATAGTTGACGGCGGATCGACAGACGGAACACCTCAAATTATTTCTCAACTTGTTGAAAAAACAGAATATCAAAAGCGTTTAAAGTTGATCGTCGATTCCTCGTGCAATCGTAGTGTTAGTTACGGGCCTGTAGCAAAAGGGAGGAATGTTGCCATTAAAGCAGCGTCGAATGAAATTATAGCTTGTGCGGATGCAGGTTGCATTTTTGATGAGTATTGGCTAGAACGAATTACCTACCCGTTGCTAAGTAATCCAAGTATTGATGCGGTGGGTGGGTGGTATTTGCCTGATGCACGTTCACTTTTTGAAAACTGTATTGCATCTTTTTGGGTCATACCCCCTGAGTCGATTTCGAAAAAAGATTTCATACCATCATCGCGGTCACTCGCTTTTCGAAAATCGATTTGGTTGGAAGTTGGAGGGTATCCTGAAAAATCCATTACTGGGGAGGATACGGAATTTGTGCTTCGACTTCGAGAGGCTCAATGCAAACTTGAGATGGTATCAAGTGCAGTAGTCTATTGGCGAATGCCGGCTTCACTTTATTCATTCGGAAGGTTGGTTTATAACTATGGATTCGGTGATGGCGTGAACAGGCACCTGGTTAAAAATGTATTTTACAATTTGGCAAAAATATTAATCACTTTGTTGCTAATACTTGTAACATTGAAAACTAACATAATGTTTATAGTTGTTCTTATTGCTTGGTGGTGGATATTAGTATTTAGTAAGTATGGAATTACATCATTTAGGATAAGTAATATTATTAAATTTCCAGTTATCGTTCCTCTAAAACATTTTTCTGATATTGTTTACGTTACAGGGTATGTTTCAGGGTTCGTTAGCTTCAAAAAAATATAATGACAACTAATGGCAACTGTGCACTTTGATTCCAGGGGAATTGTCAGTAATGAGGTAAAAGGAATAATATTGTTTTTGAGGACTGATGCCTGCGTTTTTGATCCTCGTATTCAAAAAGAAACTAACAGTCTTAAAAAAAATGGCTTTTCCGTTTTTGTATTTGGGTGGGACCGGAAATCAGAATACCCTAGGAGAGAAGTAATTAATAATGTTCCGTACGCCCGTACGAGAATCCCGGGCCTTTACGGCAGCAAACTACTTTTAATCATCCTTCCGCTATTTTGGATTCGCGCAATTATCCAAATGATAAAAATCCGACCGAATGTCATTCATGCCTGCGATTTGGATGCTCTTGTCCCGGCATTGTTTATAAAAATGTTGACCCCTACGAAGGTTGTGTATGATATCTTTGACAACTTTGCCGACAAGCTAAGCAATGTTCCTATGGTATTGCGTACCCTTATCCGGACGATAGATCAGTCCCTGATGCTCTTGGCTGATACTGTGATTGTGACCGATGAGAACCGGCGGAGGTTACTCAACCACCCGGATGCGCAGTCTGTCCATGTTATTATGAATGTTCCACCCCGACTCAGTTACGAGGTGAATTCTATTAGACAAACCGATTGTCTCTTGGTTTGCTATGCCGGAGTTATTCATGAACATCGCGGGCTTCGTGTGATTGCAGCCGCCCTTCAGGAGGTTGATCGTATTGAAGCTAAATTCGCTGGTTGGATTCCCCGAGAAATTGATCGTGAATTTCTTGATTCTCAAAAAAGGATACAATATCTTGGTAAAGTTGCGTATGAGGATTCCCTTCAATTACTTGCAGAATGTGATGTAATTCTTGCGCTTTATGATCCATCGCTTCCCATCAACAGGATGGCAAGCTCCAATAAGATATACGAGGCGATGTCAGTGAGAAAGCCCGTCATTACAAATAAGGAAACCGCAATGGCGAAGGTTATTTATGAAGAACAATGCGGTTTACTCGTACCGTATGGTGATAAGCAGATGCTGAAAGAAGCCTTGGTGCGCTTACGAGATGAACCCACTTTTAGAGAATACCTTGGTAGTAACGGTTTTAACGCCTTCGTGAAAAAATATAACTGGGATATCATGGAGGAAAGGTTAATTGAGTTATATACGGACATGTTGCGTTAACGTTCTTATTTGGTGCGTGATATTCTTTGGTAAGAAAGTGAGAATTTGATTCTGGAAATAATTTTTTTGTTGTGTATTACCCTTGTTGGGTATACGTATATCGTGTATCCGTTGATTTTGATTATTTGGTCTTCTTCGAAGCAGAATAAAATTGTCTATGACGCAGCTGATAAATTGCCCTTTGTATCCGTAGTCATATCCGTATACAATGAAGAAGAACATATTGAGGAAAGAATCAATAATCTAAAATCCCTCAATTACCCACCCGACCTGATCGAGATACTAATCGGCTCAGATGGTTCAGATGACGCAACCAACGAGAAACTCAAGTCGCTTACTGATGTTCGAATCAAGACGCGGTTTTTTCAAGTGAGGCGTGGAAAAGCAGCGGTGCTTAATGATTTGATCAGCGAGGCAAAAGGAGAAATCATAGTTCTTTCGGATGCAAATACTTTTTATGAACGATCGACTGTGCATTCATTGGTTAGGCCTTTTTATGACGCAACTGTTGGAGCCGTCTGCGGGGAATTACTCTTACACTCAGATTTGAAAACAGTCGGAAGTGTTGGGGAAGCATCTTACTGGAATTACGAGAATATCATAAAATTATATGAAAGCAGGATACAGACCACTTTGGGGGGAACAGGTGCTGTGTACGCAATCAGGAAAACCTTATTTAATTTATTGCCTACCAACAAAATGGTTGCAGATGATTTTCTGATTCCCATGAATATTATCAAAAGGGGATTTAGAAATTACTATGAGCCTAAGGCAGTTGCATATGAAAATCTCTCAAATTCTGTAAGTGGCGAATTTAAAAGAAAGGTTCGGATAAGTACCGGGAATTTTTATGGTATATCAGAGTTCTCTGAATTATTGCACCCAAAATACGGGTTTGTTGCTTTTGCGCTCTGGTCTCATAAGATCATACGGTGGTCTGTCCCTTTTCTCCTGATCCTTATTTTTCTATTGAATATTATCCTATCGTTCACATCACCGTTTATGTCCGTAATCCTGCTATTACAGTTAGCGTTTTATGCGTCCAGTGTGTTGGGTTTCATCCTTGATTCAATGAAGTTAAAAGCAGGATTATTAGGTCTTCCGTACTACTTCGTCGCGATGAATGCTGCACTATTTGTTGGTTTTTTCAAATTTCTTTTTTCTAACCAGCGACCAACTTGGGAGGTTGTTCGTTAGATAAATGCGAGACAAACTAGTTACGTATATAATTGACTTCCTCACCATCAACCTCGCCTGGTCTGTCTATTACTGGTTCCGGATACGAAGCGGGATCTTATCCTACGTCATGGAGCCTGACTATTTTATCCCCATGCTCGCTATCTGCTTTTTTTGGATGTTTATTTTCTTTCTTTTCGGATTGTATCGCTCTTGGTATGCTAAATCCAGATTCGATGAGCTAGCGCTGATTATTAAGGCAGTTATTTTCGGAGTACTCCTGCTATTCTTCCTAATTTTTTTTGATGATCGCGGTGTCGGCTCACCACTGCAAACGAGGTTTCTTATAGCAGTCTATTGCGCAGTGATGATTTTGTTTGTTGGCGGAGGAAGAATGCTGCAACATACGTTCCAGCGCAGACTTTTGATCGCAGGTATTGGACTCCATAACGCGCTCATTGTCGGTTGGGAGAAGAAAGCACGTGAGTTATACGATGCGATCCGACTTTATCCCGCACTTGGATACCGCATTGTTGGCTTTGTGCCGGTAAGCGAACAACTGAGCGCCACGCCGTACAAGGATGTGCCTGTTGTTGGAACAGTAAAAGACCTTCCAGAAATTATTGATAGACACAACGTCAAGGATGTACTTATTGCGCTGGACTCAACTGAGCATGATCGTCTTCTCTCGGTAGTGGCTTCCTGCAATTCTCACGAAGTTAGTTTGAAAATTATTCCAGACCTTTACGATATTATCAGCGGGCAGGCAAGGACAAATCAGATTTACGGTTTCCCCTTAATTGAAATTATGCCGCAGTTGATGCAGCCATGGGAACGGTTTCTCAAGCGGGCGATTGACATCGTTGTTTCATTTCTGATCCTTGCTGTCGGATTTCCGTTTTGGCTTCTTGCGGCACTTCTGATCAAACTTGATTCACGTGGTCCGGTGTTCTACACGCAGGAACGTGTTGGAAAAGATGAGCAGCGTTTTAACGTTATCAAATTCCGTTCAATGTATGTAGATGCCGAAAAGGAATCCGGCCCTGTATGGGCAAATAAACAGGATCCGCGCGTAACCCGTGTGGGAAAATGGCTCAGGCGTCTCCGCATCGACGAGGTTCCGCAGTTTATTAACGTTCTTGATGGCGAAATGAGCCTTGTCGGTCCGCGGCCCGAGCGTCCGTTCTTTGTTGAACAATTATCAATAGAAATTCCTCTGTACAAGCGCAGATTAAAAGTACGCCCCGGTATCACAGGTTGGGCGCAAGTGAAGCATAAATACGATGAAAATATTGATGATGTGAGGAAAAAGGTGGACTACGATCTCTATTATATTGAGAATATTTCGATTCGCATGGATTTGAAGATTTTATTCAATACGATTGCGGTTGTGTTATTGGGAAAAGGACACTAAATGAGGTTTGAGTTTTGGGTTTTGAGGTTTGAGATTAAAACATTCACTCTTTGTTTACTGCTAAGTATCGGGGTTTGTAAAACATATGCGCAAGTGGAAAATGTCCCAATCAATAATCAAGTATATGATTTCTTAAATCGAATGGGTGTCAAAAGAGTTCTTCCGCTTTATAGTAACACAATGATACCGCTACCGCGCCGGGAAGTTGCGCATTTACTGCAAGAAGTGTCCTCGCGAGCAGAAAAACTTTCAGAAGCTGAGCAGGGATTTCTCGCAAAGTTCAGGACTGAGTTTGCGCATGAACTGCAGTCGCCGGAAGAACCAGTTTCGGGTTTGTTTAACGGAGATCCTTTTTCAGATTTGTTTTCGGATAAGGAAAAATACCTGTTTCATTATTCCGATAGCACTGCTTCGCTGTTTCTTGAATTTATCGGTACACTGGAATACCGTCAGGCAAATACCGGCAGTGATAATCTCCATATTACGTTTGAAAATCACGGCTTCCGTGCGCACGGTACGGTAAAAGAAAAACTCGGATACTATATCCAGGCAACAAACGGCACGCTATGGGGAGACAGGGAATATGCGTTAACGGATAAACGTCTCAGAGGAAATGTAAAGTTTAAGGATTTGGACTCACCTTATTTTGATTTTACCGAAGCATATCTTCGCGCCGACCTCAGCTGGTTCAACGCACAGTTTGGCAGGGAGTACACGCTTGTCGGTACAGGTTATTCTGACAGGTTACTTCTTTCTGACAATGCTCCTCTGTTCGATTTTCTGAAAATCGATGCTCAGTATAAATCCCTTAAGTTTATGTTTCTTCATGGTTCATTGCTTGGTGATTCCGAAATATTTACCGGTATACCGATTACGGAACCGATGTACAGCAATAAATATCTTGCAATGCACCGCTTGGAATTTACGGCGTTTAACGCACTAAGAGCTGGTGCAACCGAAATGGTTATTTATCAGAGGCTTTCTCCTGAATTTGGATATCTCAATCCTGTGAACTTCTATAAATCCGCGGAACATTCTCTTCGCGACAGGGACAATGCAATTCTTAGTTTTGACGCGGAAATATTCCCGGCAGAGAATTATAAACTTTATGGTACCTGGTTTATTGATGATATCGACTTCTCGAAGATGGGTACCGGCTGGTGGGGGAATGAATTCGCGTGGCAAGGCGGACTGTATGCTGCCGAACTTGGTGGAATGGAAAACCTCGACGCCGTTATTGAATATACACGCATTGAACCGTATGTCTACAGTAACCGGTTGCACGGCAACAATTTCACTCACAACAATATCGCGCTTGGACATCATCTTGATCCGAACTCCGATGAATGGTTTGCCCAATTAAGTTATCGTCCGGATAAATCGGTGCGGACGTGGTGCACAGTTCGGAGAATGAGGCATGGGGAAAATATTGTTGCCGGCGGAGATGTTACTAAGAATGTCGGCGGCAATCCGTTGCAGGGGCATCGGGATACCGATGGAGCGACGGCAGTATTTCTGGATGGGAATCTGGTCCAGTCGACATCTGTGCAACTCCGTGCCAGTTACGAACCTATCAATAATTTTATTATCTCAGGTGGATACGAGTATCAGCATACTTCGTTTGTTACACAAACGGCAGAGGCTAACACTCATGCAGCTTTTTTGCGTATGCAATTGGAATATTAATTTTCGTTGTTATGGTTATTGATACAACTATTCATGGTTATAGAGAAAAGCAAGATCGCAATCGCTTGCCATTTGCTGCTGCAACATGGCACACATAGACAACTATTAATCCCAGCTTTGCAATTTCATCAAAATTCAGGCTATTCAAGATTTTGAATTATCACTTCTGATGAAATTGCATAGAGATGAAGGTTTGTATTCATTAACGCCAAGTGTTGTCCCGCTTTGCGGGACGAAAGATTCTCTTTGGTACTTTCTCTATAAAGTAACTATGTTACAAAATAAGTTGAGTCTCGCAATTAGTTGTGATATATT
>CAZFXS010000020.1:0-40194 GCA_964523395.1 uncultured Chlorobiaceae bacterium | reverse complement strand
CTCGCCCAAGAGTTCATATCGACGGCGAGGTTTGGCACCTCGATGTCGGCTCATCGCATCCTGGGGCTGGAGAAGGTCCCAAGGGTTTGGCTGTTCGCCAATTAAAGCGGTACGTGAGCTGGGTTCAGAACGTCGTGAGACAGTTCGGTCCCTATCCTATGCGGGCGAAGGACATTTGAGGGGAGTCGCTCCTAGTACGAGAGGACCAGAGTGAACGGACCGACGGTGTACCAGTTGTCACGCCAGTGGCAAACGCTGGGTAGCCATGTCCGGTTGGGATAAGCGCTGAAAGCATCTAAGTGCGAAACCCACCCCAAGATAAGATGTCACTTCCAGCAATGGAACTAAAGACCCGTAGGAGATTACTACGTTGATAGGCCACAGATGTAAACACAGTGATGTGTGAGTCGAGTGGTACTAATCGGTCGTGAGACTTAACCATTAATTTTTGTTGATTCACGATGATGTCACCTGCCTTTGGCTGGTTGATGCGTCAACAACAGATTGAACTTGTTTTGTTTACAGTATGAAGGGATTTATTCATTGTATCATTGAGTCATTGAATCAATCAACAAATGATGCGATGATTCAATCTTCCTGACTTTTCTCTGATCTTTTTCTGGCGATCTTACCGTGGGTGTCACTCCTCTTCCCATTCCGAACAGAGCAGATAAGCCCCACTGGGCCGATGGTACTATATGGGCGACTGTATGGGAGAGTAGGTAGTTGCCAGATTTAATGTAGCAGAACCCGGTTTCTTAGATGAAGCCGGGTTTTTGCTTTTTTTGAGCGGAGGCGCTTTTTATTGAATCATTTGTTTATCGGTTCATCAATTCATTAGAACAATGAACCGATGGTGCAATGACTCAATCTTTTGATAGGCGGCTGTCCCGCCAGAAGAGGGCGGGATTTCACAAAAGAGGTTCAATATGCCTGCCCGCCGAAGTCATGCTTCAGGCGGGGGAGAGTTTCGCCTGCGCTCCAACAGAGGGAGCTTCGGCGGATAAAAGGTTGTTGCCAGTCCCATTCCGACCAAACTTAGCTGCAGGATTTTAAGGAAAGCGCTAAGTTTGCTTTGTCGGAATGAGGATCCCGTCCCGATCAGAGATCGGGGTGGAAATTTAAATTGCAAAGCCCGATTCTGAAAAGAGTTGGGCTTTTGCTTTTTTGTACAAGCTTTGAAAGAACTCCGATCTCTCAAAACGATTAATTTCTGAAATAAATCGGAGTTCTATTTTTTGATCTTAAGATAAAATTTTCTCAAGCTCTTCGTACTAATTTTTTTTCTAGTCCTTCAATTGTCTTCCCTGGCGATACTCCACCTTCCATCATCATCCTTCACGTAGGCAAGTCCATTGCTCATGTGGTGCACCTCGCGTCCGCGGATATCGATAGTGGTGCGCTCTTCGACTACGTGGATGCCGTTGTTTTCCTTCGTGAGGAAGTTCAATAGCGCGCTCATCGTTGGTGCCACGTCGCTTAACCAGAGGTCATCGCCTTCTTTCATGAATGCACGGCTCATAGATGCTTTCCTTTTTCTTGCATAGTACAGTGTTTAGCAATCATTTTCAATGTTTTCTCCGATTTTCTCTCGGTGCGGCATTGATTGTCTTATTTCAATTCTCTACATTTGACAATACTCACCGGACTTTCCGGCCTGACAACTGTGGTACCGTTCTCAAAGCAACTGAAATTACCCGGTTACATGCGAACTCAATGTAGTATACTGAAAGTTTGAGAATCTCATACTTATTGGTATAGCCTTCGACGTGGATTAGGTAAAATGAAAAATCAGTATCTTTTTGTCAATACCCAGGAGGTAAAATGAAATGTTCTCTCGGAGCAATAGTCATAGCCGTTTTCATTTTCTTGCATGCCGCGGATCCTCTTTCTGCACAGGAATATACCATCATAGACATACCTGTCAATTCTACCTATCATCATGTAAGCGCAAGAGGGATCAATAACGCCGGAGATGTTGTGGGGAGTGCCGATGCATCGCCCTGGTATGGCTACAATCGCGGTTTCGTGTATGCGAATGGTGCGATCGACTTCATCTTCCTGGGAAGCGCCAACACAAATCCGGTTCTTGCAATTAACGACGAAGGTAACTACGTCGGTCAGGCCTCTCTTCCCGACTTTGTCAATAAAGGATTTCTCAATTCATCCTACCTGCCGCCACCGTTTACGGATGAAAATTTTTGGATCTCTGACATCAACAACGCAAATCAGATCTGCGGCTACACCTGGGACGGCACAACTTCGAGAATCGTCATCTTCGAAGGGACACAGGTGATCGACATCCCGAATATCAGTTTCGATGACGGCGTGGATGTCAACGCAATCAATGATTCGGGATTTGTCACAGGAACGCGGTGGGAGACGAACGAAGGATACCCGTTCATTTACAGCCACCGTGACTCTCAGATTGTCTACCTTCCCAATCTCGCCGTTGGGGGTAGTTACCCCTACACTGAGGCGTACGATATCAACAACTCGAACGACGTCGTAGGATATTACAATCAGAACAATAACCCATGGGGAGGGTTCGTCTATCGGAATGGTTCATACACGCAGTTTCCCTACGGACTTGCTCAGGCCATTAATGATTCGGGCGTGGTTGTTGGCGAACTGGACTCCAATCCCACCATGTCGGGAGGCGAATACGCTTTCATCTACGATCCAGTGCGGGGGGTCCGCGACCTTAACACGCTTATTCCAACGGGGAGTGGATGGGAACTGCTCTCCGCGGAGGACATTAACGATGTTGGACAGATTATCGGGATAGGCCGGTTGAATGGCAATGTTAAGTCGTTCATCCTCACCCCGCGGAAACTCAAAATCACAAAGCCGGCTGCAGGAGATCTTGTCGTGGCTGGTGAAGCAGATACAATTCGTTGGACTGGCGGTGATTCTACCATGGGAGCGCTCTGGTTGAGCACGAACTTTAACGACGGTTTCGGAACATTCACGCTGATCGCGGACAGCATCCCGATTGAGAACCGCGAGTATGTCTGGAATGTGCCGGATTCGATTCTCTCTCGCAAGTGTCGTATTGTACTACAGGACATGACAGACCCTGCAATAGTAGATACGACGCCGGCGTTTAGGATCAAGGGATTTGTTCTGACCAATGTCTCGGTTACTAACGACTATATCGCGTATGACCCAACCATTCACCAGTGGGGGTTCGAGAATACGAGCGCAGACGTCTGGCCGGCAGCATGGTACGGAAGATTCAACTACCGGGGAACAGACCCATTTACAGGTTACAGCTATTCTCAGACACAGGGTGGTGGCGTGTTTTCCACCGCAAACCCAAGCGATCATCCAGATTGGGAGTCTTTTGTGCGGACATTTGGAGTATCTGCCTGCTACAAGAGCACATTATTTGCGCGGTACTCTCCGACTGCCCTGGCGCGCTGGCAGTCAGTTAAGGGTACTTGGGGCGGCTCATGTTTCGGTATTGCTATTTCGAATGCAGTTGCGTTCCGTAATTACGCTGCGTTGCAATTGGCTTACCCGGAGCTTCCACTCTTTACTGTCCCGATCTATCTCACATCAGACTCGACAACAATACCGATGGCGAACACGCTCTTTACACATCAGCTTGGAGACCCGCATGTGACGTATAGGGCAAACGTGGGGATTTTGAAAACCCCGAATCAGACTCTGCACGATCTGAAAACCATGTGCCTGAGCGAAACAGCTGCAGTACGGACCCTCTCGTTGCTGAATAACGGTCCGGGCGGAGGCGGCCATGCCATCCTTGCCTACAAGGTGAAGAAGGATCCTGTGCAGCCGACCGTCTACAATGTGTATGTGTACGACAATTCGTGGGCTGACAGTACGACTGCGCATATCGATATTGACACGACATTGAACGGCGGTAATGGTGGTTGGAGCTATGCTTTGTGGCCCGGGTGGGGAGGATCGAAATGGTTGTACCTGCGCGACCCGGCCCTCACATATTTGTCAACTCCCACAATTCCCAAGAATAATCCAGACGACATGCTATCCCCATTTCTAGGTCCGGACGGATGGCTCGAATTAGGCACGCCGAACGGAATGTCCATCAGTATTACTGATAGTAGCGGAAACGTCACGGGATATGTCGACAGCCTCATGCGTTCCGATATCCCGGGCTCATTCCCTCTTGTGGTGGAAAATGGAAGTAAAACACCACCTTGCGGATATCTTTTTCCGACTGGCAGTTATTCCGTGGCATTGACTGACTTCGCAACACCAGATGTCGACGCATTTTTCTTTGTATCAAATGTATCTTTCCGATACGGGAGAAAAGGTGCGCAAGCGCAGCAAACCGATTACCTTCGTTTCGATGGATCGGTTACGTTCATCAACCACGATCCTGAGGAAAAAGAAATCTTACTGGAAACGATTGTGAACGAAGCACCGGTGGAAAAGGTCGCACGCTTTTCCGCCATGCGCGTTGCCGCGGACGACTCTCTGAATCTGCTTCCTCTTGCCAACGATCAGCTCAAGCTGACGGTATTCGGTCAAATGGGGAAGATCCGGGTCATGCTCGAATTTGTTGCCGATACAGATATGGCGGAATTTGTTCGCGACAGTATTCCCCTTAGTCCCAATACATCCTATATATTCATTCCGGATTGGTCGGGACTGGGAAGTGGCGGTGTGTTGACTGTCCTGGTGGATCAGGGAAACGACGGCACAACAGATGACACGCTCTTTTACTCCAATCAAGCCACCGGTGTAGATGGCGAAATTGGCTCTACCAGGCCAGAGAGGTTCGTTCTCGCACAGAACTACCCGAATCCATTCAATTCATCAACGGTCATAGAGTACGGACTGCCGACAAGTACCTATGTCACACTAAAGGTGTACGACGTTCTGGGTCGGGAAGTGCAGATGCTTGTCGATGAGTTTCAACAGGCTGGATACAAGCAGGCACGATGGGATGCATCGGGTATGCCGAGCGGAGTGTACTACGTTCGCATGACGGCAGGCGCTTTCACCGATGCAAAGAAAATCTTGCTGATGAAGTAGGTGTAGTGCGTATACCTGAAAGCCCGGTTCTGACGAAGAGCCGGGCTTTTGCTCTTTATCCCCAAGAAATCCCTTGACTCTTATTTCAAACTTTTTATTTTCCTATGTTTACCAATCGGGCAATTTCCCACATACGTCTGTCACAGGGATTTTGAACAGAAGGTTTCTCTCTGCGAAAATAACATCACGATATTGCTTAAATGATTGCCTTTACTCATCATCCACAATGGAGCTCCTTATGAAGCATTTCTACATTGTTCTTCTCGCACTTCTCCTCATCAGCTCATTCGGCATGGGACAAATCCCGAAACTCATGAGCCATCAGGGATATATCGCAGATAGTACCGGCGTCGGCGTCACCGCCACGCTTCCGATGACCTTCAGGCTGTATAGCGATTCATTAGCCGGTTCGCTGATAAACACGCAGACATTTCCTGGGGTGAACCTCACAAAAGGCGTCTTCAATGTGAATCTTGATGTTTCGACTGTCACATTTACAACGCAGTACTGGTTAGAGACGGAAGTCAATGGACAAACATTAGCGCCACGTACGAGGCTTACGAGTGCACCATATGCACTCCGTGCGCTCTCACTCCTCGGTTCCGGAAGCTCAGCTACGGGAGTTGATGCAAGTGCAGGAGGGAATTCAGCTACAGCGAGCGGGGATTATTCCACGGTTGGCGGGGGACAATTTAACATAGCAAGTGGCGAAGCCTCCACGGTGGGAGGGGGATCGGATAACGATGCTGGAGGGAATCATTCCACGGTTGGCGGGGGGCTTGTAAACATTTCGAACGGGTTTATTTCGACGATTGGCGGGGGAGAGAGTAACAATGCGACTGGCGATCATTCCACGGTTGGTGGCGGCGAAGCTAACACAGCGGACGGATATTTTTCCACAGTTAGCGGTGGAAGTTCTAACCTGGCAAGTGGCAACTCATCCACAGTAATTGGTGGCGGAATCAATGTTGCGAGTGGTAATTATTCCACAGTTGTTGGTGGACATAGTAATGTTGCAAGCGGTACTTATTCTCTCGCAGGAGGGAATAAGGCAAAAGCTAATCATGATGGGACATTCATATGGGGAGATAACACGGCTTCGGATTTTGTATCGACTGCAGTCAACCAATTTCTCATTCGTGCGTCAGGTGGCGTAGGCATCGGGACGAACACACCTTCAAATCAACTCAGTGTTGTAGGCAATGCCGACGTTACCGGGAATGTGGGTATCGGTACTTCAACACCAAGCCAACAATTAGAAATTACACGCAACTTTAGGCTCCCTGCAAGTACGGATACAACGGGGATTATCATGTCTGGCAGCAACAGGTATATTCATAGTTACGGCAGTAATAATTTCTTTGCCGGCGTAAATGCGGGAAACCTGACATTGACCGGGGCAGGAAACACCGGTATGGGTGTTCTCGCTCTCACAGCGAATACGTCGGGAGCTTCCAACACAGCCGTCGGGGATTCTGCTATGTTTTCAAATACAACCGGAGGTGCAAATACAGCCATCGGACGGAGAACGCTGCGCACAAATACCACCGGATCTTTTAATACCGCTTTAGGAAGAAATGCGCTCATGTCGAATACCACTGGGATAAATAATACCGCTTTAGGTGAACGATCGATGACTACTAACACTACCGGAACCGACAATGTTGCCGTGGGTAATGCAGCCCTTGGGTTCGCTAATACTTCAGGGTCGTATAACACAGCTATCGGTGTCGCCGCGCTCGATTTCAATACTACAGGAAACTATAATACAGCCGGCGGTTACATGGCATTATATTCAAATACATCGGGATTTAACAATGCCGCAGTCGGAGATTCAGCATTGCATTACAACACCACAGGAAATAGTAATACGGCATTAGGACATAATGCAGGAGTTACTGTCACCACAGGAAGCAATCTTACTATGATTGGTAATAACGCACAGCCCAGCTCGGCTATTGCGACGAATCAGATTACGCTTGGCAATTCTTCGGTCACAACACTTCGCTGTAATGTAACGACCATAACTTCCTTATCGGATGCAAGGGATAAAAAGAATATTCAAGACTTATCACTTGGGCTGGATTTTATAGCAAAGCTGAAGCCGCGGCAGTACAATTGGGATAAACGTGAGTGGTATCCGAATAAAGTCGCTGATGGAAGTAAAATGCAGAAGATGCCGACTGCAGGATTTATTGCACAGGAGCTTGACGAAGCCCAGACAGCTCAAAATGCGGAATGGCTGAACCTTGTCTTCAAAGATAATCCTGAAAAGTGGGAAGCGACATGGGGCAATCTTTTGCCAGTCATGGTGAAAGCGATACAGGAATTACGTGAGGAAAATATCCAATTGAAATCAGAAAATGCCGGGATGAAAACTCATCTCGCCAGAATAGATGAACTTGAAACATTGGTGAAGTTGCTGGTTGCTGACCAACAAAGGCATGATGATAACAAATCACTTTTAGAAGAGGTAAAGTAACGGTGAACGGTTACGGAAATGAGTAACAGCGTTTACTCTCATTTCAAACCACGAATCCTGAATTATCTTTTTTAAAGGAAATGATCATGAAAACAACATTCATACACATTATTATTTTTCTGATCCTCTGCATCGGATCGTCATCGGCACAGCAATATTATCTGCTGAAGACCGCGACCGGATCAGGAGGCGGCTCTCAATCGTCTTCACACGACTATACCATGGGAAGCACGATCGGTCAATATTCCGGTTCCGGGTCTTCTTCGGACTACGCGCAGGATGCCGGGTTTTGGGGCTCATACGAGGCGTTAACCGGGTTTTACAATTTCTCTTATGCCATGGATGAGGGATGGAATCTCATCTCCGTACCGAAAACAGTGGGAAATTATCTCAAGCCCTCCCTCTTTCCCGCATCTTCATCTTCTGCATTTGCATACCAGTCGGGTTATCTTGCTCAAGACACTCTCACCAATGGCAAAGGGTACTGGCTGAAATTTCCTTCCTCTCAGTTAGTGGATCTGACCGGTTTGCCTCGTGTTACAGATACTATCAATGTACAACAAGGGTGGAATCTTGTCGGGTCGGTGACAAACTCTGTTCCGGCCGGTTCGATTGTCCAGATTCCGCCGAGTATTGTCACAACGCAATACTTCGGATATAACGGAGGGTATTCGACTTCTTCTACGATAGAGCCCGGACAGGGATACTGGGTGAAAGTGAACGCCGCAGGCAAATTAGTGTTAAATGTTCCCCCTGCGTTTTTATCCTTTACGCAACATTCACAAACAGATGAGAAAGCTGAAGGACTCAACGCGCTTGTGATAACGCAGAAGGGTTCCAAAGTGAAATCGCAACAGCTTCTTTTCGGAAAAGAAAGTCCAACTAGTACAAGTAGTGAAACATATGAGATGCCGCCGGTGGCGCCGAAGGGAGCTCTGGATATCCGTTTTGCATCAAACCAGTTTGCCGAGTTTTTCTCTGATAGGAAGAAAGAAATTCCCATTCGGATACAATCCAACGGTGGACCGCTTGAATTATCCTGGACAATGAACGAGCAGTCGGGTTTAAGTTATCTTCTGGTGGAGAAACAGGGAGAGAAAGTCAGCGCAGAGTACAAACTCAGAATCGGGGAAAAGATACAGTTAAAAGATCCGCAGAAGTACAACTATTCGCTTCGAGTAGAGGAAGTTCCTGTAAGTTATGCCCTGGAACAGAATTTTCCGAACCCGTTCAATCCTGTAACGGTTATTCGCTACCAATTGCCTGTGACCAGCAGGGTAACGCTGAAAGTGTATGATAATATCGGACGGTTAATCGCGACACTTACCGATGATGTGCAGGAAGCGGGGTACAGGTCTATGGAGTGGAATGCCTCGAATATAGCAAGTGGCGTGTACTACATACGCATGACAGCAGGCGCTTTCACCGAGGCAAAGAAAATGTTGCTGATGAAGTAGGTCTGATGTATATAACTGAAATCCCGGTTTTGATGAAGAGCCGGGCTTTTGCTTTTAGTGAAGCTTGAAAGAACTCCGATTTCTTTCGGAGATTGATCATTTGAAGAAATCGGAGTTCTTCTCTCCAATCAATCTTTCCTTTTGCTCCAAAATTTTGTATGATGCCTTCAATCATTTCCCATACAATTGATGATTCAAACCAAACATCGATATCGAGTTCATCCCGCAGTATTACTTGCAGTTCTTTTTTGTTGGCAATGTGCGATTCTAGCCCAATCTTCAAAACTCAAGTTTACGCGTATCGGCATCGAGGAAGGGCTTTCGAACGCAACTGTTACTGCCATTACACAGGATCACGAGGGGTTTCTCTGGTTTGGAACCGAAGACGGCCTCAATAAATACGACGGTTATACATTCACGGTATTTCAGCATAATCCGTCCGATTCTTCTTCTCTTTCAAGTAGTTTCGTTAATGCGCTCTGCGTTGATTCATCTGGAAATTTCTGGATCGGTACAAACGGGGGACTTTCCCGTTATGAGAGAGCTAGCCGCAGTTTTACACACATCGACAGATTTAACGGTTTTCGTCCTGCAACAGCAGTTTCAATTCTTGATTTGAAGGTCGATCGGGACGGATTGCTGTGGATCGCAACAGGGGGAAAAGGGTTATATTCTTTCAATCCTCTCACAAACGTTGTTGACAATGTAACCGACCGACTCAAAGTCCCGAATCCGGGTTTTAGCAAGTACATTGCAAAGATTGTGGTTGATGATGACAACAGGGTTTGGGGTGTCTCAAACGTAGGGATTCTTTGCGTTTCGTCAGACAGGACCAATCTTTCACTTTATGATCGGGTTGCCGGAGACACAACGGTCGCGGGATTCTCGACGCTTTTTAAATCCCGGACCGGAAGACTCTTTGCAGGTAAAATGAATGGTGAAATATGTGTGTTTGAGAGTGAAGGCAAAAACTTTATCCGTCCTTCAACTTCGGCCGCACATTATCTTGGCGGAATAATGTCACTGTTTAGTGACTCACAAGGGCGGATATGGGTAGGAACATTTAATCAGGGTTTGTTTCTGCTTGACAGCACATTGAACATCAAGACTCAATATTTTAATAATCCGAATGACCCTGAATCGGTGCCGAGTAACAGAGTGTATCAGATCTTCGAGGATCGATCAGGGTCTCTTTGGGTTGGAACGTGGAAAGGGGGGATAAGTGTCTATCACCCGTTTGCTTCAAAGTTCCAACATTTTACTCATACATGGTACGACTCGTCTTCGTTAAGCGATGCCACAATCTGGTCGATCCAGGAAGACCAAGCCGGAGCACTGTGGGTCGCAACAGACCAGGGAGGTGTCAATCGTTATGATGAACGTACAGGTCGTTTTGTGCACTTCAGAAACAAGAAGAATAATATCGGCAGTATCAGTTCCAATGCCACAAGAGCTCTTTGTTTAGATTCTACCGGAAATATCTGGGTTGCGACTGAATATGACGGACTGAACAGATATGATTTCAAAATTAACAGCTTTGTCCGGTATCAGCATAATCCCAGAGTTTCATCCAGTTTATACAAGGGTCACACCAACACACTTCTTGTTGATCGGGAAGGAGATTTGTGGGTCGGAGGAAAATCGTTAGACAGATTAGATCACCAGTCTCATCGGTTTATCCACTATGATTCGTTGCTTTCGATGAGCGGTGCAGAAATAATGTCGCTGGCAGAGGATAGCGCGGGTAGCATCTGGATAGGAATGTTTCCCTTTGGGTTATCCAGGCTGGATAAAAAAAAGAACGTCATTCAAAAAGTGTCATGCCCGGCAGGGATGTACAATATTCACATAGATGCTGCCGGTACGATGTGGCTCGGAACATTTGGCGCCGGATTGGTTCGGTATAACCAGTCGGCGGAAACGTTCGAAAGTTTTACAGAACTTGACGGATTGCCAAGTAATTTTGTAAAAAGCATTCTTTCTGATAATGACGGGAATCTCTGGTTGGGTACATCGAAGGGCCTCTCATGCTTTAACCCGCAGAGCAGATTGGTAAGGAATTATGGCCCGAGCGATGGAGTGCAGGGATACGAATTCAGAACAGGATCCTGCTTCAAATCGCGTAGCGGTAAATTGTACTTTGGCGGAGTAAATGGATTTAATGCGTTCTATCCGGATCAGCTTCAGGATAATCCATTTGTTCCTCCTGTCGTAATAACTCGGATGAATGTTTCCGGAAAAGAGTACACACCTAATGCCGACGATAATATGCATGAGATAAAATTATCATATCAGCAGAACGCGCTCGAGTTTGAGTTTGTCGGTTTGAATTATACAACTTCTCACGAGAACAAATACGCATACATGCTTGAGGCATTCGACCAAAGATGGGTGTACAGCAAGGACAGGCGATACGTAAGTCATGCTCATCTTGATCCGGGGTCATATGTCTTTCGCGTAAAAGCAAGTAATAACGATGGCGTATGGAATGAGACCGGTGCTTTTGTCCGATTTGTTATCGCACCACCGTTCTGGGCGACGTGGTGGTTTATATCGCTACTTACAATCGTGACCGGTGCCTCGGCCTATGGGTTATACCGCTACAGAATAAACAAGCTGCTTGAAGTCGAACGGACTCGGTCGGTCATTGCAACAGATCTTCACGATGACATTGGCACAAGCCTGACTAACATTGCGCTGTTCAGTGACCTTGCACAGCGCGACCTTAACAACGGTTCTCCGGACGCCACCCGGCACCTTCAGAAAATTGCGGGCACATCCCGCTCGCTCCTCGACTCGATGAATGATATCGTCTGGTCTATCAAGCCGGAGAACGATGCATTAGAGCAAATCATACTCCGTATGGAAGATTACGCCGTCGAAATGCTCGAGGAGAACGGAATCGATCTGCATGTGCATATCCCTGATACTTTGAAGACTTTGAAGCTGCCTATGACTGTACGAAGAAATCTTTTTCTCATTTTCAAGGAGTCGGTCAGTAATGTATTAAAGCACTCTCATGCCACCAGAGTGGAAGTTATCATTGCCAAGAAAGAAAAAACTGACACACGAAAACCGGATATACAGATTCTCATCAAAGATAATGGAAAAGGATTTTCTCAGACTGCCCATCGGATTGGAAACGGATTAAATAACATGGAGATGCGGGCAAGGCTGTTGGGTGGCACAGTTGCTGTGCAATCGGCACCCACAAAGGGCACAGAAATTGAAATCCGGTTCCCAGTAAAATCACCAATCTAAGGGATGGATTTTTGCTGAAGGATATTGTATCTACATCCATGATTAATGTTGGTATAGTTGAAGACGACCCATCGATACGGGAAAGTGTCGCGTCACTCATTAGTTCGACTGCCGGATTTTCGTGTCACGCAGTTTTCGATTCCGTGGAATCTGCGGTTGAGCAGATTTCCGTGCCTCCGGATGTGTTGTTGATGGATATCAATCTCGGAGGAATGTCGGGAATTGAAGGAGTCCGAGCTCTCAAAAGCATGTTTCCCGCCATGAATATCCTTATGCTGACGGTATTTGAGGAGAACGACAAGATTTTTCAATCACTCTGCGCGGGTGCTTCAGGGTATCTGTTGAAGCGTACACCTCCTTCGAAAATTCTTGAGGCGATTACCGAGGTGCATAACGGAGGTGCACCCATGACTGCCAGTGTCGCGCGGAAAGTATTGGACCTTTTTACCAGCGTTGCGCCACCAACATTGCCTGAAGTTCATCTCACAATGCGCGAGAAAGAAATTCTTCAACATCTTGTTTCCGGATCAAGCTACAAAAAGATAGGGAGGGATCTTTTCATCAGTTTTGATACCGTCAACAGCCATATTAAAAACATCTACGAAAAGCTGCAGGTACACTCCAAAACCGAGGCGGTTACCAAGGCTCTCAAACACAAATTAGTGTAGAATTTCCCGCTTTTTCGTCATCTCCTGATTCAAAATCACTAATCTAAGTGATTGAAAATCTTTCACCGTTTTTGCTAATAACAAGAGTATTCGCTAACAACTTCTCCATCGTAAACGGGAATTACCATGAGACCATGTTTTTTCTTTGTCTGCATTGGAATAGGTGTAAAGATGCTGTTTGTCTCCACTGCTTCAGCTCAGGTCTATAGACTGACGCCACTGCCGATCCAATACGTCAGGGCTATTAATGATTCAGGGGTGATCATTGGTTCCAATTATGGATATTCATACGCCTATGATAACGGAGTTACCCAAAACCTTGGAGGATTATTTCCCGGAGGCTCATCAGTGGCTCTCGGACTAAACAACTTGAAACAGATTGTGGGGTATGCGAACACGTCCGGTGATCCTAATGCCAAGGGTTTCTTGTGGGAGAACTCTCTGATGACCAACCTTGGAATAGTGAGCCAGGTCAGTAACACAGCCGATTGTATCAATGATATCGGAGAAATCGCAGGGACGGTATACGACACTGTAGGAAACCACCCGTTCTTCTGGAAAAATGGTGTTGTTACGGAGATTCCTTCGTTTGGATCTCCTAAAACGGGTGGTGCTGCAGGGATCAATAACTTAGGGCAAGTAGTCGGTGCTTCCCGACTGAATGATTCAGTGGCCCATGCCTTCCTCTGGCAAAACGGGGGCATTAGCGATCTTGGAACACTGAACGGCTCATATTTTTCTGAAGCGCGTGCCATCAATAATCAAGGACAAATTGTTGGTTCATCCAGTCTTGAGGGAAATTCCGGAAGCGTGGCAGTTATGTGGAACCAGGGGGCTCTCACCAATCTAGGATATGTCGGCCATGCACCGGATGCACAGGGTTACTCGCATGCATCGGACATTAACGACGCCGGTGAGATTGTGGGAACCTCGTCATGGGATTCGCCGACATCGTACTGCTGCAATCCCCACGCATTTGTCTGGCGGAATGGGACGATGTTTGATCTCAATGCCCTTACGGATACCAGTGGTGGGTGGGAGCTCATTGGTGGAATGGGAATCAACAACAAGGGTGATATCGCCTGCTGGGCTGTTTATTACCAATACCCTGGTCCAGCCGTTGTTCAGTCAGTTGTGCTAACCAGGCATGATCTGATGCTGACCAAGCCGAGGGCTGAGGAGATATGGATTGGTGGCGACCAAGATACGATCCGTTGGAAATCAGGGCTTCCGCCAAACTCGCTTATCGCCCTACAACTGAGTCTTGATAGCGGAAAGAGCTGGAGCTATCTTGCAGGCCCGCTACCTGCGAGCAGCGAAAAACATGTCTTGACTGTCCCGGACACATTCTCTGCGAAAGCACAAATTCGCATTTACGATACTGGTAACCCTGCTCTTGGGACAACCGGAGAATTGTTCAAGGTTCGGAATTATCACCTTAGAAAACTTTCTCCGGAAGGCAACTACATAGCCTATAATCCTGCGAACGATTTCTGGAGATTCAAGAATGCCGCATCCGATATGTGGCGATCTACCTGGTACTCGAGATTCAATTACGATGGGATCGATCCTATTACGAATAAGAGTTATAAGTCCGGCGAGCGGGTTTCCAGCAGAATCTTTGCATTGGCTCAATCCTCGGATTTTCCGGACTGGCCGAGTTTCGTACGGGCCTTCGGTACAGATGCATGTTATCAGAACACGCAAACGCCAATCTACAAACCGACGGCAGTTACGCTTTGGGAGAGCAAAAAAAGAAATTACGGTGGCTCCTGTTTTGGTTTGGCACTCTCAAATGCGTTGGCCTTCAGGTTTCCAGACAATTTTCACAACAAGTATCAGAATTTTCCTGACTTTAGTGTCCCCTTCCTAGTTGACCCGGATTCCTTTAGCTTGCCGGTCATCCATGAGCTATTCGCACATCAATACGGTCAACAACACAAGACGTACCTGGAAAACATCGCCTCAGTAAAAACTCCCACACAGACGCTGAATGAGCTGAAAGCAATGCTCCTTGACGAGTCAGAGCCGATACGAACGCTTCGGATGGTAAACACCGGCAATGCTAACGGCGGCGCACACGCTGTTCTGGCATATAAGATTGTCCCTGATGATTTAGTGGACGATACCTACCATGTTTATATTTATGAGAATAACAAGCCAAATTCTCAAACAGAAAAGATTATCATCTATGCCTTTGCGAATAATGGTAATGGAAGCTGGGATGCGCCGTCTGCGCCTGGTTGGGGGGGTACACGGGGAATACATCTCAGAGATGATGCTTTCACATATTTCAATACCCCTATGCTTCCAATCGCCGACCCCGAATCTCCGACTTCGCCATTTACACTTCTTCCAGGCAAGGTGGAGATAGACGTTGCGGGCGATGCGAACATAACCATCGAGGATGCTAATAACAATATCACTGGGTACATTGACAGTCTTGTGCACGAAGAAATACCTGGTTCAATGGCACTGATTGTCGACAATGGCAGCGAGACACCGCCTTATGGGTATTCTCTTCCGAGTGGATCGTATTCAGTTACAGCGAGTAACCTCACTTCTCCGGATACACGCTTCTATTTTTTTAGTGGGGACACAACATTTAGGATTCTTCATAAGAATGCGATGGTCGGCCAAACCGATCGGTTGTTCTTCGATGGAACCGTTTCGATTGTTAATCCCGACAGCATTGGAAAGAATTTCGACTTTTTCACCATTACTAAGAAATTCACGGTATGGCAATATCAGTACCAATGGCTCGAGAGGGTATGCTCAATCAGATCATTGGGGTTTTCTCAGAGCGATTCAGTGAGAATTGAAAACATTGGCGATGGCGGATTAAAGTTGAGCTTGTTCGGTTCAGATGCGAGGACATACGATCTTGATATCGAACTTGCCGCATATGTGGGATCTAAGTACTTTAATCATGCCTCAGTAGTACTGGAAGGAAATTCATCTCACATCGTTCAGCCCGTTTGGGCAAGTCTCGGTGATAGTGTTCTTAAGATCTTGATCGACAATGGAAATGACGGTACGATCGACGATTCGTTGATGATTGATCATCAGGTCACCGGTGTGAAGGAGCAGCTGGTGAGAGAAATTCCAACCGAACTTGAGCTACATCAAAACTATCCTAATCCATTTAATCCGGCAACAACAATTGAATACGTCATCCCCACAGCAAGTTTTGTGATTCTCAGGGTGTTTGATGTGCTCGGCCGTGAGGTGACAACTTTAGTGAATGGACAAAAACAGCCCGGTGTGTATACCGCTGTGTGGGAGGGTACAGATATTCCATCGGGCATGTATTTCTATAAGCTGAGTGCGGGCTCATTTACAAGTGTGAAGAAAATGATATTACTTAAATAGGAGAGGAGCAATATGAAAGCTCTGCTGATAACTTTGTTTGTACTGGTTGCGTTGAACGTCCGGGGTTCTTCTTGTTATGCGCAGGGGAATGATGGATTGCTCGCACCACAATATCCCGGCTCAGTCACTGAGACGCATCCGGGTGCGGCTGATCTTACATGGAAGAAGATCGATGCAGCGCGAGGACGAACGTATTATTCAAAAGACCCCATGGAGAAAGTGAAAGCGTATTACGCCAAGATTCTTGGACCCTTCGAAGAGTACGATAAGGATTACGTCTACAACAAAGAAGTGATTCGCTTTGGGGATGTGGTTGATATTGTAACAAAGCGTGGAGGAAGCATAGGAGAAGGAGGCGAAAGTTTTTACGGAGGAACGTTCGCCGGTGTTACGATTACGGGTCCACCCATTAACGGCAGCCCAAATTATTCCGTCGTAAAAATCTATCAGGTTCTGGAGAGTTCGTATATTCAACGATTTACGGAAGCGGATGGTATCGATCCTGCAAAGATGCAGAAACACCTGGAAGATGCGGAACTGAAGCAGATAAAAAGCAAGTACGAACATTTAAAGACGGCCTACTTTGTGGAAACGAAAGAGAAACGTAAAGACGGTTTCCCGGGAGCTCTTTCAATGGACGAGGTCATCTATGATAAATACTTTACTGCACCTGCGGAAGCCCGTAAGAAAGAACTGGAAGACGTTCAGAAAAAATACACAGATGCAATGGCCAAAATGCAGTTCGACGAGGCGACGAAGCTTGGTGATAAGATGATGAAATTGTCTGGAGTCCAGCCTGACCACAAAGGAGATTGGGATACGGCAATCAAATGCCTGCAGGAATTGGACAAAAATGCGTATGCCACAAAAATTGTTATTGATGCGCATCCCTCGAAGTGGATTATTACGCCGCCTTCAACGGGTAAATGAAGCAAGGCAAGAAAATCAGCAAACACATTATTCTTTTAATGGAGTTAATATGAACATGCGACATCATTTTTATTTTTTTAATCTGGTACTCTTTGTCGGCTGTTGGCTTGCCGCTGGTTTATTCTCACCACTTCATGCGCAAATGGTCTCTGTCGTCAATTCGGCTGAGAATGACGAGTTCGCCTATGCATGGGACGATACATTAACAGAGGACATTGATGAATCCATGGACGGAATTTGCATGGACGAGAAAAAACGATGTACACTCCAGGCTGCACTCCAGGAAGCGTCTGCTTTGGGGCAAGCCGCGTACGTCACGTTCACCGGGGCAGGATTAGGAGTTATCACAGTTGATTTTCTGAACGGTCAGATGGGCTTTGGCCCACCGAGTGGCTCCCGGATAAAGGGTACGAACGGTCTTCCTTATATTAATGGTGCAGGGCCATTCTCGTTTCTTATGGCTCTGGAAGACAATACAACCATTCAGGGCCTCACGTTTTCGAATGCGACCGAAGCAATTGACGTGGCGGGATCAGGAAATATTATCGGAGGCAGTGCTCCGGATGAACGAAATATTTTTTTCGGGATGAAGCAAGCAGCAATTAACCTCATCGGTGATGACAATGTTGTCAAGGGAAATTATATCGGTATTACCAGTGGGGGCACTGCGAATGCTAATCAATTTGGAGTGTTTGTAACGAACTCAAGCAGGAATGTTATTGGTGGCACAACACCTGGGGAAGCTAATGTTATTTCCGGAAACAAGCAGGGTATTGCCCTTGTCGGTGATTCCACTGAGACTGGACTGACATTTGGCCATAACGAGATTATCGGGAATCTCATTGGAACGGACCCAACCGGTACTTCAAAGATCCCTAACGAGTTTGGAATAACGGTTCAATTCCAGCACGCCCTGACAATCGGTAGCCTGGTTCATCCCGGGAAAAGAAATATTATTTCAGGGAATAGCGTGTCGGGTATTTCGTTGGGAGCAAATGCGGATACGACATACATTCTTGGAAACTACATCGGCACGGATATCACCGGAGTGTACTGGCTGGGCAACCAAACCGGAATTCAACTTGGACCCGGGTCAAAGCGCAGTGCCGTGGCAAATAATCTTATTAGCACGAATACTGTAGGAATATCTATTAGCGGTTATGAGGGAACACCCGATCTTCTGTCGACGGGCCACCGTATTTCCGGTAACACAATTATCCTGAATCAGGCCTGCGGTATATCTATCGACTATCATGCTACGGATAACATCATCGGTTCAGCACTCACACTAGATTTTGCACCAAACACGATTTGGAATAATGGAGCACAAGGAACACTAGCTTCCTCGGCAGGCATAATCATTAAAGGTTATCAGGGACTGGGAATTCCGCACGGGAACACGATCAGGAAAAACGACTTTCAAGGTAACGTATCTCGGGGAATTCGATTTGCCCGGACAAGTGCAGAGCAAAATGGAATACGACCACCTGTAATCCGAGTATATACAGTGTATGGTGACGGAACTTCGCTTGTTTACGGAACACACCATCGACCCGGCTCGCTTATCGATATCTATACGGCACAAGCCGGAAGTAGTACCACGTTTCAGGGTCGTCAATGGCTTGCTTCCGGTTACGTTGACGGCAACGGGGAATTCTCTGTTTCAATGGACTCCTGTACGTGCAGTCGGCTTATTGCTATCGCAACTGATGCATCCGGCAACAGTTCAGAATTTTCCCGGTCCTTTGCTACGCGCCCCGGCGTCTTAAGCTCCACTTTCTCTGTAGGAGCAAATGCTGTTAGTCCATCTGCCGGTCCCCCGAATTCGACTACTAATCTGTATCCAGGAGCCACAAGCAACGCTTATACGTGGATAGGTCCGACAAATACACCGGGTATGACACCTTACAGTGCATCAGGAACGTATGTTGCTGTTGATACCATAATCCCCGGCGTCGGGTATTGGATAAAATACGATGCCACTGCGACAGATTCGATTTCAGGAACATTA
Organism: uncultured Chlorobiaceae bacterium; assembly: GCA_964523395.1. Taxonomy (GTDB): domain Bacteria; phylum Bacteroidota; class Ignavibacteria; order UBA10030; family SZUA-254; genus JANYJZ01. The sequence continues at coordinate 20,985 of CAZFXS010000020.1, read as the reverse complement.
TATCTGGAAGATTCTATTACTGTTACTTCAGGATGGAATTTCATCGGTTCCATCAGTGACCCGGTTGCCGTTTCTGACATTGGTTCAATTCCGGGTGGACTTGTTACCAGTCAATTCTTTGGATATTCTTCGTCATACAATGTAGTAGATACTCTGTTCCCCGGAAATGCGTATTGGGTAAAAGTAAATCAGAGCGGGACATTGATCCTCGCGTCATCGGATGGACCGTTACCCGACAGCCTCATTACCATAGTACCGGATGCAGAGACGCCGCCACCGCCTCCTCCTGAAGTATTAGGAAATACAACAACGGCACAACTGAACCTTAATCAGGGCTGGAATATGGTAAGTGTTCCCATAACTGCATCAGACTTCCATAAAACAGTTATCTTTCCGGACGCGATAAGTAATGTCTTTTCTTATACTGCCGGACAATATGCCTCGGAGGATACACTCCGTAATGGGGCAGGTTACTGGGTCAAATATGGTTCTGCTATGAATCAGGACGTCACCGGATATCCGCTTCCTGCAGATACGTTTGATGTTTCCGCGGGATGGAATCTCATAGGCTCAATCGGCAACCCCATTCCCGTATCGCAAATTACTTCCACTCCCGGAGGAATGATCGCGAGCCAATTCTTCGGCTATGATCTCTTCTATTCGAATGCCGATACTCTTATTCCCGGAAAAGCGTACTGGGTGAAAGTAAATCAAGCCGGACAATTGAATCTTTCACCAACATTTACAACATCATCCAACCGCATAGTTATTGTTCCGACGGAAGAAATTCCGCCTTCTCCACCGGAATCCGAAATCCGCCATTCGCAATTCACAATTCCTCGTGAATTTTTACTGGAACAAAATTTTCCTAACCCGTTTAATCCGTCGACGGTTATTCGTTATCAATTAGCGAACGACAGCTATGTAACGCTGAAAATTTACAATGTGTTGGGTGAGGAGGTGGTAATGCTTGTCGATGAGATACAAGATGCCGGTTTCAAATCGGTTCAACTGGATGCAGGGAAGATGTCAAGCGGCGTCTATACGTACCGGTTGATCGCGGGAGCATATACCGCTACAAAGAAAATGTTGCTGATGAAATAATGTTTAAACGCAGACCTCCGATTTCTTTCCTGTAAAAATTGTAGGAAGAAATCGGAGGTCTTGCCTTATTACTTACTGCTGACGATTATTTTAAACCCGCCGTAGGTCATCCGTTTAATATCGAACGGCATTTTCTTCGGATCCATCATTTTCTCAAGCCGCTTATCTTTCATGACGTTGGCGTTTACCTTGTCGCGGTGCGCACGCGACTTATACACAATCCACGAAAACACCACAGTCTCGCCCCGTTTCATTTTTGTCAGCTTGGGAAACGGAATACCCCAACCCGACTTAACATCATCCCCAATACATTCGCGATATTCCAGAGCGCCATGATCGAGCCAAACCTTGCATGCTTTTTTTGCCATAAGGCGATATGCCCGGAGGTTTTTCCTGGGCATCGGGAAAACAAATCCATCCGCATATTTCATACTTCATCCCTTTCTTAATTTTAACATTGCGTGAATAAAACACTATTGCAACATCATCTCAATCGAACGAACCAACTCTTCTTCAGTGAGGCGGGTGGGAGTATACTTCCGTACGATGCCCACGCGGTCGATAAACACAAATGTCGGTGTGCTTGAGCCGCCATAGCGTTCCATCGAAGCGGTGCTGATCACCATCGGGACTTTGCCTACGCCGGAATACACGGCCTTCCACACGCTGTCAACTCTTGCTTTTTCTGTTGAGCGGAGACTATCGGCATCGTAATAGCGGGTCAGCGTCACGAGTTGAACATCTTTTTCCCTGTAGCGGGATATTGCCCGAGCAAGCGGCTCCGATTGTGCTTTACAATCCCCGCATCCTTCCGCCCAGACAAACAACAGCACTGGTTTGCCCCGCAGAGATGTAAGCAAAGGAGGTTGTGTGCCGATGAAATCTTCAACGCTGAGTTCGGGTGCCGGCTTGCCGGTGAGCGTCAACATGTTGAGCCGTTTGTTAAGGCGTGAGATCAGCGAGACGGGGCCTTTTACTTGCGCGAGTTTACTGCGGAGATATTCCGCAGCCTGTGCCGATCCATAGTTGTGTTCCATCCGCTGTGCTTCCACTTCGATTGCAGAACCAAATGCGTATTCGAGATTGTTATCTTTTTCGATTGATGTGCCGCTTGCGATTTTTTCGCTGCAGACTGCGATAGTCTTTGCGGCATATTCTCTTGCTTTTGCGGTATCGTGTAGGAGAAGCGCTCCACGTGCCAGCCAGGAAAGTCCCACAAGCCACGGGCCATCCTCGCCGTACTTTATCCTGTGAACTTCAAGGATTGACTCCGCACTCAGCAAATCTCCAGCGGAAATTTTGTTCCGGATACCGCTGACGGGTGACGGTGGTGCCGGAGTGGCTGGTGTTGCCGGTGCAGTGGGTGTTACCGCAGTTTGTCCGTTTACGCAAGATGTTGTGAGAATAAGTGCGGTGAATGCGATGAAAAATAGGCGCATGCAGATTACTCCTGTTTCATGGGTAAATTCTTCTCTCCTGATTTGAAGATACAAAATTAATTTATCTAACACGGTGATAGTTTGCAAGTCCGCGAAATTAACCAATATTCCGGTTGCATGTCTTCATCGGAACCGATATATTCACATGTTTCTTTGACTCATAATAAGAGGTGAATACACATGCTGAAAAGATTTTTGTTGGTTTTTTATGTCCTTTTAGTTTCTGCTTCTTCGATCTTCAGTCAAAACTTCTGGCAGGAAATTAATACCGGGTTAACCGACCTGTCTGTCCGCGCCATTGTTGCGGGGAACAACGGTTACCTGTACACCGGTACTTCTGAAGGACTTTTCCGTTCCTCGAATAACGGAACATCCTGGCAACTCATGTCAAACACCAACGGCGTCACTATGCAATCTCTTGGCATAGATAAAAACAATCGCCTCTACGCGGGAACGGAAAGCGGTATTTTTCTTTCGACTGACAATGGAGTGAATTGGACACCGCTGACAAACGGTTTTCCGGATTCGCTTGTTCTTTCCATTGTCACTAACAGTAGTGATCATGTTTATGCCGGGACTGATCTCGGCGGTCTCTATCGTTCTACTGATTTTGGTAGTACCTGGACCCGGCTTACTACAGGTCTAACATCAACAGATATTGCAGCTCTTGTTATCATTCCTTCCGGAACAATGTTCGCCGGGTCTGACGATCTTGGAATGTTCCGCTCGACCGATAATGGTGACACGTGGGAATCATATAATAACGGAATGACCGATCCGCTTATCCGCGCGCTTGCGGTGAACAGTAACGGTGATGTTTTTGCCGGAGGAAATACCGACGGCGTATTCCGGCTTTTGGCAGGTGATACGGTGTGGGTTCCTGTAAACTCCGGGCTTACAACGCCGTTCATCGGAGCGTTGGGAATTCAGGATGATGGTACAATATATGTGGGTACATCCGGGGGAGGTGTATTTCGCTCCACTAACAACGGCGGCAGCTGGGAAGAAGTAAATACTGGCTTGTTGGATCTCTTTGTCTATGCGTTTGCCTTTGATTCATCGGGATACATTTATGCCGGGACTGCTATTGGTGGTGATTTCCGCAGTGTGCAGCCTGTTACTTCTGTGCAAGAAAATAGGCATAATCTTCCGCAAACATTTTCGGTGGCTCAAAATTATCCAAACCCATTCAATCCAACAACGGTTATTCGTTACTTGTTATTAGTAAATAGTTTGGTGACGCTAAAAGTATATGATGTATTGGGTAGGGAAGTAGCAACGTTGATAAACGAAACGCAGGAAGCAGGAGAGCAGTCAGTCCGGTTTGACGCGCGTAATCTGACGAGCGGCGTGTATACGTATCGTTTGATTGCCGGAAGTTATAGTGAAACGAAAAAAATGGTATTGATGAAATAATTTTTTCAAAAGAAAGATATCACGCCCTTTCAGGGCTTGTATTATGCACTTTTCGTTTGGTTGGTATGATATCCCAACCCTGAAATATCTAACCCCTTCGGGGTTAGATACAAAAAATACCCCAAAGGGGTAAAGTACTAAAGGGCGGGACATCGTCCCGGCCATCGAAAATAAAAAAAACAAACACTCACAACCCTGTAAGGGTGTGATAATGAAGGGAGGCATTTCCATGTCGCAGTCACTTGCAAAGGTTTATATTCACATTATTTTTTCTACCAAACAACGTCAACCGTTTCTTGCAAATAAATCACTTCGTTCAGAAATGCATGCCTATCTTGGTGGAGCTTGTAAAAACCTTGATTCTCTCGTGATTACGGTTGGAGGAGTTGCTGATCATGTACATATCCTCTGTTGTCTTTCAAAAAATATTTCGATTGCCGACTTGGTTGGAGAAATCAAACGCAGTTCTTCAAAATGGATTAAAACTAAAGACCTTATTTTGAGGAAGTTTGCGTGGCAAAGCGGTTATGGTGTATTTTCTGTGAGTCAATCACAAGTGGAACAGGTGCGAGTGTATATCCTAAATCAGGAAAAGCATCACCGGAGGAAACTATTTCAAGACGAATTTCGCGAGTTCCTTGAACGGTATCAAACCGAGTATAATGAAAGATATGTTTGGGATTGATTGATATTTTTGGCTTTTACTTTTGCGGAGGATTAATTATCTTACAATCATTCTAATTTCAAACATATGTACGAAGTCCTCCGAAATCATATAGCAAAATTCATCACTCTCACCGATGAAGAGTTCTCCCGGGCTGCAAAACTGTTTATTCCCAAAAAGGTGAGAAAAAAACAATTCCTGTTGCAAGCTGGCGAAGTTGATGATGTCATCATATTTGTCAATAAAGGGTGTCTCCGGAGTTATAAAATCGATGACACCGGCGAAGAGCATGTGGTCCAGTTTGCCATTGAAGAATGGTGGATATCCGACCTTTGCAGCTATCTGGGAAGTACTCCTGCACACTATAATATAGACGCACTGGAAGATTCTGAGCTTCTTCTGCTGAAGCGGTCATCTTATGACCACTTGTTTGAGGAAGTCCCTAAATTCGACCGCTTTTTCCGGTTGCTACTTCAAAAAAATTACATCGCTTCCAGCTGGAGAATTACCGAATTCATCAGTCTCTCTGCCGAAGATCGCTATCTTCATTTCATGAAAAACTATCCTCAAATTGCCAACAGAGTTCCTCAGCTTCATATCGCGTCATACCTTGGCATTACTCCCGAAGCATTAAGCCGCATACGCAAGCACCTCGCCGAAAAATAGCCGTCTCGGGCTGTACCTCCTCATCTTCTTAACATAGATCAATTCGTTTTCCTAACCCGCATCAATGGAAACAACGGCATGCCGTTGTATCTTTGAAGTGTAATTTATTTATCGTCACTGGAAAGGGTACAACAATGAAAAAAACAATAGCAATTATTGGAGCGGGCGGAAGCATGGGATCAAGCATTGCCAAAAATCTTGGACATGCGGGATACCGGCTCTTGTTAGCTGACCAGGATTCAGTAAAAATAAAAGAAATTGCCAGAGAAATTAATGAAAAGTATGGCAACGCAGAAGTCGAAACTCTCGATTGTTTGCACGAAGCAAGCTGGGAAGCTGATATTATTATTCCCGCAGTGTGGTATCAGTCTCAGGCGGAAGTTGCCGGGAGGATTAAAGACGTGGTGACTGGCAAGATCGTTGTCAGTATTGCAAATCCGTTGAACGAAACATATGACGGGCTTCTCACAGATCCTTCAACCAGTGCAGCGGAAGAACTGGCAAAACTTCTTCCCGACGCAAAAATCGTGAAAGCGTTCAACACGACATTTGCGGCTGACTTTAATGCGCCGCGTATCGGCGGCATCCCTGCAGATTCGTTTGTTGCCGGAGATGATGATGAGGCAGTTGTAACGGTGAGCGAGCTTGTCAGGGACGCAGGTTTTAACCCGGTACATGCGGGCAAACTTAAAGCAAGCAGAGTGCTGGAGCAAATGATGGTGTTGCTCATCGGAATTTCAATGCGCAATAACTATAACTGGTATGCGGGATGGAAAATTCTCCATCAGGCAGCATAAAAAAAATTATTAAAAGTAAATATACATTCACATATATAATAATCAGGAGATATGTCATGAAAAAAGTAATGATGGTAGCAATCGCAACAGCAATTATAGCCACAGGGGTTATCGCCCAAACAACATGGAAGCTCGACAACGCTCATTCCAACGTTAAGTTTTCCGTAACGCATCTGATCATATCTGAAGTGGAAGGAAGCTTCAAGGCATTTTCGGGAAAGTTGGAATCCTCGAAGCCGGATTTTACAGACGCAAGCGTCAGTTTTTCGGTTGATGTAAACAGCATCAATACAGAAAATGAAATGCGTGATAAGCATTTGAAATCGGATGATTTTTTCAATGCTGAAAAATTTTCCGCAATGACATTCGAAGGCATTTCATGGAAAAAGGTTGATGATAAAAACTATAAGCTGGAAGGCGATCTGACAATCCGTGACGTCACAAAGCGTGTTGTGTTCAACGTCGTGTATGGTGGCACAACAAACGATCCGTGGGGGAATACGAAGGCTGGTTTTAAAGCCACGACCGTCATTAACCGACTTGAATATGGCTTAAAATGGAACGCAATGACAGAAGCCGGTGGTGCAGTGGTTGGTAAAGATGTGACGATTGTACTAAACCTGGAATTTGCAAAAGAAAAGACTTCATAGTTAATTACGGTGTACCGGAGCGGCTGCGGTCGCTCCGGTATACGTAAAAGTATAGGAAAAGCCTCCATCATTAATTCATATGAACCAGTCAGATAAAGTGAACCACGAATTACGTTTTCTTGTGTTTTCTGCGGCGATGAGATCAGATTCCCTGAACACCCGTCTGGCAAAGCTTGTGGCGAATACGATAGAGCGGCACGGGGGCAAAGTTGATTTCGCGGATATGAAAGAATTTGATGTTCCATCCTTTAACCAGGATTTGGAAGTGAATAATCAGCACCCAAAAGGCGCCGAAGAATTTCGCAACCGATTGCTTGCAAATGACGCATTTATAATTTCGTCGCCAGAGTACAATGGTTCGATGCCGGGGCTTATCAAGAATGCGATTGATTGGGTATCACGGTATCGTCCCCAGCCGTTTAATGAGCGTCATGGTTTATTAATGTCCGCTTCACCTTCCATGGCAGGCGGTAATCGCGGACTCTGGTCGTTGCGCATGCCGCTTGAACATTTAGGCGCAAGAGTATTTCCCGATATGTTTTCATTGGCGATGGCGCATCAGGCATTTACAGCCGAAGGGGCTATAGCCAATCCTGTTCTTGCGAAACGATTTGACGACACTATTGTTGCTTTTATGAGCCTTGTTGAAGCAGCAAAAAATTATCCGTGTATGAAGAAAGCGTGGGTAGAGTTCCTGGGTGAGAAACCGGATCCGGTTACAGACAGGGTAGAATAAAACAAACGATATGGAAAAACAAATCACAAAAAGGTATTCAAAAGAGAATGTTACCGTTGTCTGGAAACCGCATATCTGTATACATTCAGGTATTTGTGCTTCAGAATTGCTTGAGGTGTTCAATCCTCTGAAGCGGCCATGGATAAATATGGAAGGTGCATCGAATGACCGTATCATTCAACAAGTAAAACGATGTCCGTCTGGAGCGTTAAGTTTGGAGATAGACGAGAGTAAACAGGATTTAGACAAGTAAAGGTTATCAAGTAACATGATACGATAGAAGAAAGAGAGAAATGTATGTCAATACGACCGGTAAAAGAAATTATTCAATCGACTCCTACGCTGGAAGGTGCTGGCGTAAAATTACGGCGCGCGTTTGGGTTTGGGCAAACGGAGGAATTCGATCCGTTTTTGCTGTTTGACGATTTTCGAAATGAACATCCTGAAGATTATCTGGCAGGATTTCCCTGGCACCCGCATCGCGGCATTGAAACGATTACGTATGTACTCGCGGGAAATGTTGAGCATGGCGACAGCCTGGGTAATCGCGGGACAATGGGCGCGGGAGATGTTCAATGGATGACCGCTGGAAGCGGAATCCTTCATCAGGAAATGCCGCATGGCGATGCAAAAGGAAGAATGCATGGCTTTCAGCTTTGGGCGAATTTGCCACGATCATTAAAGATGACGAAGCCGCGGTACCAGGATATCCCATCGAAGGAAATCTCTGAAGTGACGGATGACGACGGAACGCATGTCCGGATTATCTCCGGAGCGTTCTGGGGAAAAAGTGGTCCGGTGGAAGGCGTTGCCGCAGATCCGCAGTATCTTGATGTCTGGGTGCCAGCGGGAAAACGTAAGGTACTTCCGGTCGAGACATCACGTCACGCCTTTGCGTATGTCTTTGAAGGATCCGGTTCGTTCCGCGATGCTTCAAATCCGCGGCCGGTTCGTACCGACCAGGTCGGATCTGACGAAGGCGAGAAGTATGAATTTACCGGCAACAGATCATTGGTTCTTTTCGACAGAGGTGATGAAGTGGTTGTGCAGGCAGGAGAAAATGGTATCCGATTTTTGCTGGTATCCGGACAACCGTTACAAGAACCGGTGGCGTGGCGTGGCCCGATTGTGATGAATACACAGGAAGAACTTCGGCAAGCGTATGCGGAGCTTCACATGGGTACGTTTATTAAAGGTCGATAAGTATCTATTGTTGTCATTAATGCTCCGTCGTTCATAGAATGACGGAGCATTTTATTTGCAACCATATGAAGAGTAATTAACTGCGTAATTTGAGGAGTAATTTTTTGAGTTTTATTAGATAATCATTAGAAGACTCAAAATAGCTTGAAAAAGGGGTGACAATTCTGTACCTTTACCTACTTTATTTTTACGGAAAGAGCTGTTACTTCACTATATCAAACTGCCTATACTAGCACGTTCAGTTATTGAAGTGCTCATGCCATTTTCTTCGGGGATTCCATGAATAGATATTTCTACTTTTTCTTTTTAACTATTGTATCATTGTGTGTTTATTCGTCGCTATTTGCGCAGACGTCTGCTGACGAAATTCCCGGAATTCCATGGACCGGATCGCCGGGTATTACAGAAACAGTCCGTGAAATTATCATTCGTCAAAACCTTCAGCCGGTTAAACCGTTTTCAGGATTAAAGGATAAAAAAGAAGAACCGACACTTCGCCCTTATCCGAAACAAAATCCGGTGGCACCGGCAGCGGAAAGCTGGCCCGCGATTGACAAGACAAGAACTTCTAATGAAAAGCAAACCTTCCTGAACCCCCAAAGCGTTGGAACAAATTTTCTCGCAATTCAGGCGTCTGAATCACCATATGTTCCCCCCGATTGTATGGGAGATGTCGGCCCAACGCAAATCGTTGGCCATACGAATGGCCGTATCAAAGTATTCAACAAAGATGGTTCGGCAGGAGCGTTTAATGTTACTGATGAGGTGTTTTGGACCTCAGTCCGCAACGGACAGGGTGTAAGCGATCCGCATGTCCGGTATGACAGAATTTCCAAACGCTGGTTTCTTGTTATCATTAATACGGCGTCTTCCAATAATCGGATATTAATTGCAGTCAGCTCGGATTCTATTATTACGAGTACATCAAGTTTTACGTTTTACCAGTTCAGTCATAATGCCGTCGGGACATCACCTAATTCGGACACGAACGGTTTTGCGGATTATCCGACACTTGGGGTTGACGCGAATGCTTTATATATCGGCGTAAATGTTTTTAACTCTGCCGGGACTTCTGTCGTGGGAACGACAGGATTTGTCGTGCGAAAGTCAGCACTTCTTACAGGCTCTTTGGTTGTAACTGCGTTTCGGCAATTGACCAATGGATCGACAACAGGCCCTTGGACTCCACAGGGAGTTGATAACGATGATGCGACCGCCACGGAAGGCTACTTTATTGGTGTAGATTTTCTTGTTTTCTCTCAACTGGATGTTATTCGGGTTTCGAATCCGGGGGGAACGCCATCAATCTCTTCAAGCTTAACAATCACTGTTCCGACCACAATTTATCCCGAGAACCAGGTTCATTCAGGAATGATCGGTACCCGAACGCTTGATGGGTTGGATGACCGTCTCTTTGCGGCACAGCTCAAGAAAAATAAGCTGACTGGTATTGCCAGTCTTTGGACTGCACATGCTATATCTGTCAACTCTTCCGGGGTTGCAACTGCTGGCGGCCGTAACGGCTCACGGTGGTATGAAATTAGAAATCTTACTACAACCCCGACACTATTTCAGTCGGGTACGCTTTATGATCCTGCCGCTTCTAATCCAAGGGGATTTTGGATACCAAGCGTTGCAATGTCAGGTCAGGGACATATGGCCCTTGGCTCAAGTTATGCGAGCGCCGTAGATTTTGCGGGAGTTTCTGTGGCCGGCAGACTATACAGTGATGCGGCCGGAACAACCCAAAGTGCAACGCTTGCCCAGGTGAGTTCCACTGCGTACAATGCCGAAACAAGCGGACCTCAGCGGTGGGGAGATTATTCACAAACCGTCGTCGATCCGAACGATGACATGACGATGTGGACATTCCAGGAGTATTGCAATGCGACAAATTCATGGGGAATGCGTGTTACTCAACTGAGGGCACCGCTCCCGGTCGCGCCGTCATCAGCATCCCCACCAAGTGTGGCAGCAGGTACTTCTAATGTTAATGTTACAATAACAGGTACATCGTCCGGTGGAACCGGTTTCTTTGACCCAGGAGCCGGATATACAAACCGTATTTCTGCCGCGGTCAACGGCGGAGGAGTTACGGTGAACAACGTAACATTTACAAGTCCGACAAGCGTGACATTGAATATAAGCATCAGTGCCGGTGCAACAACAAGTGCGAGGACTGTAACAATCACCAATCCCGACGGGCAGATAGCAACAAGCGCAACAGGGATTCTCACGATTTCGCCATCAAGTTGTCCGACAATAACACTATCACCTTCAAGTTTATCCTCAGGTTCTGTCGGTTCATCTTATAATCAATCTATTACTGCGAGTGGTGGAACAGCTCCATATACATACGCTGTAACTTCGGGATCGCTTCCTTCCGGTGTGTCGCTTTCAGGGGGCGGGCTGCTTTCGGGTACCCCGGCGATTAACGGAACATTTAACTTTACAGTCACTGCAACAGACGACAGTAGTTGTACCGGAAATCGTGCCTACTCTCTTACTATTACCGGGTGCCCGGCCATTACACTTGCACCGACCTCGCTTCCCGGCGGTAATGTGGGGACAGCATATAACCAGACAATTACTTCGAGTGGCGGGACAAGTCCGTATACGCACGCAGTAACATCAGGTTCGCTTCCTTCCGGACTTTCGCTTTCATCGGGTGGCGCAATTACAGGAACGCCGACAACGCAGGGAAATTATTCGTTCACCGTGACAGCTACGGATGCGACTTCATGCACAGGTAACCGTGCGTATTCTGTAACAATTTGTCCCGCGATTACACTCTCGCCTTCAACTCTTCCAAACGGTACAGCGGGTATCAGTTATAATCAAACGATTACTGCGAGCGGCGGAACGGCACCATATACCTATGCTGTTACGTCGGGATCGCTTCCGTCAGGGTTATCGCTTTCTTCCGGAGGGGTTCTTTCGGGAACACCTGCTTCGTCAGGATCATCGTCGTTTACAGTAACTGCGACTGACGCGGCAAGCTGTACCGGCAATCAGGCATATTCACTCACCATTAACAGCGGTGCAAACACTATTATACTGACGACATTAGGATCGGCTTATACACAGGATTTCAATACCCTTGCAAATAGCGGGACGTCAAGTACGCTTCCGACAGGATGGTTATTCAGTGAATCCGGGAGTAATCAAAATACAACGTACGCAGCAGATAACGGTTCAGCAAACAGTGGCAATACATACAGTTACGGTACTACATCGGCGTCTGACAGAGCATTTGGCGGGTTGCAGAGCGGTAGCCTGAATCCCATTATCGGAGCAAATTTCTTAAACAACACCGGTGCTACGATTACTTCGCTTGCAATTTCTTACACCGGTGAAGAGTGGAGATTAGGAACGCGGAATAGATTTGACTCACTCTTTTTCCAGCTAAGTTTTGATGCAACAAGTCTGACGACCGGGGCATGGACGCCGTATACACAATTGTATTTCAGAACACCTGATACTTCAGGTGCCGCCGGAGCCAGGGATGGAAACACATCAACATACCGTACTGCTGTTAGTTCAACACTGACAGGGCTTTCGATTACAACAGGATCAACATTTTATATCCGATGGGTTGATGCAAATCCGACTGGTTCGGATGACGGCCTCTCCGTCGATGATTTTTCTCTTACGCCAAATGGCTCTGCCTCACCAACCAATCCGTCAGTTGCCGGTGCCGCTACACCGTCATCTGTTATTGTCGGAAACACCTCGTTGCTAACTGCTACAATAACACCGGGAACAAATCCCGCAAGCTCGGGGATTACTGTTGCGGGAGATCTTACCAATATCGGCGGGTCGGCGACCCAAACATTTTTTGATAACGCGACTAACGGTGATCAAATCCCGGGCGACAATGTTTTCTCGTATCAGGCAACAGTGCCTCTTCTCGCAACACCGGGCTTGAAAATATTACCATTGACTGTGAATGATGCGGAATTACGGAGCGGTTCAGGTTCAATCAATCTCACCGTCCTTGCCTGTCCGACAATCACAATTTCCCCAACGACATTGCCTGATGCAGTTCTTAATGCGGTGTATTCACAACAAGTAACCGCAACCGGAGGTTCAACTCCATATACATATTCTGTTATAACGGGTTCATTACCGGCGGGGATAACATTGTCAGCATCCGGTTTGCTGAGTGGGACGCCGACATCTCTCGGAGTTTCAAATTTTACCGTGCAGGCAACGGATTCAACAAACTGTACAGGAACCAAAGCATACACACTCCAGGTTGTTTGTCCTGTAATTACGGTCTCACCTGCGACATTGCCGAATGGCACGATAGGGGTTGCGTACAGCCAAACGAATTCCGCAAGCGGAGGAACCGGACCGTATACATTTAATGTTACTACCGGTACACTTCCTGATGGTTTGTCCCTTTCTTCCGGCGGTTCCCTCACCGGAACACCGACTACGCCGGGGACATTCAATTTCACCGTAACGGCAACAGATACAAATAACTGTACCGGCAACAAAGCATATGCAATCCAAATCAATTGCACTGCAATTTCTGTTACGCCGGCTTCTTTGCCCGCAGGGATAAAAGGAACTGCATATATTGACACCGTAAAAGCAAGCGGCGGAACACAACCATACACGTATTCGGTAACATCCGGTGTCACCCCATCAGGTGTAACGCTTGCAAGTAATGGCTCGATAAGCGGCACGCCCGATTCGTTAGGAACCTTCAATTTTACTGTAACGGTGACTGACAGTATCGGATGCACGGCTAGTAAATCATATTCGATTAATGTGGAATGCCCGGTTATTACATTGTTACCGGTTTCACTTTCAATAGGTACTGTAGGTAATGCATACGCCGAAACAGTTGCAGCAAACGGGGGGGAAGCACCCTATGCATATTCAGTGACTTTGGGTATTCTTCCAAATGGTGTTACGTTAACTTCCACAGGAAATCTTTCCGGAACGCCATCGGTGGCGGATACATTTGATGTCACGATTACGGCTACAGATATGGACGGATGCACGGGAAATCAAAATTATTCCATTATTATTGAGCAGGGATCATTAATGTTTGTTGAGGTTCCTCTGACTTCACGGTGGAATATTATATCCAATCCTCTTGCAGTGCCGAATGATTCTGTATCTGTTCTTTTTCCGGGCGGCGTTAGTAGTGCGTACGCATATATATCCGGCAGCGGGTATCAGACAAGTGCGCGTTTATTGAATGGGGCCGGTTACTGGATGAAGTTTGGAGCGGATCACACGCAATCGTTACTGGGATCCGTGATTGTTGCTGAATCCATTGCCGTGGAAGATGGATGGAATCTGGTGGGATCACTTTCCACTTCAATCCCCGTCTCTTCCATTTCGGCGCTTGGCAGTTCCATTGCATCGCCATTCTTCAAATACGAAAACGGTTATCAGGTATCCGATACGATAAAGCCCGGAAAAGGGTATTGGGTAAACGTCTCAGGATCGGGAACCCTTGTGCTTTCCTCTAACGCAATTCCTGCTGTAGCAGGGCATAGCAATGGTTTTGAATTTTTACACGATGGGTATGACAATATCCTTATTGAAGACGCGTCAGGAAATTCACAAATCCTGTATATAGGGAATGAAGAGCACAAACCGGTTCATGCAGCGTTCACGTTGCCTCCCATACCCCCATCGGGAGTATTTGACGTTCGGTTCGCAAGCGGAACATTTGCGGAATTTACGGAAGCAGGTGTGCGAAAAGAATATCCCGTCAGAATTTCTTCTGCTAATTTTCCATTATCGATACGGTGGAATATTCAATCGGAAGGATTGAATGTCAGATTAAAACTGAACGGCACGATGACACCTGCCGCCGGGGAAGGAAATATTGTCCTTGAACGAATAATTTCAGAACCTGTTCTTATTGTCTCAACACTTTCGGCAGAACGACCGAAAGAATTCGCACTCTATCAGAATTATCCGAATCCGTTTAACCCTTCAACGGTAATACGGTATGCGCTCGCGGAAGAAGGGCGCATTCGCATAAAAATCTTCGATCTGCTCGGCCGTGAAGTAACAACACTTGTTGATGAATTCCAGCAGGCGGGGTACGGTGAAACCGAATGGAATGCGGCAAATGTTCCCGGCGGAATTTACTTTTACCGTATGCAGGTGAATGGGTACACGTTTACGAAAAAATTACTATTACTGAAATAAACATCGCATTTTTTCTGTTCAGAGAAAATGGAAGTAGTATAGTTAGTGCCTGTAGGAACAATTCAAGGTCACAATTTGTGACCTTGAATTGTTTATGTTACAGTTCTATGATAACTATGGTCCGTGTGATAAGAAAGTTTGAAATTTTTGTTGTACTTTTTGCAAAATCTTTGTAGCTTGTTTTAGTAAGTCACAATTGAACTACACAATCATGGGAGGAAGTATGCGCAAATCCACGGCTATTCCAGCGGAATTCATTGAACAACGTATCTTTTTGCTACGGGGACAAAAAGTTATGCTCAGTTCGCATCTTGCAGTGTTGTATGAAGTAGAGCCCAAAGTACTCCTTCAGGCGGTGAGAAGGAACAAAGAACGGTTTCCCGGCGACTTTATGTTTCAACTAAGCCGTAAAGAAACAGATGCCATCCAATCAGATACTAGAGGTTCAAGGTCACAATTTGTGACCTTGAAACGCGGGCAGAATATCAAGTATCTTCCATACGCGTTTACCGAACAAGGAGTTGCCATGCTGTCAACTGTGCTTCGCAGCAGGAAGGCCATTCAAGTGAACATTGCCATCATGCGCGCATTTGTGAAACTGAGAAAAGTTCTTGCCACTCATAAAGATCTGTCACGAAAACTCATCGAGCTGGAAAAAAGATTTGAAAATCATGATGAACAAATTCAGGCGATATTTGAGGCAATTCGTAGGCTGATGATGCCCCCTGAGAAACCGAAGCGCCCTATGGGTTTTCGCCTAGAATAATTCCTCCTGAAAACTCTACAGTTTAAAAACCATTTTTTCTCATTTATAATGAGGTCCAAATGAATCGTTATCCAAATCTTCCAGCTTTTCAACATACGGTACAATCCGCCGTTGATCAGTTTAACACCGACGAAAAACAGTGGAAAATTCACTTGGATGAAATTCTTGAGAGAATATTGAAAGATGCTGGGCTTTTCAAAGATACAGACCGGATAGGATTACTTTCGCCACCGGTTGATTATCCTAGTCATCTGTACGTGTGAAGGTTGCGGCTATGGTTGAACCATAATGCAAACCTTCGTATATTTCATGTGGTCAATTAAATAGTGTTACGCACATAAAGAATTTCATAAACGGATTACATGACTGAAGAACAAAACCTGACGGAATTTGAAGCCCGGATTGATAGAGGTGAAAAGGTCGAACCCGGCGATTGGATGCCTGGGGATTACAGGAAAAATCTGATTCGCATGATGGGTCAGCATGCCCACAGTGAAATAGTCGGCCAGCTCCCTGAAGGGAAGTGGATTCCATATGCACCGGGATTCAGGAGAAAACTTACTCTTGTCGCAAAAGTGCAGGATGAGGCAGGACACGGTCAACTACTGTATGCGGCTGCTGAAACACTTGGTGTTACGCGGGAACAAATGTTGGATGAGTTGTTGACCGGCAAAGCAAAATACGCCAACGTATTTAATTATCCTACGCCAACCTGGGCTGATGTTGGTGTAATCGGATGGCTTGTCGATACATCCGCTGTTATTAATCAAACCATGCTTGCACAATCATCCTACGGTCCGTATGCCCGAGCGATGAAGCGCATTTGTTATGAAGAATCTTTTCACATCAAGCAGGGATATGATTCTGTTGTCGCGCTTGCAAAAGGCACACCTGAACAACGCGCAATGGCACAGGATGCGATCAATCGCTGGTGGTATCCGACACTCATGATGTCGGGACCACCTGATTCGATTTCAGTCCATACGCAACAGGCAATGCGCTGGAAGATCAAGACAAAGACAAATGAACAGGTGCGTCAGGAGTTTGTTGATCATATCGTTCCGCAAATCCGCGCGCTTGGACTTGAGGTTCCGGATAAAGAATGTAAGTTTGATGAAGTAACCGGCCATTTCAAGTATACACAACCTGACTGGAATGAGCTGAAACGTGTTGTCAACGGTGATGGTCCTTGTAATAAGGAACGCCTTGAAGTCCGTAGAAAAGCTCATGAAGATGGTCGATGGGTGCGGGAAGCGCTTGCCGCAAAACAGCAGTCTAAGACTGTAGCGGTATGACCGATACGCAGTGGGAAACATACGAAGTTTTCCATCAGACCAAGAAAGGGGATCCGCATATGTATGTTGGATCCGTTCACGCGCCTGATCCGGAAATGGCGTTGCACATGGCACGCGACCAGTTCGCACGACGGTTAAAATGTGTCAGTCTATGGGTCGTGAGAACAACAGATATTACGGCAACTGATTATCAGGATAACGATTTCTTCGCGCAGACAACCGATAAAACCTACCGGGATCCCAAAGGTTTCGACGCGCCCATCAAAGACATTTCTCATGAGTAATACTTCAAATTCCGTTTTGCAGAGGTTTATTCTTGCCATGGCTGATGATGAACTCATGCTTGGTCATCGCAATTCCGAATGGACAGGCCACGCGCCGATTCTGGAAGAGGATATCGCATTTTCCAATATAGCGCAGGATGAACTAGGCCATTCGCTTGTGTGGTATTCGCTCTATGAACAACTCACAAAAAAATCCCCTGATGAGATGGCGTTTCTCCGGCTGTGGCAGGATTTTACCTGTTGCCGGCTGGTGACATATCCGAAAGGAGACTTTGCCTATACCATAGTCAGGCAATATCTGTTTGATGAAGCTGAGCGTCTGCGACTGATTTCATTTGAACAAAGTTCGAATACTGCAATCCGGGATATTGCGGCAAAAATTTTACGTGAGGAAGCGTATCATCTGATGCATGTCAAAGGTTTGCTGATACGGCTTGGCGATGCAACGGAGGAAAGCCACCGGCGTATGCAGTCTGCAGTTGATGCTGCATTTCCGCAAGCTCTCGGTATTTTCGAGAAGTTGGAGGATGAAAAAGAGCTGATACAGGCGAAAGTATTTGCCGGAAACGAGGTGTTGGAACAACAATGGAAGAATGTTGTCGTTCCTTTTCTTACATCAGCAGGGCTTCGTGTGCCCGCGCAATGCACGCCTGATCTCGGCGGACGAAAAGGCCGGCATATTGCGCATTTGCAATCTCTGGTTGATGACCTTCAGCAGGTGTACAGGATCGCGCCAGCGGCAAAATGGTAATGGAAACAGTTAAACACATAACGGAAACGGAAGTGTGGGAAGCGTTAGGTAATATCCATGACCCGGAAATTCCTGTGCTTTCCCTGGTTGAGATGAAAATTATCCGTTCGGTATCCATTGCGGAAAATACAGTAACGGTTGTCATGACACCAACATTTGTCGGGTGTCCGGCTCTTGATCAGATGAGGGAAGAAATCAGTTCGACATTGACACGCATGGGGTTTGAAAAGGTTGATATCCGTCTGACATTCTCTCCGCCTTGGTCCACCGATATGCTTGAAGAACATACGCTCGAAAAACTGCGCGTATACGGCATTGCACCGCCTCCAAAACTGGGGGAGAAATTTCAGGAATCACTTGATATACCCGTAGCCTGCCCATTCTGCGGGTCACGTCAAACTCATGTGAAAGGCTTATTCGGCTCGACGTTGTGTAAGCAAATGGTTGTGTGCGATAGTTGTAAACAACCGTTCGAGCGTTTTAAACCTATCTAGAACTTACTCATTTCTAAGCGCAGCAACCGGATCCACGCGTGCCGCTCTTGCCGCCGGATATAATCCTGCCATCATACTTACTCCGACTCCGATTATTATTGCGATAAGAATCAGCCAGTAAGGAAGCGCGAACAAATCCATCGGCGGAATTCCTTCACTTTCCATATAATGCTGTGCTACGGCAGAAACGACGCGGGTAATCAGCCATCCGAAGAAAATTCCTCCAACGGTTCCGAACACACCGATCACTCCGGATTCAACAAGAAAGAGCCGCCGGATGTCACTGTCATCTGCACCGAGGGATTTCAAAACACCGATTTCTCTTCTCCGTTCATTGATTGACATAACCATCGTATTAATAATTCCAAGGGAGGCAGTAAACAGCGCGATCAATCCTACAACGCCAAGAGCAAGATCAAAATAAATAAATGCTCTCTGAATATCCTCAAATTGTTCTGCGAAGCTGAATGTCCGGTATCCCATTGCAGTAATGGAATCCTTAATGGTTTTGTACGGGACCTTAGGGTCGAAGTCAACAGTAACCTGTGAAAATGTTTTCCCACTGTTGTCTTCCGGCTCAGGAAGAAGTTTCCCGCTTTGGAGCGCGGAGAACATTTCTACCGGGTTGCCGCTAAATCCTTCGGTGGTGAATTTTGTCGCGGTGCCGATCGGAATTCCCAAATCCTCCATGCGAAGACGGCGTGGGCTGTCATATCCTTCACGAACTCCACAGATTGTCAGGGTGTCGGTAATGGTTTTCTTGGCGTTGGTGAAACCGTTAATGAACCGGCGGAGGACTTCATTTATTTCCGACCGGAATACACGCCCGCGGTATTTCCCGTACCATAATGAATCAAATGTAATTCGCTTAGCTCGGTCAAGAAGTGATTCACCATTATCAACAAGTATATGTGTGAGGCCGCTGTCGATGAGCGAAACTTTGACGGACACTGTAATGGATTTCCCAATGGCGGAATCGGGACTGGAAATTCCGATCTCTTTCATTAATTCGTTAGAAATGATGACCTGGCGGGAAGTGTTGCTGTCAAATGGTGCTCCGGCGACCAGACGTGAAAAAACCTTTGTTCTTACTGCAGTCGTGGGAAGCGCCTGTGCTTTTGAGTCTACGGTTGAATCTCCATAGACAACTTTGACGGAAAACGCGTCATATGGATAAGCAAGATTTACTCCCGGTACAGCTGAAAGGCGTTCCAGCGCATCAGCATCAAGGATAGGATGTGTTGTGGTATCATCCGAACCTTCCTTGTTTTTGGGATACACCTGCATCGTCGAAAATAATCCAAGCTCATTAAATTCTTTTTCAATGTGCGCCTGATTTCCCGCGCCGAATGAAATCATAGAAACAAACGCGGCAATGGCAATGAGCACGCCGGTCATTGTAAGTATTGCCCGCAATTTCATTCGCCACATATTTCCGGTGGATACAACAATAAGGTCACGCAACGTCACGATTGTTGTTCCCCCGGTTTTGTATGTGAAATATTTTCCGTGATGCGGCCATAATGCATGCGGATTGTCCGGTGCGCATATTGCTGCGCCATTTCCAGGTTGTGAGTCACTATAATAATTGTCAGCCCGCTCTTATTAAATGATGTAAGAAGCGAAGCGATTTGTTCCGCGTTTTCATAATCGAGATTGCCGGTCGGTTCGTCGGCAAAAATAATCTCGGGTTTTTTTACGATAGCGCGTGCGACCGCAACACGCTGTTGTTCGCCGCCTGAGAGATCCGCGGGGCGATGTGTTAGCCTGTCGGCCAAGCCCAATTGTTCAAGGGCTTCACGTGCAAGCCGTTCCCGTTCTTTTGGCATGGTGTTATTAAAGTAGAGCGAAGTTTCTACATTTTGCAGCGCTGTATAATGTGAGATGAGATTAAACGATTGAAAAATCATTCCTATCTTATGCGCGCGGTAAGCGGAGAGTTGTTTCCGCGACATTGCGGTGAGCGAGGCGCCGGAAAACTCGACAGTGCCGGATGTCGGAGTGTCGAGACCGGCAAGAAGATTCAGTAGCGTGGATTTTCCTGAGCCCGATGAACCGACGATTGCCAGAAATTCTCCGCGTTCGACGGACATTGTCACATTGTCAAGTGCCCGCACTTCATGCTTCCCGCGTTTATAATAGCGGCAAAGATTAGTGGTTCCCAGGTATGAAGTGTCGGTCATGGGTGTATATACGGAAAAAGCATAATGTTGGTTATGTGAATATAGGGTCTGTTGGTATGATTTGCAATTGGAACAAAGAGAATAAAAAAAATCCCGCCCTCACACTGTGAAGGCGGGATGAGTTTTGAAGTTCAACGATCGTTAGATCTTTGAAACGTTCGCGGCCTGAAGTCCTTTCGGTCCGCGTTCGACATCGAACTCGACCGTATCACCTTCATTCAACGACTTGTATCCGTCGCCATTGATGGCTTTGAAATGGACGAATACATCTTCGCCGCCGTTACGTGAAATGAAGCCAAAACCTTTAGCTCCGTTGAACCATTTGACTGTTCCTTTTTCCATGGAACAAATCCT
>CAZFXS010000019.1:0-48342 GCA_964523395.1 uncultured Chlorobiaceae bacterium | reverse complement strand
CATCTTTCCGCCACTGGTAGGTTAAACTTGTTCCTGTCGCTGTTATTGTAAAGCTTGCTGGAAAACCGGCACATATTGTTTGGTTACTTGGGTTACCGGTAATATTCGGCGGGGTATTCACCGTCAGTGTTGCCGCTGTTGAAGTATCGGGCGGTGTACAGCTTCCACTCACCACAACATCATACGATCCTGCATCTCCTGTCACAACTGAGCCTATTATATAACTGCTGCTGGTAGCTCCACTAATATTCGTTCCATTCTTACGCCATTGGTAGGTGAGACTCGTTCCTGTTGCTGTCACTGTAAAGCTTGCAGGCAAACCAACACATACTATCTGATTACTAGGATTGCCGGTAATATT
This sequence comes from uncultured Chlorobiaceae bacterium, assembly GCA_964523395.1. GTDB lineage: Bacteria > Bacteroidota > Ignavibacteria > UBA10030 > SZUA-254 > JANYJZ01. The sequence continues at coordinate 47,981 of CAZFXS010000019.1, read as the reverse complement.
TGGCGATGTGCACCCCCCCATGCTTATCTGGGGTTGACCGCCATCGGGAGGGGGATACGACGCACCTGTACAATTAGTATTGGCTACGGCATTACCACCCCACGTAAAAGGCGATCCGGCTCCGGACGAGGGTGCGGTGACGTCAGAGGTGAAGACAACCGTCTCACCCGTAACGAGCCGGTCGGGATTCGAATTAGCGGTAACAGTGATTACATTGCCTGAACGGGAGATAGTCCAGCTTTTTCCGGATGAAGAAACAATAGCAGGACTGCCAACGGGAGTAAATCCCGAAGCGATTGTATCAGTGATACAACCAATGTTTCCGGTGCCTGTATTTGTAGCGGTAAATGTGTATGTCTGCGTAACCGAAACCGCAGTGGAGGTTGGAGTGATTGTAAACGACCACGATGTAGCGTCCCAGAAAAATACTTCAGCATGCCGTAACGAAGATTGCCCGTCTGCCGTTGCCCTGAGAAGTTCACCAAGGCAATCATCTTCGCAGACGTGCCAAGTGGTTGTGAAGCTTCCACCGGCATCTGCCACAACGTTCCATGGTTGATGATCTGCTCCTGTGTCTGGTGTGGTGCCGGTATGACCCACGCGTACGGTCACTGTTTCGCCAGGGGAAAAACCCATACCAGTCAGTGTTGCAGTGGTCCCCGGTTGGTAATCGTACTTATCACTGGTTAGAGTTACTTGGGAGAGCGCGATTGTCGAAAAACAACAAGTGAACACACACCCCAAAAAAAATGCCACCCACACAGTAAGAGAAATTTTCATACTACGCCTCATGAATGAAATTACCATCCCTAAAACAGCATGCACCCGAATGCTGGTGGAAAGAGTGAGTTCTATCATAATAAGCCCGATACCTTGGGCGAATTTTCTTGCATGCACTTAGCACATAAAACCTGACAAATCCCAACTCTTAAGTCGTTAAGAAAAGTATTTTGAAGGATTTCAGACCCTTATATAAAGATTGGGAAATGTAAATAAAAAGAGAATATATGTCAAGGAATAACAAATGTTTTTGGTCTCAGTCCTCTTCTAGTAATATTTGGGTCTTACTGAAAGGAATATCGCAAGAAGTTTTGTACTTTCGCAGTTCTTAGACTCTTTTTTTTCACCAACATGTTCTAAGGCAAAGTTTAAAACTTGCTATTGACTCAGCTTAAACAAACCTACACTGCAGCTGTGAAGAATGGAAAAGATGAATTGGACGTTACAAAATTGTCTTAACGAAGGGTCAAAAGAAAAATGTCGAGCTTACGATTGTGCCGAGCAGAAAGATTCTGGAAGACTTAACAGACAAAAAAGGAGGCCATTCTATGTTGCCGTATTGTTTTCTTGAACTACCACCCTGCGTGTAAATGCCCCTCCCTTGGCGCAGCCAGCCGAGGCTTTGAGGTAAGCATTAGGATCATGATACATCGCCCCCGGTGGGAGCCAATGCCAGAGCGCTCCTAAGTCTTTCCGCATCTGATCCATATAGAAGCGTGGAAGCTGGTCAGTTTCCTGTGCGAAATAGGCACCAAACGTGGAATCCTCCAGCAGACGCCGCTGAATTTCGGTGTTATATTTAATCCTTCCGAGCCCTTCAGACGAAATCGCGCGGACGACATTCATCCATTTCGGGACCATCATCTTGTTCGCTACGAGACGGCGAAGAATAGCTTTACAGGAAAACGTATGCTCACCGAGGTCGACAACCCTGCCGTAGAATTCGTGCCAGGAATAGTTTTTGGGTTTTACATTCATTGCGCGGTTATTATCAAGAAAGTGAAACGGGAATGGCAACACCCGGCCGGCCTTCTGGTATTCAAGATTCAACGGGGCAGCTTGACCGAATGCAGAGAGTAACGAATAGCCGGGAAATGCCCCGGGAGTCATATCAACAAACTTCTTGGTAAGCTCAAACGGTTCGGGTCCTTCGTCAACATCAAGGCCAAGGACAAAATTCGATTGCACGTAAGGAATGTATCTCATAATCATGTTGACATGATCGGAGACCTGCCTGACTTTTTCCATCCCTTTCAGCGCGCCTGTCCGCGATTTATCTCCCAACGAATACCATGACTCAATACCGGGAAGCATGGCTTTGAAGCCATTCTGTTGCAGGCGCTTAAGATGCGGTTCGGAGAGAATCGACAAACTGCTCTCGGCAATGAAGTCGATGCTGTTGGGCGGTACGGCTTCTTCAATGGCATTCATGTAATCTTCAAACCGTACACCGAAATTCGGGTCGTGCCATCCGACAAGCGGCCGTTTGAATTTTTTCAGCAGGAATGAAAGGTCCTCTTTCATCATTTCAAAATCGAGCGGCTGGTACGGAACGATGGAGTCGATACAGAAACTGCATGTGTACGGACATCCTAAACTGCCGAGCATCGGCACCATCTTAATGAGGGGCGCTTTGCGAAGCGTCGGTTCAATGAATTTCCATCGCTCACGTAAACCGGGCAATGAATCGGGTTGTTGCAGTGAAGCTACCTGAATTCCCGTCGGCCGGTGTGGAGAACAATCACAAAGTATATCCTGGATTACTCTTTTATCGGTAAACCCGGTAACAAAATCGAAATACAATGCTGCATCCTGCGGATAACACCGGGCATGAGGCCCGCCAAGTACAGTAACAGCTCCCCGCGACCGGAAAAGATTGCTCAGGGCGTATGCCGTTTGCGCTGCTTCTGTGAAGGCACCAATAAAAACCAAGTCCACGTTATGCGGCAGTTCGTCAAGAAGATTTTCGAAGCCGGTGTAACAAACAAATGTCACATCATGCCCTTCTTCTTCACACCACACTCCGATAACTTGAGGCATGATGCTGGCGAGGTTTGCATTCATCACGCGGGCAAACAACGCTCGCGTCGGTCCCTTGGTGACAAGGTCGATGATACCGATATTGAGTTTACGGTTAATAGTATAGTCCTTAATGGTTACCCAGTATACACAAGTAAAAGGAGAATCCCTATTAATTTCCTGCAATGTACGGAGATTAGCATTTCTTCCCAATCTTGTATGCCCCCAAGATACGCAATAGTATACCTGTTTTTTTGCCCTTGGGTCATGGGTTTTGGTGAAATCAGGAGACCCGCGCAGGACCTCGGCTGTTGATTATTATTCCCACGTTCCGTATATTAATGCCGAAATTTACCACACCAAACAGAGAAATTATTTCAACAGGAGTGTCTATGAAGCAAGTTTCCTTTACCGCGCTCATCGCGCTGATACTTTCAAGCTTCCTTTTCACCGGGTATCAATGCGGTTCCGCAGAAGAAACCAGCGCGAAGCTGTACATGTCACGTAATGACTGGCAGAACGCCGAAATGGTTCTTCTGAAGGAAGTTCAAAATAACCCCCTCAATGCGGAAGCCTGGTACAACCTCGGATTTACCAGGATCAAAAAAGGCGACATCGCCGCGGAAGTAGGCAATTACGATACCATGCATACGTACTTTACCCTCGCCGTGGAAGCCTATAAAAAAGCGAATGAAAACTCCAAAGAGTATGAAACCAAAATTAATAGTGATGAACTGTTCGCATGGCAGAAATCATTGAATGCCGGAGTAACTCTCTACAACAAAAGCATCAGTGCCTCAAAAGATAGTGCCTCTATGCTTCGGAAAAAAGCAATCCTGGCATACGAAACATCCATAACCATAAGGCCCGACAGCTTACTCGGCTATAAGAATGCGGCTGTCGCGTTGCACGCCGATGGAAATACCGATGAAGAGATCAAATATCTCATCAAAGCCCGTGAGAAAAAGAGCGATTCCGAAGTCTCCGCCCAAATCATTCAGTATTATCTTGACAAAGCGGAAGCCGCAAGTAATAATAAAGACGCCGCCACTGCAAACAAGAATTACGATATGGCATTGGCTGAGCTTGCTGCTGCGCGTAAAACCGATCCCGAAAACTCCACCCTCCTCGACGCAATGGTTAATATCTACATCAAGCTTGGAAAGGCAAATGAGGCAATCCCGCTCATGCAGGAAGCCCTGAGTAAGGATCCGAATAACAAACTCTATCATTACAACCTCGGTGTGTTGCAGATGCAGGCAAACGATTACCCGAAAGCGATTGAACATTTTGAAGCAACGTTAAAAGCAGATCCCAACTACGATGCGGCACTCCAGAATATCGCTGCCACATATATGAAACGCGGTGACGAACGCAAGAAAGCCGCGATGGCCGCAGCAGAAGCAAAGAAAAAAGATGTCGACAAGTCGTACCTTGAAGATTTCAAGAAAGCCGCCGAATATCTTGAAAAACTTATCGGAATAAAACCGGATAACGCGGAATTATGGGATTACCTTGGGTCAGCCTACGCGAACGCCGGCGATCTTAAGAAAGCCCAGGAAGCATTAAAGAAAGCGGACTCACTTCGTAAATAAGTATTGAAATCCATCTATGCCCTTCGGCTCCCCGAAGGGCATTTTCTTTTCAGACATCAGGAATGTTATGGCAAACCAACCAGCACAACCGCAACAGCAAATCAATATTGAATTAGGCGAAAAGGAAGCGGAAGGAATTTATTCGAATCTCGCGATTATCACGCACTCACCCGCGGAATTTGTCATCGATTTCACCCGCGTCCTTCCCGGCGTGCCGAAAGCAAAAGTACACGCCCGCGTTATCACAACACCCCAGCATGCGAAATTGCTGTTAAACGCCCTCCGGGAAAATATCGACAAATATGAACATACATTCGGAGAGATCAAGCTTCATGGTGAACCGACACCGGGAGGATTCGGGTTTCAGCCGCCGACAACGGGGGGGGATAAGGTACACTAGACGGGAACGTTTTTACGAACAGCAGACATCGAATATCAAGTAGCTTTTTCTACCGATTGATATTCGATGTTCGATACCCGCAAGAAACAGACAGCTCTTACCACTTAAAGAACATACCTGCTCAAATCTTTGTTTTTTACAATTCCGCTTAATCTCTCATCCACCATTTCTTTTGTCACGTGAATGATTTTTCCGTTAAATTTATCGGGAGAATCAAATAGAATTTCTTCAAGCAATGTGGTCATAATGGTGTGTAACCGGCGTGCGCCGATGTTTTCCACCTGTTCGTTGACCTCGGTCGCTATCCGGGCAATCTGACGTATACCGTCGGGAGCGAATTCGAGCGTTACTCCTTCCGTCGCCAGCAACGCCGTGTATTGTTTAATAAGAGCGTTCTGCGGAATCGTCAGAATCTTCACGAAATCTTCTTCAGTCAAACTTTCCAGTTCAACACGGATCGGGAATCTTCCCTGCAGTTCCGGTATCAGATCGGACGGTTTCGACACATGAAACGCGCCCGATGCGACAAAAAGGATGTGGTCGGTTTTTACCATGCCGTACTTTGTCATAACGGTTGTGCCTTCAACGATGGGAAGTAAATCGCGTTGGACGCCTTCCCGCGAAACGTCCGGACCTGAACTTTGGCCGCGGCTTCCCGCTATTTTATCAATCTCATCGATAAACACAATGCCGGAATTCTGGACGCGCTCAAGAGCTTCTTTAATAACGGTGTCGGTATCGATGAGTTTCTGAGCTTCTTCCTGAACGATAATTGTCCTCGCTTCTGCAACGGACATTTTTCTCTTCTTTGTCTTCTTCGGCATCATATTGCCGAACATCTCCTGCAGATTGACTCCCATCTCTTCCATATTGATCGGACCAAAGACCTGCATTGAAGGCATCTGGCCAATGCTCACGTCCATCTCGACTGTCTTATCTTCAAGTTCATTGTGACGAAGTTTCTCACGGAATTTTTCCCGGGTAGATTTATTTTCATCGATGTCAACCGACTCATCCTGGGCCGGTATCATTTCAGGATGACGACGTTTTAACGGAGGAACCAGTATATCAAGCAGACGGTCTTCTGCAAGACGAGCAGCTTTATCCTGAACCTCGGCAGCTTTTTCTCCCTTTAACATATTGACCGCGAACTCTGTTAAATCGCGCACCATCGAATCGACATCCCTGCCGACATATCCGACTTCCGTAAATTTCGAAGCTTCCACTTTTATGAACGGCGCATTCACAAGTTTGGCGAGGCGACGGGCGATTTCGGTTTTCCCGACGCCGGTCGGCCCCATCATAATGATATTGTTCGGCATAATTTCTTCGCGCATCGCTTCGCCGGTCTGCAGTCTGCGCCAGCGGTTACGAATCGCGATTGCAACCGATTTCTTTGCCGCATTCTGGCCGATGACAAATCTGTCCAGCTCCCTGACGATTTCGCGGGGGGTTAATTCTTTGGAATGTTCTTTTTTTGATTTGTTATTCATGATATGATAATTTTTTTATTTACTCATTGAATCATTTCTTCATTAAACAAATGGCTCAATGATTCAATGAATAAATGACTCAATCCTACAATTCTTCTATGGTTATGTGTTTGTTGGTATAAATGCAGATATCTGCCGCCGCTGCCAACGATTGGCGTACGATTTCATTGGCAGAAAGTTTTGTATGCGATTTAAGCATCCTTGCAGCAACCAACGCGTAGTTTCCTCCCGAACCAATTGCAACAATACCGTCATCGGGCTCAATGACGTCTCCGGTTCCGGAAATAACCAGTGCCTGTTCTTTATTTAATACTGCGAGTAAAGCTTCCAGCTGTCGCAGGTATTTATCCGTACGCCATTGTTTTGCAAGTTCAACCGCCGCACGCAGCAGATTACCGCGATACTGCTGTAATTGGTCCTCGAACCGTTCAAACAAAGTGAAAGCATCCGCGGACGCGCCGGCGAATCCGGCAAGCACGGAATCATTGTACAGTTTGCGGACTTTTTTTGCATGGTGTTTCATAACGGCATTTCCGACTGAAACCTGTCCATCGCCCCCGATCACCGTTTTGCCGTTATGTGTTAATCCGATGACTGTCGTTGCATGAATAACCGTAGACATCTCAACCTCGTAAATTAATTTTCAGATTTTCCTGCGAAGACGCGCGACCGGGATTCTCATCGCCTCGCGGTATTTTGCCACCGTCCGCCGGGCAATATTCAGCCCGTTCTTATTCAGCATTTCCGCAATACGGTCATCGCTAAGCGGATGATCGGGGTCTTCTTTTTCGATGATTTCCTTGATCATTTTCTTTGCTTCTTTGTTTGATACTTCTTCACCGCTTTGTGTGGTAAGTTTATCGCTGAAGAAATAACGAAGCTCGTATACGCCGAACTCCGTCTGGACGTATTTGCCGTTCACGACGCGGCTGATCGTCGATATATCCATGGAAATAACATCGGCAATGTCCCTGTAAATAAGCGGCCGGAGATTCTCTCCGGTTTCAAAAAAGGGCCTCTGCTTGTCAACAATGGCGCGCATCACCCGCATCATAGTATCCCGGCGCTGATTGATGGATGCAATGAACCACTTTGCCGCTTCAAAACGTTTGCGGATAAAATCCTTCACTCCGTCCGGCGTTCCGTTCTTCCTCCGCGACATCAATTCCTTATATGCTTTATTAATACGCAACGGCGGGACATTTCTGTCATTGAGTGATATGATAAAATCATCTCCATCCCGCTCAACCGTAAAATCCGGAATGACATAATTCTGTTGGGGAGTAAACTGTCCTTCACCCGGTTTGGGATTGAGTTTTTGAATAAGTTCAATCACCGGCTTCAACTGGTCGATATGAATGCAAAGTGCTTTGGCAAGTTCTCCGTAATGTTTCATCGAAAATTCTTCGAAATGGTCCCGAAGGATTTTCAGCGCAAGTTCTTTCAGTTTCAGATTGAACTCTCCGACCTCAAGCTGAACGATCAGGCATTCCTGCAAAGTCCGCGCCCCAATACCGGGAGGCTCAAGACGGTGAATTTTGTGAAGCACTGCCTCGGCCTGCTCTGGCGTAATTGCCAGGTTATTTGTAAGATTAAGGTCCTGAAGAATCAGTTGTACATCACGACGAAGATAACCGTCTTCATCGATATTGCCGATAATCTCTTCGCCAAGAAGTTCTTCCTCCGGCTGTAAGTCAAGAAGATTAAGCTGGTCGATAAGCCGCTGAGTAATGGTAATCTCCGCGGGTTGCGGAAATTCCTCCCTGTCATCATCGCCGAAATCCTGACGTGTGGCTTTGTGACCGTCCAAGTCGTCGTTCATGAAGTCTTCAAAGGTGTACCCTTCTTCTTGCTTTGAGAGTTCTGCCTCCGCCTTCAGTTCTGTTTCCGGCGTAACTTCTTCTGTTTTCGTATCTTCCTGTTCCTGGAGCTGATCTGCCTCATCAAGTTCCTCCAGTAACGGGTTCATCTCCAGTTCAGCCTTGATCCGCTGTTCAAGTGCAAGCACAGGCAATTGAAGCAGCTGCAGGTATTGCACCTGCTGGGGCGTAAGCTTCATCTGAAGCGAAAGTCGTTGCGATAAATTTAGCACTGAAGTATTGTCGTAAGTAAACTATGTAGTCGTTGTGAGTAATAATTCGCGCCGCATGCATTCGGCACGGAATGTATCATACCATTGCTGTCCGAACCTTCGGACAAGCGGTTCTTTCAAAAAATCATACATGGGAACATTTTCTTCTTTGCCGCGACGGACGGCGGGAACGCATTCCGAAATTTTCTCATAGCGGACAGTGCCGTTTGAAATCCGTACCGGGAACAAATGACAGGATAACGGTTTTCTCCAGGCTGTTTCACCGTTCAGGTATGCCTTTTCTACTGAGCACCGTGCGATGCCATGTTCATAATAGACAAACACGCAATCCTTATCATCGATACAGGATGTAGCATAATTTCCCGGATATCCTTCCGACATTCCGTTTACCTCAATCGCCCTGAGGTGCTGTTCAGAAAGATATTTCTTCGCAAACGGAAAAGCTTTTTTCAGTTCGAGAACTTCATGGTCTTCAAGGGGCGCGCCTCTGCCGCCGGAGAGTGTGCAACATGCGCCTTTACACTTCTCCAAGTCGCATGAGAACCGTTCATACGCCACTGGCTCTTCTATAGTCGCTTCACCGATGATAAACATACCGAACCCAAAATACGAAAGTTTTTCTCAATAATAAAATCCGTGCCAGAAATATAGTAGCGCGCCAACATCAATTTGTGATACAGCATAACACTTTACATTTTGGATATTTTAGACTTTTTTGAATGTTTTTCCGGGCAATTGTTTGACAACTCCTTTAAACTCCAGACTTAGCAGATGCACCAAGGCGTCGGGAATTGAACAGCGCGAAAGCTCCGCAATCTTATCAATATGCAGAGGTTCTTCTCCAAGAATATCATAGACACTCTTCTCAAACAGAGAAAGGTTAAGTGGTTGATAAGAGTTCTGAGACGAAGCATTTTTCAGAAGTGGTTTTAATTTTGAGGAGAGTTCATCGAGAATATCTTCTATACTCTCGACAAGCTTCGCCCTTCCATCCTTGATTAAAGCGTTACATCCTTTACTCCGTTTTGCAATGACGTTGCCCGGAACGGCAAAGACTTCCCTGTTCTGGTCTAATGCGGTATTTGCTGTTATCATTGCACCACCGTTGATATCCGTTTCAACGACAAGCGTTCCTAATGACATTCCACTTATAATGCGGTTCCGTTTCGGAAAATTAACAGCGTCGGGTTTTGCACCCATCATATACTCGCTGATAACCGCACCTTGCTTTGCGATCTTTTCTGCCAGAGGCTTATTCTCCGGAGGATAGATGACATTAATACCGGATCCGATAATGGCAATCGTTCTACCATTGCCCTTCACGACAGAACCGTGTGCAATCGTGTCTATCCCCCGCGCCATTCCGCTGATAACAGTAATCCCCAATGAAACAAATTCATGACATAATTTTTCCGTTGTACTTATTCCATACGAAGTAGGAGACCGCGTGCCGACAACTGCGATTGCATATCTGTCAATTTCTTTTAATTCACCTTTGATAAAGAAGAAAACCGGAGGATCGTAAATCCTTTTCAACAATTCGGGATACCGTGCATCCCAATAACTGATGATTTCACCGCCGGCACGGTTAAGTTTTGAGAGCTGGTCTTCGGCAAATCGTTTCGCCTCATCCATGGAAGCTGATTTCAGGAAATGACTGACTTGTACGGCAAGTTTATTGCTGAACCCGGGAATAGATGCCATGACGCGCGGGGTGGCATGAAATACCTCCGATGATGTTTCGAATTGAGAAATCAGCGCGCGGAGACGGCCTGCACCAATCTGGGGAATTTGAGACAAGACAAGAAGATCAAACACTGAAACCATGCAACGCCTCCCATAGAACTGTTAACAGATAACAAATAACTAACTGTTTTTTACTTCCATCCCATCAACAACAGCGACAACCACCGAGTGAACCGGCGCTTTTTTATTCTTAATGATCTGGGAAGCGCCCTGCCCTTCCTGCAGAACAAGCACCGTATCTCCCACGCCGGCATCGACAGAATCTAATGCAATAAGGTCCCTACCGATATAACTTCCGTCGAGTGCTATTGGCTGGCATATAAGCATCTTTTGTGTTTTTAAATGCTCATTTTTTTGGGTGGAGACAAGCGTTCCGATAACTTTACAGAGTGTCATGATCGTTGCAGTTGAGTGATTTCATTTTGAAATTGATGAACAAGCTGCTCGGCTTCCTGCGCGGTCGGCGCTTCGGCAATGATGCGGATAATCGGTTCCGTATTGGATTTCCGGAGGTGAACCCATGAGTTTTCAAAATCGATTTTAAGTCCATCGTCAACATTAATCGTTCCCGCTTTGGCAAATTTCTGTTTCACATCATCCAAGACATCGGAAGAATGATTCTTGCCGACGGCGATTTTTGATTTAACAATTGTATATTGCGGCAACGAAGCCTTAAATTCCGACAATGTCCCTGGAAATTCGGCAAGTTGCTGGAGAATTATTCCGATCCCTACAATTGCATCGCGTCCGTAATGGACGGCAGGCACAATAACCCCGCCGCTTCCTTCGCCACCAACGACGGCATTAAACTCTTTCATTCTGGTAGCAACGTTAATTTCTCCCACCGGTGTACGAAGCACGTTTGCCTGTAAACTTTTTGCAACATCTTCCACTGCCCGTGTCGTAGATAGATTTACCACAACATTCGCTTTTTGAGCTGAAGCTTTTTGTTTCTGTTTTTCAAGTATAAATTTGATTGCGGAAGTAACAGTATATTCCTCACCAAACGGTTCACCTTTTTCAGTTATTAACACAAGGCGATCGACATCCGGATCGACAACAATTCCAATATCCGCTTTTGTTTCATTGACCTTTGCACAAACTGCACCAAGATTTTCCGGAACCGGCTCGGGCGTCCGTGCAAAGATTCCGCTGACATCACAATTTAGCTCAACAACATCGCACCCCAACAAGCGTAACATCCGGGGCACGATAACACCTCCGGCTGAATTAATGCAATCAACAACAACTTTGAATTTCTTTTTTCTGATGGCATCCATATTGATATACGGAAGATCGACGACCATCTGAATATGTTTCTCAAGAAATGAGTTATCAACCGCATGTCTGCCTAATTTACTCCAGGGAACATACGATTGTCGTTTTTCGGCCATTGCCCAGAACTTTTTATTTTCTCCGGCATTAAGAAACATACCGGTGGAAGAAATAAATTTAAGTCCGTTCCATTCTATCGGATTATGACTTGCTGTGATGGCAATCCCTCCTGCCGCGCTGAGTTTTTCCACTGCCAATGCAACTGTGGGAGTTGGCGCCACACCAATGGCAATAACATCACACCCCATCGAGAGAAGTGTTGATGAAACAATGTTTCCGATAATTTTACCGGAAATCCGCCCGTCGCGGCCGAGAACAATGGGACCGCGCCGGCAGTATTCCGCAAATGCTGAAGTGTACGTAATGACGGTTTCGGGAGTGAGTGTGTCACCGACAATGCCGCGCACGCCCGATATACTGACCATTAATGACATCTGATTTCGTTAAGTTTTGTAGTGAGAATGTAGCAAACGAGGCACTGAATTGCAACAATCGCTTGATTCTATCCTTGAATATGAGGCATATTTTCCGTAAGTTTTGTGGGGTTGATCTCGAACATCTTGCGGTGGCGATATGCTGTTGGAAACCGAGAAACAATTTCTTCTGAAAGAAGCCAGAGACGCCATCATATCAGCAGTTCTCCGATCAAATGTACAATTGAACCGGCTGCCGTCAAAAGCTCTTGCCGAATTGCGTGGTGCATTTGTAACGCTTCACATCGGAAATGACCTGCGCGGCTGTATCGGGTATGCGGATGCGTTGTATCCGTTGGCGGAAACTGTCCGCGTATGTGCCGCAAAGGCGGCAATGGAAGATGTACGCTTTCAGCCTCTGACACGGAAAGAACTTCAATCAGTGTCAATTGAAATATCCGTGCTTTCTGAAATGACACCGGTATCCGATTATCATCGAATCGTTATCGGCAAACACGGTTTGATGCTCCAAACCCAATCCCGGCGCGGATTATTATTGCCGCAGGTGGCAATCGAACACGGATGGGATTCACTGACATTCCTCGGACATGTAGCCCTGAAAGCCGGACTCCCGTCGGATGGTTGGAAATTACAAAATGTAAAATTGTTTACGTTTACCGCCGATGTATTCAAGGAAGAACACATCAACCTAAATGCCTGAGTCTCTTAACCTTAACATCTCATGATACAACACACCATATACAGACGACCTGCTGTTGCAGGACTGTTTTACCCTGGTGATGTGCAGGAACTTCAGACCGAAATTTCGGCATTGCTACAACAGAACAGGTCTGCAAAAATTCCCGGTTTCCCTCTTGGGTTGATCCTTCCTCACGCGGGCTATCAGTATTCCGGTGCGACTGCGGCTTCAGGATACCGGCAACTGCAAGGGCTTCATTTTGAGGTGATTGTTATCGTTTCTCCAAGTCACCGTGAATATTTCGACGGGATAACAGTCTACGACAGAGCGGGATACACCACACCAATGGGGAAGATTCCTGTCAATGAATCATTAAGATCCGCATTATTAAAGAATGAAACGCTGATCTCAGCTTCTTCCGCCGGGCACGGCCAGGAACACGCGGTTGAAGTACAACTCCCCTTTTTACAACACATGTATCATGATGCATTTTCAATGCTTCCCATTGTCATGGGAGACCAACGGAAAGAATATTGCATTCACCTTGGGAAAAAGCTTGGCGAAATATGTGAGGACAAAAATGTTCTGCTGATTGCAAGCTCCGATCTCTCCCATTATCATCCCTACACCGAAGCTAACGAGCTTGACCAGATTGTTATCGACAACATCAAAAACTTTAACTGTGAGAACCTGTTACATGATCTGGAAACGGAACGGACAGAAGCCTGCGGGGGCGGACCGGTTGCAGCGGTTATGATAGCATCAGAGCTTTTAGGTGCAGACAAGGTTACTATTCTTCATCATTGTAATTCCGGTGATATCACAGGCGACCACAGTCGCGTAGTTGGATATCTTTCCGCAATCATTACGCGACCGAACTGACCACATGCCCGCACGCCTCCCAAAAGTTTCCATCATCGGCGCAGGAGTTGTTGGATCAGCTCTTACCATGGCACTCTTCGACAAAGGATACCCCATCGCCAGTATTATCAGCCGTACCGGCTCGAAAGCGCTTGCCTTATCGAAAGCGGTCAAATGCAAGAGGATTTCATCTCAGATTTCAGATATTGCAACCGATTCGGAAATAATTTTGATAACTGTCTCTGATAACGCAATAGCTTACAGCGCCAGGAAACTGACGGCAATAAAAAAAATATCGTTTAAAAAGCTTTTTGTGGCACATTGCTCCGGTGCCTACTCATCCACTGTTCTGCTACCGCTCAAAAAACTTGGAACTGCCGTTGCTTCTATTCATCCGGTGCAGACATTTCCCCACAATCAGTCAAAACAAAAGCTCAAAACGAAACTGAGGGGAATTTATTATGGGATTGAAGGTGACGCCCTTGCTGTTCGCAAAGCGGAGAATTTGGTACTGGACATCGGAGGAAAAGCAGTGGTCATCTCTGCAGAGTTAAAACCGTTGTATCATATCGCTTCGGTCTTTGCATCAAATTATATGATGGCATTCCTCAATGCAGTCAGTGAGCTTTCGGAAAAACTCCAATTAACTGCATCGTGGACAGAAGTGTTCGGTCCGCTTATGACAACCTCGATGGAAAACAGCATCAAACATTCTGCTGCTCAGTCACTGACCGGCCCTATCATGCGCGGTGACTATGCGACAATCGATCTGCATCTCACAACATTATCCAAGCTGGCTCCTCACCTGTTGCCGCTCTATACAATTGCCGGAATTGAGGTAGCCCGCATTGCTAAGGAACATGGAAAATTAGACCAAAAAGAATTTCAGCAGCTTGTGCAACGCTTTAAACAATTCATCGCGTCATTGCCCGTAAAGAACATAAAGGGAACCAAATGAAAGCACTCATTGCCAGCGGCGGCCGCGGAACAAGGCTTCGCCCGCTGACCCACACACAAAACAAACATCTTATCCCCATCGCCAACAAACCGATACTTCATTATGCAATCGAAGCGGCGGTTGATGCGGGCATTAAACAAATCGGCATTGTGTGCAATTCCGACAGCAACGAGGTACAGCAAGCGATCGGCAATGGGAAGCGATGGGGTGTGAAGATTACCTACATTCCCCAAAAAGCACCGCTCGGACTTGCTCACGTGGTAAAAATATCCGAACGGTTTATCGGTAAAGACAATTTCATTTTCTATCTCGGCGATAACATGGTCGTCGGAGGCGTGAATCGGTATATCGAAGAATTTGAACAAAGCGGCTGTAACTGCCACCTGACTCTTTCAAGAGTAAAAGATCCTGAACGATTCGGCGTTCCCGAAATTAAACGGGGAAGAATTGTCCGTGTGGAAGAAAAACCGAAAAAACCGAAGAGCCAGTTTGCCGTCGCGGGAATTTACATCTACGACAGGCATATTTTCGAAGCAGTAAAGAAAATAAAACCAAGCAACCGCGGTGAACTTGAAATCTCCGACGCACATCAATATCTGATCGATAAAGGTTACAATGTCGGTTACAGCGAAATAACCGGCTGGTGGAAGGATACCGGAAAGCCATCAGATCTGCTTGAAGCGAACAGGCTTATCCTTGACAATATTACGCCAAACATTCAGGGGAAGGTCGATAACGGATCCACTATCGCGGGAAAAGTAATAC
Organism: uncultured Chlorobiaceae bacterium; assembly: GCA_964523395.1. GTDB lineage: Bacteria > Bacteroidota > Ignavibacteria > UBA10030 > SZUA-254 > JANYJZ01. The sequence goes on along the minus strand of CAZFXS010000019.1, from coordinate 32,824 downwards.
TCGAAGAGGGCGCGCAGGTCATCAACAGCGTTGTCCGCGGCCCGGCAATTATTGGAAAATATTGCATCATAGAAAACAGTTATATCGGACCATTCAGCTCGATTGGCAACAATACTGTCATTCGAAATGCCGAAGTTGAATACAGCATCATCCTCCGCGACTGCAAAATTCATAATGTTAAATTACGCATCGAAGGAAGCATTCTCGGCAATGATGTAGAAGTGGTAGATGCCGTAGGAAAGCCTTTGGTACACAGGTTTATGATTGGAGATCAAAGCCGCGTAGAGGTGGCGTGAGAAAGAGCTATACGCGATATGAGTAATGCGACATGTGATATGTGATTTGTGATTCATAAATATTACAAATGTATGGGAGGTCATATGGACAAGGGTTATGAGAAATTAGAGATTTTTGAGCTTTCAAAGGAACTTGCTGTAAAGATTCATCTTATCTCACTTTCTCTACCAAAGTATGAAATGTACGAAGAAGGCAGTCAAATCCGTCGATCTGCAAAAGCAATACCAGCAAACATTGTCGAAGGATTCTGCTTAAGAAGACACAAAAATGAATATCTCCAGTATTTACATAGAGCTTTTGGATCCTGCGAGGAAACTTCTCTGCATCTGAATATTCTCTTCGAAACCGGGTCATTGAAAGATAAAAAAGAATACGATGTACTTAAAGAAAAATATGATCATCTCGGAAAAATGTTGTTCAGGTTTATTCAAGCTGTGCACACATCTCATGTTTTGCCATCATATATTAATCGTAACGACGCATAATTTATCTTTTACACACATCGCACATCACAAATCTCATATCAAATCATGAACTATCAAACATTGATCTTTTCCACACATGATCGTCTCGCAATTCTTACTATCAACCGCCCTGATAAACTTAACTCGTTGAACGCCCAATGTAAACAAGAACTAAGAGAAGTATTTACCTCTCTCAAGACCAACACAGAGGTCGACGTCATTATTTTAACCGGCGCTGGAGAAAAATCTTTTGTTGCCGGGACTGACATCGGCGAATTAACATCACTAAATGCCGAAACCGGAAAAGAGTTCGCCTCCGGCGGCCAGGAAGTCTTTGATCTCATCCAGCATCTCGGCAAACCCGTTATAGCCGCTGTCAATGGATTCGCCCTCGGCGGCGGATGCGAGCTCGCGCTTGCGTGTCATATTAGAATTGCGTCAGAGAATGCGAAATTCGGCCAACCGGAGGTAAACCTCGGCATCATTCCCGGTTATGGCGGGACTCAGCGTCTCACACGACTCATCGGCCCGGGAAGATCGGCTGAAATGATTCTCACGGGAAATCAAATCGATGCCCAGGAAGCTTTACGCATCGGGTTGGTCAATAAAGTCGTTCCGCAGGCAGAGCTTCTTCCTGCCGCTGAAGCAATTGCCAAAACAATTCTTACAAAAGGCCAGCTCGCAATCCGTATGGCGCTCAAAGCTATTAATGTCAGTATGGAAACATCGTTAACTGAGGGATTGAACGTAGAAGCTTCCCTCTTCGGTGAGTGCTGCACAACGTCGGATTTTAAAGAAGGAACAAAAGCATTTATGGAAAAACGAAAGCCGGTATTTACAAGAAAATGAACATCACAGAAAAGTTTGATAAAGCCATAATTTTTCGTTTCTTAGTCTCGATATCGCTTGCCGGCGCGGCGCTCGTGCTGTTTCTGATGAATAGAAGCACTCTTGAGAAGCCGGTGGAAAAGCGTCAGCGCGATGTGAAAGAAATCGTGGCCGATGTCGATCATGAAGTGGATACCGTACTCGCCCATTTTCAGATTGAAAAAAAATGGATTCGGAAACAGCAAATCCCGATTCCAAATTCCCAGATTAACCGGACAGAACGCAGGATATTAATACCGACCGATCTACTGCCCGTGCAGGTAAACCTGATGCTGAATACTATGGCGAAAAGGTATAACGGAAGAGCAATCGCATCGGAAAATCTTAAAGAAAATTCGGTTACAATTCATATAGAACTGGAAGGGTATATTGTCCAGACGATCATTTTGAAACCCTCGTCAGATTTACAAAGGAGGAAAAATGAAAAGGATCGAACCAGTACATAGTACGTTACCCTCTTTCGGCATAGTTTTCTTTTATATATGCATAATAAACGGTTGTCAATCGGTAAACCAGCCTGATATCTATCAGATACCTCAAGACGTCCGCGATGTTATTCCATTAGCAGAGGGAAACACATACTCTTATCAAAAAACCTTTTGCTACTATGACACAACCTGTTCCTCAACTCTATATGGAAGAAGAATAACTAAGGAAATATCCGCAAATGGTAAAAAAATGTATATCGTAGATGATTGGATGGGCGTGGAGACAATGGAGACGGTTGATGGTGTTTCGTATAATCGATACTTCAGGCCCTGGAGTGGAGCACCCATGAAGTCCATAATATTACTTGCCACTCCTATTGAAAAAGGAACTACATGGAAAATTTCGGATTGGGATTCCTCAGGAACCTATTCCACCTCGGTTACTATCACGGCGGTCGATGTTCCATTCGTAAGTGCCGGAAAACAATATGATCACACCATTATTGTGGAATCGACACCTGAGTCGCCAGCCCATTTTAAGTACTGCTTCGTGCCGGGGATTGGGATCGTATATGAATTTATTGAATATCCCAAATACAGTGGCTGGATACTATCGCAAAAATTTGAACTGACAAATTATAAACTTGAAATCAATTGATCATCGTATTAACGCACTTCAACAAAAAATAAAATTATAATGTCGAAACCTTCAGTTAAAACCGATTCACAACTCATGGAAAAGCTCGTGTCGCTTTGCAAGCGGCGGGGATTTGTTTTTCAATCAAGCGAAATTTACGGCGGACTTAATGGCGCGTGGGATTACGGCCCGTTAGGTGTTGAACTCCTACGCAATATCAAGAACGAGTGGTGGAACGAGATGACCCTTCGCAAAAATGTCGAAGGCATTGACGCAGCTATACTGATGCATCCACGCACATGGGAAGCATCCGGGCATGTTGAGAATTTCACCGACCCGATGGTCGACTGCAAACAATGCAAATCACGTTACCGTCTCGATATTTTATTTGATGAAATCTCTCCCAAAAAACAAAAGGAAGTGTTGAGGGAAATAGATCCTCAACGGTTTCAGGGGCAGCAAAAGGATGAACTCATCACTGAAGAATTCAAAAAGCTAGCAGAGTCCTCCCCTGCTTCGATCCTCCCTGCCCTGAGTTGTCCGAATTGCGGCAACAAAGGAACATTTACCGAAGCCCGCAAGTTCAACCTCATGTTTAAAACGTTTGTCGGACCGGTTGAAGATTCGAGCAACGTTGTGTATCTCCGGCCAGAGACTGCCCAGGGGATTTTCGTGAACTTTCTCAATGTTCAATCGGCATCCCGGCAAAAGATTCCGTTCGGCATAGCTCAGATCGGCAAAGCATTCCGTAATGAAATCAATACAAAGAATTTTCTCTTCCGTACGCGGGAATTCGAACAGATGGAAATGCAGTTTTTTGTCAAGCCCGGAAAGGATGATGAAGCATTTGAATACTGGCGCGAACAGCGAATGAACTGGTTCATCAAACTCGGTATGCAAAAGGAAAAACTCCAGTGGCATCAGCATCCGCCTGATAAACTCGCGCATTACGCAAAAGACGCATATGATATCGAGTACGCATTCCCCTTCGGATGGGGTGAGATTGAAGGGATTCATAACCGCACAGATTTTGACCTCTCACGCCACCAGGAATATTCAGGGAAGACCATGCAGTATTTCGATGATGAAACGAAAGAAAAATTCACTCCCTACATCATCGAAACATCTGCGGGTGCAAGCCGGTCATTTATGGCGTTTCTCGTAAACGCATACGCCGAAGAAGAAGCGCCGACTGCAGATGGAAAAACGGAAACCCGTGTTGTCATGCGTTTCCATCCGAAGCTTGCACCGGTAAAAGCAGCCATTTTCCCGCTCGTCAACCGGGATGGCATGCCGGAAATAGCCGAAAAAATCGAAGCTGACCTTCGTCCGCACATGAAAGCATTTTATGACGATAGCGGGGCCGTGGGCAGACGATACCGCCGGCAGGATGAAATTGGCACCCCATTTTGTATAACTGTCGATTCACAAACATTGCAGGATCAAACGGTTACCGTGCGTGAACGAGACAGTATGCAACAGGAACGAGTTGCGAGTGAGAGCATAGTTTCATATCTTAAATCCAAGTTTTCTTAAGCCCGCAACTTTTTTAAAACATTCATTATTAAGGGGATCTGCTATGAACAAACATTTTAATCTATTGATTGTCCTCGTATTAGCGATGGCAATTATTGCGATGGGCTGCGGCGCAAGCAATACCGTTAAGGGCGGTGCAATCGGCGCCGGTGCCGGGGCTGTTATCGGGGGTCTCATTGGTAAAGCTACCGGTAATACTGCCGCGGGCGCAATTATCGGAGCCGCCATCGGCGGAACCGCAGGAGCCCTGATTGGCAATTATATGGATCGCCAGGCCGAGGAAATGCAGAAAGATATCAAGAATGCCAAGATCGAACGTGTTGGTGAAGGAATTAAGATTACGTTTGATTCCGGAATTCTTTTCCAGACAAATTCTTCGGAACTCCAGCCGACCGCAAAGACAAATATTGAAAGTCTTGCAAAAATCCTGAATAAGTATGAAGATACCAACATCATCGTTGAAGGACATACGGATTCGACAGGATCTGCCGAGTATAATCAACAGCTGTCTGAAAAGCGCGCCGCTTCTGTGTCAGGATATGCAAAAAATCTTGGCGTCGTCGCAACACGATTCACTACGGTCGGTTATGGAGAAAGTCAGCCTGTAGCTGCCAACTCCACAGCTGATGGCCGTCAGCTCAACCGCCGTGTCGAAATCGCTATCTTCGCGAACGACAAGCTGAAAGATGCGGCAATGAAAAATCAGATTAAGTAAACGTTCTGTCTCTACCATCATTCAGCAATTGAACGTTCACTCATCGCTGTATTTGTCAGGAGTCAGATATCCTGTCGCAACGGGAATCCGGTACCTCGTTCTCATACTGGTTCTCATTCACTGGATATCTGATTCCTGTTTTTGTCAGACCATCAACGACCCCGCCAGTGATGCCCGTATTCATAAGGGCATCGATTATGTTTATAACCTTTCCTTCGACAGTGCCACTGTGGAATTCCAATCGGTTATCACCTCCCACCCTCAGCATCCGGCAGGTTATTTTTATCTCGCGATGGTGGATTGGTGGAAAATTGTTTCCGATCTCGACAATGCTTCCCGCGACGAGGCTTTCCTGTCGAGGCTTGATAAAGTCATCGACCTTTGCGATGAAATCCTTGACAAGAATGAAAACGACGTAACAGCAATGTTTTATAAAGGAGGCGCGCTTGGTTTCCAGGGACGCCTTCACGGAAACCGCGAAGACTGGATTAAAGCTGCGAATGCCGGCCGTAATGCCTTACCGATTGTCCAGGAAACATATAAACTTGCCCCGACAAATAATGATGTTCTGTTCGGCATCGGTATTTACAATTATTACGCTGCCGTCATACCGGAACAATATCCGTTTGTGAAACCTTTCATGTTCTTCTTCCCTTCCGGAGATAAGACAAAAGGGATTGCACAACTGCGACAGGCTTCTGAAAAAGCAATCTATGCTAACACCGAAGCGACATATTTTCTGCTCCAGCTGTTATTCAATTTTGAAAAACAATACCAGGAAGCCCTCCCGCTCGCGCAGAAGCTCAATATGAAATACCCAAATAACGTTCTCTTCCATCGGTATGTCGGAAGATGTTATGCAGCTTTGGGAAACTGGCAGGCAATGGAGGATGTGTTCGGTACTATTATTGATAAAATTGAAAAAAAATATCCGGGATATGACGCAACTGTGGAGCGTGAAGCCAGATATTATCTCGGACTTCGCAAAATGGAATCACAAACTTACGACAAAGCGCTGGAACAATTATACCGATGCGATGAGCTTTCACGGTCACTTGATGGGGAAAAATTCACGGGATTTATGGTGCTGGCGAACCTTAAAATCGGAATGATCTACGATATCCAGGGAAAACGTGATCTGGCAATCACGCAATATGATAAAGTATTGAAAATGAAAAATTTTCAGAACGCGCATTCACAGGCTGAACAGTACAAAAAAAGCCCATTTAAAAAAGGCTGATGCAGTAACATGCTCACAACGTTTATATTCGGATTAATTGCCGCAGCTGCTGAAATACTGGGCGGAACACTTGTCGTATTACGGAAAGAGTGGCCAAAGAAAGTCCAGGAATACCTCATCGCACTTAGCGCAGGCTTTCTTCTTGCCTTGGTTTTTTTTGAACTTGTTCCGGAAAGCATTTCACTCCTTGGGGCACCGGCTTCACTGTATATTGTTATCGGATTCGGCTTACTGCACTTCTTTGAGCATACCATTGTCGGCCACCTTCACTTCGGAGAAGAAACGCATTCCGACGTCATGGTATCGAGGGCGGCAAGTTTTTCAGCGTTTACCGGACTTTTCATTCATGCTTTTTTTGACGGCCTTTCGATTTCAGCAGGGATGCAGTATGACTTTTATATCGGATTGCTTGTGTTTATCGCAATCCTCCTTCACAAACTCCCGGAAGGGCTCACTATTGCCTCAATCATGCTTGCGGCAAACCAGCCAAAGAAAACCGCACTGATCGCATCAGCGCTAATCGGGGTTGCAACAATGCTGGGTATCATGACTGTATTTCTTATTGCTGAGGTTAATCAGAGTGCGGTTGGAATCGCCTTCGCATTTTCAGCAGGCGCGGCAACATACGTAGGCGCAAGCGACTTAATTCCTGAAATTAATCGATCCGGAAATCGGATAACGCCATTGATTGTATTTGGAGGGATGTTACTGTTCTATTTCAGTCAAACATTGCTGGAAGGAATTGTACAACATTGAGATCCAACATTCGGTTCAATAAAACGCTATACTGATTCTGTGCAGTGCGCCAATTGTTCCGTAGGAATTAAAGGCATAATCAATGCCGTACATTTCTGTCATAATTCCTCCACCGATAGAAAATCCCGCCAGGCCAGATGATTGTCCGACTTTCAGTTCCTGTCTTCGTTCATGGTTATATCCAAGCCGCAAAAAGAGATTCGGGCTTAGCGTAAATTCTGTACCTACGGAAAAAGCTTTAAATCGATCCGAAACGCTTTCGTAATCCTCGTTAAGTTTATGTAAATGTACCATGATCGTGGCGGGGAGATGTTCCGGGGTAAGCGCGGCACCGATATTGACATCGAGAGGCAGGCTTTCATTCGTCGCACCGTACGGATCAAACTGCGTTCCAAGATGCAGCACACTTGCGGCAAGGCGTACTCTTCCGGGCACAGCATCGTATTGAACACCGAGGTCGACTGCTGCACCGCTGGAATTGTATTCTCCGATAGACGAATAAATGAACGTTACGTTTGCGCCATAGAGTAATCCGGGTGACAAGGTACCGCCATACCCGGCAGTCAGAGCTAATTCTCCCGCTCCAAACGTACCGAGATCCTGCCCCTCCTCGCCTGTCCGTTTGAACTCGCCATAATTCGTGTACACTACTCCCGCACCAACATGTCCCAGTCCGGGAATTTCGGTAGCAACACTTGCGTAGCCTGCGTTAATATCGAGCAGATGTTTAAAAAAGCCGACGGAGATCTTTCTTCCGTCGACAGTCCCCAGTCCGGCAGGGTTATAAAAAATAATATTGGGATCATTCGTCATCGCGATAAAACTTCCTCCCATTGCCGCGGCCCGCGCGCCGACATCATTCCGGAGAAAATCATACGTGCTTTTCCCTCCTGCCAACGCAAACGAACAGAATGTAACTATCATGAGGAATACAATAATCCAAAACCGGGAAGCAGACATAAACCTCTGTGTGTTGTGGTTAACCTTCAGCCCAATCTAATGAAATATTGAATTAGTTTCAAGGTTTAGAGCGCATATTCATCGACAATACCCCATATTTATTCTTGACATTCTTCAGGAAATGATTTAATTAGGTGTGAATATTACAGTCACTTTTCAGGAGAGATATCTTGAAAACGTCACAATGGCATTGCAATATAGCGGAGGCATTATGAAGCAACAACTTACCAATATCGGCACAAGTATCCTGCTCCATCAGAATCAGCCGAATCCTTTTGAGCAGTCAACAAAAATTACCTTTGAAACCCCTGTTCCCGCTGTAATCTCTCTGGTTATATTAAATATCATGGGACACGAAGTCAAAACTCTGGTAAATGAGTGGAAAGATTCCGGCAAACATACCGTGGAATTTGACGGGGATGGTTTCCCTGACGGCCAGTATTTTTACAGGCTGAATGCGGAGGGTTTTTCAGAGACGAAATCGATGCTCCTGAAACGCTGATCCTTTGATTTATTACAGGATTATTGTATATTGGCTCAGAGCTAATTTTTCGGAGCATCAAAATGCAACAAAAAGACATTGAACGCCTTGTTCAGGCCATTTTAAGTGAAAAACAAGGCGACCATTCCTGCTGTAGTGGCGGAGTCTGCCATGATGGTCTTTGCGTAGTCCACAATAAAGAAGGTGTTAAAAACATTGTTCATAATGGCGCCGCACGTGTCACTGCCGGCATAGGCATTGAAGCTGCCGGCGGTATTGAAAACGAACTCGCTTCTCTTATCGATCATACACTCCTCAAACCAGAAGCCACCAAAGATCAAATCACTCAGCTTTGTGCCGAAGCAAAGAAATATAGCTTTGCAAGCGTTTGCATTAATCCCGGATATGTTCCCCTATGCTCCAAGCTTTTGCGTGACACTTCTGTAAAAGTCTGCACTGTTATCGGTTTTCCGTTGGGAGCAACTTCAACATCCTCAAAAGCGTTTGAGGCCGACCAGGCGTCAAGAGACGGAGCAAAAGAGCTTGATATGGTTATTAACGTCGGCATGCTAAAGTCAGGGCTGTATGAATATGTTGAAAACGATATTTTTGCTGTTGTAACCACCGGTAGAAGGTACGGAGCACTTGTCAAGGTAATTCTTGAAACCGGGCTCCTTTCAGATGAGGAAAAAATTAAAGGATGTGTTCTCGCAAAGCGCGCGGGAGCAGATTTCGTAAAAACTTCGACAGGATTTGCTAAAGGTGGTGCAACCGTAGGAGATATAGCGCTTATGCGGAAAGTTGTCGGTTCAGCAATGGGTGTTAAAGCTTCCGGCGGTGTTCGGACACGGGAAGAGGCTCTCGCAATGGTAGCCAGCGGTGCTGACCGTATCGGCGCCAGCGCCAGCGTTAAAATTGTTAGCGGTGAATCCGAGCCTGCACAAAAGGATTCTTCACCTAAGTCAGCGCAGGCATATTAATTTTCTTGAGGACATTATGAAACTGAATATCTATGCTGTTGCAATTGTCATTACTCTCCTTACAGCAGTTTTTATTGGATGTTCTTCATCTGAAAAGAGCAGTACTAGTTCCGCCAATGTTCCCCCTGCTGTTCAGAAGCCGAATGAACCGGCAACAAAAGAAATTATGGACCCTGCTAAACAAAGTAACAATCCGACCCCAACGAAGTTGCCCGACCCCGTGCAGGAAACACCAAAGAATCAACAAATGTTGCCCTACGGAAAATTTGGTGTACAGATTGGAGCATACACAAGTCTTGAAAATTCAGAGCTGGCTGCCGCCTCGGCAAAGAGCCGCTTTAGCCGAAATGTTTATACTATGAACGATAAGACACAAAATCTGTATAAAGTCATGATCGGAGAATTCGCGACCAAGGATGAGGCGCGTCAATTCCGCGACCGGATTGTTCAGCAATATCCCGGTGAATATAATGACGCGTGGGTTTCAGAATATATCCGCTGATAATTTTATGCGTTTCTTTTCTTTGTATTTTTTAATGTTTCTCCTCGCGGTGGGTATCGGTTGTTCAGGATCCGGCGGCACTGCACCGGAAAAGCCTCAAAAAGGCTCAAAGGATCTGATCCTTGAAAAATACGAATCTTCTTTTCGTCCTTCCAATTACGACCCTGATATCACTTCGATCATAAAAGCAGATACAAACTACACAGAAGCAACGAAAATTTCTGACCTTATTGTTCCTGTGCAACCGGAGACACTGCAGGGATTTCGTATACAGGTTATTCTTACGCAAGACATCGAACAGGCATCACGGATACGGGACGATATAACAAAGTCCTTTGGCGATAATGTTGTGTACATTGTTTATGATTTGCCCTATTACAAGGTCAGAGTGGGAAATTTTGCGGAACGCGAGGAGGCAGGTGAGTCAATGAAAAAATTAACGGGAATGGGTTACAAAGACGCATGGATAGTTCCGGATAAAATCATCAGAGGTTCCGTTCACTTAACTGCGCCTTCTGATTCAGTTCAGCGCAGGCAATAGCCCTCATTACTTAAATCGCATTGAAACTCCTTCCAGCGGCCACCGGGCCCGCAGTTTCAGCGTGTCCTGGATAACTGCAAATCGTTCAGAAAATATGAACGGTACAGGCATGCCATAGGAATATGTGCCATTGGTATCGCGGTCTTCGTAAAGAAAAAAGGCATATCTTCCCTCAGGCAAATTATCAAATCGAAATCTTCCGGAACTGTCAAGCACCGCCTCGCGGCCGGATTTCTTCCCTTCTGAAACTTCCGACATCTGAAGATGTATGTCACCGGATGCCCCGGCTTCACTAAGAACAACTTTTCCGGAAATACTGCTGAGTTCACTCTCATCCACAGTCCTGAAATGGACAACAAGGGCACTATCCTTGTATCCATTCCCCTTCATATCAATGAGGGAATCCATCACGACTCGTATCGCATACCACGAATGATGCATTAACGGTTTTTCGGGAAAAAATGATACCGAAGTTGCGTGCGTCCAGTGAAATGTGCCAGGATAGAAAGCCCCGATAGAATCAAGCAATGTGAAACCATGTTCAAACGAATTGATCCTGATTGCTTCATTCCACGAAAAGGAAATTGGACGATCGACGCTGATGTTCTGCAGGCTGTCGCCGATATATGATGAAGTCATGATGGGCTTTGTCGTATCTGGCCTGCTTGTCCCTTCACTAACTGCAGAATTTGATAATCTGCTTATCGGATTATTTGATTTATCATAGATATCTGTGACAACAACGCGATAGACCTTACTGCTCTCCTGATCAGACGTGACCACTTGCACCTCACGCCCTGCAGTATCCACAAACGAAAAATCCAAAATGTCAAGCGCCTCCTGAGTCAGTGTGTCATTGATAGAAACCGAATGCTGTGCTAAGCCGGAAGGTTGAATTCGTTCGCTGAATTTAAGTAGAAAATGATTGCGGTCAAACGCCCGGGCACTGGAAAGAAACGGTGCCGAGGTGTCTTCTTTTGCTAACAGGAATTGTACTCCTTGGACTAATGCAGTGTCATGAGTTAGAATTATGTCTCGTGTATAAATACCATATTTGTCGACTTGCCTGTCGTATAATAGATTTTTGTATTCATCCTTGAACGCTACCAGTCTGTACGTTCCAAACGAAAGATAGGGAAGCCTGAAGGTACCATCTTTTCCTGTTTGTGTAAGGAAATCAGGAATTAACGCCGTGGGATTGATTGAGTCACGCTCGCGGTCATCAAGTCTGTATGCACCTACCATGATACCATCAGGCTCAGGATCATACACAGTTCCGGAAATTATCGCCGAATCAATGTGATCACCCGTAGAAAAGGGAAGCGCGAATGACTCCTCCATCCTGTTTCCTTTTTCTTTTGTATCCCTGACGTCCGTCCCGACGGTCATGATATACGTCGTGTTGCTCTTCAGCGTATCGGGGAACCGGATTTCGACTTGCGTACCGCTCCAGTCATATTCCAGTTTCCCTAATGGCGGTGAAAGAAAAATCGATTCCTCGACGGACCGTTTATCGACATATTCGGAAAATTCCAGAAGAAAAGAATTTCCGTTAAAGTGAAGCGTGCCCGGCGCAGGTGTAGCAGAGAGAATTTTTGGCGGCGTGGTATCAGGTGGCCCGCCGGTAGGATACATTTGTCCCGCACAACGAAGAGACAGTACTGCCAGTATCCCAATCAAAAAGTAACGATTCATTGAAATTATCGAAATGTACTCGTAGTATCTTCCTGGGTCACTATTTGTTGCTGTTGTTCGATACGTTTTCGTCGAAATGATTGTATCGCGAGACGGTGTTCTGCAAACGATTTGGTAAATGCATGACCTCCTTCTCCATTCGCAACAAAGAACAGATATTTATGACGGAGCGGGTACAGCGATGCAACGATCGACGCCCGTCCGGGATTATTAATCGGGCCCGGAGGCAATCCATAATTCCTGTATGTATTGTATGGAGATTCCCTTCGCAAATCGCTGTATCTGAGTCTCCGCGGACCGTCTTCAAGTATATACTGAATGGTAGGATCTGCCTCAAGTCGCATCCGCTTGCGAAGCCTGTTATAATAAACTCCCGCAACAATCGCCCGCTCGGTATCGACAGCTGTCTCAGCTTCGACAATGGATGCGAGCGTTACAATATTATGAATCGAAATCTGCAGGCTTTCTGCCCTTGCTTGTAACGTGTCATTAAAAACATTCCAGAATTCGTTCACCATTGATTTGATGATATCAATTTCATCTGTTTGCCAGTAAAATTCGTATGTGTTCGGAAGAAGATACCCTTCAAGAGAGTTCGATATGATACCGAGTGACCTGATGAAGGATGTGTCGCGCACAAAACTCATGAAACGGGCAGTATCAATGCCAAGTGTTTTTCCGAAAATCCTTGCATGGCGTGAAGCCCGCAACCCTTCAGGGATGGTGACAGTGATCGACACAAGTGTCATGCCGTTTCTTAAATTCTCAAGAATATCTTTGTTGGATGAGCCACTCCTGAAACGGTATTTTCCGATCTGCATTTTTGTTGTTAAGCCCAGCATTCGTCCGGCGACATCAAACAACACCCTGCTCCTCAGTATGCCGGCGTTTTCCAATGAATCCGCAACTGCCTTAAACGACTCTCCTTTCGAAACGATAATAAAGCGATCGCCTTCGAATGTATTTGGGGCCCAGAGCACCATGTACAGGAAGAGGAGTGATCCAAGAACCAGGAGACTACATGATATGAGGAGTATTTTTATCAAACTGAGTTATTTGTTCATTGATGTATTTCATTATTGCCACAATGACCCGACGATACAACGCAAAAATCTTAAATTGCCAAGTTCGCGGTTGCTGTAACTGTCTTTTCAACAGTACCTTGTTTTAAAAATTTCATATAACCTGCCATCGCAATCATTGCACCGTTGTCGGTACAGTACGCCAACTTTGGAATATAAATATTTTTATGTTCTCTGGCTCCCCGCTCAAGCATTCTGCGTCGTAGTAAAGAATTAGCGGAAACGCCTCCGGCGACAGCAATATCACTGATACCGTACTGTTGAGCGGCACGAAATGTTTTTTCCAACAGAACATCCACAACTGCCTCCTGAAAACTGGCGCAAATATCTTTAAGAACCCGGGAAGGGTTCTGTGGAGGATTTCCATTATTCAGTAAACCGCCATTGTCACGTAACCAATAGAGAACAGCTGTTTTGATTCCGCTGAAGCTGAACTCAGGCGAACCTTCGCCCATCAATGACCGCGGAAATCGCACAAATGCCGGATTTCCTTCCTGGGCGAGTTTGTCAATCACCGGACCGCCGGGAAAACCGAGCCCAAGCATTTTGGCGACTTTATCATATGCCTCTCCGGCCGCGTCATCCATCGTTTCACCCAGCAGTTCGTGCTCAAATGGCTCTTTCACAATCACCAGTTGCGTATGTCCGCCGGAAACAATCAAACACAAAAATGGAAACGCTGGTTTAGGATCATCAATAAAGGTGGAATAAATATGCCCGTGCATGTGGTTAACACCGATGAGCGGAATATCCAGGCCGTAAGCCATTGCCTTGGCAAAGTTGAGCCCCACGAGCAAGGCGCCCATAAGTCCTGGACCGTAAGTTACCGCGATCGCGTCTAACGCCTCTTTTGTAACCTTTGCTGAATCAAGCGCTTCCTGAACAACGGGAATAATCAGGCGTAAATGCACGCGCGATGCCAGCTCAGGCACAACACCGCCATATTTCGTATGAACAAGTTGTGATGAAATAATATTCGACAATAATTCACCGTCTTTCATGACGGCAGCCGACGTCTCATCGCAGGATGTTTCTATTCCGAGTAATAACATACGGTTCCAATAAGCAAAAACTTCGCGTGATTTTCAAGGCAAACCACTTTGTATATTATTCAAAAACAGTTACCTTTACTCCGGAAATGAATGGACTATTTTTTACTATTACCGGATAAAAATTTGACCGGGTTCCTGTCAAAAAAAAATATTTTCTTTATCTGCACTGCCCTGACACTCATTACCGGAGTCATCCACGCTTCTTCGCTACAGTTTGTCAACGACGACGCGTTCATTTCATTCCGATACGCGAAAAATCTGGTAAACGGCCTCGGATTAGCGTACAATCCCGGCGAGCGGGTCGAAGGATTTACCAATTTCCTCTGGACAATTATTATTGCTGGTGGTCTCAAATCGGGATTTGATCCGATTTCCTTTTCTATGGCTCTGGGTATTTTCTTTTTCTGTTTGACCATCGGTTTATACAGCATGGTGACTTGGAAATTGAGAGAACATGCAATTTCATTCACGCACATCCTCCCGGTGACAGCACTTCTGCTTGTAGTGCATCGTGATTTTAATGTGTACGCAACAAGCGGACTTGAAACAATGATGTTTACATTTCTTGTTTCATCATGCTTTGCATGCCTTGTCCTTTATTGCCATATAGTGTCGTACCTGATGGCAGGTATACTTATCGTTCTTGCTATGATGACCCGGCCCGATGGTTTTGTTTTCCTTGGCGCCGCATTTTTCTTCCTCCTGTTAGGCAAGTCACCGCTCAAAAGAATTGCGCTGTTTCTCCTTCCGACGGTTGTTGTATTTATCCCGTACTGGTTCTGGAGATATCAGTACTTCGGGTTTTTCTTTCCGAATGCGTTTTACGCGAAGTCAATCGCGCTTCCCTATTATGAACAAGGATGGAAGTACATCGCAATGTATTTCAAAACCTATTATGTTTTTTGTGTAATACCAGGCGCTGCTATCCTGCTGGCACTGAAATATTTCCCGGACAAGAAAAACAAATCACTATCGATTTCATGGCTGCAGAATGAGCTTGACACTAATCCTAACATCCGCGGGATAGTTCTTGCCGTGATATGTACGGGCATGTACATATTATTCGTGTTTCGCATCGGTGGCGACTTTATGTTCGCGAGGTTTCTCATCCCCGTTACGCCAATGCTCTGTTTTCTTGTTGAACAATGTATTCATTCACTAAAGAAGCAGTCATGGAGACTCGTTCTTACCGGAATTGTAATAACAGCGACACTCTTTCGCTGGGATCAGTTTCGCGATGGGCCCCGCGTGGATTACATTGCCGATGAATGGAAATGGTATACTCCAAAGCATCTGGAAGAATCCAAGCTTCATGGCGAATTACTGAACAAATATTTTCAAGGACTTCCTGTGAAAGCGGCGTTCTGGGCAGGGCAGGTTAAAATGATTTATTATGCTGATCCATATATTGCCATAGAATCAAGTGCAGGGTTAACTGACACGACAATTGCTCACCAGCCGATCATTGAACGCGGAAGGCCGGGACATGAAAAGCAGGCATCGGAGGAATATCTGGTTAGCCGGGGCACAAACTTTTTTTTCGGCCCCTTAACTCCACCCCCTCCAGGACAACGGGTATTAAATATTATTTTGTTTGATTCGATTGCGGCAAAAATAATTGTTTATGAAAATGCCGTTATGGATCCGCTGGCAAAAAACCCGGGAGTAAAGTTTTATTCCTTCCCAAAGTACCTTGATTCGTATATCGACAGAATGAACAGCCTTCCCACAAGTGAAGTTTCGAGGGATTATGCCAGATTTAAATCGTTTTATTTCGACCACAACAATGATCCGGTAAGAGAGGAATTATTTATCAGACGGCTGGGCGGGTAATATCGCATTCAAAGCAAACTATCGAATGTTCGTCTCCCCTCATGTACTATTCGGAAATTTGCAAACCTCCCTATATTTGTTTATACTTTATCGATTTTTGAAGAAACCTTCATGTTTTTCCATGTCATCAGCAGAACATCACGACTTATCAAAACTAAAAATCAGACGTGAAGACTCATCTCCG
Source organism: uncultured Chlorobiaceae bacterium (assembly GCA_964523395.1). GTDB lineage: Bacteria > Bacteroidota > Ignavibacteria > UBA10030 > SZUA-254 > JANYJZ01. Next base: position 16,553 of record CAZFXS010000019.1, on the reverse strand, counting down.
TCTGGTCCTCCAAAAAAAATAGTGTCGTCCATTCTCATGTACCTTGGGGGCGGACTTTTTCTTGTGCTTGGAGTTTTATTCTTTTTCCGATCGGCATTTGAATCCGACATTACTGTCGAGACAACTACTGTTTCTTTTGTTTCTCCGACACAGGCAAACGCCTTGCTTACCGCTAGCGGATATGTTGTCGCACAGCGGAAGGCCGCTGTCGCATCAAAGGCAACCGGAAGGCTGGTATTTCTGGGATTCGAAGAAGGTGACATCGTCAAAAAGGGTGAAGTTATCGGACGCATCGAGAGCGCCGATGTCGAAGCCGCGTTGCAGCAGGCCCGTGCCGATCTCAATGTCCAACAGGCAGAACTCAATGACGCTGAGCAGTCGCTTGAACGCGCAAAGAAATTGTTTGATGGGAAATTGATTTCACAGGCGGAATTTGATGTTGCTCAGGCTCGATATGATCGAGTCAAGGCATCAATAGCCTCGCGGGAAGCGGCCGTCAAAGGAGCAGAAGTTCAGCTTGAGAATACGTATATACGCGCTCCGTTCGACGGAACGGTTCTGACAAAGAATGCTGATATTGGCGAAGTTGTTGCGCCATTTGCCGCCGGCGCAAGTTCGCGTGTGGCGATTGTTACGATTGCGGATATGTCTTCACTGGAAGTAGAAGCGGATGTTTCGGAATCCAACATCGAGCGTGTTTCAGCTCAACAGCCGTGTGAAATTTCACTCGACGCGTATCCCGAGAAAAGATATCGCGGCATTGTCGGTAAGATCGTTCCCACGGCTGACCGCGCAAAAGCAACAGTGCTAACAAAGATAAAATTTTTGGAGCGGGATAAACGTGTCCTTCCGGAGATGAGTGCAAAGGTCAATTTTCTCTCAGATAAAGCGCCTGCACCCAGTACTGATTCCCCGCTCAAGCTTACTGTCGACGCAGCCGCCGTAACTGAAAGGGACGGAAAAAAAATAGCGTTCCTTGTCAAGGACAAAACAGTTTCAGAAACAGAGATTACACTTGGAGATCCGGTCGGAAAGCTGGTTGAAATTAAAAGCGGCCTTTCGGCAGGCGATAAAGTCGTCATCAGGCCGTCAAATGAACTGCACACCGGTTCAAGTATCAAACTCAAAGAATAATTTTCAATAACAATCTTTTTCATCATTCAAGAGATTCATTATGTCACTTGTCTCGATTCAAAACATCTCAAAATCATACTGGAGGGATTCACTTGAAATCCCGGTATTAAGAAACATCTCGTTTGACATTCCCGAAGGAGAGTTTCTCGCGCTTATGGGCCCCTCAGGTTCCGGTAAAACAACATTGCTGAACCTGATTGCCGGCATTGACAGGCCAAGCTCCGGAGGAATCACTGTCGGCGGCACAGATGTGACCAAGCTTTCGGAAACTGCGCTCGCGAAATGGCGCTCGCAGTATGTCGGGTTCATTTTCCAATTCTATAACCTGTTGCCTGTGTTGACTGCCTTCGAAAATGTCGAGCTTCCGCTCCTTCTTACAAAACTATCCAAGAAGGAACGGAAAGAACATGTTGAACTTGCATTAGGTGTCGTCGGGCTTGGCGACCGCATGTACCATTATCCCAAACAACTTTCCGGCGGACAGGAACAACGCGTCGCAATCGCGCGAGCGATTGTCACTGACCCGACATTGCTCGTAGCCGACGAACCGACCGGCGACCTTGATAAGGTCTCCGCGGACGAAATCATGAAGCTTCTAGACCGCTTAAACACCGAGTTCAAGAAAACAATTATCATGGTCACGCACGATCCCCGTGCCGCTGAACGCGCGCACAAGAGCATGCATCTGGAAAAAGGCGAATTATCCTGAGGCGACGATGAAAGTACTTAAGCTTATCTTTAAGAACGCGTGGCGGCATAAACTGCGCACAATCCTTACAATCCTCGGCATCAGTATTGCCGTTTCGGCATTCGGATTCATCCGCACTGTGGTCACCGCATGGAATGCCGGCGTGAGCGCATCTGCGACAAACAGAATGATCTCGCATCATTCGGTTTCAATTATTTTCACGCTACCCCTTTCCTATCGGGATCAGTTGCTGAAAGTTCCGGGTGTCTCTGCTGTGTCGTATGCCAACTGGTTCGGCGGCGCATATAAGGATCCTAATGATTTCAAAAACTTCTTCCCGAGAATCGCGCTTGACCCGGAAACATTCTTTTCGCTCTATCCGGAATTCATGCTTTCAGCGGAAGAACTTGAGGCATTCAAAAAAGAAAGAAACGCTTGCATCGTGGGGCAAAAAATTGCGCTCGAGCATGGCTTTAAAATCGGAGATATTATCACGATGGAAGGTGATATTTATCCCGGAACGTGGGACTTTGTCGTCCGCGGAATTTATAAAGGACGCGATGCGACAGTCGACGAAACGCAAATGCTGTTCCAGTGGAAATATCTTGACGAACGCGTTTCACAATCTCAACCGGGAAGAGAAGGTCAGGTGGGCTGGTATGTATTGAGTGTGAATAATCCTTCCGATTTGCCGAAAGTATCCAAAGCGGTGGATGATATGTATATGAATTCCCGCGCAAGCACCAAGACCGAAACCGAGAAGGAGTGGCAACAAAGCTTTGTCTCGATGTCGAGCGCAATTCTTACTTCCTTAACTGTCATTTCATATGTCATCGTCGGCATTATTCTGCTCGTACTGACAAACACCATTATCATGGCAACGCGCGAGCGGGTTCGTGAATACGCAGTATTAAAGACACTTGGCTTCTCAGGCGCACATATAATCGGTTTAATCGGAGGAGAGTCTATGATGATTGCCTGCACAGGCGGGTTGCTTGGTTTGCTCCTTACGTTCCCCGCTGCCGGAGGGTTTGCGAAAGCATTCCCGACATGGTTCCCGATTGTTGTCGTTGAGCCGTTAACAATAATGCTGGCAATCGGTTCAGCCCTGTTTGCCGGTATTGTCGCGGCACTGTTCCCCACAGTCCGGGTTCTGCAAATGAAAATCGTCGACGGTTTGAGACAGATAGGATAGATACTATGAAAATTCCTTTATCATACACATGGCGGAGCCTCTGGACACGGAGGCTCACCACTATTCTCACACTGTCCGGCATTGCCCTTGTGGTATTCGTCTTTGCCGCAATTCTGATGCTTGCTCATGGCGTCGAAAAGACGATGGTCGACACCGGTTCGGATGATAACATTATCGCTCTCAGGAAATCTGCAACTTCCGAACTTCTTAGTCAGGTCGGCCGTGAAGCCGCAAATATTCTTAAAACCTCTCCGGAAGTATCAATCGGTGCAGACGGAAAGCCGCTCGCGACTACTGAGATTCTGGTAGTTATTAATCTCTTCAAAAAAGAAAATAACGACCTTGGTAACGTCTCTGTCCGCGGTATATCACCGGAAGCGTTCGCGCTTCGTCCACAGGTAAAACTTTCCCAGGGGAACATGCTGCAATTCGGAACGCACGAAATTGTCATCGGCAGCAGTCTTGCGAAAAGATTTAAAGGATGTGAAATCGGGAACCAAATCGGATTCAGCGGGGACCAATGGACGATTGTCGGAATCATTGAGGCTGACGGGAGCGCCTTTGAGTCGGAAATCTGGGGCGATGTAGAACAACTGATGCCGGCTGTCGGCAGACCTATTTTCAATACTATTACTGTCAGACTTTCCAACCCCGATCAGTTTGACGCGTTGAAAGAACGAATCAAGAAAGACCCGAGGACACAGTATATCGATTTGAAACGCGAAAAGACATTTTACGAGGAACAATCGAAAGCGATGGCGACATTTATCCGCTTCCTCGGTTTTATTGTAACGATCATATTCAGTGTCGGTGCGATTATCGGCGCGCTGATAACCATGTACGCGGCAGTTTCAAACCGTACAATTGAAATCGGGACGTTACGCTCTCTCGGTTTCCGCCGAAGGAGCATCCTTGCGGCATTTCTTATCGAATCGATCATGCTATCGCTGTTGGGAGGAATCGCGGGAATAGCCCTGGCTTCGTTCATGTCATTCGTAAAAATTTCAACAGTGAATTTTGGAACGTTTTCGGAACTCGCGTTTGGGTTTACACTCTCTCCCGATATCGTGGTTTCAACAATGATCTTTGCAGTCATCATGGGATTCTTTGGCGGGTTTTTACCTGCAGCCCGGGCTGCCCGGTTAAATATCGTTAACGCGCTTCGTGCTTCTTAACTATGTAAGGAGAAACCAGAATGAAAAACGTATTCGTTTCCACTATTGTCCTGCTCTTGGTCCTCTTTTCCCAGAATAACGGCTTGTCGCAGGATAAAGGATTTGGGCTTGGCGTTATTGTCGGTGAACCTACCGGGTTCAGTCTCAAAAGCTGGTTAAGCACTAAAACTGCTATTGACGGAGCCGTGGCGTGGTCGTTCTCACGGGAAACTTCATTTCATGTCCATGCGGATTATTTAATACACTCATTTGATGAATTCACCACAGAAGAGAAAGTCCCGCTTTACTATGGCATTGGCGGCAGATTTAAATCATCCAAAAACGGAGACGCACGAGTAGGCGTTCGCGGCGTTATCGGTATGGGATTTATGTTCCGTACCGCACCGATAGATCTCTTCCTTGAAATTGCGCCTATACTCGATTTTGCACCTGACACTGATTTGAGTTTCAACGGCGGGTTTGGGGCGAGGTATTTCTTTAAATAATAAAGGGCGATAGATTATTTCCCATCGCCCTTACCCACGTAACAATCATTATTACTTTAGCAATACCATTTTCTTCGTATCAGAATACATTCCCACATTTAGGCGATAAAAATACATTCCACTGGACAATTTTCCTGTATCGAATTGAACGGTTTTAATCCCAGCCTCCTGCAATTCATTAATGAGAGTAGCAATCTTTTCACCGAGCATATTAAACACAGAAATTGTGACAAAACTTTTTATAGGTAATTGGTATGTAATTGTCGTTGATGGATTAAAAGGGTTGGGATAATTCTGATGCAAAACGTATAATGTCGGCAACTTGGTGTTCTCCTCATTAATACCAGTAATAGCACCCAAATTACCATCTTTATTAATGCGTTGTGCAAAAATATCATTTGTCCCATTCGTTGAATCATACCACGTTACGATGACACCCTCGTCACCATCTGAAATCATCCGTACATCAACATTATCAATGTTGGAGTTTGATACCGTGATCCCTTTGGCAGGCCACCGTGTCAATCCCATCGCGTCAATTTTCTGTATTTTAATAATGCTGAATGAAGAATTTGACCACTCAAGCCATGATATGAAAAGATTCTTTGAAGCATCTCTGATAATTTTCACACCGCTGACCTCGACGGAGAATTGATAGATTTCCCTACCACCCGTTTCCCATTGAAAATTGCCTTGCATATCAATAAGCTGAGAATACATCGAGACCGGATGATTTTCACCTCTCAACCAGTACACCGTAATACTATCGGAGTTAAAATTATCCCTAAATAATACTGAATAAGCTAACCCTAAAGAATCAAGTGTAATTCCCTTTTCCCCCCATACTATGGCACCCAAATTATCAATTCGCTGAATTCTTAATCCTTTAAAATTAGGGTCTGCTTCTTGCCAAACAACTAGTGCACCACCCACACCATCATCTATGGCTGAAACAGGTTCTTGTCCATGTTCGCCTCCGACAACTTTTAGGTCAGCATCTCCCCATTTCACAAATCCGGCAGAATCAATTCGCTGCGCATAAATATCGGCGAGATTAAAATCTATGGAACCATTTCGCCAATCCTGCCAAATGAAAATCGCACCACCACGACCATCATCAACCACCAATGGATGACCAAGATATTGAGTATGACTTATCATGCTTCCATTCAACAACCAGTGAATTGCGCCTGTGTTATCAATTTTTTGAGCATACAGCTTGGTTGTATCAAATGCCCGGCCATCAATCCATGCGATAACATAACTACCATCATTTGATCCTAGTATTTGTAACTTACCCTGCCATCCCGGCGCCATACAAATGGGGATCCCATTTTCTTGCCATAACATCGATCCGCTATTACCAACCCGCTGTGCAAAAATATTCTCATGAGACCCGTTTCGTTTATCTACCCACGCTACTACGGCGCCACCCATTCCATCAGATAAAACTTCAGGGACAGATTGCTCATACACAGCAATGCACATCGGAATGCCGTCCTTTTCCCATTGAAGCACGCCATTACCGTTTATTCTTTGGGTATAGATATCGTATTTCCAGAAATCAGTATGAAAGTCAGACCACACCAGAATTGCTCCGCCAGATCCATCACTGACAAGAGTGGGGTTTCGTTGTGAATTTGGAATAGAAGAAATTACAAGATTGGAATCAGCGGTATGCGACCACTGACTATATACGAGATTGTGTAAGGTTGAAAGTATACAAAACAATAACCAGATGGAAATAATGACGTTGCTTTTCATGACACCCTCCGCGATTAAACTGTTTTATAATACCTGAATTTACACTTTATTTTTATTGCACACAATTCATCTTTTTTGTATATTGTCACCATTCAATTCGGAAACACATTTCATCAACAGAGGTTTTTATGGCAAAAATTTGCGGAATTTGCGGGAAAAAGCCGGTTAGCGGCAATAATATCAGTCATGCTCATAACAAGACACGACGTCGCTGGCTTCCCAATTTACAGAGCGTTCGCGCGCAGGTGAATGGCAAAACCACACGTATGCGCGTTTGTACCACTTGTATCAAGCAGGGTAAAGTCTTAAAAGCTGCTTAAACAATTGATAGGCAAAGGCCCCGCTTTTGCAAGCTTCAAAGATTGAGCCCAACATTTAGTTGGGCTTTTTTATTTTCGACAGCGGATTAAAGGAATAATGGATATACCAGACTGAAACCAATGACAAATGACCAGTTACCAATAACTGATAACCAATAACGCTTTCTTTAATGTCGATACCAAATTCACTTACCGTTCTACGTATCCTGCTCACTCCGGTCTTTGCCGCTCTGCTTCTCTCCGACTCCTCTTTTTTCAAACAATTATCCGTTGTCGTCTATGTTGTAGCCGCGTTAACGGATTGGTATGACGGATGGGTAGCGAGAAAATACGGCTATGTGTCTCGTTGGGGAAAATTCCTCGATCCGCTTGCTGACAAAATACTTTCTGCTGCTGCGCTCTTCTCGTTTGTGGCATTAGGACTTACCGATGCCTGGATGGTCTGGATCATCGTCATCAGAGATTTTCTGATTACGGCACTGCGCAGTTACGCCGAGTGGCATGATAAGCCGATCGTGACATCAAAGTCGGCGCAGGCGAAAACATTCGGAGAGTTTATTGTCATTTATTATATTTTGTTCCTGTATGTTGCAGGGACCGTTCCTGTCATCCGAAAAGATTACGGCAGCCTTATTGATTCACTAATGGATCCGCAGGTTATTTTCGGCATGATGCTGCTGGTGACACTCTCAACAATCGGCACAGGCATTCTCTACCTGTTCGATAACAGAAAATTTCTCCGCGAACTCTATGGCAACCTTGCCGCCTGAAGAACACCCGCAAATTCGCTTCCTTACGAAACTCGTTGCCACCGGACTTTTCACCGGGTATGCACCAGTTGCTTCGGGAACAGTCGGAACTCTCACCGGGATTGCAATCTATCTCCTCCCGGGATTTGAACAACCGCTCTGGATGGTACTTTGCATTTTCCTTGGATTAATTGCGGGTGTTTTCACTTCCGCCCGTGTTGCCGGCATTATCGGAAACCAATTAACTGCATCGGCTCTAAAGGCAAAAGAGATATTTCAAAAAGAATCCCACGGTTCAGCTGATCCGTCCATTGTGGTAATAGATGAGATAGTCGGGGTCTGGATTGCGTTATTCCTGCTGCCGAAGTCGGTTACCGCAATCGTTATTGCGTTTCTGGTTTTCAGGTTATTTGATATCGTGAAACCATTTCCCGCCAAACAACTCGAACGGTTGCCAAACGGCTGGGGAATTATGCTGGATGATGTTGCGGCGGGAATCTATGCAAATCTGGTGACTCGGGCGATATTATATTTGTTCACGTATTTTTCTTTGTGGCAATGAAGTCAGCAATCATTACAATCGGGGATGAGTTGTTAATCGGGCAGGTTATAAATACCAATGCCGCGTTCATCGCACAAAAGCTCAATGGCATTAGTGTTGAAGTCAACAGGATGGTAACTGTAAGTGATGACGAATCTGATATCCTACGGACACTGGATGAGAGTTACAGGACGTTTGATGTTGTGATCATCACCGGCGGACTCGGACCCACCCACGACGATATTACAAAGAAAACTCTTTGTAAATTTTTCAACACTGATCTCATTCCCGACTCCGGCACCCGTGCTATCATCGAAGGATTCCTGCAACAACGCAACCGCGCCTGGTCTGATTTGTACGAAGAGCAAACACTTGTTCCGCGTGGATGTATTGTCATCCCGAATCACCATGGAACAGCACCGGGGGAATTATTTGAAAAGGATAATAAGTTTGTTATCGTCATGCCCGGCGTGCCGTATGAAATGGAATGCATGATGAATGATTTTGTCATTCCGTATTTTTCCGGGAAATCCACGGGCAAGGTCGTTCTGCACCGCACATTGAAAGCTACCGGAATTCCCGAATCATCGCTTGCCGCCAAACTCGGTCACATTGACGAAGTTATACAGGGATCAAAACTGGCGTTCCTCCCCTCCGCTACAGGCGTCCGGATGAGAATTTCCGTTGTGGAAACCAACAGACAATCTGCCGAACAGAAGATCCGGGAAATCGAATCGCGTATCCGCAATAAAGTTGAAAAATATATTTACGGCACCGATGATGACGAGCTCGAAGAAATCATCGGCAAGACATTAACGGAACGGAAACTTACACTGGCCGTGGCCGAATCATGTACCGGTGGAATGATCGCTAACCGCGTCACAAATGTTCCCGGCAGTTCAGCATATTTTGAACGGGGAGTAATTTCTTACAGCAACAAATCAAAAGTTGATATCTTGAAAGTCCCTCAATTGCTTATCGAAACTCATGGCGCCGTAAGCAAGGAAGTCGCTGAAGCAATGGCGGAAGGTGTGCGAAGCATTTCGGGAACTGATATCGGCCTCTCGACAACGGGAATCGCCGGGCCTTCGGGCGGAACGCCCGAAAAACCTGTCGGACTTGTCTGGATCGGTTATTCAGATTCTTCATCAACATTCGCGATGAAATTTCATTTTGGCAATGACCGTCTCCGCATAAAAGAGTACGCATCTCAATCTGCTTTAGAACTTCTACGTCGGAAACTGCTCAAGATTGAGCTCTGATGACCACTATCCGGACGTTCATTTCCTTCTCCCCTCCCGAACCGATCCGTCAGGAAATGGTTACGCTCCAGTCAAAGCTCAAGGCTTCTGACGCTGATGTTAAATGGGAAAGCACTGATAAATTCCACGCGACGATAACATTCCTCGGGGATGTTAATGAAGATATTCTCCCTGTAATTCTGGATAACATTTCAAAAATCACAGAAAAACACCAAACTTTCGATGTTATTTACGAAAAGCTTGGCGTTTTCCCGAATAAGCATCATCCAAAAGTCATTTGGATCGGTTGTACGCTGGAGACCGATACGTTACCGTTGCTGAAGTATGACCTCGACAGTATGCTTTCTCGATTCGGGATTGAACTGGAGAAACGCCCCTTCCGTCCCCACGTTACACTTGGAAGAATAAAGAGTGAAAAGAACCTTGCTTACTTGACTCCCATGTTGGAAAAGCTTACCTTTGAACCACGCAAGGCGAGGATAGACGGGATACACGTCATGAAGAGTGTACTACACCCGCAGGGAGCGGCGTATTCAATCTTGACGACAAACCATTTACAACCATCATAACAATTCTCGATTAATGGTACAGAAAAAAACTCGTAAGCGAACGAGAACCGTTCTTTTTATAGATGATGAGCCGTTGTGGTTAAGCGCCATCAAAGACGCTGTTGAAGGCGCAACATTTAAAGTAATCACCGCCAACAGCGGAGAAGCCGCTCTGAAGAAAATGCAGAGATCAACACCTGATTTAATTTTAAGCGATGTCCGGATGCCGGTCATGAACGGTTTTGATCTTTTTGAAAAGGTAAAAACAAACCCGAAACTGAAAGACGTGCCGTATGTCTTTATGTCATCGATTGATGATTTCGACGCGAAGCTTACGGCTAAAAAACTGGGCGCGGACGATTATGTCGAAAAACCGTACGACACCGAGCAGGTAAAAACTATTGTCCTTACGCTCCTGACACGATTTGGAACCGGCACATAGCTAATTGACGCCGGAACATTTTTCACACTTTTTTTGAAAGGATACACCTATGGCTGAAGAAATGAATAAAGAAGCCCGGATGCAGGCATTACGCATCGCGATAGAACAAATCGAGAAACAGCACGGCAAAGGCGCCATCATGAAACTTGATGAAGGCCCCATCACCAAAATTGAATCGATTTCTACCGGCTCGATTTCTCTCGATGCCGCCATCGGCATTGGCGGAATACCGCGGGGACGCGTTATAGAAATCTTTGGGCCTGAATCGTCCGGAAAAACCACAATATGTTTGCATGTCATTGCAGAAGCGCAGAAGAAGCAGGGCATCGCCGCATTCATCGACACAGAGCATGCGCTTGATATTTCATACGCAAAGAAACTTGGCGTTGATGTTAACAATCTGATGCTCTCACAGCCGGAATACGGCGAACAGGCGCTTGAGATTGTGGAGACGCTCGTCCGCAGCGGTGCACTCGATGTTATCGTTATCGACTCGGTTGCAGCGTTGACTCCGCGCGCTGAAATCGAAGGCGAGATGGGCGACCCGACAATGGGCGTCCAGGCGCGATTGATGTCGCAGGCATTGCGGAAACTGACAGCCGCCATCAGCAAATCCAAAACATCCGTTATCTTTACAAACCAGCTCCGCCAGAAAATCGGCATCATGTTCGGCAATCCGGAGACAACCACCGGCGGTAATGCGCTCAAGTTCTATGCGTCGCTCCGTCTCGACGTCCGCCGCATAGAAGCGCTCAAGGACGGACAGAACGTCATCGGCAACCGTGTGAAAGTGAAAGTAGTCAAGAACAAAGTTGCCCCGCCGTTCAAGGAATCGCAATTCGATATTCTGTATAACGAAGGCATTTCAAAGATTGGTGACATGATCGACATTGCCGTCGAGCAAAATGTCATCGCTAAAAGCGGATCATGGTTCTCCTACAATAACGAACGTATCGGCCAGGGCCGCGATGCTGTCAAAAAGTATCTTCAGGAAAACGAAAAGATGACGAAAGAAATCGATTACACCGTTAGAAAGAAACTGGGACTCGTTGAAGAGAACGGACAGGCAAAGCCCGCAAAAACCGAAGCACCGCAGGCAGTAAAAACTGACAGTGTCAAGAAACCCGTAAAGGTGTGATTTTTATTATTGTGACATCATGATTGTCACAAACATTGAACGACAAAAACGCAATCCTCGCCGTTACTCTATCGACATTGACGGTGAGTTTGCGTTTGGTATAGATGAGGAGGTATTGGCACGATACGGATTGCGCAAAGGAGACCAGCTTGATGAGCAAACGTACCAGTCGATAACTTCCACGGAGGAATTTACCCGCGCAAAACAGATTGCCTTGAGGTTTATCGGCTACCGGCTACGGACGGAAAAAGAACTTCGCCTCAAGCTCGCCGAAAAAGAATTCATGCCGGACACTATTAACAAGGTGATTGAACATCTTCAATCATTGAATCTGCTTGACGACCGGAAATTTGCGCGGGCATTCGTCCACGATGCCCAGCTACGAAAACCTGCGGGACCGCGTCTTCTCCGCCAACAGCTAATGCTCAAAGGGGTTCAGCGGGAAACCATTGATACTGTTTTGCACGACACGGTTGACGCCTTCACCGAGCAATCATCTGCTCTGCAAGCCGCTGAAAAAGTAATGAAAAAATTCACCGCCTCCCGGAAATCAACCGATGTATTAAAGCAACGCCAGAAAATCGCCCAGTTTCTTGCCAGGCGCGGATTCAGCTGGTCTGTCATATCGCCGGTGCTTCAGACACTATTTAACAACAAACCAGTTTCTAACCGGGAGGAATAACATGACATCAATCGTCTTTGATATTGAAACACTCGCTTTACCAATCGACACACTGGATGAAGTCCAGAAGGAATACATTTTTAAATTTGCCACAACCGACGAAGAACGCGAAGAAGAAGCGTTAAAACTTAACCTCTACCCTCTTACTGCGCAGGTTCTTGCCATCGGCATGCTTAATCCGGACACAAACGCCGGTAAAGTGCTCTATCAGGCAAACATCTCGGAACAGTTTATGTCGGATGACGGAAAGATTGAATACCAATCCGGTGACGAAGCATTCGTACTGAAATCTTTCTGGGATAACGTGGAAAAATATGACCGCATTGTCACGTTCAACGGACGGACATTTGATTGTCCGTTCCTCATGACACGATCGGCGGTACTCGGTATTCAACCGACACGCAATCTCGTGCCTTACCGTTATGATGCCGGAAAACATTGTGACCTGCTCGATCAGCTCACGTTTTACGGGGCAACGAGAAAATTTAACCTCGATTTTTTCTGCAAAGCCTTTGGGATTAAGAGTCCGAAGAGTGAAGGCATTACCGGATTAAGCTTAGGCCCGCTGTTTCAGGAAGGAAGGTTTCGCGAGATTGCGCAATACTGCATCGGCGATGTCATCGCCACCGCGGAATTGTTCAGACGATGGAATAAATTTTTGAATCTCAAAGACTAGCAAATACGTATCTTCACCGCTCAGACGCGAAGAACATGGAGTAATTCTCCTCTGCGTCCTCTGTGACTCTGCGGTGATATTTTCTTATCGGATTTAAATAAAAATCTGGCACCATTAAACTTGAAAAAGACCTCCGCCTCCCGCTCGTTGCTCGAACAACATCTGGATGAAACAGATTTTCTCGTGGTTGACGTGGAAACTACCGGGCTTTCTCCGGACCGCGGAGACCGCGTCTGCGAGATCGCAGCCGTCAAACTGCGCGGTGGCGCTGTGGTGGATTCATTCAGCAGCCTTATTGACCCGCAGCGCCCCATTTCTGCAGGAGCGTACGCAGTCAATCGCATCTCTCCGCAAATGCTTGTCGGCGCTCCGACATTTTGTGAAATTGCAGAACGGCTTTGGTCAATGATGGATGGCGCAATTCTTGTCGCATACAACGCTCCGTTTGATGTCTCGTTTCTCACATCAGAATTCCAGCTCTGCGGATTTCCTGCGCTGACGCATCCTGTTGCAGACGCGCTCGCAATCGCACGCCAGCTCCTGCCAGGGCTCGGCAGATACCCACAGGAAAACGTGGCAAATGTCATGGGTATACCATTTCCGGTAAAGCACCGTGCGCTGGAAGACACCATGGTCACTGCACAGCTTTTCACTGCGTTTCTGTCAATGCTTAAGGCATACGACTGCACCACATGTGCCGACCTGAACCGTAAAGACCTTACCCATGTTCTGCATGAAAAACGCCTGAACATTATCGAAAGGGCATTGTCCTCGCAACATTCGCTGTGGTTAAAATATCTCTCCCCTACAGAAAATGAAATAACACAGCGGATGATCACGCCAAAAGAATGTATCGCCGATAAATTCAAACAAAACGGCGCAATGTATTTGATCGCCTACTGCCACTCCGCAAAAGCAGAGAGAAATTTCCGGATAGACAGAATGCTGGATATCCGGGTTGTCCCTCCACGTATCATCTGATAACCATGTCTAACTGCTGTTCGACATCTCCAACCGCAAGAACCGACAAATTCTTTTCGAAGAATTCAAAGAAATATCTGAAGCGATTTCGCAAAAAAGGACTCGCGAAGGAACAGCGGTTGCTTCTTGAAGGAATCAGTTCGTTACACATTGAGGGAAAATCCATTCTTGAAATCGGCTGCGGCGTTGGCGGACTGCATCTTACGCTTCTGCAACGGGGTGCCGCGACAGCGACCGGCGTTGACATTTCGGAAGGGATGATTACCTACGCGAAACAACTCTCAAAGGATTTGGGGATGGAAGCCAAAACGACATACCTGCACGGTGATTTTACGGAGAAAGGAACCGATATTGCCTCGGCCGATATTGTCATGATGGACAAAGTGGTCTGTTGTTACGAAAATCTTGACCTGCTTCTCGAACGTTCTCTTGCGAAAACTTCAAGTGTATATGCACTCTCATTCCCCAGAAATCACTTTCTTGTCAAATGTATGGCAAAAACTGCAATAAAAATCGGCGCACTGTTTCATTGGTCGTTCTCACCCTATTGGCATGATTGGGACAGAATGATAAGATTAATCAGCGATAGTGGATTTCAAGAGAAGTACAAAGACAAAACATTGATGTGGACTATTTTGATATTTCGACGTGAATCACTCATGGGACAATCAGGTTAGTTTATGACAAAAAAAAAGGTGAAAGGTGAAACACCACCGCTAAAGAAAAATAGAATAGCCTTTATTCAAGATCATCGTTTCTTTTTGTTCATTCTCGCAATTGCAACTATACTGAGAATATGGAATATAACCTGGCAACTCCCCCAATTGTACGAGGAAGCTATTCCGCTACGGTTCGGTATGAAGCTATGGGAGCTTGACAAACAGCCCATTGATCATCATTTCTTCGTTTATCCCGCATTCGCCTATTATGTTCAATTCCTTCTCCAGGCACTACATTTTTTGATTGGTTCCATTTTTGGAATGTATCAAAACCTGACATCGTTTCTTACAGCGTTTGAATCCGATCCGACAGTATTTGCGGTTATCGGCCGTACCGGCACAATTCTCTTTGACCTTGGAACAATAAGCGTTTCATATTTTTTTGCAGGAAAATTTGCGGACAAGCGCGTAGCTTTGGTTTCGGCATTTCTTCTCAGTATAAATATTTTACATATTTCCCAAGCACACCTCGTTAACGTCGATTCAATCCTTACATTTTTCGCTGTGCTATCCTTGTTCTTTTTCTATATGATCTTCACACGAGGCGAGCGGAAATGGTACATACTATCGGGGCTCGCAATTGGATTGGCAGCCTCAACCAAGTATAATGGCGCTATTCTTATTGGCGGCCTCGTTATCATCCATTTTCTTCGCGCTCATTCTCTACCGGAAGCGGCGAAGTCCGTTAAACATATCTATTTGTATGTAAGCGGCGCTGTCGCCACGGGAGTATTTTTGTTGCTGAACCCGCTTATCCTTTTTCATCTTGATGACTTTTTGCTGAAATTCAGTCAGACAGAAGTACACATGGAATATGGACACCTCGGAGTAGATTATTCCAAAAGTACTGCAATGTATTACCTCTCTGAGTCACTTCCTTTAAATCTCGGCTGGCCGCTTCTGGTTGTTGTTCTGTTTTCTTTCGTATTTCTCTTATTCTCTAAACAAAAGAAAAATTATGTATTACTCACTATTCCTGTAATCTTTCTGATTGTATTAGGTTCCTGGCAAATGAGAGCTGACAGGTACATTTTCCCTTTGATCCCATTTATGGTCACCATTGGGGCCACTGGTCTTGTGCAGGGTTGGAGCTTACTGAAAAACTATCGCCCTTTGGTTTTCAACAAAGAGTGGGGAATGATTATTGCTCTCGCCATTATTTCTTTTCCAGCAATAACCGGTGTCATCAAGTATCAACAAACAATCTCGTTACCAGACACCCGAACACTCGCGAAACAATGGATAGAAAAAAACCTTCGACCCGCAGCTGCAATTGCCGCAGGACCATTTGGAATAGAACTGGAGGACACAAAATTCATTAAACTGCCGATTCAATTCAGCGCAGTGAATTCTGAACAGATGGCACCATTTTATGATACCCGCTGGTACGAAGATCTGGACCTTCTAGTCGCCAGTGACTTTGATTACGGCAGGTACAAACAGGATTCAACCAGGTATCGTAAAATGCTCAGTTTTTATGATTCACTCCGTTCGGGATGGCATCTGACATATGAAGTACAACCCAATGAGCATCAAACCGGGCCAACGCTATGGCTATATGAATTTCCAAGAATAAACCCCGATGTTCCCTTTGACTCTGTTCTTCTGAATAAATTAACATCTTCCTCCCTTACAAATGACAGACAGACAAATTTTCTTGGGAAACTTGCACTGATTCTTGAGTTGAAAGGAAAATTTCAAAAAAGCTACCAGGTTCTTAACCTGCTTCTCACGTTAGACCCGCAAAATGAACAGGGAAAAGAGGCATATGCCAGAGTCTCATCCCGGATACATGAACAGCAACAGGGTTTCAGGCAATTGGAAGAGTCTTCTGATGAGATTGTAAAAACCATTGAACAATTTGAGTTACGCGCCAATAGTTTATTGGAAGAAGGAAATATTGACGAAGCAGAAAAATATTATCACAAACTACTTAAATTAGACAAACAAAATCATTCAGCATATCAGGGATTAATGCTTGTCTATGCGACCCGAAATGATAAAGTAACTATGTTACAAAATAAGTTGAGTCTCGCAATTAGTTGTGATATATT
>CAZFXS010000018.1:0-52980 GCA_964523395.1 uncultured Chlorobiaceae bacterium | reverse complement strand
TAATTGTATCATCGTCCACGCTCAATTTGCTTTTGTACATAGCAGAGAAAGTACATAAAACCTTTTTAGCTTGATTGTTACTTTCTTTGGAAGAAAGTAAACTCGGTTTTTCTCATTCAGTTTGGATCAAAGATGGGGAGCAGAACCAAGTTTTAATCGAAGAATGTGTAACTGTATTTGGCCAATTCTTTCTTAGCACTATTTGAACTGGTCATAATACGTTCGACAGGGAGTTCTTTTTCATTGAATTTGTAGGTGTATTTTTGAACATTTCTCCGGGAACGGCGCTCCATTAAAAAACCTTGGTTATCATAGATAAAAAGTCCATCACGGTTTTCCTCCATAAATCCATTGTCTGTCTTGTGAAAAACAATATGTGTATCCAATCTCGTACTAACTGAAGGGAAACTGTGCTGTACAATCCTTTTATTACCAGATTCAATATAAGAATATCTTGTCGAACTCATGAGGATGATGCTGTCCGGGTCTATTCCTAAATGTCTCTTAAATGGAGTACATCCATATTCGTCTTCCTGAATTAGTTGATCAATTGAATCATACATATAGATAGTTCTTCTCCTTAGTTCATTATCAATATACATTTCGCTCGATGTTACTAGGTTACTATCCATATATTTATAGGTAAAAAGTGCACTATCGGGTCGAATTTTCCACACAGTTGATTTTTCATTGAAAAACTCAATCGTATCACTATCACTTCCAGCCGCGGTATGATGATTGCGAACTAACCTTCCAGTCTTATCGTATTCAAATGTGCTAACGAAAAGAATTTGATAAGGAGCTTCAGCAATGCGATTTCGGGATACTCTAACTGTCTTCGAAATATTTCCATCGTGTTTATAAATCAAAATTTCTTTTTCATAAGGCAACACATTGAGAGTTGAGTCATTGATGTAATGATATTTTATGATTTCAAGCTGGCTGATATTGTTTTCTTTAACCCAAAGCCGGTCGATTTCATCGGATGTTAATGGCTTCTTCGGTTCAGTGTTACATCCAAAAGACGAAATGATTATCGAGACAAAAAGTATTTTGTAAAAATGTCGATTTTCAAAAATGGCTTGGATCATTTGTGTTTTAAAAGTTGTGCCTATTAGTCAAGATCGATGAAATCGCAAAGCTTAGATTGATTTTTCCTCTTGATTGCTTAACATAATCAGCAGGTGGCAAGCGATTGCGATCTCATTTAATGTTGAATATGAATCATTGCTAAATTGGGGACCGAATGTTCCTGAAAGAAAGGGGAAGTTGAATTATCTGTAAATCATTTCATCATTGCAGCTAAGAAATATTTTCGGTTTTAAAACGTATATACAAAGCGCAAATAATCAAGATAACAGGTGTAATGATATGAGAAATGATGCTTAAAATAAGGGCAGAAAGAATGCCACCTATGACACAGAGAAATAGTGTTAAAAGAAATTCTTTAAACCGAATCTTCCGATTTAGAACGAAATAATACAGAATAATCGTTAAGGGAACACCAACAAGTGTTCCTTCTACCAATCCCCATCGTCCTCCAGACTGAGATCGCACAGCCACAATTCCTTGAATATATCCTATTCCACCACCGCATATCAATCCTACCATGACAACAGTGTAGAACTCTGCTATTAATCCAGTGAGTTTTGTTAGGTTCACTTTGTGAATTTAGATGTTTGTTGTTAATTAACCGACAATATACTGCAGTGATTAAGTAGAATCAAGCTAATGGAGGGTTGACAAATCCCTCGACTTCGCTCGGGATTTACTCGTTGATAGTCTCGCCTTAAATTCGTATTATATGCCACACAATTACCAATTCTATGTCCCACATCCTAGCAATCGTTGGTAGGCCCAACGTCGGAAAATCTACGCTCTTTAACCGCATTGTCGGTTCCCGCGACGCCATCGTGCATGATGAGCCGGGCGTTACACGCGACCGCCATTATGCCACTACCGAATGGGCGGGCAAGACATTCACCGTCATCGATACCGGCGGCTTCGTCCCGGATTCCGAAGATATTTTCGAGCAAGCAATTCGTGAACAGGCGGAAATCGCCATCGCTGAGGCGAGCTCTGTTATTTTTCTCGTCGATGCCACTGCGGGAGTGACCATGCTTGATCAAGAAGTCGCGAATATTCTCCGCAAATCGAAAAAGAAAATTCATCTTGTCGTCAATAAAGTCGATAACACCGACCGTGAAACTGATTCTGCGCACTTCTTCAAACTTGGACTCGGTGATCCTATCTCTATATCCGCGCTTGGCGGAAGGAAGATCGGCGATTTCCTTGATGAGATTACAGACGATATCCCCAAAGATGATCAGGATGCCGATGCCGACCCGCGGCTGAAACTTGCGGTTATCGGCAAACCGAACGTTGGTAAATCTTCGCTGGTGAACGCGTTAATCGGTAAACCCCGGAATATTGTCACTCCTATTGCCGGCACAACACGCGATTCAATTGATTCAATCCTCAATTATCAAAAGGAAGAAATATTACTGATTGATACCGCCGGCTTGCGCCGGAAAAGCCGCGTTAAGGAAAGTGTGGAATTTTACAGTACGCTTCGTTCACTCAAAAGTATTGATCGCTGTGATGTTGCGGTTCTTATGGTCGATGCGGAGGCAGGCGTGGACAAACAGGATCTCCGAATCATGGAAAGCATAGCGGAAAGGCATCGCGGAACTGTTATTGCCGCAAACAAGTGGGATGCGGTTGAAAAAGATGATCAGACAGCGAAAGCGTATGAGAAATCGTTGCGTGCACTGCTCAGGATTTATGATTATGTACCGATTGTTTTTATTTCAGCGCTGAACAAACAGAGAGTGTATAAAGTTATTGACATTGCCAAAAGAGTTTACGCTGAACAGAACAAAAGGATCTCCACCAATAAATTGAATGGAGTGATGTTGAAAATAATTCAGGAAACCGCCCCATCATCTTCCAGTGGGAAAGAAATCAAATTAAATTATATTACTCAGGTCAAAACAAATCCTCCGGCGTTCGCCTTTTTCGCGAATGAACCGAAGCTTGTGCAGGATAAATACAAACGATTTCTTGAGCGAAAGCTGAGAGAGAATTTCGGATTTGAGGGAGTCCCGATTTCTATTTACTTCAGGAAAAAGAACAAAGAACGATGAGCGGTTCCAAATCAAAACGACGGATCATAGTCGTAGGCGGACTTGCCGCCGGGCCGAGCGCCGCCGCCAAAGCTGTTCGCACTAATCCCAACGCGGTTGTTACACTCTTTGAGGCAACCGATTCTGTTTCCTACGGACTCTGTGAAGTTCCGTATGCAATCTCCGGTGTCATTGCTGATGAAGAAAAGCTGGTTTCCTACACTCCTGAACGTTTACGCGATGAAAAAGGAATAGACGTCAAACCGCTTCATCATGTCGAAAAAATCCTTCCGTCAAAACACAGGATTATTGTCCGTGACCTAAAAACCAAGTCCCTTGAAGAGCATGAATATGATAAACTTATTCTTGCCACAGGCGCTTCCCCGAAACAGTTGAATATCAAAGGTGAAGAGAGCAGAAATGTTTTTCATGTAAGATCCCGCCACGATACCTTACATATTCTGAAATATATCTCAACTGATTCTCCGAAAAATGCGGTTATCATCGGAGGAGGATATATCGGAATGGAGATGGCGGAAGCGTTGCGGGAAAAGGGAATGGACGTTACATTGATTCACCGTCATCGTCTGCCTATGGCGGGATTGGAGGAGCAAACCCGTGAAAGAGTTTTTGAAGAACTTGAAAAAAACGGCGTTCATTTTGTCACCAACGCGAAAGTCACTTCACTTCCTGTTGCCAATAACGGTATAGTATCTCATGTTGTCACAAACCGCGGTTCATTTGAATCGGATATTATTATTTTATCTCTGGGTGTTGAGCCGAATGTGACGTTAGCCAAAACTGCAAAGGTAAGGTTGGGCCCGACGGGCGCAATTGCAACCGATGAACGACAGCAAACAAATGTTGATGGAATTTACGCTGCGGGGGACTGTTGTGAAATAAAAAATGCTGTCACGGGAATGCCGATGTACATTCCGCTTGCGACGCTTGCGAGCAGAGCGGCGTGGGTAGCCGGCGAAAATGCGGCTGGTGGCAGGGCGGTATTTAAAGGTGCCATAAGAGCGATTGCAGTGAAAATTTTCGGTCTGGAAGTCGCGCAAGTTGGCATTTCCTCTGAAGAGGGTAAGGAGGCAGGGTTTTCTGTTGTAAAAGAATCTGTTACCTCGTATAGCAAAATAAAACTGATGCCCGGGAGCGAAAAGATAGCGGTGACGTTAATAATTGATCAAAAGTCAAAACGGTTGCTGGGCGCAAATGTTTATGGTGGAAACGGAGCAGTGTTACGTGCTAATACACTCGGCGTTGCGATCCAGCAGAAATTAACAATCGAAGAGATATCCCGGTTTGACATGATCTACTCACCGCCGTTTGCTCCGTTATGGGATCCGATTCTCATCGCGGCCAACCAGGCGCTGAAGAAGTTATAGGTGAAAGGTGGTGGGAGATAGGTAACTAGTAAGGAAAATCAATTCGTGTTTTTTTCGTGTCATTCGCGTTATCAGTGGTTTCATTTTTAGAGATTTGTCATTATCTATCTGAATAAATTTATGAAAAACCTCACAATAATAAATCACCCGTTAGTCAAGAGGGATTTAACATTACTGCGCGACAAAAAAACTCCCAGCAATCTCTTTCGCTCAGTCCTGCGCCGAACCGCCAGCTTAATGGCGTATGAGGTCACCAAAGATTTGCGCTTACGCCAGTTTACTGTTGCTACACCGCTTGAAAAAACTGCCGGATACGTCGTATCTGATCCTATAATTCTTATCCCTATTCTGCGCGCCGGACTTGGGCTCGTCGGCGGTTTTGTTGAAGTCATCCCCGATGCCCGTGTTGGTCATATCGGATTGTACAGAGATGAGGAAACACTCAAACCCGTTGATTACTACCTGAAGTTTCCCAAAAAATTGGGGGGTTCACTTTCGCTTGTCCTTGATCCCATGCTCGCAACAGGAGGCAGTGCCGCTGCGGCTGTATCATATCTCAAGAAAAAAGGCGCGAAGAAAATCCGGTTCGTCAGTCTCGTTGCAGCGCCCGAAGGAGTAAAAAAGCTTACAAAAGCACATCCCGATGTAAAGATTTATACCTGTTCGTTGGACCGCAAGCTCAATTCCAAAGGCTACATCCTTCCCGGATTGGGGGATGCTGGCGATAGAATATTTGGCACAGGAGAATAGAACTAATGTTCGATAGATTTTCTGGCAGAAATATTGGTGATCATACAGTAGTAAATAAAATGGAATAATAAGTGAGATATGAAAAGTAGAATATTAATTCGATTGTTACTTTTATGTGGTATATCGTTTTTGCTCTCGACCTCAATTACATTTGGACAGGTGAATGAGGAAAATAGGGAGGTTGGTTTTCTTTGGTGGACAGGAAGATCACTAACTGAGACAGACCTAGACAGCATGATTACAGAACATGAGTTGTCGGTCAAACATAACGGAACAAAAGGATCGAGTTTAAGTTTTTATCGAGCATATATAAATAGTAGAGCAAAACTGCGTAAAAGGATTTTAACCGGTGCAGGTTTTCTAGAGTCAAATTTAAGTAAATTGACACTTGATTCAATAAAATTAAACTTAGCTGCCCTAACGGTTTCAGATTTAAGTGAGGCTAATCTTACAGATGCAGATCTTACCGAAGCAAATCTAAAAGGTACTGATTTTTTAAGGGCAGTTCTTGTTCGTGCAAATTTAACAGATGCTGTGTTAGGTTGTGAAATGACTTCAAAATCAGGGCTTAAATGTACTCGTTTAACTGGAGCTAACCTTACACGTGCAAAATTAACTAGAGTAAGTCTTGAAAAAGTTGAAGCTACTGATGCAAATTTTACAGATGCAGAAATGAGTGAAGTAAATTTGACAGGTGCAATCCTAGTTGGTGCGAATCTAACAGGAGTAAGTCTCGAAAAAGTTAATGTCAATGATGCAAATTTTACAAATGCAGAAATGCATGGTGTAAATTTAAGACAAGTAGATATGAGCAAGGCAAACTTATCCGGCGCAAATATGTATGGCGTTATTTATGAACCGAGTTCGAATCCAAATGTTTTATCAATTGCATCAGCAGATAGCCTTGAGTATTTAACCTATTATGATAATCCAACTGCACTATTTCAACTTCGAAAACAGTTTCAGGATAATGGATTTAGAACACAGGAAAGAAAAGTAATGTATGCATTGAAAAGAAGAGAAGCAGAATTTCAGTCTGTGGGTGAACGTTGGTTCAATACGATAGCTTTTGATTGGACGTGCCAATACGGATTAAATCCAAATCGAGCATTGGTGATTTGGGTTTGTATTTTTTTTATTTGTCTGTTTATAAATATTATCTTTATTCATAAAAAAGTAGAATGGGGAATATTTTTAGTATTAAAGGAGAGTAATTCGGGATTAAATAATTTTCAAGAAGCAAAAATAAATTTAACTGTAAATTCTTCGATGACTGGATTGGAGTACATTTTGGGATTATTTTGGGCTGAGCTAAAAGTGTTTGGTTGGGCGTTCCTTTTTAGTTTAATGAGCGCTTTTAATATTGGATTTCGAGACATTAATTTCGGTAGATGGTTAAGATTACTTTTCCCAACAGAATTTGATTTAAAAGCAAAGGGATGGGCTCGAACTGTTGCTGGAGTACAATCCCTTCTAAGCGTATTCTTGGTTGCATTATGGGTACTAACCTATTTTGGACGTCCTTTCGAATAATCGGTTGCATTGAAATACCAGCTGAAAACATCGGAGTTCTTATACCTTCCTTGACATTCACACCTTCCCACCGTATATTTTAGTAAGTCATTACAATTAAAGAGTTATACCTGACGACGCATCCTCAACAGGTAAACCAATGACGGCTTCCTATGAGAAACGGTATATATAAAAAGAAACTCGATGATCTCCTCGCCATTTGCCGGAAAAATCTTCGCACAGTCAATGAAGACCTGATCCGGCGGGCGTTCGAGTTCAGCGTTGAAGCGCATAAAAACGATATGCGCGCATCGGGTGACCCGTTTTTTAACCATCCCTACGAAGTCGCGATGGTTGTCGCAAAAGAAATTCCCCTCGACGACGTTTCTGTAGCAAGCGCTCTCCTTCATGATGTTGCCGAAGATACCGATTATGAAATCAAAGACATCCGCCAGGAATTCGGCGACGCCATTGCTGATATCGTTGACGGCGCTACGAAAATTTCCGATATCTTCCGCAGTCACGAAATAACGCAGGCGGAAAGTTACCGCAAAATGCTTCTCTCGATGGTCAATGACATTCGTGTCATGCTTCTCAAATTTGCTGACCGGCTTCACAATATGCGGACGCTCGAATATCTTCCCAAAGAAAAACAGATGCGTCTGGCCAAGGAAACGCTTGAAATTTACGCACCGTTCGCCCACCGTTTCGGTCTTGCGAAAATCAAATGGGAACTCGAAGACCTGGCGTTCAAATATCTCCACCCGCAGGAATATGACGACATTGCTCACAAACTGAAAGCCCGCCGCAAGGAACGCGAAACGTACATCAAAAAATTTGTCCAGCCGTTGGAAAAACGTCTTACTGCTGATGGCGTTCGGTTTGAAATCGAGGGTAGACCAAAACACCTCTACAGTATTTACAACAAAATGGTGAAGCGGGCCAAACAGCTTGATGAAGTTTATGACCTGTTTGCCGTGAGAATAATCCTTGATACTGAAAACGACAACGATTGCTTCACGGTGTATGGTATCATTTCCTCCATTTATTTGCCGATTCCCGAACGTTTTAAAAATTATATTTCGGTTCCGAAGAAGAACGGATATCAATCCATTCATGCTACTGTCATTGGACCGGAAGGGAAGATGGTCGAGATCCAGATCAGAACGAGGGCGATGCACGAGATTGCCGAGAACGGCGTTGCGGCGCACTGGCGGTATAAAGAAGGCGTTACCGCGCTTGACGAAGAGCTTGAAAACTGGATAACGTGGGTGCGTGAAATTTTTGAGCACGCCGATGAAGACGCGCCTGCCAAGCAACTGATGGAGAGCTTCAAACTCAATCTGTATCAGGATGAAATTTATTTGTTTACACCGCACGGAGAATTGAAAATACTTCCACAAGGCGCCACGCCGGTGGATTTTGCGTTTGCTGTTCACTCAAATATCGGATTTCATTGTCTGAGCGCGAAAGTCAATGGCAGAATTGTTCCTCTTGATTATCAGCTTCACAGCGGCGACCAGGTGGAAATTATTACATCAAAGAATCAGATGCCGAATGCCGACTGGGATAAGTTTGTTGTTACCCATAAAGCAAAGTCTCATATCCGCCGTTGGATAAAGGAGGAACAACGCAAAGCGATTGGGGGAGGGAAGGCGATCTGGGAGAAACGGACGAAAAAATTCAAACTTCATATCAATGAAGACGATTTAATGAAATACCTCCACGACTTCAAAGTTGTCAATCTTGGCGAATTTTATGAGAAATTGCAGCATGGAGAGATAAACCCCGACGCTGTTATCCAGGAAATTGAACTTAAATTGAAACACCCGCCCCAGGAAGGCGTAAAGGAGGATGAGGAAAATAATAAGGGTATCTTTACAAGATTCATCAACACTGCCCGGAATATCACCGGCGGCATTACCCTGTTCGGCAGCAACGACGCATTCATGCACAGCTATGCAAAGTGCTGTAATCCGATTCCCGGCGATGACATTGTCGGATACGTTTCGAAGGGTGAAGGCGTAAAAGTTCATTTAAAGACATGCAAAAATTTTTTGATGATGGCTGAGGCTGAACCTCAGCGGGTAGTTGAGGTCGGATGGCCTTCTGCAAACGGCGGGGAATATGCTGCGGCAATCCGGATTTCAGGTGAAGATCGTACCGGTTTGCTCAACGATATTACTCATTCGATTTCGACCTACAACAATACGAACATCCGCGGTGTCAAAATCGACGTCAAAGATTCAATGTTCGACGGTAAAATAATGATCAACGTAAAAAACACAGAACATTTAAACCGCATCATCGAGAAACTTCGGAAGATCAAAGGTGTTGCGCACACAGAACGACTTGTGGAGTAGAGAGAGGAGCTATTATGAAACGAGAAAACAACCGGCCCCAGACATACACGAAAAAAGATATCGTGAAAAGAGTCGCAGCAGCGAATCATGAAAATGTGCACAACGCCGCAAAGTGGGTTGACCACGTTTTTATGGCAATCAGAGATATCATGATGACTGCAGATCCGGAACTTCGCATTGAAGTCCGTGATTTCGGCGTGTTTGAAGTAAAGCCGACAAAATCAAAACCAAAAGCCCGTAATCCGAAATCCGGTGAAATTATTTTTGTGCCTTCGAGACGGAAAACTCATTTCAAACCGAGTAAATTGCTGAAGAGCTTTTTGTCCCAGCCGCTCGATGCCGGTGCGACGGAACGTGCAACTGAACAACATCAACTTGTCCATTAATTTCGGAATCCAACCACACTGAAAAAGCGTATCCTCGGCATTGATTACGGCAGTGTGCGCATCGGCGTTGCCGTGAGTGATCCTTTACATGTTATCGCGAAAGGAGTTGAAGTTATCATCAATTCCCCCAACGCACTCACACGCATCAAAGAATTGGCAGATGAATTTGATGTCGGACTTATTGTAGTCGGCATGCCCTACAATTTAAAGGGGGAAGAAGGAGCCAAAGCGACAGAAGTGAAACACTTTATGGATGAACTTACAACGGTTGCCGGCAGATCGGTTGTGAGTGTTGATGAAAGATTCTCATCGAAGATTGCGCAGGAAACGTTTCATATTATGGGTGTGAAGAAAAAACAGCGGCAGACAAAGGGCAACGTTGATTTGACGGCCGCTGCGATTATCCTCCAGAGTTATCTTGATGCTCAATCCGGAACAGCACATTCTCCGAACTGACCCTCCTGGCATGTGACATCTGAACCCCGCACGTCGAGATTTTCTCAAGTAAATTCCTGGATACGCAACCATAAACTGCTGACAATTGCCTGCGGCTTTGTTCTTCTTTTGGTGATAGAATATGTAACGTTGCCGTCATCATCGGAAATCACCGCGCTGGCAAGGAAAAATCCAAGACTTTCTGCACTGATGGAACAGCGAAAGGATGAAGCAGATCGTGCCGGGAAAAGATACAGCATTCAGCAGCGATGGGTTCCGCTTTCGCAGATCAGCGAGCATTTAATTCATGCGGTGATTGTAGCCGAAGACGGGACGTTTTACGAACACGATGGTGTTGATTGGTTCGAAGTGAAAGAATCATTCATTAAAAACCTCACCAAATTCCGTTTTGCAAGAGGCGGGAGCACCATTACTCAACAGTTGGCAAAAAATCTTTTTTTATCGACTTCCAAAGATCCGATGCGTAAGCTGAAAGAATTTTTCATCAGCCAGTCGCTTGAGGATGAATTGTCGAAGCGGAGAATTTTGGAAATCTATTTGAATGTCATAGAATGGGGTGACGGTATTTTCGGCGCCGAAGCTGCCGCGCTGAAATATTTTGGCAAGCATACGTATGAGCTGACGCGTGAAGAGGCAACTCAAATGGCAGCTGTCATTCCCAGTCCGCTGAGAAATAAACCGAATAGCGGTTCGCGGTTTGTCAACTACCGGACGCGGATGATTGCAACCAGGATGGCAGCGCGGGGATGGTAGCCTGAAAATTTGTTAACGATGCTGGAGTTATGAAATGAATTTTCATGATGTGAATGCTCTTATTGAAGAGGGGGAAGGATTTACTGTTGAATTCAAACGGAGAATCTCCTCTGCCGAAAAAATCGCCCGGACAATTATCTCGTTCGCAAACACAAAAGGCGGTGATATTCTCTTTGGTGTTGATGATGACGGTACTATTGTCGGCGTTGAGAGCGAAAAATCAGAGATTGAACTCATTGAAATAGCCGGGCGGGATTTTTGCGACCCGCAAATCCAGCCGTTGATTAACATTGTCCCATTTGATGGCCGCGATGTCATCGTTTGTCATATCAATGAAAGCAAAAACAAGCCGCATTACTTTTTGGGGGAACAGGACCGCCTTAACGGGGAAAATACACGCGTTTATATCCGTGTAAAAGATAACACGATGATGGCAAGCCGTGAGGTTGTTAAAATCCTTCAGAATGAAAATCCCGATGCCCCGCCATTAAAGGTGGCAATCGGAGATAATGAAAAACGTTTGTTTCAGTATCTTGATAAACAGCAACGGATCACCGTAAGAGAATTTGGCCGGTTGGTGAATATCAGCGATCGCCGCGCCTCGCGGATTCTGGTGCAACTTGTCCGGGCAGGAGTAATCCGGATTCATACACATGAAAAAGAGGAGTACTTTACACTGGCGTACGATATTAAGAATTAAATAGATCTTTTCTCTTTCGGTTCCTTCCCTCCAAATGTCCCACCCTAAAAAATCAGCGTACGAGAGCCCTTTCTTCTTTGCGTAGGAATTTTATAATACCTATTGAAGGGGAAAAAAAACTTTACTACATTGTCCCGCAAGAAAAGGGCTGTTGGTAAACCCTGCAGGCTTGAAATTTTCTTTCATGACTTGAAGAACGAGATGAATATAAAAGATTTTGCGGAATCAAAAGAGCTCTTTCGCATCATTACAGAGCATATCGATGACCTGATAGCAGTTCTTGACCTGACTGGAAAAAGACTTTATAACAGTCCATCGTATAAGAGTCTTTTTGGAGATGCCAATCTTAAGGGGACCGATTCGTTTCGTGAAGTCCACCCGGATGACAGAATAAAAATTAAGGAAATATTTACCAATACCGTGAAAACAGGTATTGGACAACGGACAGAGTACCGTTTAGTATTGCCCGATGGTTCTGTCCGGTTTATTGAGTCTCAGGGAAATGTCATCAAGGATGACAAGGGAAAGCCTCAAGTGGTGGTGGTGGTGTCAAGAGACATCACAGAGCGCAGGCAATCAGAAAGCAAAATCCGCCTCCTTGCCCACGCACTAAGTTGTACGAAAGATTTTTTTTGCCTGACTGACCTTAACAATAACATTCTCTTCGTCAATAACGCTTTTTGTGAAGCGTACGGGTACAAAGAGGATGAGCTTATCGGAAAAAGCATTATCAGCACCCTGTCATCGAAGAACCCGCATCACGTTCTCAAAGAAATTCTCCCCGCTACTTTAGCAGGAGGATGGAATGGTGATATTATCGCGCTCAAGAAAAACGGTGCGGAATTTCCCGTTGAGATGTGGACGTCGGTTGTTAATGGTGAAGATAACACACCGGTGGCGCTTGTCAGTGTCGTACGCGACATTTCCGACCGCCAGAAAGCAATGACGCTCCTGCAGGAAGGTGAACAGCGTTTCCGCTCTTTGATTGAAAATAGTTCTGATGGCGTTGCCATGTTGGCCAGCGACGGGACTCCGTTATACATCAGTGCGTCGACAACAAAGATCTTAGGATACAAAGAAGAGGAATTGCTTGGCAAGAACCCGTTCGCATTTGTTCACCCTGATGATCGGTCGGCTTCAGAAGAGAGCTTTAAAAGTGTATTGGAATCTTCTTCGAAGAAAGTGGAAGGACTATACAGAGTGTTGCACAAAGATGGTTCGTGGAGATGGGTGGAAACCGTGAGTACTAATTTGTTGCATGACCCCGGCGTTCATGCGGTGGTTACGAATTTTCGCGATATCACCGATAGAAAAAATGCGGAAGAAAGGCTCCGTGAAAACGAAGCAAAATACCGACTTCTCTTTGAGTCAAATCCGGAAGCAATGTGGGTGTTCGATCTTCAAACGTTGCGTTTCCTCGCGGTGAATGACGCGGCAATCGTTCGGTATGGTTATTCGTATGCAGAGTTTATGGAAATGACAATTCTTGATATACGGCCCGCATCAGAAATTCCCAAATTAAAAGAACGGCTACAGCAACCGCAACAGGGGCTTCAAACATTCCTGGGAGTGCGCCATCAAAAGAAAAATGGTGAAATTATCGATGTCGAAGTTCTTGTCCATCCCATCGACTTTACGGGAAAGACGGCAAACCTGGTTATCGCGAAGGATATTACCGTCAGAAGCCGGTCGGAAAAATTACAGGAGGCAGTATACAGAATTTCGCAGGCGGCAGACAAAGCTCCCGATTTGGACAGACTGTTTAAAGATATTCATGAGATTATCTCCACTGTAATGCCTGCCGGTAATTTCTATATTGCATTGTACGATGAAAAAGAAGGCATGATCAGCTTCCCGTATTTCGTCGATGAGGTAGACGTTCCTTCTCCTCCACAGAAATTAGGCAGAGGAATGACTGAGTACGTTTTACGGACAGGGAAATCATTATTGTGTGATCAGGCGCTTGATGAAGAACTTCAGCGCCGCGGCGAAGTTGAAATGGTCGGGGTGTCCTCGCCAATTTGGCTGGGAGTTCCATTAATTATCGATAATAAGCCGATTGGTGTTATGACTGTTCAGCATTATTCGGACCCCCATGCATATGGTCATGCTGAATTACAGATGCTCGAATTTGTATCATCTCAGGTTGCAAAAGCAATCGATAAAAAACGATCGGAGGAAGCGCTACGAAAGAGTGAAGAACGGTACAGAAATCTGTTTGAGCAAATCCCTACAGGTATTTACCGTACGACGCCGGACGGAAAGATTATTATGGCGAACCCGACACTCATCAATATGTTAGGGTATTCGTCCTTCAAGGAGTTATCCTCGATGGATCTTGAACGCGAAGGGTTTGAGCATCAGCATCACCGAAAAATGTTTAAGGAGTTAGTCGAGCGTGAAGGAGAGGTTAAAGGTCTCGAAGGTTCTTGGCTGAAAAAAGATAAATCAATTATATTTGTGCGTGAAAATGCCAGGGCAATTTTAGGAAAAGATGGCTTGGTCGCATACTATGAAGGAACTGTTGAAGATATAACGGAACGAAAACGGCTCGAACAGCAATTGCAGCAGGCGCAGAAGATGGAAGGTATTGGTACGCTTGCAGGCGGTATCGCGCATGATTTTAATAATCTGTTAGGGATTATCCTCGGGTATACTCAGCTCCTTGAAGCGGGGAATGTAAGCCCCGAGCGATATGCAAAAAGCCTCGATACGATTAAAAAGGCCGTTGAACGCGGCGCGGAACTTGTCCGGCAACTTCTTACGTTTGCGCGTAAGGCAGATCCGTCATTCCATTCAGTAAATGTCAACGATTCCATTAAAGACCTTTCAAGAATGTTGTCGGAGACATTCCCGAAATCAATTACTATTGCTCTTGAGCTTGGAGAAAATCTCCCCTCCATTTTTGCCGACGCTACCCAGCTTCATCAGGCCTTGCTTAATCTCTGTGTCAACGCGCGCGATGCTATGGTAGATCCGAAATTAACCTCAGGGCAGGGAGGTACACTTTCTCTCAGAACGGATACAATTGCCGGATACAAACTGCAGCAAAAATTTCCGAACGCAACATCTAACGAATATGTATCTGTCGTGGTAGCTGATACCGGCATCGGAATGGATGAGCAAACGAAAAAAAGGATTTTCGAACCATTCTTTACGACAAAAGAATTGGGAAAAGGAACCGGCCTCGGGCTGGCTGTTGTCTATGGGGTGATCAACAGCCATCATGCATTTGCCGATTTTGAAAGTGAAAAGGGAAAAGGCACAACCTTCATTCTTTATTTCCCGGCGACACCGCGGCAGGATGCTGTCCCGGTAGAAGAGATAACAGCATCTGTCCCTGCCGGAAAGGAACACGAAACAGTTCTTCTTGTTGAAGATGAAGAAATGCTTCTTGATTTGCTTGCCGGCCTACTCCAAAGCCAAGGGTATAATGTTCTCACAGCAAAAGACGGACAGGAAGGCCTCGAAATTTTTACGGCACATGCGAACGAAATATCGCTTGTGCTTTCCGATATGGGATTACCAAGATTGGGTGGATGGGAAATGTTTCAGAAAATGAAGGAAGTGAACCCGAATGTGAGAGCCATTCTTGCCAGCGGGTATTTTGATCCAAATGTTAAAATGGATTTGCTCAAGGCAGGTGCGAAAGATTTTATTCAGAAGCCGTATGTTCCCGATCAGATTCTCATTCGTATCAGAGAAGTGATTGATGAAGGAACTCCGGCGGAGAAGAAGAATTCTTAATCTTCGTTAAGTATTTTTACCAGTCCGAACAAAGCAATGCCGCACGCGATTGCCGCGTTTAACGACTGTTTCATTCCGTACATAGGGATTTCAATTCCCATATCGGCTGATTGAATGACTTCTTTTGAGACGCCTGTTATTTCATTTCCCACAACAAGTAAAAGCGGAAATTGTTTTTTGGTAAGGGAGTAATATGGAATGCTTGCAGAGGTGTGTTCAAGGACGGCGATGGTGATCCCCTCGGATTTCAACCGGTCGATGATTTCAATCGGACTTTTATAATACTCCCACGGTACCGATTCAACAGCGCCGAGTGCGGTTTTTTCAATTTCCTTTCTTGGGGGATACGGTGTGTACCCGCACAAAAACAATTTTTTTACACGCGCTCCATCCGCTGTCCGGAAGATCGAGCCTACATTGTACAGGCTCCTGATATTGTCAAGGAGAAGATAAATGGGGAACCGTTCAGCATCAGAAAGCTCACCGAGTGTAAAACGGTTCTTTGCTATCTCGTCATGCGTAAGTTTTTTCATAAGTTAGTGCCAATATACTAAAGTTTAGTTAAACAGTCCCGTTATTGATTCCGAAATGCGATTTTTGTATATTAATCAGCCAAAAAATACCTCAAAACGTTAAAAATTTGAAGAAATTAGTCATTGCCATCGATGGTCCTGCCGCTTCAGGCAAGAGTACCACTTCAAAATTAACAGCAAAACGATTGGGGTATCTCCATGTTGACACAGGAGCAATGTACCGGGCAATGACTCTCAAGATTATAGAGAGCGGCGTTGACGTTTCGGATACGGTCCGCATAACTGAGATTGCCCGAAAAACTGCCATTCGTCTCGAAGATTATGATGATGAATTAAAGATTTTTCTCGACGGCAGGGATGTTACGAAAAATATTCGCAGTCAGGCGGTGACAAAAAATGTCAGCGCAGTGAGCGCGCTGAAAGATGTCCGCGAGGTGATGGTTCGCGAACAACGACAGATGGGAAAAAACGGCGGTATCGTTCTTGAAGGAAGAGATATCGGTACTGTTGTGTTTCCTGATGCCGATGTGAAAATATTTATGGTTGCAGACGTCGAAGAGCGCGCGCGCAGACGGGCAAAAGAACTGGAGAAACAGGGAACTCAAATCCCGTTCGAACAACTTGTCAATGAAATAATTGAGCGCGATCAAAAAGATTCACAGCGTGATATCAGTCCGTTGCGTAAAGCAGATGATGCCCATATTCTGGATACATCAAATCTGACAATTGAAGAACAGGTAGATTTTATAGTAACAATAGCGAAGGAGTTAATACACCAGGAACAATGAAAGTTACCGTTGACAAAAGCGCAGGGTTTTGCTGGGGTGTGATTCGGACAATCGATATCGCTGAATCTGAGCTCGAGTCATTGAACAATGGTGAAAAACTTTACGTACTTGGTGATATTATCCACAATCCCATGGAGATTGAACGTCTCGAGAAGAAGGGGCTTCATACCATCTCCCATGCGGATCTTCCGGATATCAAAGACGGAAAAGTTCTGATTCGCGCACATGGTGAGCCTCCTTCGACGTTCGAAAACGCAGGAAAGCTTGGTGTTCAGATAGTTGACGCAACCTGTCCGGTTGTCTGGAAAGTACAGGAGCGTATCAAAAAGTTTTACGACAAAGGGTTTCAGGTAGTCATTTACGGAAAAAAAGATCACGCTGAAGTCATCGGTCTTGTCGGGCATACGAACGGTGAAGCGATCGTTATTAAATCGGTTGAAGAAATTAATAAAATCGATTTGACCAGAAAGACGGTGCTGTTTTCCCAGACAACAATGGACAAGGCCACGTTTTACAAACTCAAAGAAGAGTTGCAGAAGCGTGTTGCCGAGCTTGTTGTCGATACATTTGAAGATCAGGCAAAAGAATTTCACGCGAAAGACACCATTTGCGGACAGGTGTTCGGCAGGGATAAAAAGTTGCGTGAGTTTGCCGCACAGAACGATATTATGATTTTTGTTGCCGGACGAAACAGTTCGAACGGCAAAGTGTTGTATCAGATTTGCAAAGAAGCTAATCCCCGGACCTACTTTGTCGAAGTTGAGTCGGAATTGTTGCCGGAGTGGTTTGACGGTGTTGAAACCGTTGGCATCAGCGGAGCTACTTCAACGCCGCAATGGTTGATGGAACGCATCAAATTGCATATTGAATCGATGCCCGTCCCTCAGCCGCTTACTGCATAATTTTTTTAAGTCATCCTAATTACTATCATCAATCAATAACATACGTTCCAATCAGTATCTGCGGGATTTGATGACTTGCCTGAAGATATGTTGGAATGAGTAAGAATGATTTCTCGTTGTCTGGGAGATTGTTTTCAGGAGATGTAATGGCTGTAGAACAGAAAGAAGCAATACCCACAATCCACGATGCGTTAAAAGCATCAAAATCCGCAATGAAGCCTCAATCCCGCAAGAAGTTCAGTCTTGCCGATATTGAAGAGCGCGAATATTCCGAACAGGAATACAAAGATCTCGCGAAGCTCTATGACAATACCTTCAGCAGTATTTATGAAGGCCAGATTGTCAAAGGAAAGATTGTCGCAATTACCGATAACGGCGTTGCGATAGACATCGGGTTCAAGTCCGAAGGCCTTGTCCCAATGATGGAGTTTCCGAATATCGACGAGCTGAAGCCCGGAGACGAAATCGAAGTATTCCTCGAGAGCGTTGAAAACAAAGACGGACAGCTTGTCCTGTCGCGCAAGCGCGCAGACTTTATGCGGACGTGGGAACGTGTTACCCGCTCATATGAAACTGGTGAAGTGTTGCAGGGAAAAATTACACGTCGTATTAAAGGCGGACTTGTTGTCGACCTTATGGGGCTTGATGCATTCCTTCCCGGTTCTCAAATCGATGTGAAACCGGTCAGGGATTTTGATCAGTTCCTCGGAAAAACGATGGAATTTAAAGTCGCGAAAATCAATCATCCAAATGAAAATGTCGTTGTAAGTCATAAAGTTCTTATCGAAGCGGAAATGCAGGAACAACGCAGTGCAATCATGAACAGCCTTGTCAAAGGCCAGATTCTTGAGGGCAGTGTGAAAGCCATTACCGACTTCGGTGTGTTCATTGATCTTGGCGGTGTTGACGGACTTGTCCATATCACTGACCTTTCATGGGGCCGTGTCAACCATCCTTCTGAAGTTGTGAAGCTTGATCAGACTATCTCAGTTGTGGTTCTCGATTTTGATGAACAGAAGAAGAGAATTTCTCTTGGTCTGAAACAGCTTCAGCCGCATCCATGGGAAAATATTGAAACGAAATATCCCGTCGGAACAAAAGTTAACGGTAAAGTCGTTTCGCTCGCGGATTACGGAGCGTTTATCGAAATTGAAAAGGGTATCGAAGGCCTTATTCACATTTCTGAAATGAGCTGGACACAGCATATCAAACATCCGTCACAGGTTGTTTCTATGGGGCAAATGATTGATGCTGTGATCCTCAGTCTCGATAAGGATAACAAGAAAATTTCTCTCGGCATGAAACAACTCGAACCCGATCCGTGGCTGAATCTGTTGCAGAAATATCCCGTCGGTTCAAAGCATACTGGTATTGTCCGTAACCTTACCAACTTTGGCGTGTTTGTTGAACTGGAAGAGGGTGTTGACGGGCTTGTCCATATTTCCGATTTGTCATGGACAAAGAAAATCCGTCATCCCGGCGAAGTTGTGAAGAAGGGCGACCGTCTTGATATCGTTATCCTCGCGATTGATGTCGAGCAGCGCAGGATTTCTCTCGGCCACAAACAGGTGAAAGAAAATCCGTGGGATGCATTTGCGGAAGCGTACAAGACCGGCACAGAGACATCAGGTAAAATCGTCCGCATCATTGAAAAAGGCGTTATCGTTGAAATGCCGTTTGGTGTTGACGGATTTGTGCCTGCATCTCAGCTTGCGATGACGCAAATTAAGCAGATTGCGGATGCGTTCCATGTCGGTGACGAGATTCCCTTAAAGGTTATCGAGTTCGATAAGGAAAGTAAGAAGATTGTGCTTTCCGTCGTGGAGTACCTGAAAGGTAAAGAGCAGGGTGCCATCGACGAATATGTCGCTAAGCACAAACTGCCTCCGATGACCCTAAAAGATGTTGCCAGCGTTTCAGGCAAGCCGGTGGAAACCGCACCGGAAGGCATGAACGAACAGCCGCCGACATCTGAATTCATGATGTAATAATTCAATCGAGTCAAACAAACAAAGAGTTGTCTTTATGGACAACTCTTTGTATTTTATTCCATGAAAAAAATTGCGATCCATACGCTTGGCTGCAAGCTCAACTATGCCGAATCATCAACACTCGGCAGGGAGTTTGTCGATGCGGGTTTTACCGTTGTAGAGCCGCATGAACCGGCAGATGTTTTCCTCCTGAATACGTGCAGTGTCACTGAACGTGCCGATAAAGAATGCCGCCAGCTTATCCGCCGCGCTTTACGGACTTCTCCCGATGCTTTCGTCATTGTTACAGGATGTTACGCGCAGCTTCAACCCCGGGAAATTGCTTCGATTGACGGGGTGGATCTCATCGTCGGAACAAAGGATAAGTTTCGTCTTTCCGATCTGACAAATTCTTTTGCTAAGAGAACTGTCCCTCAGATTTTTGTTTCGTGTATTGATGAAGCTGACGATTTTCATTCCGCGTATTCTGCGGAAGTCGGTGGCCGGACGCGCGCGTTTCTTAAAGTGCAGGACGGGTGCGATTATGTATGTTCATTCTGTACGATCCCTGAAGCACGTGGGAAAAGCAGAAGCGCCCAGGTTGCGGATATACTCCGGCAGGCCGAGACTTTATCTGCTCAAGGTTATAAGGAAATAGTCCTTACCGGTGTCAATGTTGGTGATTTTGGCAAGAACATTGGAACTAGTCTGATTGAGTTACTGCGCGCACTGGAAGGAGTGGAAGGCATTCACCGGTACAGAGTAAGTTCCATTGAGCCGAATTTATTAACGATTGAGTTGATTGATGTTATTCTTAGTTCCGAAAAATTCTGCAATCATTTTCATATTCCTCTCCAGAGCGGCAGCGATACGATACTGAAAAAGATGCGCCGCCGGTATGATACTTCACATTACCGAAATGTCATAGAGTATATTAAGACTTCTGATCCCGCTGCGGGAATCGGTGTTGATGTAATTACAGGTTTTCCCGGAGAAACTGATGAACTGTTTGAAGAAACCTGTCGCTTTCTTGATGAACTTCCGGTTTCGTATCTTCATGTGTTCACATATTCAGAACGCCAGGGCACACTTGCTGCCGAGTTTCCGTATGCAGTCGATCCCGGTGTGCGATATCGCCGAAATGAAATACTTCGTGAAATGAGCAGGAAAAAACGGCGTGAGTTTTATACAGCGCACGTCGGTACAATTCTCCCAGTTCTGTTCGAAAGTAGCATGCAAGATGGAAGCATCTCCGGTTTTACATCAAACTACATACGTGTATCAGTGATGGGCGGAGATGAATTTAGTAATACGATTGTGCCGGTGAGGATCGATTCCGTTGACAATGAGATTTGTACGGGTAGCATCCATTCTTCGAATAATCATTCACATGCCGGAAGGGTCGCAATGATTCATGGTTAACAATTGCAGTTCATTTTTCCAACATTATTTCAGAGATATACCATGAAATTATATTTTGTCCTTCTCCTCCTGATGCCGTTATCGCTGTTTGCCCAGCAAGCGCCGATGTCTGCAGATGAATCACGCCGTGATTTGTTTTCCTCTTTTATTTCAACAATACCATCTTCCCAGGATGTGGATCTCACGGGAGCTTCTTCCGGTAAAAAAAATGTTGCCATAGCGAGTTTGTATTCACTCCTGCTGCCTGGAATGGGGGAACTGTACGCTGGGGATTACGGAACGGGAAAATATTTTACTGTAGCTGAAGGATTGCTTTGGATAACTCTCGGTTCAATTCATCTTCACGCGAACTCTATGCAGGATGACGCGCGCCGGTTTGCTGCCCAGCACGCCGCCACGTCATTTGACGGAAAAGACGATCAGTATTTTATCGATATCAGCAACTTCAATAATGTGTATGACTTTAACGAGCAGGCACTTCGCGACCGGGATCCGCAGGATGTTTATGATCCTAATTCAGCATATTACTGGCAATGGGACAGTGATGCCAACAGGGAAACATTCAGAGGACAAAGGATATCGAGCGACAATATGTTTAACAATACAAGATTTGTTGCGGCAGCTATTGCCGTGAACCATGTTGTCAGTGCGATTAATGCCGCACGCGTTGCTATCTCGCATAACAAGCAACTGGAGGAGGCCGGGCTTCTTGATATCCGCGCGAAACTGCTCGGCTCGGTGACGAACCCTGACGGAATAATGATATCATTTTCCAAAACATTCTGAAGCATTTCTTTTCCTGCACCTGTTCATACATTCCTTTTGCTCAGTCCATGCTGATATGAGGAATATTAAACTTATTCTGGAGTACGACGGCACAAATTACGCCGGCTGGCAGAGGCAGGAGAACGCGCGTACTGTTCAGGAGGCTGTAGAAGCTGTTCTTCAACAAGTGCTCAGAGAAGCGATATCGGTTACCGGTTCCGGCAGAACAGACACCGGTGTTCATGCTCGCGGGCAAACTGCAAATTTCAAAACTGAACATTCTCTTCCCACTGCAGAAATGTTTCGGGCGTTTAACGCTCTTCTTCCCGGTGATATTGTCATCCGTGAAATTTGCGAGGTACCCGAAGATTTTCATTCCCGTTTTTCCGCAAAGGCAAGAATGTACAGCTATACTATTGTTCGTCTACCCACAGCGCTTTTGCGGTCGTACTCGTGGTATGTAAAATATGATCTCGATATTGAAATGATGAACCAGGCGGCGGAATCGATACGAGGAGTTCATGATTTTACATCCTATTGTAAAGCAAATTCAGAAGTTGAGCACCATCGATGCACCGTTTACGATGCGGTGTGGCTGGATGAGTTCCCAAAACAAATTTTTACGATAAGAGCCGACAGGTTTTTGCATGGAATGGTTCGTGCGTTGGTCGGAACAATGGTCGATGTCGGGCGCGGGTATCTTTCCCTGAATGATTTTTACAAGATTCTTGACGCAAAGGATCGTTCCTCAGCGGGAATGGCCGCACCACCAAACGGACTTGTTTTAGAAAGGGTTTTTTATTGAGGTGTTTGACACTGCGTTTGATGCATGTACATTCCTCCCGTGATTTCATTATAAGCTTTCCGTTTGATTCGCATCGTCATTTCTTGTACATTGTACCTGACATGATGAAAAAAGCCGCCATATCGCCCGATTTGTACGAGTGATTACACAAGCTATCGGCAATATCATTTTTATTTTACTGTTGGTGTTTGCCAACGGATTCTTTGTCGCGGCGGAATTTGCCATCGTCAAAGTTCGTTCTTCCCAGATTGCCCAGAAAGTAAAGGTTGGCCATCGCCGGGCTTCGCTTGCAAAGAATATCGTCGACCATCTTGACGCATATCTCTCCGCTACCCAGTTAGGTATTACACTGACAAGTCTTGGCCTTGGCTGGGTGGGAGAACCGCTCCTCGCCGATATGATTATTGGTCCATTGGGCGTTTTCGGCATTGTTAATCCCCAAGTTGTCCATGCAATTGCATTTGGTATCAGTTTTGCCATTCTGACATTTCTTCATATCGTTCTGGGCGAACTTGCGCCGAAGTCTCTTGCAATTCAATTTCCCGAAACGACGACGCTTCTTGTCTCATTTCCGCTTCAGTTATTTTACCGGGTGTTCAAACCTGCTATCTGGTTATTGAACAATGCTGCAAATTTATTCTTGCGTGCCGCCGGGATTTCTCCTTCCGGCGCGAGTGAATTGCTTCACTCCGCTGAAGAACTTCAAATCATAGTTGCGGAGGGTGCGAAGACCGGAGTTCTCAATAAAACCGAGCAGGAACTTATTTCCAGCATCTTTGAATTTTCCGGAACAACCGCAAAAGAAATCATGGTTCCCCGCACCGATATGGTTGCTATCGACCACAAAACTTCGCGGGATAAAATTATTCGCACGGTTACAGAAGAGGGATATTCTCGAATGCCGGTATTCCGCGACACTATTGACAATATCATCGGCATTATCCATACGAAAGACCTCATTAGTCTGCTTGAGCACCGCGATCTTATTGTACTTGAAGACATTATTCGTCCGGCTCATTTTGTCCCTGGGACAATAAAAATCAGCCAGCTGTTGCGCGATATGCAGCAGAAGAAATTATCTATGGCAATTATTGTTGATGAGTTTGGAGGTACTGAAGGACTCATTACGATGGAAGATATACTCGAAGAAATTGTCGGTGAAATCCATGATGAATACGATGAAGTCCTGAAAGACGTAGAGCAGTCGTCAGACGGATCTGCAATCGTCAACGCCAGGATTCCCATCGATATTTTTAACGAGAAATTCGGTGTGGAAATTCCTGAAGACAACAGGTACGAGACATTGAACGGTTTTCTTTATACTATCACCGGAAAAATCCCCGAAGTGCAGGAAGAAATTCAATATGAAAACCTTCATTTTTCCGTTCTGAAAAAAAGCCAGCGCCGCATCCGGCTTGTCAGAGTAAAAAAACTTCCTCAGCCGCCGGCAATTGAAACCGAAATTGCCTGATGATCCGATCACGGTTTATTCATAAACCGGAGAGTTGCCATTGATGCGCATCTATCTGTTTTCACCGATCAGGTATGACTTTCTGCATCAGCGTCCGCAACAATTAGCCAACCGGTTCAGGTCAATGCACATTCCCGTCACATTTGTTCAACCGTCCGGATTCAAAGAATATCTTTCCGGAAACCGACCAGGATTGTGGAAAGTAATTCTTGTGTCGTTATGGTATCATCTGCTCGGAAGTATTGCGCTGATATTTCCCTCAGCTATAACGCAAACACCACGTAGAATTTTTCCTGCTGAACAATTTGAAATATTGTCGCTTCCTGTGACTTTTCCGGTGAACAGGGTAAACTCGCGGTTTCTTGAAATGCTCACCTCCGCGATTTACCGGCAATTTCTTCTCAGAAAAGTTTTCCATGCGAGTGAAAAAAGCGCGGGCATATTTATTGATCCGTTTTGGGGAAATGTTGTTCACAGGGGCGACGCTGAAATAATATGTTATGATTGCATTGATGACATCAGTTTATATGTGGGATATGCATCGCCGGAACGATTTGCTGAATATGAAACACAGCTTTTGGATACGGCAGATATAATTATTTCGACATCGAGGAAACTTCAGAAACAGCTCCAATCAAAAACCAGCAAACAGGTGAGGCGTATACCAAACGGCGTCGATGTGGAGTGGTTCCAACAACACTCAACTGCCGCGGTACCTGATGATCTTAAACAGATTGCCGGCCCGGTCGTAGGATATGTCGGTTATCTGGCGGGATGGACTGATTATGAGCTGATCCATGATGTTGCAGTATTGTTGCCAGAGGTTTCGTTTGTATTTATCGGTCCGGTAGAACATGAAGAAAGAGCCAGTCAACTGCAACGAGAGAAGAACATTCACTGGCTGGGAAAGAAGTCATACGAAGAGGTACCAGCCTGCATACAGCGCTTTAATGTATGCATCATTCCTTTCGTGGCCGGAGGAATCGCCGAAACAACAAACCCCGTGAAAATCTTCGAATATTTCGCACTCGGAAAGCCGGTTGTTTCGACTCCATTAAACGAATTGCAATCGTATGTTGATGAGGGTCTTATGACATTTGCTGCAACGCCTGCATCATTTGCAGAAGCTTTGCGCAAGGTACTTGCGGAGGAAAATAATGGACTCGCTTCTCAACGAAAGGCGATTGCAGGAAAAAATTCCTGGCAATCACATGCGCAATCATTTGTGGATGCATTCAATCAAGTGATCAAGAAATGAATGCATTCATAAACAAAGTGCAGGGAGTTCTTCAACGCGGAATGAAATCCAAGACAGTGGAAAATACATTCTGGCTCGGCGGCTCATCCGCAGTGAATGGAGCGATAGGGGCGGTCATTGCAGGTGTGCTGGCGCGGTTTCTGGGGGTCGCAGAGTACGGAATTTACACGTTGATTATCTCTTTCCTTGCCCTTGTTACCGATATTGCCGATTTGGGCTTCAGCAGTTCTATCGTTCGGTTCGGTTCCGAAAGTGTAGCGGAGGGAAACCGGCAGAAACTGAAAACGGTAGTAGCAATTGTCATGCGGTGGAAATTGATTGTCGGTGGGGGAATACTGTTCCTTGCATTGATTTTTCTTAACACGCTCGCGGGATATATTTTTAACCATGTCGATGAGCAAATTACCGCCTACCTCCGGCTTTCACTGGTAGGATGCGCTTTAAGTGTTGGCGCGGGTTTATTTACGCCAATTTATCATTCGTTCAAACAATTCCGCACATATGCGCTGCTTCTCTCACTGAGGTCTGTGACACGACTTGTTCTTATCCTGACAGCGGTCTACTTAATTGGTAGATACTCAGTGGAGCTTCTGATCTGGGTTGAGATAAGTGCAATTTCGTTATTTTTCCTGTCAATGTATATTTTTTCTCCGTTCAAAGAGCTTTCCTTTACTTTAAAGGACCGTGACCTTGAACGGAAAATGTTTTCCTTCAATAAATGGATTTCATTGTATCAGGCAATAACGCTTCTTGGCGCGAGGCTGGATATGGCATTTATCGGCGGTCTTTCGGACGCAAATGCTCTTGGGTTGTATGGTGCGGCTTCGAAAATTTCAGGGCTTATAGGATTGGTATCGAGTTCATATATGTCTGTGTTGCTGGCTGATATGTCGGCATCATTAACACCGGATGTGCTTTCACGGAAGCGGCGAAACTCTTTTCTCATGGTTGGCATTATATGTTGCGGAATAGTTTGCATTCTTTTGCTGGCAGGTCCGCTCGTTGCGATATTATTTGGTTCTCAATTTTCCGGTTCGGCATCAGTATTA
Organism: uncultured Chlorobiaceae bacterium; assembly: GCA_964523395.1. Classification (GTDB taxonomy): domain Bacteria; phylum Bacteroidota; class Ignavibacteria; order UBA10030; family SZUA-254; genus JANYJZ01. The sequence continues at coordinate 26,837 of CAZFXS010000018.1, read as the reverse complement.
AGAATATTATGTATCGGTCTTATGTTTAATGTGCTATCATATCCGCTAACGGCAAGTTTGTTTTCAATAAACAAATCGTCCGTATTTCCTGTAATGTCGTCTGCTTCACTGGGTGTACTTATCACCGGCAATCTTGTGCTTGTTCCGTTGTTTGCCGCTGAAGGTGCCGCAATGGCGTATGCTGCTAGTATGTGCATCTCGTTTGTTATTGCTGCGGTATATTTTGGCATATACAGAACATCAACCGTATCTGAAGTTATAACTGAAAAACAAACGGGATAATTATATGCAAAATGTAGTTTGCGCACTCTGCAATAACAATGACTCCAGATTTCTGTGGGCAAAGGATGATGCGAGATATGTCCGTTGTAACGTTTGCGGGCTCGTATACGAGAATCCACGATTAACGGATGCAGAGCTGAAAGAGTTTTACTCCAGTAAATCGTATTTCATTCAGGCACCGGATGCGGCTGAGACCAGCGGGTATCAGAACTACTATCAGCAGTGCACTCCTGCATTATGCTCGGAATATTTTTCTATTGTTGAGCGGTCTACTTCCGTACAGCATGGCAGATATTGTGATGTGGGATCAGGTCCCGGCGGCGTAATGCAACATGCCAAAGAACGGGGGTGGGATGTTTTTGGCGTTGAAATATCTTCGTGGGCAGTCGAAGAAGGAAGAAAAGCCGGATTGAATATTTTCGAAGGTACGCTCATGGCAGCCGCTTATTCCAATAATTTTTTCGATGCGGTTTCTATGTTTGATGTGCTTGAACATCTATCCTCGCCGACGGAATACATTCAAGAGATTTACAGGATTCTTAAACCCGGAGGTGTTTTGGTGGTCGAAACTCCTAATGTTGACGGATTTTTCTCGCGGTATGTTTACAAACAAAACGCCTATCTTGTGAAGCCCCGTGCGCATATTTGCCTGTATGGACCGAAGAGTGCAAAAAGATTATTCTCGCCTTCAGGGTTTTCTTCAGTGAAGATTACTACATTTCCGTACTATCGATCATTTGCGCCGGAGTATCTCAAAAGTATTGTCGTCACCCGGTTAAAAAGAGGAGTAGAACCGGTTCAACTAACATATAACGATTCGCTCCGCATTGTGTGTTGGAAATAAACTTAAACGTATATGGTATCCGGTAATCCATCCCGCAACATAAGACTTCTATTTGTGACGAACTCACTGGATAAGGGCGGATTGGAAGAAGTAATCCTTATGTACGCGAAATTCTTCGACCGCCGCCGGTATGATGTTGCCGTTGCGTATCGGAAGGGTGGGCATACTGTCACCGAGCTTTCAGCATTACCCTATCTTCAACTATATTGCTACGATGGTGACTCCAGGTGGGTTCGTATGAAAAATCTCCTTGGATTTTTCGATGCTGTCAGGCCGGATCTTGTTCATAATCATTTTACCTGGCTCGGCGCGATTGCCGGATATGTAAAGAGTATCCCATGTGTTGAAACAATTCATAATGAATATGGATTTTTTTCAACCGGACAACGGATTGCGTATTCAATACTTTCAATGTTTGTCAACCGTTGTATAGCGGTTTCACAAGAGGTAAAAGAGTATTCTGCGAAAACGTTCTTTTTTCTTTCACATGGGAAAATTACTGTGGTCCATAATGGTGTTGATACGGTCAGGTTTCGGCCCTTGCCGGATAAGTCGGTTGTCCGTACATCACTTGGTTTAGGACATGAAGACTTTGTCATTGGCTTTATCGGCAGACTCGAGGAGCAAAAAGGCATACGGTATTTGTTAGAGTCTGCAAAAGAGCTGAACGCTTCCTATTCTCATCTTAAATTTGTTATCGCCGGGGAAGGGACACTTCGGCGCGATCTTGAAGAAATGACTGCCTCGCTTGGTTTGCATAATGTAATTTTTCTTGGGTATCGCCGCGATACACCCGAGCTTTATAACGCGTTTGATGTCTTCGTGCTTCCATCGCTGTATGAAGGATTTCCAATGAGTGTCATAGAGGCCATGGCATCAGGATGTGCTGTCATAGCAACCCGTACAGGAGGAACAGGGGAAGCGATCGACAATGAAATAACCGGCATGCTTATCGAGGTAAAACAAGCACAATCAATAACTAATGCTCTGAAAACCCTCATCAGTAATCCGCGCGCAGGGGTTGAGATGGGAATAAAAGGGCGGGAGAAGGTCCTTAAGGATTTCTCAGTAGATGCAATGATTTTCCGTACAGAAAAAGTTTATGCGGATCTGATTCCACATCTGTACAAAAACTTTCCTCTCAATGCAAATGACAAGTAGTCAATCGTTTGCATCGGACCGGGAACTGATCAGTATTGTAATTGTCAATTACAATGGGGCAGGGCTATTGGAAGCGTGCCTTCGGAGTGTCTATGCCCAAATATATCGTCCAATTGAAGTTATTGTGGTAGACAATGCTTCGGTTGATAATAGTGTAGCTATGGTTCAGGAAAAATTTCCGGAAACGGTTGTCATTAAATCAACGGTAAATCTCGGCTTCGCAGGAGGAAATAATCTCGGTGTCCGCTCTTCCCACAGCAAATTTATTATGCTGTTGAATAATGATGCCACGCTGACAGATCAATCGCTACCTCCGCTGATTACTTCATTGGCACCGGAAAGCATTGCGGCAGTGACTTCGCTTGTTATTACTGACGGGACGCCAAAGCAATTTTATGAGATGAACGGGACTATAAGTTTCCTCGGATATAATATCATGCGCCATTTTGCTGATATGAAGAAAATTTTTTATGCAGGAGGCACTGCACTTATGTTCAAAAAGGAAATTGTCGGAGAACCGTTTCCCGAGGATTATTTTTTATATCACGAAGATGTGCATCTTTCATGGCGGCTGAGACTTCTGGGATATGACGTTCGTATGGAACCTCAGTCGCTCGTGTATCATCGTGGAAATGCAACCACTAAAAGGGAATCGTCGGTATTTATTACTTTTTATCAGGTCAGAAATCGGCTGTTAAATCTCTTTCTCATGTATGAATCTACAACACTCATGAAATTGATTCCTTTCCTGACAGTTGATATGGTTGCAACTATCGGAAAAAGCATGGTGAGTGTCTCCAAATCGTTTTGGGGTACATTGAGAGCGTACTGGTGGCTGGTTACTAATATCCGAATGATATCTGCCCGCCGGGCGTCTATACAATATGAAAGAAAAGTAGCTGATGAAAGTATTCTTGCACTCATAAGCCCTGATGTCATTGATGAATCAAGGTCGTCTCAATTACTTTCAGTTTTAAATTCGTTGGCGCGGTTATATGCGCGAATGGTAAAATTGCCATGTCATATTCCCGATAATAAGATTTGACCGTATAATGGTTTCCGTCATTATTGTAAATTATAACGGCGAAAATTTTCTTGATCGATGTTTGCAAACATTGATTGAGAAGACAAAAAGTATTGAATACGAAATTATTCTTGTTGACAACGCTTCGACTGATAACGGAACAAATCTGGTAAGGCAAAAATTTCCGCAGGTACACATTATTGAAAGCAAAATAAATCTCGGTTTCAGCGCGGGAAATAATCTTGGAGTTAAAAATTGTCGTGGGGAAAAAATCTTATTTCTGAATAACGATACATACTTCCTCGAAGATTCATTGGCAATTTTGTCGGAACTAATGGATCAAAGAAAAGATATCGGTGTGTTAGGCCCGCGTCTTATATTTCCCGACGGGAGACATCAACTTTCTTGTGGCGCGCTTCCGAATATTTTTGTTGAGGCAACTGATAAAATCCGATATAGTTTTGACTCACAGTTTCAATCTCTCTCCTCAAAAATCCATGATGCAATTCTTTCCTCCGAGAGGGAGGTCGGGTGGGTAACAGGCGCCTGTTTGATGGTACACAGGAATATTTTTGAGCGGATTGGCGGATTCGATGAGAATATGTTTATGTATTTTGAAGATAAAGATTTGTGCAAACGCGTTCACAATACCGGTTCAAAAGTTCTCTTCTCACCGGAAACGTCGGTTGTTCATTTGCTGGGAGGAAGCGGTAGAACGATTCCAAAAGAGATGGTCGATTCCCGGTATCGCAAATGTCAAATGTATTATTACAAAAAACATCTTGCCAGAATACAGCAATTTCTCTTATCTGTTTACCTGAAATTGTCTGGGAAATCATGAGCATTAGGAAAATCAGAGTGCTTGAAATGATTGACGACGCTGCGATCGGCGGCGGTCAAATGCATGTCTATCTTCTTGCGAAATACCTTGATACATCCCGCTTTGATATAACCGTTGCCACAGAACCTGAAGGATTTTTGGTCGACAAAGTAAAAGAAATCGGAGTTTCTGTTTTACCCGTTCAAATTTCAAACACGCTCCAGATTTCTTCTCTGTTCACCACGCGGCGGTTATTACGTGGTCAGCAGTTTGATATCATCCACACGCATGGCGGAACAGCAGGCTTTTGGGGGAGATTGTGTGCAGTTATCAACGGCTTGCCTGCCATCAGAATTCATACATATCATGGATTTCATTATTTGCATCAGGCGAATACAACATCAAAACTGTTTTGCCTGATTGACCGGTATTTCCTTCCGGCAACGACGCAAGTAATTTGTGTCTGTCAATCTGATCTTGAACAGGGAATTGGCGCGAGAGTTGTCAGTAAGGAAAAAGGGATTGTCATTTATAACGGAATCGAAACCGAAAAATATGGCAAGAATGTGACAAGAAATGATTTGCGAAAATCATTTCACGTTGGAGAAGATGACACAGTGTTTATTTCCGTCGGAAGGCTGCATGTACAAAAGGGACATAAAGATTTAATCCGCTCATTTAAGCAAGTAGCGGACCAATATACACAGTCCCGGTTACTGATCGTGGGTGACGGTGAACTTCGTGCGGAGTTAGAAGGGCTTGTCCGGAGTCTGAAATTGCAGGAAAAGATCTTCTTCCTTGGGAACAGGAAAGACATTCCGGAGCTATTGCAAGCCGCTGATATTTTTGTCCTCTCGTCATTATGGGAAGGACAGCCGATTGTTCTTCTGGAAGCAATGGCTTCCGGACTTCCCATAATTGCGACAAGCGTTAATGGTATTCCCGAAATTATTACAAACGGAAGGGATGGACTATTAGTGGATGCCGGAAGCGTTGATGGCATGGCAACTGCAATGAAGCGGATGATAGCTGATGTTGAATTGCGGACACAGTGTTCGCTTAACGTCCGGGCACGAATTGACAAAGAATTCTCCGCTCAGCACATGGCTCAGCGAGTGGGTGATCTGTATGCTCGGTGTGTGGTACAATGAAATCTTAGACTGGTAGTTTTTTTGACTTTTATTTTTTTCCTTGTATTATGTGGTGATTATTTTTTCTGATATTACCAAAAACGATGCACCATAATACCGCTATACTGATTTTTTCGAAACCTGGACAAATAGACCGCCGCAATCAGGAAGAACCGTACGCGGCTCTTCCCTGGGAAGACATAGATGCGCTCTTTACCGCGTTCCTCGGAGATGTTATTCAGAACGCATGTCAACTGCCTCACGTTGATGTGTTGCTGTACCGGAATTCGCGGGAATTGTCTGATGACTTTCTCGCTCCGTTTCGTCAGCGGGTCCGCTGTATTGAAACGCAGGAAGATTCATTGTCACAGGAAATTTACCGGGCAGTCGACCAGGCTTTCCTGGATCATCATAATCGCGTACTTGTGGTCATTGATAACCACCCGATTTACTCACCATTGCTATTTAAACGGATGCTTGATCAGCTGGGAGGGGAAGATGACTGTGTTGTCATCAATCCGACAATACAGGGGAAATGCTCTATTATCGGATTGAAGACAAATCATTGCTGGCTGTTTGATACTGCGGATGGCGATCCTCTGGCTAAACCTCAGCTTTTGATGGAGAGAATCTGCAGGCTTAATACTCTTGTGCTTCCCGCGAAAACATCCTACTTCCTTGATTCCGGAACTCAGCTTGCAAAACTAAAGCAAGACCTTGAAGAATTTCACGACCGAAGTGAAGATTTTCCACGCAGAACGTACGAAATTTTCAAGATGCTTGATAAAAAATATAAATTGAAAAAGCCCGCACGATGAAGATTGGTATTTATGGCGGCACATTCAACCCGATGCATATCGGGCACCTTATTGTCAGCGAGAGCGTGCGTGAGCAGTTGCTGTTCGACCGGCTCTTGTTTGTCCCGTCGGCGAATCCGCCCAACAAAAGTGACCCAACGCTTGCGCCTGCTGCTGACAGGCTCGCCATGGCACACCTTGGAGTAGAATCAAATCCTGAATTTGAGATATCAGACATTGAAACAACACGCGGCGGTATTTCTTATACTGTCGATACTGTGAACGTGTTGAGCGCGATGTATCCGAAAGCTTCACTCTATCTTATTATCGGTGCCGATAACCTGCTTGAATTTCAGACTTGGAAATCACCTCAGGATATTCTGCAGAAAGTTGAACTGGTGGTTATGAACCGCCCCGGCTATGCACTCCATGGAGCAAAAACCGATTTTTACCGCCTTGCAAAACAAGTTAATGTTCCTCAAATAGGTATTTCCGGAACTGATATCCGCAGGAGGGTAAAATTGGGTAGATCGATCCGCTATATGGTCCCGCCAAAAATTGAAGAATATATCCGGCTCAAAGGCCTCTATAAAAATTGATTTGGTACTCTCGGGAATAATCTCTACATTTCTATAGTTCATTGTTCGGTCATTATTGGAGAAGATTATGAAATCAGGATTGATAGTCCTCACCATGGGTGTAATATTATTATGTTCATCTGTGGCAACGGGCGGTGTGCAGAAAGGAATGGTGTCAGGAAAAAAGCAGGCGCAATTATCTCCCGGCATAATAAAAAAGTCTAAGGAGAACAGTGAATATCTTCCCGATAGAGTTATCGTAAAGCTCGCAACTTCAATCACTTCACAGAAATCATCGGCCGGTTTTGGTGTATCTTCACTGGACATGTTTGTCGAACGGTACGCCGCTCAGTCGGTAGCGAGATTATTTCCCGCTCATGCCGCACCGGAACGTGAAGGGCTGCCAGACCTTTCAAAATATTATGTTGTAAAGTTTTCATCACCAGTCGACGCCTTTACGGTCGCCGAAGAATTATCTCGCCAACCTGAAGTGCAGTATGCAGAACCGTGGTTTATTTATCCGGTAAATGATGCCACGCTGTTTACTCCGAACGATACCGGATTTGCAAAGCAATGGAACATGACGCAAATAAGGGCGGACAGCGCGTGGAATTTAACTCAGGGCGACACATCCGTTGTTATCGGTATTATTGATACCGGTGTGCAATGGGATCATCCTGACTTAGCTGCAAATATCTGGATTAATCAGGGTGAAAACGGTCCGGATGGACTCGGTGGCGATAAACGTACAAATGGAATTGATGATGACGGAAATGGAAAAATTGATGATTATCATGGGTGGGACTTTGGCAGTGCGGATTATAACGTTTTTGCTGAAGATAATAATCCAACTCCCACCAGATCAAGTCATAGCCATGGAACGCATGTCGCAGGTATCGCTTCTGCCGTTACGAATAATGTGACAGGTGTTGCAGGAGTGGGATTTAATTGCAGAATCATGCCGGTGAAAGCATCTGCGGATAATGATACACGTGGTGCAGGATCGACTCCGTATATTATTGCCGGATTTGAAGGAATTATTTATGCTGCCGATAACGGGGCTGATATTATCAATCTCAGCTGGGGCGGGCCCGGGTTTTCGTCCATTGAGCAGGACGTGATTGATTATGCAACCGCTAAAGGTTCGCTCGTTGTTGCGGCTGCTGGCAACACCGGCACGGCGGCAGAACCTCAATACCCTGCGAGTTATGATAAAGTGATTTCCGTTGCTGCTACACAAAAAGGTGCCGATGTTAAGGCGTCATATTCCAGTTACGGTGAATTTGTGGATCTTTCGGCGCCTGGCGGGGATACATTCACTCCTGCTAACCAGATTTACAGCACTTACTACCCCAATACGTATGCATATATTACCGGCACCTCAATGGCCACTCCAATGGCGGCAGGTGCTGCAGCGATAGTAAAATCATATTTTCCTTCCTATTCTCCCCTTGAAGTAGGTGAGAAGCTTCGTGTAACATGCGATGACATCTATACACCTAACACAGCATACCGGTACAAGCTTGGCAAAGGAAGAATCAACCTTTATAAGGCTCTCACTGTATCTTCGCCGTCGGTGAGATTATCTTCAGTTCATGCGGACGATGCGGCGGGCGGAAATAATAACGGCGCGTTTGAGCCAAATGAGAATATTGCTATTAGCGTAGACTTGACGAACTACCTCCAGGCAACATCACCATCAGCGACAGCGGCGCTATCAACCGCTAATACCTATGTTGTGGTGAACAGCGGATCATTTCCGTTTGGAGCGCTTGCCGCATCATCGTCAACAAATAATTCCAGTTCTCCTTTTCAGGTACATGTGAACAGCAATATACCGTCGGGAGCGAAAGTGACATTTCTTCTGACCATTACTGATGGGGCATATATTGACAGGTTTGAATTTTCATTGCTGTTTAATCCGACATTTGCTACACATTATGTCAATAATGTTGATGTAACCCTAACGAATAATGGCAGGATCGGGTTCAATGATTTTCCGGATAACACGCAGGGTATCGGATTTGATTTCCATTTCGGGAACCAACTCTTCGAGGGGGGATTAATGATTGGAAATTCCGCGACGAAAATTGTTGAAGTCGTCCGGAATGCAGGTGGTACACAGGATGCTGATTTTAGCGCCTCACAAACATATAATCTCAGCACTCCGGGAACATATTCTGACCAGGATGGCAGCACGGCATTTACGGATAATCTCGCAAGCACTACAAATAAGCTGGGTATTCAGGTAGATATGCATTCTTATCAGTTCATCAATGCTCCTGATGATGATTATGTGATAGTTCAATACAATATCAAAAATACGAACATCACGGCGTTGAATGGTGTGTATGCCGGGCTGTTTTTTGATTGGGATATGCTGAGTCCTGATGGCGATCCGTTTTCTTATGAACGGAACAAAACATCATATGATGCAGGCCGGAATCTTGGGTACGCATGGTTTGATACCACTGCCACAACGGATTACTGCGGTGTCCGCATGCTGGAAGGCTCGGCGAGTTACAGAGGGCTGGTAAATTCCACCACGATTGATTTATCACGGGCTGCAAAATATGCCTGGATGAGCGGGGGAGTTGTGATGGAAAATAGTGTCGGTGATATTCATTTTGCCATCTCTTCCGGTCCTTACAACATTAATGCGGGCGAAACTCAGCGGGTAGCGTTTGCTCTCATCGGGGGATTGAGCCTTGGTGACCTTCAGACCAATGCCGACGCGGCTCAGGCTAAGTGGAATTATTTGAAAACGCTTCTGGCGGTAGGGGATAACGATGGCACGCTCCCGACTGTGTACGCATTGCATCAGAATTATCCGAACCCATTTAATCCGTCAACGGTCATACGGTATGACTTACCGAAATCAAGTTTAGTGACCTTGAAGATTTTGAATGTGCTTGGGCAGGAAGTCCAAACGCTGGTACAGAATGCTGAAGAAGAGGCGGGGGTACACACAATACGATTTGACGCTTCTCAGCTTGCAAGTGGAGTATACTTCTACCGTTTGCAGGCAGTTGATAACGCCTCGGGAAGCGGTACCGGATTTACAGATGTAAAAAAACTATTGCTGGTGAGATAAGGAAATAGAAAGTCCTGTAATAAAAAGCTTTGTCCTGATTCGGGACAGAGCTTTTTTATTTTATGAACGTCCTAAGTATAAGTTACTTTGTGGCGGCGTGCATGATGACGGCTCCGAGATAGAAGCCGAACCAAAACATGAATCCAATGATAACCCAAATGCTGGGATATTGGAATTCATCTTTCCGAGATTCTTCCTGAGCAAGCAAAGTTTGCTCTGACTGAAGAGAGCAGATAGAAAGCATAATAATGCTATATAAATGAATAAAAAAAGGAACCAGCTTTGAGAAGCCGTGGAAATTTTTCAGATTGAGAATCTTTATAACAGATGCGAAGGTATTGCGGGTATTGCTTTATATAATCTAACGGTATTTCGTATAAAATCAAGAGCAAAATAAAATATTTTAAGAAAAATGTTCCTTTTGTGAGGTTATAGTTTAAAAAGTACTCTACTGTGAAGATTTGGCCAGTTTTGATTGTATAGACAGTTTTTCTATTTTCCATTCAAATTGACTTAAGATTTTATCCGTTTTATGCAGTTTAAGCTCATTGCTGCTACCGCAAAGGATGCCTCAGAAATCGCAACTCTACGGACAGAAGTTGCGGAACATCTTACATTAATTTATGGAAGAAGTTATTGGTCGTTAGTTTCGACTGAACGTGGTGTTTTCTACAATCTGAAAACATCAAAAGTATTTATTGCAAGAAAACGAAACCGCATTATTGCGTCTCTGAATCTTGCCACAAAAAAACCGTGGGCAATCGACAAATCATATTTTACGGATTGTAAGAGACCCCTTTATCTGACGAATATGGCGGTGGCGCCCGGGTGTCAGCGACAGGGGGTTGGAAAACTATGCATTGAAGAAGTAATACGGATTACAAAAAATTGGCCGGCAGATTCAATCCGCCTTGATGCGTACAACTCGGAGGCCGGTGCTGGTGAGTTTTACCGAAAGTGCGGCTTCAGAGAAGTTGAAAGAGTTGTGTATAGAAATGTGCCATTAATTTACTACGAAATGCTTTTGTGAAAACACTCCTTTTTATATGTCTGATTATTCTGATTGTGGGTTGTATTGATAAAAGACCCCTGACTATTGATTCCTTAAAACTTGCAACTTATAATCTTCCTGAAACAGGAGCAATTACCTTCACCAGTGGCTCATACGATCGAAGGACAAATGGTTTTCCCGAGAAAACAGTACTCCACATCAACCATATCGATTTGTATGCATTTGGAGATATAAACGGGGACGGAAGAACAGACGGGATAACATTTCTTTCGCGGAAGATGGAGGGACCTGAGATTTTTCTTTCGATGGAAGTATTCCTGAATAATAGCGGGGATCCTGTCCATTCCGGAGGAATAATTATTGGTGACCGTGTTGCGATAGATTCAGTCACTATTCTGAATCAGGTTATTCGGCTTTATCTTATTACGCAGAGCCTTGGTGACGCAATGTGCTGTCCTACGTTTCATGTCAAAAAGGAGTTCCGGCTCGTAAATAATCAATTAACAGAAATGCCGTCATCTGGTAATCTTAATGAAAGAAGAGAATGAACAATAATACTCCTGCCTGTATAGCCTGTAACCGCAATGAAGAAGAAATTCCTCTTATAGCATTCCGGTGCAACAAGCAAAACTTCTGGATTTGTCCGCAACACCTTCCTGTGCTTATCCATGATCCAAAAGCTCTCACCGGCAAGTTGCCCGGAGCGGAAGGGATGGAGGCGGCAATTCATAGGGACTGAGTTTGAAAACTTGACGTTGCAGCGGGAATTACTGTTCCCGAATTACTGACGTCCTGAGAGTCCGGATATACTACGGCAATTTCCCTTTGATTTGCGTTGAATTGTTAGTACTATCTCAACAGACCCAGTACTTGTGCGTCGTTAAATCACTCACCATCGTTGAATTCTTTTTATTAGAGGTCTACTATGTCCCACAAATCGTGTAAAATTTTTTCGTTGCTAGTCGTTGTTTTGATGTGCTTTCATTCCGAGTCAGGGGCCCAGTCTGAAATGCCACTTCCCCAGCAGAGTCCGAAGGCATTGGTGTCCCAGACCATTGGAATAACCGATGTGACAATTTCGTATCATCGACCGAGTGTAAATGGCAGAACAATTTGGGGAGTCCTGGTGCCATACAATGAAGTATGGCGGGCGGGGGCAAATGAAAATACTACAATCTCATTCACTAGCCCGGTGAAGATTGAAGGGAAGGACTTGCCTGCCGGGACATACGGGCTCCATATGATTCCTACAGAAAATACATGGACGGTTATCTTCAGCAAGAATGCAACTTCATGGGGGAGTTTCTTCTACAAGGAAAGCGAGGACATTCTTCGTATAACTGTTCAGCCAAAGGCAGCGATGGACCAGGAAATGCTGAGCTATGAATTTGAAAACGTTTCGAATACCTCAGCCGTGATCGCATTGCGGTGGGAGAAACTCATGGTACCGATAAAAATTGATATTGATACAAAGGATGTCGTGATCTCCAATGCGCGGGATTCATACCTACGCGGACTTGCCGGCTTCGGATGGCAGGGATTCTCCCAAGCAGCGGCATATTGCGTACGAAACAATTTGAATCTTGATGAAGCGATGCAGTGGATAGATAAATCCATACAAATCAATGAGAATGTCACCAACCTCTTTGTCAAAGCGGATCTATTGGAAAAAATTGGAAAGAAATCGGACGCTGAATTAATCCAAAAACGCATCGTAAAAGTTGCTGCGTCGGAAGCAGATTTTAATCTGATAGGATATCAATATCTTGGCGCAGGTAAAAGGAAGGAGGCCATTGATATTTTTAGGAAAAATGTAAAGAGCCACCCTGACTCATGGAACGCCTTTGATAGTTTGGGTGAAGCATACGCGGAAAATGGAGAATCAAAACTCGCCATAGAAAACTACACACGGGCACTCAATATGGTCAAGGATGAAGCAAATCGGAAACGAATCAGCGACATTCTGCAGAAATTGGGCAAAAAATAATTTTTCATACTCCGTGGAGATTGCCAGCATCAATTATTAATCCGAAGCCATGCCGAAACCAAAAGAATCGAAACCGTTCCTTATCAAATGTCCGAATTGTAAACAGACGCACGAACCGGATTTTAACGAAACAACGCGGCGCTATACATGCGCGATTTGTGCTGAAACCATTGATGCGCAAGTGCTCATCGAAAAGAAAAAGCGGGGAATGAAATAGATGATATCGAGATGTGCGCAACAGTTACCTCAGTTATTACAGTATTCTAAAATATTGTATGTAACTCTTTTTTCAGTTGGTGTTCTTTGGCCTGGCACGATGGTCGCACAGGAAAACTCATCCGCAAGATATCCTTCTTTTTTTTCATTTCGTGTCGGTGGAGGATATATGGTAAACAGTGGATATGCTGGGCTGATAGCCGGGGATTATGTAACAGAGAGTGATCATTTTTCAATCGCCGGAGTTTGGAGCTCACATGTGCCTTTTCATTCCGATACAACGCTCATTACCGATGTCCAAATAATTTACGGACGAATTTCCCGGGTACATGGCAGATTCATTTCAATTTCAGCCGGGCCGGTTTTATCGTCAAGAAAAGAATATGATAAGGTCGCCGAGTACTCCTTGGGATTGGGATTCCGCGGAGGTCACTTTTGGATACTTGATGATAATAGCCGGGGAAGTTTTCGGTGGTTAATAGGATGTGAACTCAATTGCAGCCTCAATACTGTAAACTCACGGATTGGTATTCTCATCTCTATTTTTCCTCCCCTCCCGGTTGGGGGCGGATGAAGCAGGGTCCCCAAAGGGCTTCTTGAGCGCACAACGGCGGAAACATAATCTTACGGGTTCCTTCCACACACGGATTTCGCAAGTGGGCTGCATCTGTGTAAGATGATCGCTGCGACGTTCAAGGCTCTGGAGAGAGGTTCCTTCTCAAATAGTCCAAGACAACGAAGAAATAATCCCCTTGCTTTAGTTCGTATCCTGATCGATTAATAACCGAACCATCTAGCTTGAGTGCCTTCAATCGGAATCGCCTGGGATTTTTCGTTTCTAAATGACGAAAATATTTTATTGATCATTCGGAACTTTTTGGCGGTCGCTCCGTAAGCCTTTGTAAAACCTAAGAGACCTGATATGTATTATCTACTGGTCATTATGGTTTTTTACCAAAAAGAACATGTTTAGGACTATGGAGGTTGTATGCATCTCGAAGAGAAAATAAAGGGGGAAGTGGCTGTTGTGACCCTCCGGGGCGAACTGCTTGACGAAGAGGATCAGAGTGTGCTCCGCCAGAAAATTACCAGCCTGACGGCTGATAATATCAGAAAAATCGTTTTTGACCTGTCGAAATTGAACAGGATTAACAGCCAGGGTCTCGCGGCGTTGATTTCGGTGGTCAAATCGGTGAGAACGAAGGGAGGAGATATCCGTATCGCCGGCCTTGGCCACAATCTCAATAATATTTTTACGATTACGAAACTTGTCCGCGTGTTTGACACATACGAAACTCCGGGGCGGGCGCTGGCAAGTTATATGCAATAAAAAATGGTATTGGAGTTAGTTTTCAGAGCGTGTCCTCCGTATTTGAATAGTTTATTATTGAAATACTGATTTTTGAAATGCAATGTTGCGTCATACGATTCCTACTTAATTTGTATTAATGTGAGTTGTAATCAGGTCTATCCTTCCTTACAGCCCTCTCATTTTTATTAGCCCATGCTATAAAGTTAACCTCTGTTTTATATTCGTATCTGTAACCAGAAAAACTGGATTTGATTTTCAACCTGATATCCATGAAATAAAATTTGAGAGATATTTCTCTGAAATTTAGAGTTTTTAAAATTGCATCTTTTCTCGCAGCTAATTATATTATTCCATCATAGCTGCACCATGAACTGTGCATTTATCATTTCTTCGGGAGTTGAGCATGTATAATCTCACTAGAGTTACCTTACTTCTATTTGTACTTTTCTTATTTCTATCCACAATTACTTTTTCACAGTACATCCAAAATGGAAATAAACTTATTGGTACTGGATCTGTTGGAGCTTCCCAGCAAGGAATCCATGTGGCAGTATCGGGTGACGGCAATACCGCACTTGTTGGTGGCTGGGGTGACAATGGAAATATGGGAGCTGCATGGATCTATGTCAGAAGTGGAAATCAGTGGATTCAGCAAGGGTCAAAGCTTACTGGTACAGGAGCAATCGGAGCTGCACAGTTCGGTTTTTCAGTAGCTCTTTCATTTGATGGCAATACAGCATTAATAGGAGGAGTAGGTGATAATGGTGGAATGGGAGCCACGTGGGTATTCTCGCGAAGCGATAGTGTGTGGTCACAGCAAGGGAGTAAGCTTATGGGTTTGGGAATGGTGGGAGCTGGAAACCAAGGCTTTTCTGTTGCACTTTCCGCTGATGGCAACACGGCGTTTATTGGTGCGCCATACGACAACTTCAATGTCGGCGCTGGGTGGTTTTTTACAAGAACTGCAGGTGTCTGGACTCAGCAGGGTAGTAAGGTTGTTGGCAGCAACATCCTAGGGGGAGATGCATACGTTGGGGTTGATGTAGCTCTCTCGGCTGATGGCAACACTGCAATTCTCGGAGGAAATGTTGATGACGATGGTGTGGGAGCGACTTGGGTATTCACGAGAAGTGCGGGTGTATGGACACAGCAGGGACCTAAACTCGTTGGCTCCGATCATGTAGGTCTTTCTGAACAGGGCAATGGCATTGCATTGTCAGCTGATGGAAATACAGCTGTCATAGGTGGATGGCATGATGATGGGCAAAAGGGGGCGGCTTGGATATTTGTAAGAAGCGGGGGAGTTTGGTCACAACAAGGTAGTAAACTTGTAGGTGCTGGTGCTGTCGGCGTTCCAAGATTGGGAATAGATGCCTCTATTTCCAGTGATGGAAATGTAATCGTTGTTGGCGCACATCTTGACAATGGAGGCGAAGGTGCAGCTTGGGTGTTCAAGCGAGAGGGCAATACTTGGAGTCAATTGGGAGATAAGCTTGTTGGTACAGGTGCAATTTCTGCGCAACAAGGTTCAGGGGTTTGGATATCAGCTGATGCTCGAACAATTATCGTTGGAGGATATTTTGACAACAGTGGGGTTGGTGCTGCCTGGGTATTTGAGAATGTGCGTGATAGTACGCTTGTAGCATATTATCCTTTTAATGGGAATGCGGACGATGAGAGTGGAAACCTAAACCATGGGTCAGTAAGTGGAGGTGTACTATCGGCTGATTACCGTGAGAGTTTTGGAAATTCCTATTATTTCGGTGGTGCCGGTGATCTCATCAACCTGCCAGACAGCTTAATCTATAACCACACGAAACTATCGCTAGGACTTTGGTTCAAGACGACGGATGGTGGTGTAATGTTTGGCTACCAATCTACCGATTATCCGTTTTTCCCTCCCCCCCAGTATGTGCCTGCACTCTATGTTGGAGTAGATGGTAAAGCTTACGCAGAATTTTGGAATGGTGATGATACACCCATCGTCACTAATTTTACCGTGAACGATGGAAATTGGCACTTCATGGTCTTGGTAGGAGATGATACAACTCAAGGTCTGTATATTGATGGTATCCTGATCGGTTCCATGCCTGGAATAATTGATCACCTCAGTATGATCAAGAATCAAATTGGTATTGGAAATACGGGAGTGGGTAATCTATTAGGTTGGGTGGGTGGAAACGATCAGTGGTTTGGCTTCAAGGGTAATATTGATGATGTGAGGTTATATAATCGAGCATTAAGTGCGACTGAGATCGACTCACTTTTCCATATAGGTGGCTGGCCGGCCGCACAAAAACAAATTATCGCAACCGCCGGGCCAAATGGTTCTATTATTCCAGCTGGAACTGTCATAGTGAATTCTGGCTCTTCCCAGGTGTTCACGTTTACACCCAATCCGGGTTATCACCTAGATAGCGTTCTTGTAGATGGGGTAAATGTTCCAGACTCCAACAGCAGTTATACATTTGCCAATGTTATATCAAATCACACGATTCATGTTAAGTTTGCTATCAACACCTATTCCTTAAATCTTACAAACGTCGGTAGCGGTACGATACTCAAAAGCCCGGATGAAGTCTCTTATGCACATGGAACGAATGTTCAGCTGACTGCCGTGCCTGGTGACAACACCTGGAAGTTTTCCCACTGGGAGGGTGATACAAGTTCTGCAGCAAATCCAATATTCGTTGCAATGTTCGAAGATAGAAACTTATCAGCAGTATTCGTAAAAGACTCACTTTACTTACTCATGTATCGGACATTTACCCCATCAGAGCTGGCAGAAAAGAACCCGATTAAGAAAAAGCCGGTCGGGTACGTCTTTACACTAAACATTGTGAATTCAGGAGCAACCTCAGCCACAGGGCTGGAACTGAATTTTGGAGGCAACAGTGCAACATTTGTAGTCGTAGATAGCGCGACAAAGTTTGGTTCTGAAACAACTTCTGATCACCGACGATGGATTTTTGGTGATGGAGCCGTCGCCAGCGGAGAAACCGTCGCCGTTTACGGAGAAAGTTATCCGGGGCGCATGGCAAAGGTCGTGAACTGGCGCTGGATTTATTCTGGACAGGCTGGACCGTATAACTCTGGTTTTACTCCTGTAGCTCAGGAGGCTTTGTATCCTGCACCTAACTATGCGAATGTAAGAGATGAAGTTTTTAACGCCGGTGCATTCGGGGTCGAAGGCCTGGTTCTTGGTGTTGCAAGAACAGATAGTTCGAGAAAGTATGGTTGGGTTCGGGTCAGGACAAGCAAGAGTTTTCAACAGTCTCTTTCCGATTGGGCTGGAAACCACCAGGAGTTCCCGCGTTGTTTCGATTTTACAAGAGAGCAGAAAACTTTACGTCCGTTGCAGCAGAATAATGTCCTCTTTGCAAATTTGCTTGCGTTGAAGTTTGGCAT
The DNA here is from genome assembly GCA_964523395.1 of uncultured Chlorobiaceae bacterium. Taxonomy (GTDB): domain Bacteria; phylum Bacteroidota; class Ignavibacteria; order UBA10030; family SZUA-254; genus JANYJZ01. The sequence continues at coordinate 9,172 of CAZFXS010000018.1, read as the reverse complement.
CGCCGCAAGTGCAATAGGAGTGACACAAAATGGGCTGGGTGAGCTTCTCTATGATGATGGGACGAGTAATCCCCTTAACGGACTAATGGTCAAAGAAATCGCTGCAAAGTGCGACACTCTTTTAATGGGATGGTATAGTTCTGGGGTGCATCAGTGCGAAGATCAGGCTATCTTTAATAATATATACAACACAATTGCGCGTATCGATTCAGCGTTCGATGGACCGCTTGATACATTAAGCTTTACCACAAACCTTGTAATTAATGGTACCAGAAAACTGGAGGACGTTCCATATCTTTTCCCAAATCCATTAATCATGCCTGAAGTTATTGTTCGTGTGCCGGGCTTTATGCCGGTGGAAGCAACCTCTCAGTTCAAGTTGCACCAAAACTATCCGAACGCGTTCAACCCAACAACTACAATTCAGTTTGAGCTTCCAGAGTACTCTCTGGTTACTTTAAAGATTTATGACATACTGGGCAAAGAAGTAGCAGTATTACTGGATCGCGAGGAGATGAATGGAGGCATACAGGAGGCGATGTTTGACGGAAGCAGTCTTGCATCAGGGGTTTATTTTTATCGGTTGAGCGCCGAAGTAGTATTTCAGGATGAAGAATCAAGTCAATCATCTTTTACAGATATGAAAAAGATGATGCTCATTAAATAAGAATCTTGAGTAATAGAGCTTCCTTGAAGCCCTGACCAGAAATGGTTGGGGCTTTTGATTTAGCAATCCCATACACCCGTTTAATAAGTGTTTTGTGAATTCCTCGCGGAATATTTACGACAAATTTTGAGAAGAAACCCTTACGGGCGGAAGCAAGTTAAGGATAGGAAGGAGGTGTCAGCGTTGATACCTTGGTGTATGTGTGGATTGAAGAGACGTGGACCGTGTGTTCCCACGATCTGGGAAAGCTGGGAAAACAAGGGGCAATATCCTTGCGTTACGAGGGTGGAAGTGTTATATTCAAGACATAATTAACAAATTTGTCACCAGTTAGGCTAAAAACCACGCCCCCGTAGCTCAGTATGGATAGAGCAGCGGTTTCCTAAACCGTTGGTCGGAGGTTCGACTCCTCTCGGGGGTACAATCATTTTTATTCATCATTACCGATTACCATGAGATTAAGTAAAGGATTTATTCCCACAGTTAAAGAAGTCCCGTCAGATGCCTTAATCCCAAGTCATCAGCTTATGCTGAGAGCGGGTATGATTCGACCGCTCGGTGCTGGTGTCTATTCTTTCCTCCCGCTCGGTTATCGGCTTGTCAAAAAAGTTATGGACATTATCCGAGATGAAATGGATGCGATCGGCGGACAGGAGTTTCATCTTCCTGCACTGAACCCCGTAGAACTTTGGGAAGAAACCGACCGCATCAAGGCATTCGGTGATACAATGTTCCATGTCAAGAATCGTCCGCTCGTACTTGCCCCGACGCATGAAGAAGTGATGTGTCATATCGCGAAGGGCCAGATTAAATCGTACCGCGATATGCCGCAGATATGGTATCAGATCCAGACAAAATTCCGGAATGAACCCAGGCCGCGCTCAGGTGTTATCCGCGGCAGGCAATTCCTGATGAAGGACTCCTATAGTCTCGATGCAACCTGGGAAGCTTTGGATAAAAGCTATGATTTGCATGCGCAGGCATATAAAAATATTTTCTCACGCGTCGGGTTAAAGTTTTTTGTTGTTGGCGCTTCAAGCGGTGCAATGGGTGGCAGCGCTTCACAGGAATTTATGGTCGAATCGAATGCAGGCGAGGATACCTGCGCCGTGTGCGATAATTGCGGTTATGCCGCCAATATTGAAATCGCCGGTTCAGCTCTGCCCGTTGCACAACGGGTTAATGAACATCATGCGGTTGAAGAGATTCACACACCGAATGTAAAAACCATCGATGAGCTTAAAGTGTTTCTCAACGTCGACGAATCGCGTTTGGCAAAATCTCTTGTATATATGAACGGTAACCAGCCGGTTATGATTCTGATGATGGGAAACGATCAGCTGAATGAATCAAAATTGCAGTCAGTTGTCGGACAGGATGCGCGTCCATTGCATCCCGATGAGCTTAAGGCGCTTACGGGTGCTGACGGCGGCTCGATTGGCCCTATCGGGTTGAATGGGTTCAGAATTATTGCCGACAACCGTCTTAAAGGTGCTAATAACCTCATTAGCGGTGCGAATAAAAATGATTATCATATTAAGAATATTGATCTGAACCGTGATGTGAAAGTCGAAGCGTATCATGATTTGCGTACTGTTATTGCAGGTGAACCCTGTTCAAAATGTCAAAAGCCGCTGAGGGTTGTACGCGCGATCGAGCTCGGACATATTTTTAAACTCGGTACAAAGTATGCCGATGCGATGAAAGCCACATTTCTTGATGAACAGGGAAAAGAGAAGCCGATTATCATGGGAAGTTACGGAATCGGCGTCGAACGCGTCATCGCCTGCCATATCGAACAATCATACGATGCGAACGGGTTAATCTGGACGAAGGCCCTCTCTCCGTTTCATGTACATCTGATTTTAGTCAACACCAAGAACGAAAAAGTGGTTTCAACTGCCGAAGAGGTGTATGTAAAACTGCGGGAATCGCTTATTGACGTGCTGTATGATGACCGTGCTGATGCCAGCCCGGGCTTTAAGTTTAAAGATGCTGACCTGCTCGGAATGCCGCTGCAGATTATTGTGGGAGAGAAAAATGTCGCGAACGGTAAAGTGGAAATTAAGCACCGTTCATCGGGTGAGAGAGAAATAATCGATATCGGCAAGGTTGTGCAATTTGTCGAAAAATACCTTGAGTCGTAATTAAACCTTTTCGGCGCAGACGCTGTTCTGTGCTTTTACTAAGAGTTGTTCATGTCGGAATTTATCCATCTTCATAATCATTCCCATTATAGTCTTCTCGATGGCGCAGCGACAATCGAAGGGTTGGTCCAGTCCGCCGTAGCAAACAACATGCCCGCCGTCGCTCTGACGGATCATGGGGTTATGTTCGGAGCAATTGAATTTTATAAGACTGCAAAAAAAGCAGGCGTGAAGCCTATCATCGGTTGCGAAGTGTATATCGTGACTAAAGGTTCGCGGTTTGATAAGGAAGTCGATTCTCAAAGTGTTAAAGAGGGGAGGGGCCGAGGAATATACCATCACCTTGTCCTTCTTGCAAAAAATCATACCGGCTACCGTAACCTCATGACGCTTGTCAGTCTTGGCCATACCGAGGGCTTTTATTACAAGCCGCGCATTGATATGGAGTTGCTGAGAAAATACTCTGACGGTTTAGTTGCGCTTTCTGCATGCCCATCAGGGGTAGTTTCATATCATCTTGTGAACGGAAACTGGGACGAAGCGCGCTCGACTGCAGGAATGTTTAAAGAAATTTTCAGAGAGGATTTCTACCTGGAAATCCAGGATCATTCACTTGAAAAAGAAAAGTATATTCTCGAGGGAATGCCGAAACTTTCCAAAGATCTTGGTATCAAACTCATCGCGACAAATGATGTCCACTATATTAAATCGGATCACTCGATTGCGCATAATGTCATGCTGATGATACCCGATGCGAGCGCACAAAATGTTTCCGATTATAAGCAGTTACGGTATCAAACCGACCAGATTTATTTCAAGACTGCGGCTGAGATGTGTGCACTCTTTCGCCATTATCCCCAGGCAATTACTTCCACGCTGGAGGTTGCGGAAAAAATCGAGCAGTACGACATCAAGCCGAAGCAATCGTATATGCCTGATTTCCCAATGCCCAAAGGAGTCTCATCTCCGGAAGAGTACTTGGATAAGTTATCACAGCAGGGATTAAAACGCCGTTATGAGAACATTACACCTGCCATTGCAGAACGCCTGAATCACGAACTTGCTGTTATCAAGAGAATGGGATATGCGGGATATTTTCTTATCACACAGGATTTTATTGCTGCGGCAAGGTCGAAAGGAATCATGGTCGGTCCTGGTCGCGGCAGCGCTGCGGGAAGTCTTGTTTCATACGCTCTCGGTATTACCAATGTTGACCCGTTAAAGTACGATTTGCTGTTTGAACGTTTCCTCAATCCCGACCGCGTGAGCATGCCTGATATTGATATTGATTTCTCCGACGCGAAGCGCGATGAAATCATCGAGTACGTCAAACAAAAATATGGTGCGGATTCCGTTTCACAAATTATCACATTTGGAACGTTATCCACGCGCGCGGTTCTCAAAGACGTGGGCAGAGTTCTAGGCGTTCCGCTTCAGATTACTGAATCAATTACCAAACAAATTCCCGTCTTTCAGGGAAAGGTTACACCCCTTGCCGAAGCAATCGATACGCTTCCCGATTTAAAGTGGGTGAAGGATAGCAAAGACGAAAAAATCAGGGAGCTTGTGGATATTTCTCTTGTCCTGGAAGGAATGAACCGCAATTCCTCGACACATGCCGCGGGTGTTGTTATTGCTCCCGGTCCGTTGGTTGATTATGTGCCGCTGTACAAGACCCCTCAAACCGATTTGATGACGCAGTACAACATGCTCGATCTCGAGGATGCAGGACTGTTGAAAATGGACTTCCTCGGATTGAGAACGCTGACCATCATTGAGAATTCTCTTGCACTCATCAAAAATAATCATGGCGTTGATATCGATCTGGATAAAATTCCTGAGAATGATGCGAAAACATTTGAGCTGTTTGGGAAGGGACACACGGTCGGAGTGTTTCAGTTTGAATCATCGGGTATGCAGGATTGGTTGCGGAAACTGAAGCCATCTTCCATCAGTGATCTGGTAGCGATGAATGCTTTGTATCGTCCGGGTCCGATGGAAATGATCGGCGATTTTATCAGGCGGAAACAGGGATTGCAAAAAATCGAATATCTGCACGCCAAGCTTGAGCCGATCTTGAAAGAAACCTACGGCATCATCGTGTATCAGGAACAGGTGATGAAGATTGCCAGTGAAGTCGCTGGGTTCTCGCTTGCCAAAGCGGATATCATGCGCCGCGCAATGGGGAAAAAAGACAAAGACCTCATGGCAAAACAAAAGACTGAATTTATCAATGGCGCTGTAGAAAAAGGTTTCGTCAAGAAGCTCGCCGGTGATATTTTCGACATGATTGAAAAATTCGCGTCGTATGGATTTAACAAATCACACAGCGTTGCCTATTCGGTACTTGCGTACCAGACTGCGTATCTCAAAGCCCATTATCCCTCTGAATACATGGCGGCAGCCATTTCTGCTGAAATCGGCGATACGGATTACGTGGTACAGCTTATTGATGAATGCAGGAAAATGGATCTTCAGGTACTTCCTCCTGATGTTAATGAAAGCGGCGTTCAGTTTATCGTGACCCCAAAAGGGATACACTTTGGGATGAGTGCCATCAAGAATGTCGGTGTCAGCGCTGTCGAAAATATTATCACTTCGCGTGATAGTCAGGGACGGTTTGAAAATCTCTTCGAGTTCTGTAAAAGAGTTGATCTGCGTCTGGTGAATAAAAAGACACTTGAAGGATTGATCCAATCCGGCGCGTTCGATAGTATGACAAAGAACCGGGCACAGTTATTTGATTGTGTCGAAAAAGCAATTCAATTCGGTCAGAATGCTAAAAGCCATTCTTCAAAAGGTCAGTCCTCCTTATTTGAGATTTCATCTTCGACACAAAAGCAGGAGCAATATCCTGCCCTTCCTTCAACGACAGAATGGAATGAGGGAGAAAAACTTTCCCGTGAAAAAACTGTGCTCGGGTTCTATGTTTCGGGACATCCATTGCTCAGGTTTGAACGGGATATTAAAGCATTTTCCACGGCTCAACTTGGGAATCCCGCCGGTGTGAAATCGGGTTCTCTTGTCAGGGTTTGCGGAATTGTTTCAGGGCTCAAGAAGAAAATCGACAAAAAGGGAAATATGATGGCATTCCTGACTCTTGAAGATTTCACGGGAAAAGGGGAGTGTATTATCTTTTCAGATCCTTTTCGTCAGTTTCAGCAGCTCCTTGCTCCGGAATCAATGGTGATGGTGATTGGAAAAGCGGAACAGAATGGCGATTCACTGAAAATTATTGTCAATGAAGTCCATGCGATGGAGAAAGTCCGGCAAATGTTTGCCAAGCGTGTCATCATAAACATTCGCCTCAATGAGGTAAGAGATTCTGTTATCAGTGATCTTCAAAAAATAGTGGAGAAACATAAGGGAAAATGCTCCTGTTATTTTCATGTCGAGGATGCGAAGGTTCAAAAGTCGCTCAGATTGCAGTCGACAAAATACGGGGTAGAGGTGAGCGATCAATTTATTGAGGAAGCGGAGAACATCCTTGGCAGGAACTCGTTAATGTTTTCAAACTAAAAATTTCGTATATTATACAGGGCATATAGTTAATCATATTTGATATAAAAGAAGGATATTTCATGAAACCGATACAAATAGACGACACCAATTTCAAGAATGAGGTGTTGAGTTCAGATAAACCCGTTTTAGTGGATTTTTGGGCAGTATGGTGCGGCCCCTGCAAAATGATAGCGCCGGTAGTTGAAGAACTGGCAAATGAATATGACGGTAAGCTTAAAGTCACCAAAATGGATGTGGATGCCAATCCACAGACTGCGATGCAGTATGGTATCCGCAGTATTCCGACACTTATGGTCTTCAAAGGAGGCCAGGTTGTAGAACAGATTGTCGGTGCAGTCCCGAAACGTCATCTGATTGAAAAAGTCACTCCTCACCTAAATTGAAACTGGTTTTTTGATTGAACAGCGAGAATGAGAGATCATTCTCGCTTTTTTTTTTGTAAATAGCCCCTACTCCTCCTTTTTTTCCTGCTTATTCACAATTATTCAGCCATCCTGGTGATGTACACCATGTAGTAATCCTCCTTATTCAATTCCGTGTGCTCTGTATCAAAGCCGCTCTTTTCTTTTCTTCGGAGTTATCTACAATGGGAGGGTTTTTTTTGGGTATTGGAGATCAGTTTACAACAATAAGCATGGAGCGCATGTGAAAGCATTGAGATATATTTCGTTAGTTGCATTGACAGGAGTTTTCTGTCTGATAAGTTTGTCCGCAACCAAAACAAGCACTGGTTCGGGAGACTGGAATACCATGAGCACGTGGAGTCCTGCGGGAGCCCCCGGAGCGGGGGACAGTGTTATCATAGCCCTTGGTCATACTGTTACACTCGATGCAAACGGAACATGTGGCGCGCTCAGGGTTGCCGGAACGTTAGTGTACAGCGCAAACAACAACCGGTCTCTTAACGTAAGTACTTCTTCCGGACTCAGCGGTGATGTTATCATCACCGGCACTCTGTCCTTTGCGTCGAGCAATAATCAGCTTCTCACTCTCGGCGGAAATTTTACCTGTTCAGGCACATTGAATAATAACAGTGGTGGTGGAAGTGGATCTAAGATAGTGTTCAACGGAACCGGCACGAAGAATGTAAGTTCTTCCGCGTCCATTAAACTTCTTGACGTGAATAGTGGTACGCTGACGCTGCGGGCGACAAGCGGAATCAGTATCACCTCCTCGCTCAATGTTGTCGCAGGTACGTTTCATACAAATAGTAATGTCATTTCCGGAGGCGGTTCGACAGCGTTGACGGTGTCCGGTACACTCATTGTCGCCGCTTCGACGTACGCTGGAAGTATCACAGGATTTGCCTCGCCGACAATAAATGCTGGAAGCACTGTTGAATATCCCAATGCAAATCCAACAATCAATGCCAGCCTAACATACCAAAACCTGAAATTCAGCGGCACAGGCACTGCCGGAAGCAGCGCTACTCTGACAATTCAAGGTGACCTTTCCAATACAGGCGGTGGAACATTAAATTTTGGCTCAAACGGCGTAACATTCAGTGGAACACTTGCTCAAAGTATTGCGGGGTTCACCACGTCGGGGACGGTAAACCTGACAAAGACGGGTGGCGTCGCGACACTCCAGGGAAACACCACCATTGGCGCGTTAACCATAAATGGTGCTGGCGGGACGTTGAATCTGGGCACGTCGCTATCCCATCAGGTAAATGGCGCGGTGACATTTACCAACGGAACGCTGAACGGAAATTCAAGCACACTGAGCCTGACGGGCAATTTCACAGGAAATGGTGGAACTTTTACTGCCTCAACCGGGACAGTCAGTTTTAATGGCAGTTCCCCTCAGACCATAAACAGGAATGTTGCTATTGCATTTAATAATCTTACAATCAATAACAGTGCAGGAGTGATAAATAATCATGCCACCGGTGGCACTTCCGTTGCAGGAACATTGGCCCTGACAAGCGGAACGTTCACGCTTACGACCGCACTATCTCTTGGCAATGGGGCAACGATTATTCGTGATAACGGCAGCCTTTCAGGAACGCCATCGTTTGGCACTTCTGTGAACGTAACGTATTCCGGAAGTACGGGAGTAACAGCAGGGGCGGAAATTCCATCAAGCGTTTCAGTTCTTAATAATCTTTCGATGAATAAATCCGGCGGCTTGACGCTGACGTCTTCACCAACGGTTAACGGAATATTGACGTTGACAAACGGCAACATCACAACCAATGCAAATGTCTTGAATATAGCAGTGGCGGGGTCTGTGTCAAGAACATCGGGGCATATTGTCGGAAATCTTCAAAAGAACGTAGCGACAGGTTCTAATGTGGCTCGGAGTTTCGAAGTCGGTACAGGTTCAGATTATACTCCCATTGATATCACCTTCGCCTCCGTCACTGGAGCTGGCGGTGTAGTAGGAACATCGACCGTAAACGATCATGCAAATATATCGACATCCGGGATCAATGCATCCAAGAGCGTGAACCGCTATTGGACTTTGACGAGCGGCGGGGTCGCATTCACCAGTTATAAGGCAACATTTAATTTCGTCGCAGGAGACCTTGATGGCGGTGCAAATACAAGCAATTTTATTGTTGGAAAATACAACTCACCCAATTGGTCCTTTCCGACTGTAGGGACGAGAACCTCTACAAGCATAGAAGCACTCGGAATGACTTCAATGAGCGATTTCCAGGTTGGAGAACAAAAAACTTATACGCTTACGTATACAGCCGGAGCCAATGGATCGATCACCGGGACCTCTCCCCAGACAGTTAACCCCGGTTCCAATGGTACGGCAGTAACGGCAGTGCCTGATGCGAACTATCATTTCGTCAACTGGAGTGATGCATCGACACAGAACCCGA
>CAZFXS010000017.1:47484-57829 GCA_964523395.1 uncultured Chlorobiaceae bacterium | reverse complement strand
ATCAGACAGTGTGTGTTGGTTTACCGGCAAGTTTTACGGTAACGGCAACGGGAACAAGTCTGACGTACCAGTGGCGTAAAAATGGAGTGAATCTTTCAAATGGCGGAAGCATTTCAGGAGTAACTACAGCCGTATTAGCTATCAACTCTACGGTAGCAGGCGATACAGGATCATATGATGTGATTATAAACGGAAGCTGTACGCCACCGGATACATCCACAACAGCAATCCTTTCCATAGGCAGCGGAGTAAGTATTACCGGTAATCCCGCCAGCCAGACCGTATGCACAGGCTCATCGGCGAGTTTCTTGGTCACTGCGACCGGGGCAAGTCTGACATATCAATGGCGCAAGAATGGAGTAAATATATCGAATGGAGGAAGCATCTCAGGCGCAACGTCAACAACGCTGACTGTTAATCCTGTAATAGCAGGAGATGCAGGATCATATGATGTTATAGTAAGCAGTGGATGCGGCCTTCCGGATACTTCAACGGCGGCGGTACTGACGCTGAACACACTGCCGAATATCACCGGTAACCCGGCTAATCAGACGGTATGCACGGGTTCATTAGTAAGTTTCTCTGTGACTGCAACCGGAACAAGTTTGACGTACCAGTGGCGTAAAGGCGGAGTCAATATCGGCGGAGCGACAAGCAGTACATACTCTATTCCGTCAGCCACAGCAGGAGATGCAGGATCGTATGATGTCATTGTGAGCGGAGCTTGTACACCGCCCGACACATCCACAGCTGCGACACTGACGGTAAGCGTACCTCCATCGATCACGAACCATCCATTAAGCGTGTCAAAAGTGTTATCCGATGCTGTGACATTTACTGTCAGCGGGACGGGCACGGGCTTGACCTATCAGTGGCGTAAAAACGGTATCAATATCGGCGGAGCGACAAGCAGCAGTTATTCAATTTCCTCCGTTGTCGCAGGAGATTCGGGATCATACGATGTCATCGTAGCTAATTCCTGTGCAGTGGCCGAGACATCTGACACTGCTCTACTGACGGTATTACCGGCAGGGCAAGTTCAATTTCTCAGTAACCTCACGATGACCACAAATTGTCCCGGTCCTTCACAGACAATCAAATCGTTGTACTTTGGTGTGCACCCAATTGCCACATATTGTATCGATGCTTTGTTGGGAGAGAATCAGCTTACGCCTGTCCCGGCACCGGGAACATTTGATGTCCGGCTTGTAGATTCCCGGACAGGCGGCGGCGCGTGTCTTGGGCAAGGATTACTTACTGATCTGCGTCAATATACTTCCTCATCGCAGATTGACACGTACAAAGTCGCGCTTCAGCCTCCAAGTTGCGGATATCCTATCACGATTGCATGGTCGAATCTGAGCGCCAGATATACCGGTCCTGTTACTCTTCGTGATACGCTCGGCGGCGCAATTGTTAACGTCAACATGAAAATACAGACCGCATATACACTCTCGGATACGACTGTAAGGCAGCTCTATATTGTAGCAGAGCAGCCGGTAGATGCATCTCAATTTGGGCGTTACAGAACGTTTAGCCAAGTGGATTACTCAGAGAAGATTCGATTCTGGCAAAAGAAATATTACATCAAGGGGGGTGATGTGCGGGATGAAACGTTTATGCGCAAGAGGTGGTTCCAGAATGGCTTGTATCTCGGAATTCCCCGGTTTGACAGCGCAAAATACGGGTGGATATACTGGAAACGTAATGTTTACAGGCTCCCGCGGTTCCTGCCGCAAACAGGTCCTGCGCGGCCAATTGATTATTATGTATCAACCCGTAAACCGTGGAACAGGTCGCGCTATAATCCGGCGGCAAAGTATCACGAGAACCATTTGGTCGCAGAACAATTTGTCTTGAAATTTAACGTTGGTGCGAGTGACGTCGAAATTACTCCGGCAGGTTTTGGAGATTTAATTTTTGACGATGCAACTCTGCCGGGTAATCCGGGAAATGGTAAAACCGTCCGGGAAATTATGGCGCACACAGATACTGCCCTAACGTACGGTCAGCGCTATCCTGCAAGCTATTACATTCAATTAGACTCTTGTTTGAGTAGAATTAACAGGGCATTTGTCGGTCCCGTTGATACGTTTACGGTGTTTCCGATGAGGGTAGGGGGCGCCAGATCTCTGGCTGACGTATCCTACCTGCATCCCGGTCAGTCTCCGTCACCGGTAACGAACTGGAGTGATGTGGACTATGCGGAACTTTATGCGAATCCGACATTCTCGTTATCCCAAAACTATCCTAATCCGTTTAATCCAACGACGACAATACAATTCAGTCTTGCCGAAGAGGCGCTGGTGACGTTAAAAGTGTACAACATACTCGGACAGGAAGTTGCGACACTGCTGGATAAGGAGGAGATGGCGGATGGTGTTCAGGAAGTGGAATTCAACTCGCAGGGGCTGTCGTCGGGGATCTACTTTTACCAGATTGTCGCTGTTGATCCTGAGCTGCTTGGAAGCGAATCGGTAAAGTTCAATGTCATCAAGAAGATGATATTGTTGAAGTAGGTTTTCTTTTAAAATGGTAATTTTACGGAATAACCACACTCACAATATTTGATGGAGCCGGGTTCAGACTGGGAAATACGCGTCGGCCGGTTGCGAAATCAATGTATGACGTTCCGCCGATATAACTTTCTGCATATCCAACCATGTATACTGTTTGTCCACTGAGCATCCCAGCGCTTTTTACGACAGAAGATTGAATAGTGACTGCAAAAACAGTGTCTATGAGCGAGTACAGGAGAAAGCTGTTGGTATACTTTGCCGGATCCGAAGAGACATCCGGTGTTGGCGCAGCAAAAAATCGCATATAAATAATCTCCTCCGGGAGACTTCCTGTAAACGAACCAAAGAGGTTTATCCCGCCATTGGACGTATCGGCTGTGATGTTAGAAATAGTACATGAGGGAATTTGGAAAATAGATTGTATCCCAAAATACACCGTTCCTCCCCCGACAAATTGATATCCGACCTCTTTCTGAATACCGTATCCCGCCTTCGAAAATGAGATTGTGTATGTGCCCGTGGGAAGATTGTTTATCTCCCATCCTCCATCAGACGCAGTTATTGTTGAGAGGGATGTCCCTTCGATCGTTACAGCAATACCGCCATGGTTAGTAGCACGGTTGCCATTGACATCAATAAGCCGGGAGTATCCAATGATATTGCCTGTAAGATTCGGCCCGGCAGGGCCCTGTGGACCTTCCTGACCTGGCTCGCCCTTGCAACCAATTAATGAGACCAGGGTTGATAATATGAAGATAGGGAGCAGGAGTGAGTGTTTTACTGATCGCATAACTGTTCCTTCAAAAAAGTTGGTGATTGTTTAGAGGATGTAAAGCCGCTATGCAGAAATCACACTTTGTTTCTTCTCCGCCAGCAACCCGCCCAAATATCCCATGGGGAGATACGCGCCCGCAAGGTCTAATATTGTAAACCAAAGAGGAGAGGGAAGCATGACGACATTGATAATGCCGCCGAGCAAAAACCATGCGCTGATGCCCAGGGCAAATCGCATCTTATAGTTCGCGGCGATCTTTGCCGTAACAAACGCGCCGGCGAGCGCTCCAAGCGCGTGCGCCAGGAACGGCATGATAAAATGCTTTGGCTCCATGAGATGCATGGATGCCTGCAATCCTTCCATGGTGGTGAGGTTGGCTCCTTCAGGAGGAGGGATAACCGACGGGCTGATCAGGATGATAAGCATGTTCAATCCGCCACCGATAATCACACCGGCGATGACGGCAAGTATGTTTTTGAGTGTGGGATTCATGGGTTATCATCTATATCATGAATTTCGTTCTCTCGGGATACAGACTGCATCGCCTGAGGATTACTTGATCAAAACCATTTTTTTTGTTTCGGCAAAGGTACCGGTTTCAAGTCGGTACATATAGATACCGCTCGCCAAACCGGTCGCGTTCCATTGGCGTGAATAATTTCCCGGAGGTAACTCTTCTGAAATGACTGTTGATACTTCCCGCCCTGCCAAATCAAAAACTTTCAGAGAAACAAAAGATTTCGATGGGATGCTGAACGCAATAGCTGTGCCCGGATTAAATGGATTCGGATAGTTCTGTGACAGCGCAAAGCGCGTCGGTGTTTCTGTTAGAACGTTTTCAACACCGGTAACGGTGACTGCTTCTTCAGAAAAAATAAAGAATGAATCAGACATGGCAGTATATGTCCCATAATTGTTATTCGTGATTGCGACAGATGAAAAATGGCGGGTGTTCGGAGAATCAAAATACGGGTCTGTGTACCATGATTCACCGCCATTCGTGGTAAAGAGGATTGTACCGTTGTCGCCAACAACAACGCCGCTGTCCAATGTGTGAAAGTAAATGCTTCTTAATGTATTGGTTGTTCCGCTTGTTTTTTGTGTCCATGTCGCGCCTTCATCGGTCGACTTATAAATTTTTCCCTGACTTCCCACTGCCACAAAAATATCTCCAGTGACAAAACCAAAATAAATTCCTCTCTGGCTCAAGTCATAAAAATCAAATGTTGTGTCAGGAATGCTCACATCCAGCCAGTTGAACCCCGTGTCGGTTGTTCTCAATATTGTGCCTTTTTCTCCCACGACTATTGCTCTCTGAGGAAAAGAGCTTACCATCGCGACAGCTCTCAAATTCCTGGTCGTGCCGCTTGTCTGCGCAACGAGACTACCGGTTATGATCTGGTTCGCGAAGAGAATAGTTCCATTATCACCAACAGCGAATAAGAAAGATCGGTGGTCAACTCCGTAGAGATTGGAGGAAGTAACAGGAGTTTTTGCCGTCCAGTCCTGTCCTGAGTGATCTGAAACCAGGACTGTACCATTGTCGCCGACAGCCGCAACTTCATCCTCATATGGGTTGCTGGAAATTCTCACGTCGCGCAGTTTGTTAACTGTCCCGCTTGTTATGGTTTGATAGGAAATGTTGTTGTCATTGCTTACCGACCTGACTATGCTGCCGTTATTGCCAACCATGATGTTATAATATAAGGGAACCGCACTGGAGGGTGCATGTGTTGTAGCATCGCTAACAAAATAATCATACTGGCCTCCGGTTATTATTAAGCTCAAAGGGTTGGGAGGTCCTGGAGTGTAAGAACAATCTCTGAATGACATGGATGTTAATAAAACGAATGACAGAGATGATAGCAAAACCTTCCTCATTTGAATCTCCTATGCAGTGTTGTGGTTGAAAAGAATGCTTCATAAAAATTTTTGTATCCTCTAAAATAACCTCGAAGTATAATAAAAACGATGGAGTATGTCAAGTCAAAACAGTGGCTTAAGATAACTTAGAACAATTAGATTGAAAAGGAATTAAGCAGAGGAGAGGGAGCTTATCCGGAGGTGGGTGATGTCGAATATGGTACTCGTCTGACTTCGTCAGGAAGGAGGGTCTTCGGCGATTCAGGTTATAACCCGACCGGAGCGATTGGATTAGGACTCATGAAATGGATACAAGGTTTGTCGGGAATGTCTGTTTTACTATGGAGAAATGGGATGGTTTTTTGACTTTCGCCCGAATTTTTGGTATGATGTCGGTACTTTTATCAACCGGAATGTAGCGTAGCCATAACAATGCCTCAATGCGAGTTCTGCAGGATTATCCGTGGGGAAGCATCCGCTGAAATTCTCTACCAAAACCAGCACGCGATTGCCATACTCGACATCAACCCGATACACTTCGGCCATGTCCTGATTATCCCGCGCACGCACGCGGAGAACTTCCTCCATGTGCCTGAACCGGAGCTTGCCGGACTGATGCAGGCAACCAAGATCGTCTCGCAGGCGATTGTCGACTCGCTCAAACCTCCCGGGTTCAATATTTTTTCCAACAACGGCAGGGCCGCCGGTCAATCGGTCTTTCATTTCCATCTCCACATCACGCCGCGGTACGAAGACGATAACATCCGCTTCGTCCTGAAGCTGAAGAAATACGCGGGGAAGGAAATGTCGGAATACGCCGAGCGCATCCGGCAGGCTGTTCCTGCTCAAGCCACCCCTTAACATCGAACACAGGATCATTATGACACCATCAATGCCAACCCCGCCGGCAGGCGGACAAAAAATCTCAATACACCAGGGAAAGCTTAACGTTCCCGACCGTCCCGTTATTCCATTCATCGAAGGCGACGGCACCGGCCCTGATATCTGGCGCGCTTCACAGCGTGTCATGGATGCCGCGGTGCAAAAAGCATACAACGGCAGGAAAAGCATCGCGTGGATGGAAGTCTACGCCGGCGAAAAAGCGTTTAAACAGTTTAACAACTGGCTTCCCGATGAAACGGTAAAAGCATTCCAGGAATATTTAGTCGGCATCAAAGGTCCGCTCACAACGCCGGTCGGAGGCGGAATCAGGTCGCTGAATGTCGCGCTTCGCCAGATGCTCGATCTGTATGTCTGTTTGCGGCCGGTACAGTATTTTCAGGGCGTGCCTTCTCCGGTAAAACATCCCGAAAAAGTGAACATGGTTATCTTCCGTGAAAACACGGAAGATATTTACGCGGGCATTGAGTACACCGCCGGTTCGCCGGAGTCGCAGAAGGTTCTCGATTTCATGGCAAAGGAATTTCCGAAGGATTTTAACAAGATACGGTTCGGCACCAAGGAAAAGTCGGCGGATTTCTGGAAGAGGGTGGGTACGAACGCCCCCGACGATATCCGTGTCGGTATCGGCATCAAGGCATTAAGCTGGTCCGGCAGTGTGCGTCTGATTCACAGCGCCATCGGTTACGCGATAAAATTCAACCGCAAGAGTGTCACGCTTGTGCACAAGGGAAACATCATGAAGTTCACCGAAGGAGCGTTCCGTGACTGGGGTTTCCAGGTGGCAAAAGATTATTTCGGCGCGGTTGAGATCGATGGTGGGCCATGGTGCAAAATTCCTGATGGTAAGCCGGGTGCCGGCATCGTCATCAAAGACGCGATTGCCGATATCACGTTACAGCAGGTGCTGACGCGTCCTGAAGATTTTGATGTAATAGCAACATTAAATCTTAACGGAGATTACCTCAGCGACGCGCTTGCGGCGCAAGTGGGCGGCATCGGTATCGCGCCGGGCGGGAACATCAATTATATCACCGGCCACGCGGTCTTTGAAGCGACGCACGGCACTGCGCCAAAGTACGCGAACCTTGATAAAGTAAATCCCGGCTCCGTTATCCTTAGCGGCGAGATGATGCTTCGCCACCTCGGTTGGGTGGAAGCTGCTGATATGATTCTCAGAGGATTGGAAAAATCCATTGCGGCGAAAACGGTCACCTACGACTTTGCAAGACTCATGACAGGAGCTAAAGAAGTGAAGTGTTCTGAATTCGGGGATGAGATCATACGGAATATGTGAGAGAGCGGGAAGGTTATTGCTTCGGGATTCAAAATTCAGGAGGCAAATTTTGGACCTGAAATGTGATACCTGAAACCTCAAACCTGTTACCTAACACTCCAACGTTCATAAATACAAAAGGCGAAGAGCAAACGCTCTCCGCCTTTGTTGTTTGGTGGATGAGAGATTTATTTGATGAGTACCATCTTCTTTGATGCTGTGAGGACCGCGCCATGGGCGCCGACAGCCTGCAAGCGATAGATGTATGTTCCGCTTGCCCATGACCGGGCATCGATATTGACGATGTGAGCACCGCGTTCCAGCTCCGCGTTTTCGAGCGGTACCGTCAATTCCTGTCCGAGCAGGTTGAATACTTTCAGTGTAACATTCGCCTGTTCGGGGAGGTCAAAGCGTACCGCGGTTGACGGGTTGAACGGATTCGGGTAGTTCTGATGCAGTGTGAATGCCGTCGGCAGTTCCAGCAGACGAATGACATACTGCTTGTCACTGCTTACGGTCATCGTCCCGGATCCTCTCAACTGCTGTTCACGCGTCACTTTGCCGCCGGAGCGTTCTACGATGACATACGAATATTCCTGCTGATCCCTGATAGTCCATGATACTGTGAACGACGTTCCCTGTCCCTGGACAACAACGGGAATTTCCTTTTGTTCACCGACTACTTCCACAAATCTGCCGGAGGCGAAGCGGATATCGGCGGCTTCGGTCGGCGGCGGCGGCGGGAGTGTATAACTGTCGAGATTCAGTTTATTGGAACCGGCTGAACCAAAGTACAATATTGCTTCGCGCGTAATTCCGGATTGTCCTGCCGGTTTAAAGACGAGTTGATTCATCATATCGAGCTCTGAGCTGTTCTCGCCGGCAATGCCTGCGGAAGTTTTCGGCAGCACCGCGTTTACATCAAGTGTCAGCTTGCCCACATTGGTCGTCTTGACCCAGAACGCGCGACCGGGCTTTAATGTATCGGCAGGTATGTAGCCTACGCCGGGGACATATTCAAAATAGTTCGACGCGACATTCGCGACAGGATTCTGAATAACAGCGGTTTTCGGAACCGGTACTGCGATTGCGCCGATAAGATTCCAGCCCGCGCGCGTTGACACACTGTCTCTCAGCAACGGTGCGCCTGTCACACTGATAGTTTGCGTAGACGGGAATTTTAACCAGTATCCTGCCATGTTCTTAATCGAATCTTTTGTTACGTATCCTGCCGGAGGTTCATAAGCAAACGCGTTGGAATTCGCGGTGGGGAACAGGACAGTTTTAAGATTATTTGCCACGATCAGCGGGAGAGAAACCATATTCCATCCGCCCGGAATTTCGGGACTGACAGTGATGATGATCGAAAACTCATCGGCACCGATATCGGGGCTGTTCGGATCACGCAGGTCGCCGTCGATGTCGTCTGTTATGTCGGCAATGACCGCTCCGGCACTGTCCAATGGCGGTGAGATTGTGTGCAGATTGCTTGCCGAATAGAATCCGGGAAGCACCGATTTTGAATTTCCTTCCTTACTGCTGGCGGACTGCAGATCAGCCAGTGTTGCCCTGTTTCCGCCCCAATACGCGAGGGTGGAACCTGTTGTGTAGTGATTATTGTAATTCGAAAGGCCAACTCCCTCGGGGCTTTGGATGTAATAGGTATACCCGCCGCCGTGATTAGCGAAGTTGTTATTGACGATGTTGTTGGTATTGCTTGACCCGGCATACGTGTAAAATGCATTTGTGCTTGCGCCGGTCATATTGACGCTGTTGTAAACGACCCTTTGATAGTTTGACGCGTAAAGATCAATCCCGGTTGCGCTGCTTGCCGAGCAAAATACAAAGTTGTTTGCGGTGAGGCCCGGTTCTACTGAGGTTCCGGTGCAGTAGTAGAGGTAAATGCCTACTGCGGAACCTCCGTCGTTGGAAATTTTATTTTTAGTGATTTGCAGGCCGTTCATACAGTACTGGAGTTCAAACCCTCTGCTGTCGGCATTTACCACGCGGTTGCCGGAAAGGATAGGAGCGTTTTGATACCGCAAAAATCCTCCTGCATAATCCGGATTGTTGAATGTATTATCGAGGATTTGCGTCCCGGAAGAAAGCTGGGAAGTGTTTACTCCATCAAGATACAGGGCATAGCCGCCGTCGTTAAATGTGTTCCCGAGGAGTTTCAATCCTCTGGTAAGCGAACCGCCCGAATATACTAATGTATAATTCACTGAAGAGTTCGCGGCAGAGGTTCCGTTGACGATACAATTCTCCAGCAGAAAATTGTCTACACTTCCCCATAAATACACAACGAGGCCATACTGTGCGCCGACATTATTATTTGACCTAAGCGTCATGTTCTTGAATTGGATGTTATCCGCGCCCGTTAAAAAGATGACGTAGTTACTGTCAATTGTCGTAACGGAATACACCGTCGTTGTCGAGGCATTGCCATTTTCAGATTGGAACGTAATGGTGTTGGTGCTGCTTGAATTCGGAATCGGATAAAATATCATACTTTCCTGATACGTGCCGGACTGGACATTTACCGTAACAGGCCCCGAAACACCGCGCGACACTAACGCCGCAATAGCTGCATCAAATGTCGGGAAATCCGCGGCGCTGGACACCGTATTTCCGGTTGAGGCTGATCCGATAACATAGGTTCCGGACATTGGCGGTGTAAGAGGATCAGGAGTATATTCATCAGCGCCAAGGTCGGGAGCAAACCCGTCTCTTACCTGGCCGTCAATATCATCGGTAACATCAGCCAGTGGAGTGCCTTTAGCATTGAGCCAGTTACTTCCAGTGTGGAGATTGGTGGCGCTGGTAAATGAGGGATAATACGAGACTGAGTTAGCATCTCTGGAAGAAGCTGCTTGCCATGCTGCCAGGTCAATAAGGTCGGTGCTTCCGTATCGTGCGGAAAAGTTACCGCTTGCATAGAGGTTGTTGTAATCCATGGTTGCAGCGCCGCTGGCATTGGCGAAGTTTACGGCATAACCGCCGCCAGTGTTG
>CAZFXS010000017.1:0-47384 GCA_964523395.1 uncultured Chlorobiaceae bacterium | reverse complement strand
GCGAAGTTGTTGTTCTGGACATTGACCGAGGTGTTGTTGTAGCCGTAGTAAGCTTCGGAGTTTCCGCCGGTAACGTTCACGGAGTTGTGGTAGACGTTGATGTTACTGCTCTGATACACATCGATACCCGATGAACTGCCGCCAGTGTGAATGAAGTTGTTTGCGATCAGTCCTGGTCCGACCGGGAATCCCGTCCCGCCGGCACATAAGTAGAAGTAGATACCATACCCATTGGAGACACCCGTAATCTTGTTGTACTGCGCCTGCATATTACCATAGCAATACTGAATTTCTATGCCGCGGTTGAGAGGGTTGGTGATGGTATTGTTGTTCATGATGGGATTATTCTGGTACTGGAGCCAGACACCTGCATAATCCTGATTGTTAAAGGTGTTACCGAGAATCTGCGTGTTGGTGGCAAGGAAATTGGTGTTGTATCCGGAAATGTCCACACCCCATCCGCCATCGGTAAAGGTAGTACCGCGGATGAGCATATCACGTGTCAGTACACTACTGCCATAGACCATGGCGTAATTGGCGGAACTGTTGGCAGCCGGTGTGCCGTTGACACTGCAGCTGTCGATGGTGAACCCGTCGACATTGCCGTAGAGGTAGAATACAATACCGTACTGTGCGCCGACATTATTGTTGGAACGCAGGGTCATCTTACGGAAACGGATATAGTCTGCGTTCTGCAGATAGACGACATAATTATTTGGGGCATCGGCAGAGAAGTAGTAGAGTGTAGCATTGGCCGGATTGCCTGTATTGGCCTGGAACGTGATGGTGTTGGTACTGCTGGCGCCCGGGACATTGTAAATAACGAAATGTTCATTATACTGTCCAGTCAGAACGTTGAAGGTGACCGGGCCTGAGACACCACGGAGTAACAGATCATTTACAGCGGCGACAAAGGTGGTGTATGTTCCTCCGGAACCGATAGTGTACGCGCCGGACATGGCGGCAGGCGCAGTCGGTGTATACTCATCAGCGCCGATATCAGGAGTAGAACCGTCTCTCGGCTGACCGTCGATATCATCGGTAACATCAGCCAGTGGAGTGCCTTTTGCATTGAGCCAGGGACTTCCCGTGTGGAGATTCGTGGCATTGGTAAAGGATGGATAATAGGAGACGGAGTTAGCATCCTTGGAGGAAGCCGCTTGCCATGCCGCCAGATCGATGAGATCGGTACTTCCGTAGCGAGTCAGGAAGTTACCGATGGTGTAGAGATTATTGTAGTCCATGGTTGTAGCGCCGCTGGCATTGGCGAAGTTTACGGCATAACCGCCGCCAGTGTTGGCGAAGTTGTTGTTCTGGACATTGACCGAGGTGTTGTTGTAGCCGTAGTAAGCTTGCCCTGACCCGTTGACATTGACTGAGTTATGGTACACATTAATGTTACTACTCTGGTACACATTAATGCCATCAGAACCGCCACCTGTCTGTACGAAGTTATTGGCAAGAAGTCCCGGATTAGTTGGGAAGCCCGTCCCGCCGGCACACAAGTAGATATAAATACCGGTACTGTTGGCAAGGCCCGAGATTACATTCTTATTGATTTCTATATCTGCATTACAATATTGAAGCTCAAAACCGCGGTTGGGGGGGCCGGTCACAGTATTATTTCGGAGCAACGGTGAATCGTGGTACTGAAGAAATACTGCTCCATAACCATGATTCGACATGGAATTATTGATGATTGTCGCAGCAGTGGCGTGTGAGGAATTGTTTACGCCGCTGAGTGCGACTGCCCACGAACCGTCTGAAATAGTATTTCCATCAATCAGCAAATTATCGACAGATTGGTTGTCGGCAAGTATGCATATTTGATTTCCGGACGAAGAACTGTTGGGGCGACCGGTAATGATGTTTGTGATTATACTGTTATTGTCGGCGTCGGTATCAAGCCGGAATACAACCCCATAACCGGTCGAACCCTGTGACAAGACAGTCATATTCTTAAATGTCACATAGTCCGCACCATTTAACCGCACAACATAGTTATTTGTGCTTGTGGGTGTATAGAATAATGTAACGTTGGCAGGATTTCCCGATTGTGACTGGAATGTGATTGTATTCGAGCCGCTGGCACCGGTAATCTGGGGGATAGAGATTTGTTCGTTGTATGTGCCTGTAATAACGTTAAACGTTACGGCCCCGCTGACGCCGGATGATGTGAGGGCATTAACAGCAGCGGTAAATGTGGCATATGATCCACCCGAACCGATTGTGTACGTGCCTGAGAGCTGAGAAAAAACTAAGGGAGAATAGATGAACAGGAAGAGCATAGACGCAATAATTCTCTTCACCGTACGCGCAACAAAATCCACGTGGCAACTAAACATGACGGTCTCCTATCAGTATATAGATTGTTGGATGTGTAAAATTAATTTCGAGGGGATGGCCTGACTCCGGTGCCTCAGTCAAAACCAGTGCAATGTACCTTTTATTATCTATTCAGTCAAGTGGAAAAATGCCTATTTTACGCGTTACCCGTTTGTTCAAATTCCTCCGCTTCAGGTCTGTTCTTTCCGGAAGAAAATTGCGCTAATTACTTTACCAGTAACATCTTCCGGGTTGCCGTATAACCGCTCGTCTCAATGCGGTAAAAATACACACCTGAGGAGAAATTTGTTCCGTTGACTTCAACCGACTTAAATCCTGCTTCCTGCAAGCCGTTTACCAGTATAAGCACTTCTTTTCCTTGTATATCGAATATTCTGAGCTTCACATGTGCCTGTTCAGGCAATGTGTAGCGGATGACAGTGACAGGATTGAACGGATTGGGATAATTTTGTTCCAGGCGGAAGGAGGATGGTAACTCTGAAACACGATGTTCATCAAAACCAACACTGAGTTTTGATTGGCGCGTCATTGTTAAGCGTCCTGAGCCCACGCAACTGGTTCTCTTGCCGTTGACATCAAGGAAAAATGTTCCATACCCGCCTGCCCGCATGTCCCATTCTATTGTTACCGGATATTGAGCGCCGGTAATTTCAATGAAGCGTTCCGGATTGATGCCGGAGGAAGAAAATGATTCCAGCATGCCGCCGGAAGCAAAACGAGCGTCAAAAATTCCGGCAGGGGGTAATGGAGGCATTTCAAATGCATCTGTAAATTTTGTCTGCAGATTATTCGCAACAAAAAGGTCCTGGCGGTTGCCGCGCGCGTCTTGAATTGTAATCCTGTTCTCCTGTGGAAGTTTCACTAAAGAAGTCTTCGTGCCTGCAACTAATGTTTGAGCTGCGTATGGAAGGACAAGAGTTCCTTGATCTTCTGCTTTTATCCAGTACCCCCTTTTGGGGATTAGCGAATCAACCGTCGAATAACCATTGCGGTAGCCAAAGACCTGGGAAATAATATTCCCCGGAGGATTTTGGATGAACTCATCGATTGCCATTGATTGAGCGATTGCTCCGATCATATTCCATCCCGGTTGTATGTTGACAGTATCACTGTAGAGAGAATCGCCGAACAAGTCAATGAATTCCGGTTGTGCAAATTTCAACCAATAACCGGTACCTGCTGAAATACTGTCCGTCTGGTTGTATCCGTCAGCATATTTAAAAGCTTTTGAAACTGCAGATGGAAATACCGCTTCGGTAAGGGGATTCGAGACAACTTTGTCAATAGAGATTAAATTCCAACCGGTGAGAACTGTCGGTGCAAAGTAAATTGAAAATACATTGTCGCTGGTATCTGACGCAATTCCGGAAGAGGCATCAGTTACGCGGATTTTCGCATCATATGTCGTGACATCCGGAAGTGTCCATGTATAGTTTGCGGGTGTCGCGGGAGCGCTGTTGGTGATAAGATTCCAAGTCGAGCCATTGTTCGTTGAATACTCCAGTTTGACAGCATCCAAAAACTTTTTTGACCATGTAATCAAGTGAGTCTGCCCAGATACCAAAATCTCGCCGCCATTTGGCGAAAGAAGGGAGATAGTTGGAATGCGTTCAAGTTTCCGTTGGTATACGCCATTGCCAAACGTTGCAGCCCGCAATGTATTGTTGTTTCGGGAAACGACCAGGTCGAGCACCATCGCCGGCGGCATGCCTGAACTGAAATCGGACCAGCTCTCGCCAAAATTTGTTGAAGCATAGATGCCGAGATCCGTTCCAAGGTAAAGGTTCCCCGGATATTCGGGATCAACGGTGATTGATTGATGCGGTATGTCCGGCATGTTCCCGGAAATATCGATCCATGTTTGCCCGACATCTGTCGAGCGAAATACGTGCGAAGTTCCATATCCTGAAAATGTAATATACACAACGGAACTGTTCGTCGGGTCAAACTCAATATCAGTAGGATAACGATTTGGCAGGGAAGCAGTCACGTTTGACCACGATTGACCTCCGTTTGTCGAAGCGAACACCTCAAACGTGGGTGTTGCTCCCAGTGTTCCTGTGCCGGTGGCGGCGACGAGCGTGTCCGGACTTGTCCATGAAACTCCGATGCAGGCAACCGGGGTTCCGTTAAAACTTGTCGTTCCGCTTGGTGAAAACCATGATGACCCGCCAGTAGTTGTTTTATAAACATATTTATTCCCCGCGTACAATACATTTGGCGATGACGGGGAAATGACAAACGGAGGAATAAAGTTCGCGTTACCTGAACCGGTTGGTAATCCCGACATAATGGGGAATGCGGTGCCGCCGCCATTTGTAGATTTATAAAGTTGTAAATACTGAAACTCGTAATACATGATATTATTATTTGACGGATCTATCGCGCACCATCCTCCGTCTCCGCCAAATACTTGCTGCCAGTACGCACTGCCGTCATACCGGAGTGTTCCGTTATCCTGTAATCCGCCAAGTGCTTTATTTGTGTCGTTGGAACCGGTCGCAAAGCCCGGATAAAACTGCGTGGTGACAAATCCGCCGTTAATGTTCGTGTACGTATCCCCGCCGTTTGTGCTTTTATATAATCCTCCGTCCGTTCCGAAATACATGATTGAAGGATTGTTCGGATCAAACGCTATCGCATGGTGATCGACGTGAACAGATGGGGTAGAGACAACAGTGAGGGTTGATCCGCCGTTTGTTGATCTGTAAATATCAAAGCCGGAACAGTAAATTAATGTTGGATCTGTCGGATGAACCGCAATAACATTGTCATACCAGCCTTGCGCCCCGACGTAGTTTGCGGCACTGGCAAGGGTCCATGTGGTGCCTGCGTTAGTGGTTTTGTACAGTCCGATAATTGCGGAAGAGACTCCGTTCGATATACCGGCATAGACGATTGAGGGATTGGATGGAGAGATTGTCAGTGCTGTCCTCCCGAAATTCGAGGAGGGAAGTCCGGATTGTAATTTGATCCATGTCTCGCCGGCATCCTGTGTGAAGTAAATACCGGGATTGGGTGATGAATTAAGATTGCCGCAGGCAACATACAACATTGTCGTATCAACAGGATTGATGACAATATCCATTGCCATCAGGACGCTGTGCGATTGTACCCATGTCACGCCCGCATTTGTGCTTTTGTATGTTCCTTCGCTAGTAGCGGCGTAGATTGTGCCTGTGTTGAGGGGATTGATAACAATTTTCTGAATGGCGGTAATCTGCGGGAACGCCCACGTAAGGCCTGTTGTATTCCAGGTGTCGCCTCCATCGGTGGATTTCAGGATTCCCATTCCGTATGACGCGCGTGCGCCCGGTGTGCCCACCAACGGACGCTGATACCGGCTAATCTCACCGGTGCCGATGTACATGACGTCCGGGTCGGACTGGTCAATAGCAATTGTGCTGACCGAAAGTGTAGGAAATCCGGTGTTTACGTAACTCCACGCCGCCATACCTGCGCCGGCAGTTGTCGACTTCCACAAACCGCCGCTTGCCGAACCGGCCCAGATAATGTCAGTGTTAAGTGGATTTATAGCGATGGAGAGTACGCGACCGCCAACGTTGATTGGGCCAAGCGATTCCCATTCGGATTGAAACACACTGCTCCCTTCGCGCACAGCTTCTTTTTTAAATGAAGCTTTCGCGTACGATGCAGCTTGTTGGAATGCCCGTGGAGGAATAAGGTCAAATGGAAGTGCCCGCTGTGCGTACCACCATTCGAAAGCTCCCCATGCCTCGCGCTCTTTCTCCGGTTGTTCGGATTCTTTTGCAGAATTTTCGTTGATGATCCAGTAAAAGCTTACTACAAAAAAGAAAAGAGAAAGAGTGGTAACCAGTCTCGATACCGTCATAGCCCCGAAGTTTGAATGGAAATTTACTGTGAAGTAATATATCCGTTCCGACACTTAAAGTCAACGATTTTCTTGCATAATTATATGTTTTTTGGTACTTTTAGAAGGGCTTTAGTGAATTTTTCCTTGAATATGATGACAACCGGTGATCCCTCAGTTCACGCCGAAGAGCAACACGATCTTGATGTCTCGTTGCAGCCTCCCGCGAAGGTAATTCTGTTTAATGATGAGGTTCATACATTTGAAGAAGTTATCACCCAGATTATCAAAGCGACAGGGTGTGATACTGCGAAAGCAGAGGCGTTAACATGGGAAGTCCACAATACCGGTAAAGCGATGGTATTTGAAGGAGAAATCACAAAATGTGTCCGGGTAAGTGCCGTACTCGAAGAAATTGATTTGGCAACGCAAATAGAAGTTTGAAACGAAAATCATACTGATAAATTTCAATTTAAAATAAGATAGCCCAACGATTTATTGTTGGGGATGAAAATATGACATCAAAAGAAATCCGAAATACATTCCTGAAATATTTTGAAGACCGCGGGCACAGAATTGTACCGAGTGCTCCTGTTATTCCCTACGATGATCCTACCTTGCTGTTTACCAACGCAGGAATGAATCAGTTTAAAGATGTATTCCTCGGGACGGGAAAACGCGACTATGTCCGTTCTGCCGATTCCCAGAAATGCATCCGTGTCAGCGGCAAGCATAATGACCTTGAGGAAGTCGGCCGCGACACATACCACCATACCTTTTTTGAGATGCTTGGTAACTGGTCGTTTGGTGACTATTACAAGAAGGAAGCCATCGAGTGGGCGTGGGATTTGTTGACCAATGTGTGGGGACTAGAAAAGAAGCGCTTGTACGCTACCATTTATGAAACCGACGACGAAGCAGGTGAGCTCTGGAGAAAAGTTACCGATATCGATCCGACTCATATTCAAAAGTTCGGCAAGAAGGATAACTTCTGGGAAATGGGGGAGACGGGGCCGTGCGGACCTTGCTCTGAAATTCATATCGACCTGACACCCGATTACTCAGGCGGCAACCTTGTTAATGCCGGTGATGCAAGGGTCATGGAAATATGGAATCTTGTGTTCATTCAGTATAATCGCGACGATAAAGGCGAGCTTACGCCTCTTCCTGCAAAGCATGTTGATACAGGTATGGGCTTTGAACGTATCTGTGCGGTGCTTCAAAAGAAGAACTCGAACTATGACACTGACGTCTTCATGCCGATTATCGCGCGGATTGCGGAACTTGCCGGAAAGCCGTATACCAGCAAGCTTGATTCCCCGACCGACATTGCAATGCGCGTGATTGCGGATCATGTGCGCATGCTTTCATTCTCGATTGCTGACGGCGGAATACCATCCAACGAAGGCCGCGGTTATGTTATGCGCCGCATCCTCCGCCGTGCCGCGCGGTTTGGTCGCAATCTTGATATGCGCGAGCCGTTTATTTTTAAAGTGGTGGAAGCAGTTGTGAAATCGATGGGAGATCAATATCCGGAGATTAAAGAAAAGCGATCTCATATTGAACGGGTGATAAAGGGGGAGGAGGAGAGCTTTAATGTAACGCTCGATCGTGGAATTGAGATGCATATGGCAGAGGTGCAGAGGTGCAAGAGTACCGGAGAGAAGGTGTTCTCGGGTGAGGTAGCATTCAAGCTGCATGATACGTATGGATTTCCTTTTGATCTCACCGTTCTAATGGCTGAGGAAAATGGAGTAAAAGTTGATAGTTCAGAATTTGAAAAATTAATGGGTCTACAAAGAGGACGGTCCAGAAGTAAAAAAGATATAGAAACAGGTGCTTTTCGGGGAAAAGAAATTTTTCAAGAGACAACTTTCATTGGTTATACGCAACTTGAATGTTTGGTTGAAAAATCGGCTTCTACGATAATAAGCAATGATCTGATTGGGCTTGCAACTGATAAGACCCCATTTTATCTTGAATCTGGAGGTCAAGTTAGTGATACCGGAGTAATAAAAGGAAATGATTTTAGTTTTAGAATAGTCGATGTTAAACTAATTAATGGTAAAAGGGTTCATGTTCTAGAACATGGATCTGTGTGGCAAGACAATAGTAATCTAATTTTAATCGTTGATAGAGAAAGACGAAATAACATCGAACGCAACCACTCTGCCACACACCTTTTTCACGAGGCCCTTCGTCGCACAATCGGTGAACACTCTCATCAGCAGGGTTCGCTGGTAGCGCCGGACCATCTGCGGTTCGATTTTAATCACTTTGAAAAAGTTACGCCTGACCAGATCAAAGCCATCGAGGAAATTGTCAATGAAAAGATTAGCCAGTCAATCGCTGTCAATGCATTAAATGATCCTAAAGAGTGGCTGACAATCGACGAGGCAAAAAAGAAGTATCCCAAAATTAAAATGTTCTTTGACGATAAATACGGGGATAAAGTCCGGGTTGTGGAAATCGACCCCCAATTCTCCGTTGAGCTCTGCGGCGGCACGCATGTTAAGAACACGAAAGATATCGGGTTGTTCAAAATTATTTCTGAATCAAGCATCGCCAGCGGTATCCGCCGCATCGAAGCGGTAACCGGTGATGGGTTAAGAAAATATATCGACGACCAACGTCAAAAAATCGGTGAACTGGACGATCAACTTGAAAAATTGCTGGAGGAAAAATCACGACTCGAGAAAGAGCTTGGGCTCTCCTCCGGGTCTCCCGAGAAAGTCTCCCGCGCGATTACGCTGACGATAACTTCAAACAATATTTCCCGCGAGTCAGTGGATGCTGCCGAGCAAATGTTGCGCGGCCGTCAGAAGACGATTGAAAATGAGACGAAGAGGGTGCTCGATCTGAAAAAAGAACTTTCCAAAGCACGCGTGAAGCAAGTGTCATCCGGCATGGAAGGCCTCATCTCTCAGGGGGTTGCTGTGAATGGGTTCAAAGTCGTTTCGGCCAAGGTTATTGTCGGTGATGCAGAAGAATTAAGAAGTCTTGGCGACTCGCTCCGGTTAAAGCTTTCGTCGGGTGTCGGAGTTCTCGGTGCTGTTGTGGACGAAAAAGTCGCGCTTGTTTGTGTTGTTACCGATGACCTTGTAAAAGATAAAAAACTTGCGGCCGGCAAAATCGTTGGCGAGCTGGCAAAACGTGTCGGCGGCGGCGGCGGCGGACGCCCGCATCTTGCCACTGCCGGCGGAAAGGATGTCGGCAAGCTTGATGAAGCATTAAATGAAACATTGTCGATTGTAAAATCAATGTTATGAAAAGAATTCTAAATTCATTTTTTACTTTTAACTTTTTCCTTTTGACTTGACCTATGGCTCATTTACCGCTTACCCTCGTGTACCGTCAAAAATATATCCAGGATCAGCTGAACGACAGCGCTGAAACCAAAAAGAAAATGTTTGACGCCTGTGCCGGCGACATATTAAAAGCCGTCGATGCAATTATCAAGGCTTACAATAACGGCGGAAAGGTTCTGCTCTGCGGTAATGGCGGCAGTGCGGCTGATTCACAGCATATAGCAACAGAGCTGGTTATTCGCATGACGAAACATGATAGGCGTGCGCTTCCCGCTATCGCGCTTACCACCGATTCGTCGATGCTGACAGCGGGCGGAAACGATATCGGCTTCGATAATATTTTTTCGAGACAAGTCGAGGGACTTGGAAATGCCGGTGATGTCCTGATTGCAATCAGCACGAGCGGAAAGTCAGAAAATGTAAACCGCGCTGTCAAGGAAGCAAAAAAGAAAGGGATGACTGTTGTTGGATTTCTCGGTAAAGGCGGCGGGCCGTCAAAAGATCTCGTCGATATTCCGATTATCATTCCTTCCGATGATACACAAAGAATTCAGGAGGGACATATTACTGTTGCGCATATCATTTGCGGTATTGTTGAAAATGAGATGTTCGGTTAACTAACTATACTATACAGAGGAGGAGTATGGAAAACGAATTATTACGTGAAATAGTTCAGGAGCTTAAAGGGCTTCGAACTGAGCTAAATAAACGGATTGATACAACAAATGAACGACTTGATACAACCATCAACAGATTAGATGGTCTTCATCAATCATTTGTCGTGTTACAACAGGGTCTCGCCGATGTTCGTTATGAACTTCAAAACATAAAAGGAGTTCTTTCTGAAAAGGTAATCTGGCAAAACGATTCGATTGCCATTGCTACCCGGGAGGGAAAAGTAATTTACGGCGTTATCAATAAAGAGCCGAAGAAATGGGTCACGCGATAATGGCGCAGTCCCGCCGCAACGATTTCTTCATTCCGACCCTTGCTGTTTTGTTTGACGCTATTGCTATCGAGAGCGCCTTTCTTATTTCGTATTGGCTGAGGTTTCACACCTCATTGTTGGACTTTCTGCCTCTGAGTGAAGATACTCCTCCGCTTGATGCATATCTGCTTGGGTCGCTTGTGGTAATCCCCGTCTGGCTATTGCTGTTCCGTTCGCGGAAAATGTACGGTACGCGCCGTAATGTTTCACTTGCAGATGAATTTCTGAACATCCTGAAGATCGTCACCGTCGGGATGCTGATTGTCATGAGCGCGGCGTTTTTCTACCGCGCGTTTTCATATTCACGTGTTGTGTTTGGCCTGCTTTGGATACTGTCAATCTTCAATATCTCTGTCGGGCGACTGCTGTTGTATCGTATCGAAATCGGGTTGTACCGCAGCGGAAAAGAACTGCGCAATGCAGTCATCATTGGGTCAAATGCGACAGCCAACAGAATCTTTGAGGTCTTGCACAATCATCCGCTTCTTGGGTTTACCATAACCGGGTATTTTGCCGAACAGCAAAGCATATCACAGTCGCGTCTTTCATCGGTGCCATATCTTGGTACGTTCGATGATGTGGCAACAACAGTTTTGTCCAATCACATTGAACTCGTCCTTGTTGCGTTGCCGTATACCGATCACGCGAAGGTCTATTCAATATTACAGGAATGCGAAGGCGTGAATGTTGAGTTCATGATGGTGCCCGATATGCTCGAATTGCTTGCGGGATCCATGCAGATGAGAGAGATAGAAGGCATTCCGTTTATTCGTCTCAAAGGAAATCCCATGACGACATGGGGGAGAATTTCCAAAAGGTTGTTCGATATTATCGTCTCTTCAATACTTCTTATCCTGTTTTCTCCGCTCTTGTTGTTGGCCGCGCTCGCCATCAAAGCCGGATCGAAAGGGCCCGTGTTTTTCAATCAGGAACGGCTGGGGCTTGATGAAGAAAGATTCAGAATGCTGAAATTCAGAACGATGGTGGTTGGGGCAGAGAAACAGGATAGAGATGCCGGCCTTGGAATACCTGATGATCCGCGTCAGACTTCAGTGGGAAGGTTTCTGCGTAAAACCAGTATCGATGAACTTCCTCAACTCATTAACGTCTTACAGGGCTCGATGAGCCTTGTCGGGCCTCGTCCGGAGCGCCCCTATTTTGTCAATCAGTTCAAAGAATTTATCCCAAAATATCTCGACCGGCATCGCGTCAAGACCGGCATGACGGGATGGGCGCAGGTCAACGGATTACGCGGAAATTCATCACTTGAAGACCGCATCAAATATGATATTTATTATATTGAAAACTGGTCAATGGAATTCGACCTGAAAATTCTTCTCAAAACGCTCGGCGCACTCATCCCTCACAAAGAGAAAAAGACTGCATGATCACACTGTTTATTTTTTACGCGCATGTTATTGCCGCTGTTGTTGTCTACACAAAACGTTGGCAGGAATCAGGCATCAAAGAAGGTTTGCTCGGTGTGGTATTTCTTCTGTTAATTTTTTCAGTAGGATGGTCTATCACCACGATCATTGTGAAACTCTTCATGGATGAGAAGGGATTGGGGATCTGGTTTGACAGGGATACCGCGGCGCTTGCTCTTCTTGCAGTTGTTGAAGCAGTCTTTTTTTATGTTCAGTTAAGACGGAAGAAAAGAATCATTACGCCCGCCGCCTGAACATTCCTCAACATACGGATTACTCTTCTTTCATCAGCTGTATCATGTAAAACACAATTGTCCCCAGTATTATCACTGCCACGCACGGGATAAACTGGAATCCCAATGAAATATTGCCGCCTCCGGCAATGGCAATTGTGATTGTTTGGATGTAGGTAAACAATATCATGATTTCGAACTTTAACCATGCAATCATATGCAGTGCGTTCCGGTAGCGTGATTCCGCATTTTCGGGAGTAACAGGCTTGGGATAGTTGAAGTTCTGAGGATAATTTCGAATAAGAGTCATCGCTGCATAAAGCGTGACGGAAATTGCCGGCAAAAGAGCAAGCCATGATTTACTTCCCCAACTATCCGGCACCCCGGAAATTCCGAAATGAGTGGGAATGTATTCCGGTAAAGAACTCCAGCTCAGCACCGTGAGCAGAATAATATACGTCAGCGTAATTGCGGAAATTGTTTCGAGCGCCAGCTCCAAAGGAGTGCGCGGCAACTGCAGAACAGGCCTGGGTTGTGATTCCCGCGGGTACAGTTTCATGTGATGATGTTTGCCGATTGCCGGGAAAGAATTGACCGGACAGCCGGCAGGTTTTGTTTGTTGACAAGGACAAGAACCGTATCTCCTTCCTGCAACACAGTCCCGCCGCTCGGCACGAGATAATCGTCATTCCGGCTGATAAGGACGATCAGGCTGTCGTGCGGCATTCCCAGTTCGACAATAGATTTTCCTATAACGGAGGAATTGTAGGGGACGATGAGGTCCACCAATTCAGTATCGCTTCCTTGCACCGGCGCAAACTCGATGGGATATTGCGGCTTTGCAACAAAGGGCGCGCCGACATTCAACACCTTCGCCGCGAGCGGAATAGACCATCCCTGGACAAGCGCTGATGTCAAGACCACAAAAAATACCACATCGAACATCTCATTGCCGTACGGCAAGCCTGCAAGCAAAGGGAAGGTTGCCAGGATGATTGGCACTGCGCCACGCAGACCCACCCAAGCGATAAACGTTTTTTCCTTCCATTGAAGATTTGAAAATAATAACGAAATATAAACGCTCACGGGCCGGGCAACGAACATCAAGAACAATGAAATTAATAATCCCAGCCAGGTAATGGGCAGGAGACGCGAAGGAAAAACCAAAAGCCCGAGTGTGAGAAACATTGCAATCTGGCCCAGCCAGGCGAAGCCGTCAAAGAAGCGGATGAGACTTTTCTTCTGAACGAAATCGCTATTGCCCAGCATCATACCGGCGATATACACCGCGAGGAACCCGCTCCCGCCAATTGATGCAGTGGCAGCATAGGTAAATGCCGCAAATGCCAGGGTCAGTACAGGATAAAATCCTTCCTGCATAACTTTTAATTTGTTCAGTCCCCATGTCATGATTTTTCCAAATCCTACGCCAAACAGAGCTCCGAATCCCATTTGCGTTAGGAACAACAGGGCAATCGAAAAAATTGTTGACTCAGGGTTTTTGATCAGTTCGATCATCCCGATTGTGAGAAAGACTGCCATCGGGTCGTTGCTTCCCGATTCGAATTCCAGCAGCGGTTTTAGATTTCCCTGAAGGTGTACATGTTTTGAGCGTAATACCGAGAATACAGCTGCAGCATCAGTTGATGAAAGAATAGCGCCGAACAGCAGTCCGTAGTAAAGCGAAATATCCAGAATATAAGCGACAAATAACCCCATCAGGAGAGCAGTAAGAAATACTCCCAATGTCGCGAGACTGAACGATTGCCTGGTTGTAGGCTGGACGGCAGACCACTGCGTGTCTAAGCCGCCGGCAAACAGGATGAAAATCAGCGCGATGATTCCAATGGATTGCGCCAATTTGGCGTCATCGAAATAAATCCCGCCGAAGCCTTCCGAACCAGCAAGCATCCCAACTGCAAGAAACAATATCAGTGTCGGAACTCCGAGATTGTCCGATAATTTTGCGATGACAATACTGAGGAGTATTAACGCGGAACCGATAAGTATGAGGTGATCGAGTATCATTTTTTCTTGTTTGTTGATGTCAAAGCTTTGAGAAAATATACAGCAGACTTTTTGCATAAACAAGAAAAAAATACCCCAGCCAAAGATTGGCCGGGGCATGATTAATGAAGATGTGTTATAAGATTGTCAGTGAAAAGAGACAATAAATATTTTTTTGTACCGCTGAACAGATTACTTTCTGATAATGTCCACCAATGTTTCAAGCGCGCGGGGGTCTTCAGACTGGCCGAGCCAGAATATCGCTTCGCGCCGTACTTTTTTGTTGGGATGTGTTTTCGCAATCCTGATGATTTCATCAACGCCATGCTCGTCATTTTGTGTTAACGCGAAGAGCGCCTGGCGCTGAATTTCACTATCTTCGTCATCTTCCACAATGTCCTTCAATGTCTTGAATGCCTTCTGCGATGCTTTTTCGCCGAGCCAGAACATTCCTTTTGAACGGGTGTCTTTCTGCAGGCTTTTGTCCCTCGCGATGGCAATTAACGATTCGGTGCTTTTATCATCATCCATTTGGCTGATCGCAAAAATTGCCTGCTCTCTTACATCCTCTGTTTTATCATGATAGACCGCGTCTTTCAGGATGGAAAGTGCCTCGTCGCTGTTCAGCTGACCTATCCAGAATGCCGCCTGTTCGCGGACATCGGTTTCGCCTATTCCTTTCAGTACATCTTTCAGGAAGGGAAGAACAAGCTTTTCTGTCTGATGGTTGCCAATAGCTGTTACAATATTCTCCCTGAGATCACTTGTGGCAGCCGAGGAGTAAAGAGATTTGAGCAAACCAATGCTTTCCTCGTCTTCTGCGCCGTCGAGCCAGAAGAGAGGGTCGCGCTCAAGATCGACCCGTAACGTGAGGTTACTGATTGCCATGTCGGTAATCTCACCTTTATGGAAATGAAAAAGTATTGCAAGCTCCTTTTTCACTTTCTTATTTGAAGGGTTTCCGTCTCCTGAAATTGTCACTCCTCTGTTGATTGTTACATTCCCATCGTATTCAGAAGACTCTTTGTATTGTCCATATCCTGCAAGAACATCTGCGAGGGAGGGATTATTTCTTCTTGGATCAGAGTAATAAGTACCGATCGTGGAGTTCTCGTGCATAAGCCTGACGATACTGTATCCGATCCAATATTCTTTTGATCCGTTTTTGGAAGCTTCATCTTTGGCCCAGTTCCATTTCTTCGCCAGGGGTTGGTTTGCGTCAGGAATACGTTTGACTTCCTGGGCAGTAAGATTGAAGTAAGTAACAACAACACAAATTAATTGGACGAAGAGGTATAGTATCAGTTTTTTCATGGGTCAGTTCTCCGATTTTCCCTGAAGAATGTCGAGTAATGCAGCTCTGGCTTTTTCCGTACCAATTTGCCCCAGCGCGTTCACAGCAGCGCTGCGGACTTTTTTGTCACGGCCCTTTTTCGCGGCATCAACAAGGTAGGGGACCGCCTCATCGCGGCCGGAATTACCAAGCGCGTAGATTGCCGCGCGCACCATTTCAGTATCTGTTTCTTCGCGGATAATCCTGCCGAGCAACGGTGTGGCAGTCGGATCATCGCTGTTGCCAATCTGGTACAGTGCCTGTTTCCGCACTTCCGCTGACTTTGCCTTTTTCAGTATCTCAAGCATCGTACTTGGATTGTTTCCACGCTCAACGTTCCCGAGAGCGAAAAGCGCGGTTTTAGCAATCCGTTCATCGGTGCTGTTCAGCGCGGTTTGCATAAGAAATTCTTTTGCAGATTCTTTGCCGGTATTTCCCATGCTGTACAGAGCAGCTTCCTGTGTTTTCGGATCAGTGCTTTTTGAGACGATTTCTTTTAATGTCGGGATGACATCTGCGCTTTGAATGTTGCCCAGCGCGTAGGTTGCAGCGGTTCGTAACTTGACATCTTTATCAGTAAGTGCCGCATCCTTGAGTATACCGCATGCTGCAGCATCGCCGCGGTTTCCCAAAGAATACATTGCCGCTTCTCTGGCCTCGTCAAGCTTTGCTTCCTTCAGCACGCGGCGCAATTCGGCGGTTGAAAGCTCATTATTTGTATTGCCAAGCGCGTAGGCCGCATTTTTAGCAAGATTCCTATCTGTCTCGGTGCGGGCGATTTCACCAAGCAGTGCTATTACCGACTTTGAATCTGAATTTGCCAGTGCGTACAATGCCGTAGTCCGGATTTCATCCTCCTTGCTGTTGCGGACGATACCCTCCAGAATTTTTTCGACCTCCTCATCTTGCCGGTTGTTCAGCGCGTATATCGCGGATTTGCGAACATTCATTGCTTTGTCTTTTGCAGCAATCTCGGCGAGCTTTTTTGTGGCCTCTTTTGATTCAACATTTGAAATAACATAGACGATCTTTTCCCGCATCTTGTCTGAACGTGTTTGGTCGTACAATGAAACAAGCGTTGAATACGCTTCCTGGTTTCCCATATTGCCAAGCGCGTTGAGCGCGGCGAGTTTTACATCCTCATCTTCTTCATCATCTAATTTTTCAAATTTATTCTCGTATCCCGGTTTTCCCTCTTTGGTGAGTTTATAGCCGAGCGTAATCATGTTGTTCTTCGCATCCTTTACCCATTTGCTTTTTGGGTACGCTTCTACAAATTCCTGGTAGCATTTGTACACGACTTCTTTGTTTTCACCTATTTTATCCCGTGTATAGCAGTGCCAGTATTGTGCCGCATCTATCAGATTACTTTTGGGATATTTTTTGATGAACTCACCGAACGCTTCCTGAGCGTTTGACCATTTTTCATCCAGGATAAGATCATATGCTTTCTCGTACGATTTTACGGAAGCATCCTGTGCCTGAACATTTGTGTAGAGCATCAGACAGGCTAACAGGATACAGCCGATGATTGTTGCAATATACAAGGAACTATAAACTGATTTCATACTAACTCCTTTATTAAAGATTTGTTTTCACACTGTCGCCGGCAGTTGTGCCGGATGATTTACCAGCCATCGAGCGAAGCTCCTCGAGGTTGATTTTAAAGAGAATGGATTTTTTGTCAACGCCTTTTTCGATAAGTTCAAGCGCCGGGACTCCGGGCTTGACTTCCAGATTTGCCAGCTGAAGAAGAATAATCTGCAGATCATTGATGAGCTGGCGAACCTGTTGCTGATCGGGTTGATCCAGTGCGGCTGTAAGAAATGCCGCCTGCCGAACCAGTTCCCGTGATTGATGTTGCGCGCGCGATAAATTAAAGGATGAACGATGCTTCTCGTCGATATTCACTAATCCCTGCAAAAGAACTTTTGACCGCTCGAGATATGCCTGCGTTTTAATGCTGACAGAGTCAACCGTTTCTGTTGTTGCTGTCGCGAGAGGTATTTGCGCCTCACCGGAGTTTGGTATCGGGGTGTTTGTGAAGTATGTCTTTCCCATGTATATTCCGACCGCAATAAGAAGAACTGCCGCGATGCCGAATGACCAGACGTATTTCATTGGAGGAAATTGGAAGATTGAAGCTGTCTCTTGTTTACCTGCCACAGGTGTTTCAATCTCTGCGTGGACACGATCCCAAATGGTGTTTGAATAGTGTTCATCCGCGACAACAGGATTTCGCTTGCTCATCGTTCTGAATGTTTCTTCGAACGCAGCAAACTCTTTTCGGCAATCAGAGCACTCGCGGAGATGGTTTGTAAAGTCTTTCTGTCGTTCTTCATCGAGCTCATGATAGAGCGATTCGACAAACTGCTCTTTGCATTGGTCGTGCGTCATGACGGATTCTCCAGTCCTAAATCTTTTTTGTAAAAAGCCAATTCCTGCTGTAACCTTTGTAACGCCCGGAAGAGATATGATTTTACACTTCCTTCCGTCAGCTCAAGAGTTGATGCAATTTCTTTTAACGGTAAATCATGATAGTGACGCAATGTAAACACCGCGCGTTCGCGTTGCGAAAGAGTTGATAGAGCTTTCTCAATGGAGTCCTGAATCAATCGCGATTCTGCCGTTCGGTCGGGAGAAACGTATCCACCCGCATTATGATTGGCCGAAACCTCTTCATGTTCATGTATGTCTTCCCGTGCTTTCATTATTTTATGTGATACTGTTTCCCGGTGATCATGACACGTGTTCACGGTAATACGATAGAGCCACGTGCTCCATTTCGCATCGCCCCTGAATGAATGAAGCGAACGGTACGCCTTGACAAAAACATCCTGCGACAGGTCCTCCGCATCGTGGCGGTTCCCGGTCAAATCGTAGGCGAGGCGGTATACATTTACTTTAGATCGCTCCACAAGCTGGCGAAATGCTTCGGTCTCGCCTGATTGTGCCCGTTTGATCAAAAGCGCATCATCTGTCACGAATTCTCCTGTTTACAAAGCTTAAGACGGATGTTGAGGGTAAAAAGTTGGCAGTGACAGCAGATTAATGGATAACAGCGGATTTTAGGATGACAACGGATTAGTTGGATTTTGTTGCATGAAGAACTTCGGCAATAAACCGGATAAGCTTCTCTTTATCCAAAGTACCGTTCGTGCGTACGCCGCTGCAGACATCGACACCGAATGGCTGGACAGTTCTGATTGCATCTCCAACATTGTCGGCAGTCAGTCCGCCCGCAAGAAAAACCGGAACGCTTACTTTTTCACGGATGATTTTGCTCAACGACCAGTCGTGAGTGCGTCCGGTCCCGCCCAGTTCTTTTACTGTGAGCGATTGATTGCCGGAATCTAAAAGTAAGGCATCCACGCTAGTTGCGACTGTTCTTGCTTCATCAACAGATTCTTTTCCGGTAACATGGATGACTTGCACTATTTTAATTCCGGGCAATGCGGATGTTAATTCCTTATGACTGCCGGATTCAAGTCGGTCACAAAGTTGTACTGTATTTGCACCGGTAAAGCGTTGTTGATGTATGATCGATTCGATATCGGTTTTGCTTGTCAATAAAAATGAACCGATTGCAGGCGGAAGAGTGGAGGCAATGCGGCGTATCAATACTTCGGAAATGACTCCCGGTCCGCTCGGCATTTCGGACACCAACCCGATCGCTGATGCTCCATGTTTAACGGCGAGGTCTGCTTCCTCGTTACTGGTGATACAGCAGATTTTTAAACGTGGGATCAAGTGAAATTGCAGCGATTAATCTCACCGGAGGAAATTATGGTAGTGAGTGTTAGGTATTTTTCCATCTTTCAAGCTTGGGAATGTTCTTCGTAAAAAATCCAGCGATGAAACCCGGGAATCCAAACTCCTTCAGTTTGTCCTTTACGAGCGCCTGCATTTCAGTAACAGTTATGTTCGGGCGCATAAATTTCCCGTTTTCGAAACACTTACTGCAATACATGGTTGAAACAGACCCATCGCCATTTGTACCGCCGCCTTTCTCATCACGTTTAAGCGGCATACCGCAGCTTTGACAATTTTTATACACTGTGCTCATAGCAGATTTCTCCGCAGAATTAAAAAGGAAAGATTATTATTTGCTTTTTTTCGGGGGTCTCGTCCATAGATCCAATTCAATCGCAACATCGTTACCGATAAAATTCGGGATGGCGGAGTGAACCCACGAATTTCCGACGCCATATTCCATTCGGTTGAGTTTGGTATAAGAAGAAAAACCCCATATTGGCCTTCCGTCTTCAGTAGCAGTTTTTCCTGTTACGACAAAAGGAAGTTCAATCGATTTTGTCACGCCTTTCATCGAAAAATCCCCGATAGCAACGTAACTACTGCTGTCGCGCCTTTGAATAATTTTACTTTTAAACGTTATCTCTGGATACTTCTCGGCGTGAAAAAACACCGAATCCCGCAAATCCTGATCACGGCTCGGGTTTCCTGTATTCACGCTTGCAGGCGAAATCACGGCATTAATGGAAGCTTTCGAAAAGTCGTTGTGCTGCCAGCTTGAGTCGATCCAGGAAATAGTAATTTTTGATTCAGTGAATTTCCCGGTCACTTTCGAAATACCTCCGGCAATCGAGACCACAAATCCGACTGTTGAATGGTTCGTTTCAACCTCAACGGCAAATTGTGTGAAGGATGGGGAAACGAAAATTATTACCAACAAGAATAAGAGAAGTATGGTTTTCATGTCATCATTATAATTAGTTGATGTATGCCTGATTTGCAGACTTAGGCCAGTTTCCTGTAAACAGTTCCGATGTAATCGACAAAGTCGGGTTCGATTCCCTGACGACGGATGATCATTTGTATCTGCGCCCGGTGATGAATTGAATGATAATTTAACTGAAGAGCAATGTCCTTCAGCGGTACAGTCCATCGCCCGTTATCGTAACCCGTAAATATCACATCTTCGAACAACTGAGTTTCTGTTTTGGAAGAGATGAAACTAAGCCACTGCTTCAGGCTTGTATTCCACTGTGATTCCAGATTGTCGAATGTATAAACCGGGTCCCACCAGCTCATCTGTTGCACGTTAGGATGGTGAAGGATGCGTGCCATCCATTTATTTTGCGAGTTGATGAGATGACTGAAGTATTTAACGCATTCATCTTTTTCCGGCAAAGTACCGATTTTCATCAATACGTTCCTGTTGATTGTATCGTTGAAATGAAATGTGTCGATAAGATATTGTTTCATTTCCATGCGCCGTTTATCATTCTCATGTGTAAAATAAAAAGCAAGATTCGGGTTGAAGTTGTGCCCCGCGTGCTTTACCTTGGTAGGTCAATATAAAAAAAAACATGAAAAACACCATTAATTTTAACAGGATTGAACAGGCAATAAAATTCCTGACTGAAAATTACCGTCAGCAGCCAAATCTGGATGAAGTAGCTGAAAAAGTGAATCTTTCTCCATTCCATTTTCAACGCATGTTCACGGATTGGGTGGGAATAACTCCTAAAAAGTTCACACAGTTTCTGACGGTTGAACATTTGAAAGAGCGTCTGGCCTCTACCAAAAATCTTATGCTGGCCGCCGAGACTGTAGGACTTTCAACGCAATCCCGCGTGTACGATCTATTTGTAACCCTCGAAGCGATGACACCGTATGAATACAAAACCAGCGGAAAGGGACTCAGAATTGAATATGGATTTCATCAAAGTCCGTTTGGTGAGTGCCTCATAGGATTAACCGATCGCGGCATCTGCGGGCTTCAGTTTATTGTCGATGATGACAGAGAAACTGCTTTTGCCCGGTTCCGTACAACGTGGAGCAACGCGGAAGTCATTCAGAATCAGGAATTGACGGGGAAGGAATTGTGTAAAGCATTTGACTTTTCCGGAAGGAGGCAACGGTTGAATGTGTTGGTGAAGGGTACCGGATTTCAGGTGAAAGTGTGGAACGCGTTGTTGCAGATTCCGTCAGGCGGCGTAAGCAGTTATCAGACGATTGCAAAGACGATCGGTAAGCCGAAAGCCCTGCAAGCAGTTGGCAGCGCGGTAGGTGCGAATCCGGTCGCATATCTCATCCCGTGTCACAGAGTCATCAGAAGTGAAGGCATTATCGGGGAATACCGGTGGGGTTCATCCAAAAAGAAAATGATATTGGGGTATGAATTATCAACATGTGCTAATAACGTTTAACAAATAATAGTATGAAGAAGGATAAAGATTATATTCTGGGAACACATGATGAAGAAATAGCCAGGCTTGGACTGCAACATCGTGTATGGCAGGCACGCGCACTTGATGCATGGAAGAAGGCTGGATTTACAGTTGGAAGTTCCATACTTGATGTCGGCTGCGGGCCCGGATTTGCTTCTCTTGATCTCGCTGAAATTGTGGGACCATCCGGAAAGATAATCTCTGTTGACAGATCAAGAAGGTTTCTTGACACACTTGAACGAACCTGC
This sequence comes from uncultured Chlorobiaceae bacterium, assembly GCA_964523395.1. Lineage (GTDB taxonomy): Bacteria > Bacteroidota > Ignavibacteria > UBA10030 > SZUA-254 > JANYJZ01. Next base: position 25,468 of record CAZFXS010000017.1, on the reverse strand, counting down.
CGGGATCGCGGGCTTCAAAATGTTGAAACCCATGAACTTGACCTTGATGAGAATCCGCTTCCAGCTGTTAACGTTGACGGTGCGTGGGTGCGGTGGGTGTTTGCATTCATGAAACAGCCCCGTGAGCTTCTCAAACGCGTTGCCGGCACACTAAATAAAGGAGGCAGGCTTTCGCTTCATGAATATTTTCACTACAACACATGGCAATTTTCGCCGACATGTCCCGAACATGATGAGTTTGTGGAAATGGTCGTCCGGAGTTGGCGCGAAAGCGGAGGTGAACCTGATATCGGACTCAGATTATCCGAATGGATGGAGGAAATTGGGCTTGAGATTACATCGATAACGCCAATTGTTGAAATTATTAGACCGGACGATTTTATGTGGCAATGGCCGAAAGCATTTATCAATGTTGGAATGAAGCGGTTTGTAGACCTCGGTTACGTGACAGAGGATCGTGCCGAAGCGATGACAGATGCAATCGCTACATTTGAATTACGGCCGTATGTGCATATGATTACACCGGCAGTGGTGGAGATTATCGCAGAAAAAAAATAACCGGCAGAATGCTAAGCTTTTTTTCTATGATACACTGCTTCGACGGCGACCTCTTCGTTGTGGTGGGGGTCGATATTGAACATGGTTATTTTAAATCTATCGTTTTTAGGAGGTTCAATAACGATTCTCCATCCCCAATCGGGGCCCGGAGGCGCAAGGTATGTTCCGTAGATTGAAAGAAAGCCGTCGTAGTCTACCTTTCCGTCCATTCTCATCATCGAGTCAGCGTTATGCCAGGAGTCTATCCAGACTGCTTTGGCATCCGGTGTTCTTGGATGACATCCAACAAGGATGACACCCTCCTCCAGACTGTTTTCATAGCTCCATGTATAATCAAATGACAGAAATCTGCCGTTTGCCTTGGGTGTGACAACAAGTCCGGTATCTGATTCCGTTCCCGGATCTTTGGGTGTTAACCATACTGTATTTTTACCTTCCCAAGTGCCTGCCAGCGCTTTGAAATTCTCAGGTACGCTCATGACCTTAACCTCCTCATATTGTGGTGAATGATGTTATTTGTTCATAGGGTACTTATTTTGTCAAAATTAATTTCATTGTTGATGATTGTGACCCTGTTTGTAAGCGGTAGAAATAGACACCGGTGGAAAATCCTTCCGCATCCCAGATTATTTCGTGAACTCCCGGATTCAAGTTTCCATTGACAAGTGTGGTGACTTCCTTGCCGAGAAGATCGTAAATTTTCAGCGTCGTATGATCCGGTGTTGAAAGTTCAAACCGAATTATTGTCGACGGATTGAATGGATTGGGATAATTCTGGCTCGATGAAAATGTTTCGGGAATTGCCGGCTTCGGTGAATCATGGATTCCGGTAAGAAAGCCGCCGGTAGAAGTACCAAGTATTATTCCAGCGGCTCCGACAACAGTAGCGTGGTCATTATCAAACATAAAAATGCCCGAGAAATGATTGTCTGATTTGCTGTTCTGAGGTATCCATGTCGTCCCGCCGTTAGTGGTGCGGTAGATGGAGGCGGAGTACCCCGCAGCCAATCCATTATTTGCATCAATGAAGGAAACGCCGGTAAAGAGTATAAGTCCCGATGCTTGGGATGGCTGTGATATCCAGTTTGAGCCTCCATTGGTGGTGCGGAGAATACGTCCTGATCCGCCAACCGCCGTTCCATTATTAGCATCGGTAAAACAGACTGACATAAGAGCGGAAGTGATTCCGCTGGACTGCGGATTCCAGGTTACTCCGGCATTTGTTGTACGTAAAATAGTGCCTGAGCTTCCCACGGCTGTTCCGATATTAACCGAAGTGAAGGAGACACCGCGTAGAGTGACTGTGACACCGCTAGTGTCTTTTGTCCAGTTTGTCCCACTGTCAGTTGTACGTATGATTGTCCCTGATGCACCGACTGCAGTTCCGTTGTTTGCATCAACGAAGGAGACGGCATATAAAGTATTTGATACTCCGCTCGTTTGGGGTGTCCATGTCGCGCCGGCATTTGTTGTACGAATAATTGTTCCGCCGGCACCGACAGCGGTAGCGGTATTCTCGTCAGTGAAACAGATGGAGTAGAGAATTTCCGAGGTGTTGCTGGTCTGCGGGTTCCAATTCGTACCGCCGTTTGTGGTGCGCAGGACTGTACCGCCGCCGCCGACAACTGTGCCTTTATTTATATCCGTGAATGCCGCTCCAAGCATACCGCTAGCATCATGGCCTGTTGTAATTAACGTCCACGAAACGCCGGCATTTGTTGTTTTGAGAATGACGCCTAATTGCCCGACAGCAATACCGTTATTGGCATCGGCAAATGCCACATTGTTCAGAACATAATTTGTCGGGGCAGTTTGACCTGTCCATGTTACGCCGCCATCGGAAGAACGGGCGATGGCGTTTGTTCCGCTGCCAACGGCAATACCATTTGTCGCATCTGTAAAAATAATGCCATCCAATGTTGCATTAAGCGCTATTCTGTACTTTATCCAAGTCATTCCTCCGTCTGTTGTGCGAAAAAGGGTATCACCATCAGATACTGCGACGGCATTATTGGTATCGCGCATAAAGACATTGTTAAATGAATAAAAATTAGTAGTAGGCCTGTTGATCCAATTATCACCGCCATCATTGGTTGTCAAAATTGTTCCAAAATATCCTACGGTAATTCCATGATTTGGATCGGCAAAGTGGATTCCCCTTAAAAGCTGGAGGGTGCCGCTTATTTGTGGTGACCAACTCAGTCCTCCGTTTGAAGATCGGAGTATGGTGCCGTTGGTGCCGACTGCGGTGCCGACCGTTGAAGAAATAAAATACACGCCAAACAATTGATTCGTTGTTCCGCTGGCATATCTGAGCCACGTTATTCCGCCGTCGGTTGTTCGAACGACTACTCCGGAATCTCCGACCGCAACCGCGGTATTCGCGGAAAGTTTTGCAATCGCATGAAGCTTTCCCGCAGTTAACACAGGACGTTCGTTCCATGTCAGTCCGCCGTCGGTAGTCCGGTAAATTGTGCCGCCGGTACCGACTGCGATATATGTATTTACATCAAAAGAAATAATACCGGCAAGATCGCTTCCGGTGGGAAGGGGATTTTGCCAGTGCCAGCCGGGTTGTGCGACAGCAGATACATGAATAAACAGAAATAATAAACCGTAAAGAAAGGATTTCATGCGATTGTACCTTGAATAAATGTGGATGAAATGGGAATTCAATTATTCGTTTCGTTGGCACTTTTACCGATTGCTAAAGCCTGTTGAGATTTTGTTAGTTGCTTCATAAGCCGGAAAAGTAAAAAAAAATCATCTCTCTTAGTCTTATCCACCACCGAGTTGAGAAAATCAATAACACTGGTATTGTTGCATCTGGTGTTGAGTTCCTGTATTCCCTCCTGATAACCTCCTTGCATCAGCGTAAAAAGTTAATGATTATTCTCTCCCGATGCAATGGGAATTTTACAATAAGCAAAAATAGTTCTGAGAAGGGCGGGTCTATCGTTCAGCGGGTTGTTTGGATACTAACGAAGCAATGACACCCGATATAAGTATCAATATAATAATGCCGAGGAGATAAAAATTGAAATTCGCTCCCAACATCTCTTTCAGCCATCCGGCGATCAGCATCTTAACACCCACAACGAGCAGAATGACAGCGAGTGCAGGTTTAAGATAGCGAAACTTCGTTATCATTCCTGCGAGTGCGAAATAGAGCGACCGCAGTCCCAGGATAGCAAACACGTTACTGGTAAACACAAGGAACGGATCAGCCGTGATTGCGAAAATAGCGGGAATGGAATCGACTGCAAAAATCAAATCTGTTGTCTCAACCATAATGAGCGCTAACATAAGCGGCGTCATCATCCATGTCCCCGAGGCTGCCTTTGAAACGGCTTCGTCCGGCTCGGGTACTCCACCCGGTAATTCACTTTCTTTCGATGCTGCCGACCCAGCACGCACCAGAAAATGTTCTCCGTGGAAATGTGTCGTCACCGGAAAAAACCGTTGTGCGAATCTGATGACAATGTTATTTTTCAAATCGCCGCCGTCGGTTTTTAAGAAAAACATTTTGATACCGGTAACGATAAGAAACCCGCCAAACACATATAATATCCAATGAAACTCCGCGACAAGGGCGGCGCCCACGCCGATCATCACCGCGCGCATGACGAGCGCGCCGAGAATTCCCCAGAAGAGGACTCTGTGCTGGTAGATGCCCGGAACTTTAAAAAAAGCAAAAATCATCGCGATGACAAATATATTGTCGACGCTTAGTGATTTTTCTACAACATACCCAGTAAGATACTTTAGTGACGCTGTGGTTCCGTTGTTTATGATTCCATCAACTGCGTCGACAGTATCGCCCAGTCCCATCCAGTGATTGTCGTATCCATAATAGACAAACAGTGTGAATAATAAACCCAAACTTATCCAAAGCATAGACATCCAAAGGGATTCGCGAAGCGAAACGACGTGTGCCTTTCTGTGAAGCACGCCAAGGTCAAGAGCCAGGAGCAAAAGAATCAGTAAGACAAATCCGGACCAAATAAGAGTCATAGGTATGAAAGCAAAAAATTCGTGAACAATCTTGTAGAACAATTTGTATGAATCTACAAATAAAACGCTAATTTCAAAAATGTTGCCGGGAGTTGAATCAAGCTTGCTTCAGAACGAGCTTTCCGTCAATCAGTCTGTTGATATTGAGCGGGTTTCGTCGTTGCAATTCAGGTGGAAGGATCGGGTCAGGACAATCCTGAAAGCTGAAGGGTCTTACAAACCTGTAAATGGCTCTCGTACCGACTGAGGTCCACCGTGAATCGGAAGTTGCCGGTGAGGGCCCGCCATGCTGCATTGCACTGCAGACTTCAACGCCCGTCGGAAAACCATTAAATACGATTCTGCCTGCGAGTGATTGAAGCATCGTAAGTAGTTCCTGGTCGAAAAGGTCACTCTCCATCCCGTGAACGCTTACCGTCAATTGCCCTTCAAGCGATCTGATTGCAGCAAGCAGTTCATTTCGATTTCTGCAGGTTACCACGAGCGTTGATGGCCCGAAAATTTCCGAAGACAAAAGAGGTGTGGAAATAAATGTTGTTGCATCAGTTGTCATCAGCAAAGGAGCCCCAATCCCCGACGGAGAGTTTTCATTATGAAAACTTCCCGCCAGTGTTTCAACATTAGATATCTTCCGGAATCCTTCAAGTCCATTTCGGTATGTCATTGCATGATGATGTGTCAGCATGGTACCGGCCTGACTTTGATTGAAAAGACGGGTCAATTCGTCCAGAAAAGTATTCAAGCCGTCACCAGTCTCAACAAGTATCAATCCGGGGTTTGTGCAAAATTGTCCTACACCCAGTGTGACGGACGTATGTAATCCTGCCGCTATTTTAACGGGATTATTTTTTAATGCGCCGGGAAGAATAAATACCGGATTGATGCTGCTCATCTCTGCATACAACGGGATAGAATTTTTCCGCTTTGTCATTGCGTTTAACAGTGCGCTACCTCCTGACCGTGACCCCGTGAATCCGACTGCAGTTATTGACGGATGTTGCACCAATGCTGTTCCTATTTCGAATCCCTTATCAAACAGAAGTGAAAACACTCCTTCCGGGAATCCTAATTTATTGACTGCGTTCTTGATTGCCATTCCGGCAAGTTCCGAAGTTCCGGGATGAGCCGGATGTGCTTTAACAATGACCGGGCAACCTGCTGCCAATGCCGATGCCGTGTCACCGCCTGCAACTGAGAATGCGAGAGGAAAATTACTCGCGCCGAAGACAGCTACAGGACCAAGAGGGAAGAACATCGACCGGACATCAGGCTTGGGTACCGGTTCACGTTGCGGATCATTATGATCGATCCGCGCATCCACCCACGAACCCTCTTCAACCACTTTCGCGAAGTGAATTAATTGGTTACAGGTGCGCGCCATTTCAGATTGCAGTCGCGGAACCGGCAATGCGGTCTCAAGATGCGCGCGCTGAATTATTTCTTCTTTGTGAATATCCAGCTCTTCAGCGATACTTCTGAGAAACGTTCCTTTTGTACTGCCGGAGATTTTTCTGTACGTCTGGAATGCTTCAACAGCCAGTTCGAGCGCATGATCCACATCAGTCAAAGCGGCAGAATTAAATTCCGGTTCAAGTTTTTCGTTGCCGGATGGATTGATTCCATAAAAAGATTCTCCGTTACGGTTGCTCCTGTTTTTACCGATGAGTGAGGTTCCTTCAAGATGCATGACAATAATCCGGCATTAAAGTTTTGGGCGATTGTGAAATGAAGTATGGATGATATTGAGCGCATCGTCGAGCTCCTTGCCTGTCAGTTCCAATCTTGGCGGCCGGACAGATGAGTTTCCCATGCCAACTTCCTGCTGAACCAGTTTAATCAATTGAACGAATTTCGGAACAGTATCGAACCGAAGCAGGGGGAGGAACCAGCGATAGAGGTCAAGTGCGTTTGCTTTATTTCCTTTTATCGCATATTCAAAGAGTGTGACAGACTCTTTGGGAAGCGCGTTGACAAGTCCGGCAATCCATCCAACAGCTCCGGCTTCAATTCCTTCGAGGATCAGGTCATCTACACCGACAAAGAGAGCCAAACGGTGTCCGAGTAAATTCCGCAATGCGGTAACCCGGCGGATATCGGTGCTTGATTCTTTCACAGCATGCAAGTTGAGATGCTCAGCCGCAAGTTCTGCAATCTGTTCAGGAAGGAAATCTGTTTTGTAGGCAACTGGGTTATTGTACAACATACATGAAAGCGGTGTTGCGTGCAAAACGGCTTTCATGTGCGCTTTCATTTCCCGCCAGTCAGTAGAATAGACATAAGGAGGGAGGATCATTAATCCGCTGCACCCTGACTCGGCCGCTTTTATAGCGATACGTACTGCTTCGGTTGTGCTCAATGAAGAAACGGCCGCAACAACCGGAACCTTTTTTCCTGTAATAGCAACACATGTTTTCAGAATTTCGATTTTTTCTTCAAATGTGAGAGTAGCCCCTTCACCAAGTGAACCAAGAGGCACAATCCCGGTACATCCGTTTTCAATAAGCCACCTGACATGCTTTGTCAGAAATTCGAAATCAATTCTCAGATCATTTTTAAACGGTGTTGTTATTGCAGGCATCACGCCATACCATTTCATAATCTCTTCCTTTATGTTCTAATTATATCTGTCAGGTGACAAGGCTTCGATGGAAATCGAAGCGGGCTGACCAGAAAGTACTTCTGATAACAATTTTCCGGTGATTGGTCCGAGACTTACTCCCATCATCGCATGCCCTGTCGCAGCGGAAAGATTTGAGTATTGTTTGAATCGTCCGATGTATGGTAATCCGTCGGGTGAACAGGGACGGAGCCCGCACCATGGTTTTATATTTTGAAACATATCGGGTGAAAAGTCAGGGTAATATTTTGGGATGGATTTTAGAATTCCACGGACGCGTGACGGATTGATGTCAGTATTCATTCCGGCGATTTCCATAGTTCCCCCAAAACGGAGATTCTTTCCCATCGGAGTAACAGCGATGCGCGCTTCCACGAGAATGGATGGAATGGAAGGAAGGTACGGTGGATCCGGCATTGTAAGACTGTATCCTTTCCCGGCTTGAATTGGAAGGTTGATGTTAAGGTTGTTGATAATACCAGGCGACCAGGAGCCGCCGCAGAGAACATATTCATCCGCGGTAAGTTTTCCATGAGATGTAAGGGTGCCTTCAATATGGTTTCTGTTCATCATCCAACCGTTCACTTCCGTTTCCCAAAGAAACCTGGTGCCTGATCGTTCAAGATTTTCTCTGAGGCTTTTCATAAATAGATTTGGTGTCAGATGCGCGTCTTCGGGAAAATAGACCGAGCCGGCGATATTCATTTTCATATTCGGCTCGAGCCGTTCGGTTGCAGATTTATCAAGAATTTCAGCCTTTATTCCAAGCGTGTGTGCTAGTTCCGCTGTGTGGGACTCTTCTTCCAGCGCTTTTTCCGATGTACAAAGCATCAACACTCCCTTTTTCATAAATCCGAAATCTGGAAGGGACGATACCAGCGATTCAAAACAGCTACGGCTTGCCATGTTAAGATCTCTGAGGAGAGGAGCGGAACGGTTAACATGATGGTCGTTGGCGTTTTGGTAAAACTTCCATCCCCATTTCCACAAATCAGGATCGAGACGCGGTTTGACATAAAACGGGCTCTCGGGGCTGAGCATCCATTTGAGTCCTTTTGCAACCATACCAGGTGCTGCAAGCGGAATAAAATGACTCGGAACAACAAGTCCGGCATTGCCAAATGAACATCCTTCTTCGCGTATGGAACCGCGGTCAACAATGGTTACCTCATGTCCTTGCAGTTGAGTGTAGTACGCTGTACACAATCCAATGACACCTCCTCCAACGACGAGAATCCGCCTGGCCATCAGGTTACCGTATTCCCCATTTGAGCGGATCGAGATTGCCGAACAATAGAGTCGATTCAGCAGTGATAAACGCGGAGCCACGGATTGTGGGAATAATCTGTCCGTTTACAACTTGAATACTCCCTTCAAATACACTTCCGGTGATGCTTTCCTGTTTCCAGATTTCCCCTTCGCGGAGTTTGCCGTCGTCATACAAGCATGCGAGTTTTGCGCTTGTGCCTGTTCCACACGGCGAACGATCGTATGCTTTGCCGGGGCAAAGGACAAAGTTCCTGCTGTGCGTGCCGGGTACTTTGCCGGGACCAAAGAGTTCTATATGGTCAATTTCCTGATTATCCTTGCCGGTAATGTTATTGTGTTCAAGTGCTTCACGGACTTTCCATGTAAATGCCGTAAGCTGTTCAACATTGTTCAGTGCGATGTTCTGATGATGATCCTGGATAAGGAAAAACCAGTTCCCTCCCCAGGCGATATCGCCTGTAATTGTTCCGGCACCGTCGACTTCAACTGAGACATTTTTCCTGTAACGATAGGATGGGATATTGGTAACGGAAACTTCGTTGGAGGAATGAAGTTCGGTTGTAACGATGCCTACCGGTGTTTCAATGTTGTGTTTTCCCGGAAGAAGTTGATTGAGGTACGAAAGTGTTGCCACGACACCGATGGTCCCATGCCCGCACATACCGAGGCAACCGACATTATTGAAGAAAATCACACCGGTTGAACAAGATGGATCAACCGGCGGGCAAAGCAATGCACCGACTATCGTATCGGAACCACGAGGTTCATTAATAACAGCAGAGCGGATGTGATCGAATTCTTTCCTAAACCTGTCACGACGCTGAGCGAGACTGCCATTACCGAGGTCCGGGCCGCCTTCGATGATCACTCGTGTCGGTTCACCGCCGGTATGTGAATCGATGACACGGATTTTTTGAGTCACAGAATGTCAGAAAGGAGATTATGCTCTGTTAATTCGCCTTAATGTACACAATGACCGATTGAACGGCAAATTTTTATTGTAAAAAAAGCGTCCCGGAGAAACCGGGACGCTGTAATATATGATGGTACAGAGATATGAAATTATTTCAGCAGAAACATTTTCTTAGTTTCAACAAAATGTCCTGCCTGAATCTGATAGTAGTAAGCTCCGCTGGCGAATTCAGCCGCATTCCAGTTTGTCGAATATTTTCCCGCGGATAGTTTTTCGTTTACGAGGATAGCGACTGTTCTGCCGAATAAATCGAATACTCTGACAGTAACATTTTCGGATTCAGAGATATCAAAGGTGATTTTTGTTTGCGGATTGAACGGGTTCGGATAATTTTGTTGTAGTGAAAACCGGTTCGGCAATTCGCCCGGTTCAGGTAATACGGAAGTGACCATTTGCGATAGCAGGCGCCTGTAAATGCCGCCATCATAGCCACCGGCAAAAAGATAACCATTATGAGTCCCCATGCTTCTGACAGGAGTTGAGCCATACCCGGCATTGACCGACGTCCAGGAAGTACCGTTATCTGTGCTAAGGTAAAATCCGCCGGAATAATTCCCGGTAAATACATTTGAACCGCTGGCAGCCATTTTACGGTCGAAGCTTGATGGTAGTCCGGTCATTGCGGAATCCCAAGTTGCGCCGTTATCAGTAGTACGTAGAACCAGCGCAGATCCGAATACTCCTGCCACTACATATACCGCGGAAGGGGTAGCATACAGTGAGAGTGGAATAAAGTCCGGTAATCCCGTATTCTTTTGAGTCCAGCTTGCGCCTTCATCCGTTGACCGGAACACTCCGTTGTTCGTGCCGACGAAAAGTGACGTGCCATGAGCAACAACATTGCCAACCGCGGAATCGGTGAGCCCGGCATTTCGCTGAATCCATGTCGCCCCGTTATCTGTGGAACGGTACACGCCGTGCGGAGAGTTCGTCACAAATACATTTGATCCGATTGACGCGAATCCCTGAACAGCGCCTCCTGCCAGGCCGTTATTTGCCGTCGACCAGTTCGATCCGCCGTTTGTGGTACGAAAGAGTCCGCTGCCCGTTCCTGCATACATATCTGTTCCATGGACTGCCAGAAAAATAATAGAGGTATCGGTGAGACCATTGTTTTGCTTTGTCCAATTGTCGGTGTTGGCGTTATCTGTAGAGGAGTACACCCCGCGCACGGTTGTTCCAATATACAGTTTACCTCCGGCGCTTTCAATAGCGGAGATGACGCCGTAGACACCATCCGTCGGGTTAAAGACAATACTCCATTGCGCATGCAACGACAATGGAATCAACAAACTGAACATCAGAAATATACACAAGCGGTACCGAACGTTCACGGCCTTGCTCCTTCCTTTATTGTGAGAGTGACTTGTGAAAAAACTTCCGTGAGTATATGCATTAACAAGCTAAAAGGCAAGGGGGAGCGCAGTTATTTTTTAGATTTCAGGATCGGATCATTGTTAACAGCATCTTGAACCTCGTCGTTGCTTTCAGTGTGTGAGGCTCATTGGCAGGCATTGTTATCAGCTCTCCCTGTTTCAAACGATACGATTTTCCGGAAATAGTTATTTCTGCCTCTCCTTCAAGAATTTGAACCAGTGCGTCAAATGGCGCAGTGTGCTCGCTGAGTCCCTGTCCCGCATCAAATGCGAAAAAAGTAAGGGTACCGGTTTTTTTATTGGCAATCGTTCTGCTTACAACAGCGTCAGGCTGGTAATCCGCAAGGTTGAGCAAAGTAAGTGGTTGAACTGAGGGTTGTTCCATATCTCACCTTTTGAAGTGGCTCTCGTAGACGCCAATCCATTGAGCAGGCGTCATTTTTCCTGCCAGTTCACCGATAAGTTTGTACGGTATCTGTTCAGGCTTTTTGAAGCGGAGGCAACTTTTGCCCATATCGATTTTCGTTTTACTGATTTTGGAATATTCCGTCGTGAGCCATTTGAGTAATTTCGGGTCTGCATAAACACCCATATGGTAGACCGCGATAAAGTTTTTCTGAGAAGCGATATTCAAAAAGGGAAGAGGGAGCTTCGGGTCGCAGTGGTATCCCGGCGGATAGATCGAGTGGGGTACAACATACCCGATCATACCGTAACTCATCACCTCGGAGAATCCTTTTGGGATATTTTTGCGGATGACTTTTCTTAATTCACTGATTGCATGTTTTCTCTCTTCAGGCAGGCTTTCGAGATATTCATCGGGAGTTTTGGCTTTTGATTGCATTGGTGATCCTTTTTAAGTACGAATTCTCCATGTAACTACTATTTCGCATAGTATAGGAAATATAATTCTTGGGGTCAAGATTGTTTTTTGGTATTAATGCCAGGTTGGTTAATACTCTTTGTTAGCCCGTTCAAGGATGCGAAAATAGTTTGAATATGTTTGCTTCACTTCATGGTTACCTGCTTCTGAATAGACAATCCGAAACCTATATATACCTGTTGTTAAACTGCCGAAGCCCCAGAGACGAAATTCATCCTTTGCCATTTGGGAAGGAGGGAGAGTATATGAGACTCCCAAGCAATCCCATTGTGACCAAACATCTTTCCACGTTCCATTTTTGTAAATCTGCAATGTTTGCATTGATGGGTCAGAACACCAAAGGATATGTATTGTATCTGGCAGGAAATTGGTGATGAATGTGGTGATCACTTCTGTATCTACGCCGGCTGGAATGTAATAGTCGGTTTTCTCGGTCCTGCTTATCACCGTACTGATACTGGGATTTGTTGAAGTATCACAAGAAAGTGAGCAGATTACAAATAGTAAGAGTAGGGCTGAGTTTATATTATACATACATCGTGGTAAATGTTTGATAATTTGACCACCGCCGTTATTTTGATTGTAATGCTCATTATTAATTTATTGGCAATTAGGGTGACGTCTGATCCTCTGTGGTATTGGTGAACACGGCGTAGAAATCGGGAAATGTTGCTGTGACTGTCGCACCAGACTGGTCGTAGGCAGTAATGCTAATTCCGCTGACAAAAAACTCGGCATAAGTGACGTACACATCACGCGGAGCGGGTAGTGCGGGAGGATAAAGGCCGAATTGTTCGATCATATAGAGATAGTCCAATCCCCATCGGCAGGGTTTTACAATCTGGCCGAATTCATCCGAGTGTTCACTAATCCCACCCTCAGAGAGTAGCCAGTATGTGAGATATGCCGTGTATATACCTTGAGTCCCACGCGCCAAAGCCAGGTTGTCAACACTAAATGAGTGCTTTTTCAAATATGGTAATACATTGATTGTATCCATGTGCGCATAAAACGGTCTGCTGCACTCTTGCGATGGATCGTCTGGTCGCACAATAAGAGAGACGATTCCTATGCTTGAAATGCGAAGAACTACTGCGGCCAGATCATCGGCACCGTCAGGATCTGTTGCCAAGACCGACAATTGCGCCAACGTTGTTTTGACTTGTGTCCCTGACTCGTAGTTGGCGTCAGAGAAAAGAATCTTTGGGGGCCTATTTTCTTGGAGTTGATTTATTGTTATCTCATCCTTGCATCCTAAAATAATCAGGAAGATGCCGAAAAAAGCAAACATGATTTTCGATCTCAAAAGTAGCATAGCAGATTCCTTTAGTTGAAATTCACATTTAGTTCATATACATTTGACATCAACAAGTAATGGCCGCAGTTTACCTCATAGTTTTGCGAGCATACAAAATCTTCCTAATTGTCTGATGGCGTATAGACAGTAATATTGTATGGGCATGGGAATGAATAGCTCTTCGATAGATCGAAAACTTTGTATTCGAATCTCAGTATTCGTTCATTCGGTTCGCGGAGACGAACAAGTAAAAATGGCGAATACATTACCGAGTTTGAACTAAGAGAACCGGGGCGACTGCATCCTCCTAATGGGCGTCTGTACCATGCCATTGTTACTTCAAAACCATCCCCAAAAAGCTTTGTCAACTCATTGGCTGGATTAATTGATTGATCATAGCCAGGAGTTTGAAGTGCATAATATGCTCCAGAATCGCTTAGCGTCGTTACATCGAGGATATCAATTTTTGAAATAGCGAATTTTAATGGTTGCGTTTGAGCGTCAATTGAACGATGAAAGAGTGAACTTCGTTGCGAGGGCGGTTGGCATCCCGAAAATATAACAGCACATGATGCCATGAATATTATGTAAACTTTCATTAAGTGGCTGAACATCACTTACGTTCCCCATGCTCTCTTGGTTTGTATTCCGCATCCTGCTTAACACTTTCTGTGTATGGCCCATTCCAACTCTTGAAAAATATCTGTCGTAAATGTCGCGTAAGTCCCGGGTTACGTACAATAATTCCGAGGTTTCTTGAAGTATGAAAGTAACTTTTCTCCGCATTGCTCGTTCCGAGCCAGAAATTTTTATCATCAGCGACTATGAATTTGCAATGCTCTACGCGCGCGTAGGAGATATATCCGCCTGACCATTCGGGAATCTCGCTGAATTTTACCTCAACATTCGGTACCTTTGCCAATGACTTCAACGGTGCGTCTCCGGGGGAACCTTTTTCCCAATCCGAGACAATCATTTTTATTTTCACGCCTCTTGCCGCGGCACTTCTGATCGCATCGTCAAGGACGCTATAGACTGATTTATCCCTGCCTGTGGTCGAGTAGGAGAGAAATTGCAGTAAAACCTCCTGCTGAGCATTGTTTATCAGTCCGGTAATCCGCTGTTCATCCCACAATGTTGTGTCGATGATGCCGTTCTTCGGGCTCATTGTCGGTGTCATCTGTATAGTATCTTCTATACTCATCAACTCATATACTGTCTTACCGTAACTCTTTCCTTTTAATTTCTCTTCTGTGCTTTTCGGATCATTCTTCTCCGCAAACTTCCAGTCCAGTTCAAAAATGTCATTGTAGACTTTTACAATTTCTTCGTTATGTATTCTGAGTCCCAGTTCATGAATATGTTTGAGAGCCCGCCAGTCGAAATTCTGGCTGCCGAGGAAAATTTCTTCACCGTCAACGATAAAGAATTTTGCATGCTGAATGCCTCCTCCGAATTTTCCGAAATCAATAACGCGGGCAGATATGTTTTTCATCTTACCGAGGGAGTCAACCATTTCCGGGTATGTTCTGTACATCCGGGAGTCGGCAATAATCTTCACGTTTACTCCGCGTTTGCCTGCATCACTGACAGCAGTCAAAACCTCCTCAAGCGGTTCTCCTTTTTGGTTTGAGATATAAAATTGCTCGATGTTGAGAGAATGTTTTGCATTACCAATCATTTCAAGCCAGACTTCGCTTGCATTGCGGATTTCCGGATTGTCGAGAACGGTTTCTACCGGAATGCTTTCAACCAACTCAACAGGGCGATCGGTTTGAGAAAATACACTCGTTACTGTCAGCCACACTGCGAATACAAGACGGATATACATAGAATGATTATATGATTATGGTTTCGGTGATTTTTCTAGTTTTGCGCGAAAGATTCCGCTATCGGTTCCCGCGAACAATGTATTGGAGCTGACAGCCATTGATAAAATATGATATGTGGTCATACCTGAGTCTATTGACGTCCAATGAAGACCGCGGTCGACTGACCTAAACGCACCGCTTGAAGTGCCTGCAAATAATTGTCCTGAAGATGAAGATACTAGCGTTTGAACCTGCGTGTGTTCGGGTCCATTATCATAGTGCTGCCAGGAATCTCCGTCATCGGAAGAACGGAAAACTCCTGACTCATACGTCCCGGCGTAGATGTAGCCAAACGGGTCGGCAGTAAAGCAGTAAACATACGGGTTGCCCAGTCCGGCATCGGCATTCGTTATTGTTTTGGATGATTCATAAAAACGATAGACGCCATCGCTCCAGGCGCTGAGTAAAAGTGCATTCGACGGAGTATGAATAATAGCAACAATTGACCGGGCAAGGTTAACCTGGAATGTCCATATTTCGCCGTTATCAGTGGAGATGAAAAGTTTTCCTGTTGTAGATCCAGCAATGATATGTCCGTTGGAAAGCGTTGCAATCGAAAGGAATCCCGATCCTGTCAACCCGTCCCCGATGCTTTCCCATGTATCGCCAAAGTTGGTGGAACGGAAAATGCCGCTAAGTTCATTTGCGGCGAGAATTGTGTCATTTCCTGGAAATGTGAAGGATGTGAAAGTTCCTACAGCGCCGGTGACGGAGAGTTGTACCCAATCGGCTCCGGTATTTGTTGACCGATAAATATTTCCAGATTCGTCAGCGGCAAATACCATTCCGAGCGAATTTACCGAAAGACAAGGAACAACAACCGAAGCAAACGACGTTGATTTTTCCCATACGATAGTGAAAGGGGGATTGTTCGCCGGAGGATTATTGGTTGATGTAACCGATTCTCTACAGCCGGATGATAGAACTGCAATACAAACCGGAGTCACATATCCGAAAAGAAATGATGCAACCGTTCGCAGAATCTGTAGCGCCTTCTGTTTCATACGAAGGAATGTACAAAAAGAATCGGAAAGATTCTCGTGCAAAAAAATGGTCGGAAGTGTACCTTCGGACCACTATCTGCGCATATAAACTCTTCTAAACGTCGACAAGGTTGTCGGCTACTACATGCCGATGACGAATCAGGTGCGCAAAATACATTTTGACCTCTGATGCCGATTGAGAATCGGCGACTACTCTGTCGAACCGATTGTTATCATGCCGGCATCGCTTGCTTTCACCCAGTAGCCGCGGCCCGGCGTTAATGTTGTGGCAGTCTGATATCCGGTTGCAGTGAACTCGTACCAACTGCTTGCGATAATGCCGCCGGTAGGAGCAGTGGTTGCCTGACCGATTGCACCGACGAGGTTCCAGCCTTTTTTCAAATTGACTGTCACGACCGGCATCGACGGACCTGTTACAGACTGAGTTGTAGATCCGACCGGGAATTTTGCCCAGTACGCTTTTCCCGGTGTTAATGTCGTTGCCTGTTTGTAGAATCCATCATATTCATATACTGTCCCTGCAATCGCAGTCGGGAAGAGATCGGCAATATCATTTTCCAGAGCTTCCACCGGGACGGAGATGAGATTCCAGTTGCCCTTTAATCCGACTTCTACCGTAGCAGAAGCGGGGGAGAGGAGATCACGCTGGTACGCGCCATGACTATACGTTGCCACGCGCAGTTTCCGGTTCGAGGGAGAAATAATCAGATCGTTTACGATATACGCGCCGGGCATGCCGTCATTAAAGGAATTCCATGTCGTACCGCCATCTGTCGACGCATAAACTCCGATATCATTTCCAACATAAATATAATTTGTGTTCAACGGATCAATTGCTATTGCCGAGGTATGGAGATCGGGAAGCGTACCGGTAATATCGTTCCAGTTTATTCCCGCATCTGTCGATTTGAAAATATGTCCCGTTCCGAAACCGCCGACAGCAATGTAGACGATTCCGGAGTTACTCGGGTCCACAGCCAGGTCGAGGAGGAAACGGTTTGGGAGCGAACCGGTAATATTTTGCCATGAGCCTCCGCCGTTTATTGTTCTGAAGACATGCGGCACAGTGATAAACGGAGCTGTTGCAACATAGACGGTGTCAGGACTGGTTGAAGACATTGCCATAGTAATCGCAGGGTTACCGCCGTCAAGAGTGTTTATGGGAGAAGACCACGACATCGATGCATCATCAGATTTATGAATTCTGTCTCTGCCAAAAAAGAGTGTTCCTGTATTTGAATTAGAAACGAGAAACGGTGTGTTCCAACAGCCAATACCGAATGTCATACCCATCTGGAGAAAGTAGTAGATACTGTTGTAGGCCAGTCCCCGGTTGGTAGATTTCTGAACAGAGATTCCCCATTGCATTGCGCGATAGACAATGTTGTCATTCGCCGGGTCAATAGCTGTCCAACCCGCCTCATTCGTGCCATCGGATTCCCATACTGTCGAGCCGGTATATTTCCATCCGGAATTCCCTTCGATTTGCGCCATGGCGAAATTCGGATCGGAAGCGGAATTGGAAAATCCGCTGTACACCTGGGCAGTGCGCAATCCCGCACTGACATTTTCAAATGAATTACCAAAATTCGTGGAAGCAAAGATTCCTCCGTCTGTCGCAACATAAATCAGCTGATCGTCGGTCGGATCCTGAGCGTAACCGTGATAATTATTGTGTGCCCCGTATCCCATAAAAAGGGATTGGCCGCCGTTTGTTGTTCCGACAAATTCTAACGCTCCGTTCAAAATATTATTCGGATCGTTGGGATTCACTGCAACAAAATGTGAGTACCATCCCATGCCGCCGAAGTGCGGATTGGTGATAATAGAATCCCATGTCACGCCAAAATTCGTTGTCTTCCATACTCTTCCTGCTAATCCCGTATCACCAACGCTTGCGTAGACTGTGTAGGGATCTTTCGGATAGCTTGCGAAAACGGTTTTGCCAATATATTCGGGGAACCCATCCATTCTGAACCATTCAAATCCGCCGTCGAGTGAAAGATATGTTCCCCAGCCCGGCGTCCTGAAATTTCCGAATGACGCCATGATAAATGTTGTATCGGCCGTGTTGATGACAATATCCTGAGCCATGAGTGCATCAACTACCAATTGCCATGAACCGCCTGCATTTGTCGAGCGGTAGAGGCCTTCTGATGTTCCGGCAAAGACAGTGTTTGAATTGAGAGGATTAAATTTGATAACCTGGACAGTCCGTTGCTGGCTGGTCGACCAGTCAAGACTTTTTGTCCATGTAGCACCGCCGTTTGTGGTTTTGAGAACACCGATACCGTAGGTTCCTCGCGTACCCAGAGCCGCGGCATTACTTTCTGCTCCGCCATAGAGGTACATTTCGCCTGTTCCGATATAGATACTATTTGTATCGGCGGTATCTATAGCGATTGCGGAAACGCTCATCACCGGAAATCCCGTTGAAACCTGGTGCCAGTCGCCGCCTCTGCCCGCGGTGTACGAACGCCACAATCCGCTCCCTGCCGAGCCGGCATAAATACAGCCCGGGTTTTTCGGGTTTACCGCAACGCAGAGCATCCTGCCAAAAACATTTGTCGGCCCCATGAACTCCCACGGAGATGTCATCGAGACCTCTGCATTATTATTTTTGATATCCGGTTGACGGGACTGATATCCGGAGGGATATTTATCGGAGGGAATGTCATTATTTGGATATGCCCTCGATTGTGTCCAAAAGTTTAGCGACTGAAATGTCGGATTGCTTGTTTTGTGCGGTGTCTCAGAATATGAAGCGGTTATTAGAAGTGTGACGGATACGAAGAGCAAGAAACACGAAATAAACAGCTTGCAATAGTGCATACAGAGTTCCCCGGCAGTTGTGATCATGGATGAAAAAGAGCTCAATACTGCCGGAGTGTACGAGAAAGGGAAGGATTTGTTGTGTGAATGTTTGTTAAAAAATATTAAAATTTTTTAGAGCATTGAGTCTGAAATTAACAGTAGGAATAACAGGGGATTAGGCAAAAGGCGTGGGATGAAAGGATATCCTTTAAGAGGGATGGACTTTTAAGAAGAGTCTTTATTTACAAAATGATGAGCCTTGCCAGGTAAACAGTAATCAATAGCTGGTCAAAAGTAATTGATTAATTGGTAGTTTAGACTTAAATCCGGTTACGGTATTTCTTATTTTTAATGCTTATATCCGTTAGTCCGTTGCCATCTGCTTTATCAGCTGTTACTTTCCCTTCCATTCCGGTTTTCGTTTCTCCGTGAACGCTTTCATTCCTTCTTTTTGATCTTCGGAAGAGAAAAGGAGGTAGAAGTTCTTGCGTTCGAATTCCAATCCGCCTTCGATTGTGGTATCGAATGATTTCAGGACGGCTTCTTTCGCAAGTCTGACTGCAACTGGAGGTTTGGAGGCGATTTCCTCCGCGAGTGTTTTGGCTTCTTCAAGATAATATTCAACCGGAACGACTTTGTTCACGAGTCCCCACCGCATTGCTTCCTCGCCTGAAATCATTTTACCGGTGAGGACCATTTCCATTGCCTTGTATTTGCCAACTGCTCGTGTTAAACGTTGTGTGCCACCTGCACCCGGCATAACCCCAATATTAATTTCCGGCTGTCCGAATTTAGCTGTCTCAGAGGCGATAATGATATCACATGACATCGCAACCTCGCAACCGCCGCCAAGAGCGAATCCGCTCACCGCCGCGATGATCGGCTTTTTTATCTTGCGGATTCTGTCCCATCGCGCAAACTGGTCACGAATAAGCATCTCTACGGCTGAAGCATCTGCCATTTCTTTGATATCAGCCCCCGCGGCAAATGCTTTCTCATTTCCCGTGAGGATAATACATCGAACATCGTTATCCTTGTCAAGAGCTTCAAATGCGTCGACAAGTTCTTCCATGAGTTTCATGTTGAGAGCGTTGAGGACATCGGGACGGTTGAATTGGACAAGAGCGTAGCCGTCTTGCCTGGTGAGGAGGATGGTTGAGTAGGTCATAAGAATCAATTAAAAAGTTAAAAGTAAAAATGAAAAAAAGTATTTAAGTATTTGAGAATTTGAGTATATGAGTACTTAAGTATTTGAGAGAACTATATCTGGCTTACTATAGTCGAACATCAGAAATCGAACATCCAAAATCCCTAAAATAGCACGTTTTCTTTACTCATCATCTCCCACACTCATTTCATCAACACCATCTTCTTCGTTTCAGTGAACTTTCCAACAGTTAATTTATAAAAATAGATTCCGCTCGGCAACCCCCCGGCATTCCACGAAATTGTATGATTGCCGGGTGGAAGGTTTTTATTGACGATAAATGCTATTTCTTTCCCTAACATATCATAAATCTTCAGGCTTACAAATTCGAAATTCGACCTGCCCGCCGATGAGGCGGGAATTCGAAATTCGAAATTTGTTATCGGATTAAACGGATTGGGAAAATTCTGAAACAGATGGATTTTGGCAGGGAGTCCTCCGTTTTCAGAAACTGCTGAAGGAGAATCGGCGACGGCAACGGACTGCATCTCCATAGCAACGGGTCGTGACTTTCCACGTGCTTCCCACGAATTATATAATTTGTCCCCCCAATTATTCCAGTCGTAAAAGTTTCCGATGTTGTGTTCGCGGAGGAACTCAATATATTCTCTGCTTATTGTTTGATAATACAATATGGCGGAAA
Organism: uncultured Chlorobiaceae bacterium; assembly: GCA_964523395.1. GTDB lineage: Bacteria > Bacteroidota > Ignavibacteria > UBA10030 > SZUA-254 > JANYJZ01. The sequence continues at coordinate 4,942 of CAZFXS010000017.1, read as the reverse complement.
CGCTTGTTACTTCTTTCGGCAAGATGTAGTGCGTATCATCCCAGTACTGGCTGTCGGGATAGGTCACGCCCACCGGTGAGGCAAGACGTGAACTGAATCCCGCATTAGTAAAACCTTTCGGAGGAATGCGGTTGTCGAAAAATATCGTATCGTTCAAAATAAAATGAAATGAGGGTCCCGGCTGTACGCCATAGACATTTGCTGTAGAATCAGTGATACCAGGCAGTGCTTCATATACTTTAATCTGATCATCATGAACAAGAATTGCAGAATCCTGATGGTATTCGCCCGATTGAAAAATTGTATCGCCGGTTGCGGATGTTCCCACAATTTGTATCCACATCCTGCGGCCGTCCGGGTAACCGGTCGGTAATTTATGCCCGGTGAGGTTGGTGATTCTTACGTTTGCGTAGACTGTATCCCCGAGGCGAAAGGCGTTTACATCCAGCTCTGCGGCACGCTGCAGCATCAGTGTTGCACGTTGTTTTCCTGCCGATAGAGCTGAAGTATCAAGCCCAGGCCAGAAGTCAGGAAGAATATCGGGGACAAAAGTATTGCCGCCGGTAAGGTCATGTGTCGCAATTGTTTGTGCCGGTGATGATGAATAAACGCAGAAGTATCCGGTTGTCTTTGACATATGGCATGATTGACAAGTACCGGAATCTCCTTGCGTCGCATACCAGCTCATCAGCCATTCGCTGTAGGTGCGTTCAATTGGCGCGTACTCGTGCGGCGACTTGAAGATGCGGTCTTGTCCCTGGGTGTGCAACGGGTTGCTGACCTCATGACACACTCCGCACATTTCGCTTTTCGTTTGAAACTGATCATACTTTGTTTCATGTGGGGCGGAAAGACTGTCGAACGGGCCCCGCTTTGGTTCTGAGGTTCTCTGCATGACATGCATGCCGTTCCCATAACCGGGGACAGGAAATGTCAACGGAGAGATAGAAGAATCGGGATTAACAGGATCAACGAGTCGATGGCAGTAATCACATTGGACTCCATCGAAGTCAGTACCGGTGAGTGAATGCCCTGAAATATCCTCCGAACGTCCGGCAAGCCATCCTGATGGTGAATGACAACGAATGCAATATTCGCCCGCGCCGTTGCCCGTGATGGAAGCGTACTTGTTTGCAATCGCGAGGGCGGAATAGAATATCGGGTCGCGCGCAGCATGTGCCATCATGCTGCCGGACCATTCTTTCCATACCATAACCGGACGTATACTGGAAGTGGAATAATGACACTGTTTGCAAATGGTCACTCCGCCCGCAGGAATAGTATCAACACTGCCGGGTTGAGTACCGGGAAGGAAGATGGCAATACTGTCAGGCCGGGAAGACGCCGCTAAGCCGGCAATAATACAAATTGAAATGATGCCGGCCGGAAGAAGGAAACGTTTGATGAGGTTCACGATTTCCGGATCTTGGTATTTGTTCAGTTGAGCGGAACAGTTAGGTAAACTATTTCTTTTGTTTTGCCGGGACTTGTGACCGACGAAGCTTCTTATAATCTATTTCACGCTTTTCGACAAATGCTTTTACTCCTTCGGCAACTTCAGCTGAACCTGTGTGAACAGTCAGCCAGTCGCGGAGATGGCCGATAGTCATAGACCAAGAGAAGTCGCGCCAGAAGTTGAGCTGTTGTTTAGCGTACCGTGTGGACTCTGGCAGTTTGTTGATAAGTTTGTCAACCATTTCATCGACAGCTTTATTTAAATCTTTCCGGGGAACGACACGATTAATTAAACCCCACTCCAATGCTTTTTTGGCGGGTATTGGTTCACAAAGAAGAATGATTTCGCGTGCCCTTCTGTCACCGACGATGAGAGGAAGCCATTGCGTTGCTCCTGCCGCCGGGACACTTCCCCGTGCTACTCCGACATGTCTGATAAATATATCATCAGCAGCTATAGCAAGGTCACACGACATCTGAAGTTCATTCCCACCGCCGACCACCATTCCGTTCAACCGTGCGACTGTCGGTTTACCGATGTTTCTCAATCGTTCAAATGTTTCTATAAAAACGCCCATCCATTTGTAAAAGTCGGAAGGGGTGTTTAAAAAATCTTTACTCCATTCTTTCATGTCAGCGCCGGTGCAGAAGGCTTTTGAACCTGCGCCGGTAAGAACAACGACTGCGACTTCGTCATCCCAGCTTGCGTCCTGGAACGCTTTTCCTAATTCGATCAGTGTTGTGTAATCCAGTGCGTTATGAACTTCAGGGCGGTTAATTGTTATTGTGGCGCGCCAGTTTGATTTTTTGTAAAGAATGTTCCTGAATTTCAATGCGGCAGATTTTTTTCCCGAGTATTTGCTCATTGCTGGACCTCACCATAAAAAACGGTTACAATATTAGCCGCAATCGACATCAAATCGCGTACGACGGCTTTACCTTCAGGAGATGCATTCGCTGCGTTCATGGCATCAAGCGAATCATAGTACATCTCAGCCATCATATGGTATTTTGATTCACCCATTGGCGCACCGGTAATTTTAGTGATTTCCAGTTTTCTCAACCCTGGAGTTTTCTTGACGAGCGGAATATGAACTTCGTGATAGTGTTTGTCGAACGCTGCTACGTCCTCTGGTGTGCGATACTGTGCTATGAGTTTGATCATAAGTTTACACAAGGATTATTGATTGCGATGTGCCAATATACCGAGACATGCATAAAGAATCAAATATCACATTGTCATGTGGATTTTCCTTAAAGTATTTGCTAAATTTCCCAACCTAAAACTCTACTGTCTTTTTTTGAAAAAGATTTGAAGATCAAAGAACACAACATACAACTGTTAACAGGGCTCGGGTTAAGTGTGCTCTGTTTTATTGTGTATTTCCTGACTATGTGCCCTACCGTCAATTTTATTGACAGCGGGGAATTAGCGACTGTAGCGACAACTCTCGGCATTGCTCATCCGACGGGATATCCATTGTTCACGTTAATAGGATGGATGTTTGCACATGCACCTATTGGGCTACGGACAATTTTCAAACTCAATTTAATGTCAGGTTTACTTTGTGCGGCCGGGCTTTTCCTATTCTACAAGTTTCTTGTATTCTTATTTGATGAATTTCTGGCCGCGAATAGAAAAGGAGAAATGCTTCCAACGCAAAAAGCTTTTCATGTTTACCTGCCTGCCAGTTTTGGCGCGTTGATGCTGGGGTTATCGGAAACGTATTGGTCGCAAGCCGTTTCAGTTGAGGTGTATTCTCTTCACGTAGTTTTTCTTGGAGCATTGCTTTTTTTGTTTGCAAAAGCCATGTACATTGATATGACGTCTCAAAATGGAAAGGCAGACAGGGAACCAGGGAATCTCTACAGGTATTTTTTCGCTTTCCTATTGGGAATGTCATTTACAAATCACATGTCAACCATCTTCCTGGCTCCCGCTTTTCTGTATTTATTCTTTTCTATCCACGGTTTCAAATCAGGAAGTTGGAAAACAATAGCAGGGCTCATGTTGCCTTTTGCAATTGGACTCTCCGTCTATTTATATCTGCCGTATCGGGCTTCGGAACAGCCGTTGTTGAACTGGGGGAATCCTGTCGACTTTGAACGGTTCTTCAGGCACACGAGCGGAAAGCAATATGCCGTCTGGCTGTTTTCTTCTACAGAAACAGCACGGACACAGTTAACCTATTTTTTGAAGATGCTCCCGGAGGAGTTTGGTTACTTTGCCCTCCTTTTTGTCCCTGTCGGTATCTGGAGTTTTTTCAAAAGTAACAGGAAAATGTTTGTGTTCACCCTGTTGCTTTTTTTTGGTTGCGTGCTGTACGCCATAAATTATGATATTCATGATATTGATTCTTACTTTTTGCTGGCATTTGTTACTGTCGCGATATTTATGGGTGCCGGCATACGTTACCTTTTCATATTGCGACACCAACCGTCGGCAAGGAAAGTTATTCTTGTGTTAGCAGTTGGCGGAGTCGTGCTCAACGGATGGTCCCATTATTCTAGAGTCAATCTCAATGATATGAGGTTGGTGGAGGAGTATACGCTTGATATGTTTGATTCAATCGAGCCGAATGGAATTATCATATCGTATCAGTGGGATTATTTTGTATCGGCTTCGTATTACCTTCAGCATATTGAACAGGTTCGCACGGACGTAGTCGTTATTGACAAAGAGCTGTTGCGCCGTTCGTGGTATTTCAAACAACTTGAAAAGATGTATCCATGGTTGATTGCTCAGTCAAGGCCCGAAATTAACGCTTACCTTGTTGAGCTTCAAAAATTTGAGAACAACCTTCCGTATAATCCTTCACTCATTGAGAATATGTATGCAAGGCTTATCAGAAGTTTTATAGAAAAGAATTTGGTATCACGACCGGTGTATGTAACATATGAAATAGAACTGCAATACACGACGGGTTTTCAACGTGTGCCATCAGGGCTTGCATTGCGGCTATATCCCGATCACGTAGCGCGCAATTTCGATGATCCGAATTTCACATTTCACCGCCCTTCTGTAACCCATAATAAGTATGCTGATTGGGTTGTCCAGATGTACGCGCAGGCATTTCTCTACCACGCCACATATGCCAATGTTCGGGGAGAGAAAGACCGGGCAATGAAACTCATTGACCAGGCGTTATCCATTCAGCCTGAAAGGAGAGAGGCACTGGAATTCAAGGAGAGATTAAGAAAGGGAATGTAAACACTTCATTTCTTGTCAGAATCTAGCCCGATGGCATAAAAATTGTTTGACATTAGCGAAAAAAAGATTATATTACTTGCCTTAAATTACGAAGGCCTACCTCGTATCGACAAAAAACCCTTAAATTGATGAAATTTTGCAGACTTTATAAGAAGATTGATAACTGAATGTCTGGGAATTTTTGTCTTTTAATGGTGACCTTTGTTTTTTTTGATCAGCATGCCGATGTAGCTCAACGGTAGAGCAGCTGATTTGTAATCAGCTGGTTGGAGGTTC
>CAZFXS010000016.1:0-57869 GCA_964523395.1 uncultured Chlorobiaceae bacterium | reverse complement strand
GACTAATTGTATCATCGTCCACGCTCAATTTGCTTTTGTACATAGCAGAGAAAGTTATTGAGATATTAACTCAGTACCTTACCATCCTTCCACGTGAAAGTGAAAGTTACCGGCTTATCCAGCAACAGATTGATGATATCCGTAAAAATCCCTGATTTCATCTACCCGCCTCTCTCTTTTTAAATACATTCCAAAAAAATTATCTCCTATCCTTGACTTTCTGCAACCTTCTTAATATATTCGCGTAGACAAATATATCAAAGAACAACTATGGATACGCTGACATTACTTTTTAAAGCTCTTTCAGACGAGACAAGGCTCAGAATCCTCAATCTTCTGCTGGAAACTGAAGAATTATGCGTTTGCGACATTGAAGCCACCCTCAAATGCACACAAACAAAGATTTCACGGCATATGAGCTATTTAACTCGAGCAGGGCTGACACAGGACAGAAAAGCGGGACGGTGGGTGCTGTATTCTATTGCCAAACCCAAAACCGAAGAACAGCAGATTATCGTCCAAAATATCAGGGAAATTTTAGTTTCACACGCACAGGCAAAAAAAGATTTAACATTGCTCAGGAAAAACATCGACAATGGCTGTTGCGCAACATTCACGGAATGCAAATCAACACTAGAACGAAAGGAAGCAATATGACTACCATTGGAACAACCCCCTCGGAAATCAAACAAGTCGTGAAAGAAAAATACGGCGCTATCGCCTCTTCACCAACAAAGAAATCATGTTGCGGCACCGGCGCTTCTGATGTGACATTTATGGAAAAAGGATATACTGCCGATGATCTCGCGGATATCAAGATAGCTGACCTCGGGTTGGGATGCGGCACACCAACCGCTTATTCTGGATTGAAGGAAGGGATGACCATTCTTGACCTCGGCTCCGGGGCAGGAATCGATGTGTTTATAGCGTCAAAACAACTGGGATCAACGGGAAAAGCAATCGGTGTCGATATGACTGAACAGATGGTCACGCGTGCTAAAGAAAATGCTCTGCGACTTGGGGTTACCAATGTGGAATTCCGTCTTGGTGAAATTGAAAATTTGCCTGTTGAAACTTCAACCATCGACCGCGTCATCAGCAACTGCGTCATCAACCTTGTCCCGGATAAGTCAGTTGCATTTAAGGAAATCCACCGTACTCTAAAACCGGGCGGTTCATTTATTATCTCCGATATCGTTACAACCGGGACGATGCCGGAACACATCCGCCACGACGCGGAATTGTACGCGGGATGTGTCTCGGGCGCGATGGATATGGATGCGTATATCTCAATCATCACAAAGGCAGGATTCAACAATATCGAAGTGATGGAAAAGAAATCGCATCCGAAATTCTCAACCGACGCGTTCGGGCTGTACAGCATCACCATCAAAGGAATAAAGTGACCGTGCAGATTGAAATTCGGAAAGCAACGAACCGGGATATACCGGAAATTCAACAACTGCTGCAGGAAGTTGGTTTATCGGCTGACAGCCTGCAGCAGTTTATTGAACATTTCTTTGTCGCAACATCCGGCGCGCAAATTGTCGGAACAATCGGTCTGGAAGTTTACTCACCGACAGGACTTCTCCGTTCAGCAGCTGTATCACCTGAATTTCAGAATCGAGGTATCGGAGATCAGTTAACAGCGACTCTGATTAATTACGCGAAAGAACTTGGACTAAGCGAACTGGTACTGATGACAACGACAGCATCTGCATATTTCTCGCAAAAAGGGTTCACTGCCGTTGACCGGAATCAGATCTGCGGGGACGTTCTGCAGTCGTCGCAATTTCAGGGCGGCTGTCCTTCCACAGCTGTTTCCATGAGAATGCCTCTTGTCAACGCGTAAACGTGTTCTGATAATATGCACGGGGAATTCCTGCCGCAGTCAGATGGCGGAAGGAATACTACGCTCTATCGGCAGAGGGACAGTTGTAGTGGAAAGCGCCGGAACACATCCATCATATGTCCATCCGCTGGCAATACAGGTGTTGAAAGAAATCGGCATTGATATTTCAGGACACACATCAAAGTCGGTTGATGTGTTCACCAATCAACAATTTGATATTGTTATCACGGTATGTAACAGCGCAAAGGAACAATGTCCCTATTTCCCGGGAGCGAAAAGAACATTACACATCCCATTTGAAGATCCGGTTGGATTCCGGGGAACAGAACAGGAACGATTGCAAAAATTCAGGGAGGTGCGGGATCAGATTAATATCAGAATGGAAGAATTTTACAGGGAAGAATTATCATAACGGCAAACTCCACTTCGACACTTTATCATTGACTCGGCAAAAGAAGCGAATGATTTCCACTATAGTGGCTTGATTAACTCACTCCCCGCTGAAAGCGCTCCCGAAGTTCAAGAATGTATAATGCGATGGCGTTCCTCACCTCCTGCGCCTCTTCCATAAGTCTCAAATAGGTCTGCTGATCCAGGATCTTCTTTTCAAACATTTCGGAAAGTGAGCTGATTGCCATGTTCGCCGATATGAGTCCCCGTTTACAGTACGCGATATTTCCTCCCAGTTCTTCAACCACACTTCCTACAGCCGATCCTCCCGCAATCTTCGCTGAAGCAATCATCGCGTGCGACACAAAATCAATGACACATGAATCATTCCGCCGCTCCTCCGGTAATTGTTCGACCGCTTCCATGGCAGTAATGGCAAATTCATGGGAAATCTGAAATACGGGGAGTTGTTTATAATCTTCGAGGTTAGAGAGCTCGGCCTCACTGCCGGGCAGGTCTGTTTTCCATTCTTCTCCCTCCTCGACTTCGGCTTCATCTTGTTCGGGTGAATCTTCCTCTGCGTTTTCCGAAAGCCACTGCCAGCCCATTTCCTTCGCGATAATATTATCGCGGTCGGGATCATTCTGGTGCAGAAAAAAAAGCTCCATATAGCGATCGACTTTTTTATCCTGTTCCTTCATGAATTCCTCCCACCGGAATTCATCCCAAATTTCGCGATCGTCCTCCATATATCCTTACCTCCTCCATTGTGACAATAAACAGAATTATTTTCGCATAGCCGACAATCCGTATGCAATACCCGCAGCGCTCAATAACTTCACCATATCCCACCAGGAAAAAATCAGGAATCCGTTCGTGAAGGACTGTGCCCAGTCATGGAAATACAAAAAATTCAACTGAAGTGTACCAAGCGTAAAAATAACGAACAGTCCGGTAAACATTGAGAGCAAAATCCAGAAAAAGTTTTTATGCTGATGCACAAGATATCCAACAACAAACGCGGCAACCGGAAACGCAAGAAGATATCCGCCGGTTGGACCGAAAACACGCGCGGCGCCAAACCCCCATGATGAAAAGACCGGCATTCCTGCAATCCCGGCTGTTACATAAAGAAGCTGACTAAGAGCCCCGTTCCTTTTTCCGAGAAGAGCACCGGAAAGCAGCACAAAAAACGTCTGCATCGTATATGGCACCGGTGAATGCGGAATTTCTATCTGCGCACCGACAGCGGTAAGAAACGCGAACAGCGTAATCCACAGCGCCTGAACGGCAATGTTTTGGCTGGCAAAAGGTTTTAGCGCGACAGCGTTTGAATGTGTCATAAATCTCCTATGATAATTTTTGTCTGAACCAATCTGTAGTAAGTGCTATAACTCTATTTATTGTGCTATAATTGTCTTCATTGCGCGAGGCTGCATTGTATAAATGCCCGATATGCTCAAGTATTTTCATTTCCGAAACAGATTTATTTGCGGCTGCAAACAGCAGTTCACCTTCTTTTACCGGGACGGTAACGTCTTCTTGTCCATGCAGAATCATCCACGGACAATTGATATTGCTTGCAGCTGAGACAATATCTAATCTCTTCCGGTTTCTTTCAACATCCTCAAGCAATCCCAGCCCGAGACGCAGCGGACTGACGATCGAATTTTTTGCTAACGGGAGAAGGCCGTTCGCACGCCACAACTCTTTCTGATGCTGAGTCCAGCGGTCAAATGATGAAATAGCTGACCATGAAACAAGCGCTTTTATTCTTTTGTCCGATGAAGCATGAGCTATAGCTATTCCGCCGCCGCGTGAGTGGCCGAGCAAACCAATGCGGCCTGGGTCGGCAATACCACTTCCGATCTGCTCTTTCTCAAGAGCAGAAACAACGGTTTCTAAGTCACGGAGTTCCTGTGAAAATGTATTTTGCGAAAATCGTTCAAACTCGGTAATCCGGTTTCCATTCCCTGCGACACCATTGAGTGAGAAATTGAATACGCAGGAAACAAATCCGGCTTTTGCAATCTGTTCAGCGACATACGGGAAAAATCCCCAGTCTTTGAACGCCATAAAACTGTGACAAATGAAAATCACCGGCAGTCGTTCTGCAGACCGAACATACCGTACATCGCAGTGTATGGGGTCGCCTGCGTCATTTCGAAGTATGACTCTCTCCAGAACTACAGGCTTCTCATCCATGACCCGATAAAATACAAAATGATTCTATTGCAGTCAAGAATCCTTAAATTTTTAAAAAAATTGGTATTTTTTCCCGTACTCAATATCGTTCCGGCAGAGTACATTCTTATAAACATTTAATAATTTGAGTAAAATAAGAAAACTCTTGAGATTCAAAACAACATTGTATATATTAAAATGAAGCCTATTTTGATCATCTGATACAACACCCATGAGAAAATCATTTATTTTCCTTTGCCTGATTGTTTCTATTTCATTGCCACTCCTCGCAGATAAGCCTCAGAAATTTTCACAAATCAGAATATTTGTTCCCGACCGTTCGTCACTTAATAAGATATGGGATTCCGGAGTTGATTTTGAGGGCGTCTCCGGAAAGGTTGGCGGTTGGATGGAATTTTTTGTCAGCCCGTTTGAATTAAATGAACTTGCCAAACGCAGTATTTCCTATGAAGTTGTTCATGATGATGCGAGTATGGCCGCAAAAGCAGAATTGAACCCCGCTCCCATGAACGCGCTCGGTTTCGGCCTTGGCAGTATGGGAGGATATTATACATACACCGAGATGGTCCAGCAGTTAGACTCAATGAAACTGCTCTACCCTGCGCTCATTACCACAAAAGAAGCTACCGGATTCACCAATGAAGGACGGGAATTGTGGGCAGTGAAGATCTCTGATAATCCGTCCACGGATGAGGATGAACCGGAAGTATTGTACACCGCAATGCATCATGCGCGTGAACCGGGCGGAATGATGACGGTCATCTATTACATGTGGTGGCTCCTTGAACATTACGGCACTGATCAACAGGCAACATATCTCATTAACAACAGAGAAATGTGGTTCATCCCAATTGTCAACCCTGATGGATATGTTTTCAACCAGACACAGTCTACAAACGGTGGCGGAATGTGGAGAAAGAACAGACGGAATAATGGCGATGGAACTTTCGGTGTTGACCCCAACAGGAATTACGGTACGTTCGAGATGTGGAATGCGCCGAACGGCGGATCAAGTACGAACACAGGAAGCGATACCTACAGAGGTCCCGAACCTTTTTCTGAACCGGAAAATCAGGGTATCGACTACTTCATGCGAACTCACGATATAAAAACCTGCTTGAATTACCATACATACGGCCGATATTTAATTTTTCCATGGGGATATCTCTCATCGGAAAACCCCGATTCAGCAACATTCCGTGAATTTGCGTTTGACATGGTGAGCACAAACCGGCATAATAGTGGAACCGATTTGCAGACAGTATCATACTCAACGCGCGGGAATTCTGATGATTACATGTACGGTGATCTATCCAAACCGCAAACGTTTGCAATGACGCCCGAATTAGGAACTTCGTTCTGGCCTCCCTCAAATCAAATCCTTCCGATTGCTATCCTGAATCTCAGCATGAACATCTATTTATCATATGTTGCCGGGCAATATTCACTCGTAAAATCTTCAACTATTTCAGATAGCGAACCAGACGGAGACCTTGAACCGGGAGAATCATTTTCGCTGGGGTTGAACATTTATAATAAAGGACTTGGTGACGCTCCCAACCTTTCTGTAGATCTTTCGATAAACACATCAGACATCCAGTTTACATCTCCCTCTGGCTCGATCAGTAATCTCATCGCGCGAAATGAATCTACCGTAGTTTTCTCCGGAACAGTCTCTCCGACTTCGCTTCCCGGAAGTGAGGTAAAGGTGTTTGTCGATATCACCGACCCATCGGGATACGCACACCGTGATACGGTTACGGTGTATATCGGTCAGCAAACAATTATTCTGACAGATGACGCGGAGAGCGGAACAGGACTCTGGAGTACAGGTTCCGGGTGGGGAAATTCTTCCGTCGCACATAACGGAACGGCATCATTTACCGACAGCCCGGTTGGAAATTATCCGGCGCTAGCCAACAACTCTCTAATGTTACTCACTCCACTCAACTTTAACGGATTCGAGCATATCACTTTGAAGTACTGGACAAAGTGGGCAATTGAACCGACATGGGATTTCGGCCTGGTGGAAATCTCTACAAACGGGGGTTCAGGTTGGATACCTTTGCGGGCAACACTCTCACACACAGGATCCTCATCCGGAGTACAGACAGCCGGTACATGGGGATACGATGGTTACACACCGGGATTAGACTGGGTTAAACAGGAAATCGATTTAACGCAATTCGCGGGACAATCAGCACTGCTTCGGTTCCGGCTGAATGCTGATGGCGGTGACCAGAGAGACGGATGGTATCTTGATGATATTGGGGTCATCGGGTATCGCTCGGTCGCGCAAAGCTCTTCTCTTCTTCTCACAGATAATGGTGCAGGCAGCGGGTCACTGGACTTTGGCGAGGCCGAGGCTGCAACAGACGGCATTGACTCGGTACTAGGCGAATACGAACTTCCGCCAAAACCCGGCAGCGGCACATTTGACATTCGATGGACTATTCCTGCGACGGATGGGATTAACAGGGATTTTAAAGGGACACTAGATATTTCTAATCCGACGAATACTTTTACAGCCGAATTCCAACCCGGTCCGGGCGGATACCCCGTAACATTTAAATGGAATGCCGAGAGTTTCTTGCCTGGTGGTTGGCACTTGAAAGATGGAGCAACTTCAGGGTCGATTTTTGATATTAACATGTGGCTGGATACTTCTGTTACCATTGGCGACACATCTGTTCATTCGATAGAAATTGTTCACACACAAACTGAGTCATTCAGTTTATCTGTTCAGGATAAGTGGAACCTGGTTTCGCTTCCACTTACGGTTGAAGATGCGTCTGTTGCAACACTATTTCCTGGCGCTGTTTCAAATGCTTTTTCTTTTGAATCAACTTCATACAGTGAAACTGACTCACTCGAAAATGCTAAAGGGTACTGGATAAAAGTAAATGGTGCGTCCGGAGTTCATCTCAATGGCGTTCCGATTGTGAGAGAAACCATAATCATCCCAGCTGGATGGGCATTGATTCCATCGGCAGCATTTTGCCCACAAATATCCACAGAAGCTTGTCCCTTATGTTATTTCTATCAATACAATAATGGTTATCAGATAGCAACACAATTAACTCCCGGGCAAGCCGTTTGGGTAAAAGGCCCCGCGACAATTTATCATTCATGCTTCGGAAACGTTATACCGCCAAAACAAACGCCAAGATCATTCGATGGATTAAACACTCTTTCAATTTCAGATGCAGGTGGCGGATCAACATCATTGTATTTTGGAGAAAACGCTTCCCTTTCCTCCACCAACGCATACGAACTTCCGCCGCTTCCACCCTCCGGATTGTTTGATGCAAGATTTTCTTCACAAAAATTTGCCGAGAATTTTACTCCGACGGAATCGGGGGTGATGGAAAAAGAAATCATTATTCAATCTTCATCTTACCCGGTAACGGTGGAGTGGAATATGGCGGCACAGGAAGGTTCATCATTTGAATTGCAAAGCCTGAGAGGCGAAATCCCCTCGGCTACTCAATCAATGACGGGCCAAGGCCGCTTTACAATCCCGGATTCGCGAATTACAACATTACGATTACGAAAGCTCAATGAGAAAGCAGTCCCTTCTTCATTCGCATTGAACCAAAATTATCCGAATCCATTCAATCCGTCAACCACCATTCAGTTTGAAGTACCTGAGCGATCGATAATCACCATAAAAGTATATAATACGCTGGGCGCCCTTGTCGCAATACTCGAGAACAACAAGGAATACGCGGCCGGAACATACTCTTCCATGTTCGACGCATCCAACCTCAGTTCGGGAGTGTACTATTATACATTTACTGCAGCGACGGCCCGGGGAACAACGTCGGCTCAGTTCACACGCAACATGATCGTCATTAAATAATCATACGGGGACAAGTATGAATCGAATTCTTTTTTCTGTTCTTTGTGTTATTGTCATTGTTTCATCTGTTCAGGCTCAGCAGACTTCGTGGCAATGGGTCAATCCGTTGCCGCAGGGGAATATTCTGAACGGCGTTGCCACGATAAATCAGGACACAATTTTTGCGGCAGGAGACTACGGCACTGTCATTAAATCAACTAATGGCGGCACAACGTGGCATGTCCTTCCAACAGCCGGTGGTATGCTTGAAGCACTGTATTCAATTTATTTCGTTTCAGGAACATACGGCTGGGCAGTCGGTACTACCGGACAACTTATCAGGACTACTGACGCCGGCGTCCGTTGGTCGTATCATCAGGTACCGACGTACAGCGATTTGTTTGCCGTTTCTTTTGTCTCTCCCACGCATGGATGGGTGGCAGGAAGCAATGGAGTGATCTTCGGAACCACTGATGGCGGATTAACCTGGGCATCCGAGTCAAGCAAAACCACTGTCAATCTCTATGGCCTTCATTTTCTGAATACCACAACAGGATGGGTTGTTGGTTCAGGAGGAAAAATTCTCAAAACCACTAATGGCGGCGCCACATGGTCCGCACAGCCGAGCAATACAACCCAACCACTGTACAGTATTCATTTCACCTCGGCGACAAACGGATTTGCAGTCGGCGCTTTTGGTACCGTTCTTAAAACGGTGAACGGCGGTTCCGTCTGGAGCCCGCAAGTCAGCAGCACCAGTTATGGATTGTACAGCGTACATTTCACTTCATCCCTGATTGGCTGGGCTTCTGGCGCATACGGAACCATCACAAAAACCACGAATGGAGGCATTACCTGGACTGAACAATCCAGCGGAACGTACAATGATATTTTTAACCTTCAGTTTGTGTCTGCAACTCAGGGATGGGCCGTCGGCGATCTTGGTGTTATCGTCAAAACAACTGACGGTGGCGCAACTTGGACGTCTCTCTCAACCGGCCCCAAAACAACGATCAATGCAATGCACTTCCCCACCCCCACATCAGGTTTTGCCGTAGGAGAGGAAGGAGCAATTATCCGGAGCTCAGACGGCGGGCTTACCTGGACCGCGGTGCCGAGCGGGTTATTCCAAACGTTATACGGCGTGTATTTCCTTAACAGCAATGTCGGCTGGGCCGTCGGCGATAGCGCTGTGATCTTTAAAACCACTAACGGCGGTTTCTCATGGAATGACCAGAACAGCCGCTCTGAGGAAAGTCTGTATTCTATCTACTTTGTAAGTACTACAACCGGTTGGGCAGTCGGCGATTTTGGCACCATCCTGAAAACCACAAACGGAGGAACATCGTGGATTCCGCAGACCAGCAATACGTTTACCACATTCCTCAGAATAAAATTTCTTAACACCACAACGGGATATGCAGTCGGATACGGAGGCTCAATTTTCAAAACAACCGACGGCGGAAGTTTCTGGGAAGAGCAAACGAGCAATACCACGCAGGCATTGTATTCCATCGAAATTATTGACGCGAATACCGCATATGTCGTGGGTGACTTTGGAACAGTCCTCAAGACGACAAACGGCGGACTTGATTGGAACCAGCTCACCACAGGCGTCGATGCGAGTCTGTACGGAGTAACGTTTTATTCACCCTCGATGGGTTGGGCAGCAGGCGATGACGGCACTATTATCGGTACAACAAACGGCGGTACTACGTGGAACATCCAGACGAGCGGAACATACCAAACGCTCTGGGAGATTCAGCTTGCAAGGGCATCATCCGGCGGTGTGATTTTTGCTGCAGGATACGGAGGAACAATAGTCTGCTCAAGCGTTTCCCCCCTGCCGCTGAGAACATGGACCGGCACATTTGACACGAGTTGGACCAACCCCGGCAACTGGTCACCGATCGGTACGCCGCAAAAAGCGGATAGCGTAGTAATTCCCTTTACCTCAAATAAGCCATCACTCCGCGGAACAATACAGCAGGTGAACATTTCATCCCTGAGAGTTGCGTCAGGCCAGAAGCTTACTATCGGCACGGGCATTGCGGAGTTTTCGGTAAAAGGTAATGTGAACATCGACGGAACGGTGGAAGTTGAACCTCTGGCCAAAACACAGTTTATTACCGGCGGCAATTTTGTGGTGGGCACGGGAGGACTATTCGTTCCCGGAAATTCAACCGTGAACTTTACCAGCAGGGGCAGTGTCCGCGGGTCGTTTAACAACATCGTTGTTTCGGAAAGCGCTCATGTTCAGACTCTGGGCAACATCAGCGCGAACAATTATATCTTCATGCTTTCCGACCTCACACTGCGTTCTGTGGATACGTTAACACTGTACAGCCGTGACCCCTATGCCCTTCAGGGGAATGGTTCTACCGGCGGCGGAACGATTAAAAGAGCAATTCAGCCCGGTTCAACGACTCCGTACAGGTTTGAAAGCCCTGCGACATCAATCCGGTTTTATAATGGCGGGACGCTCCCCGACACCGTAACGGTTACGGCATATCCGAATACACTGCCTCCCGGATTACCCGACTCGGTGTACGTGCGCAGATATTACAATATCACCGCGATCGGCGGTACTAATTTTATGTCAACCCTTTCGCTCAGGTATGACACTTCGGAAACCCCCATCTCCATCGATGAACTGGCGTTGTACCGTGATTCAAGTGATGTTATTCGAAACATGGGGCAATCCGATTTCCTCGACAGTGATTATGTGGCAATTATTGTCGATTCCGTTCAAAAGTTTTCAAAGTGGTACCTTGGAAAGCTCGACTACACCCCCGTCCATGCTTTTGAATTTACTGACTCATTATTCCTGACCGACAACGGCGGCATTAAAGACACACTATTCTTCGGTGCGGCACCGTTCGCAACCGACGGCATTGACGCCGCATTCGGTGAAGCATCGCTTCCGCCAAAACCGGGTGCCGGCACATTTGACGTCAGATGGACTATCCCCTCATCACAGGGATCCATCAAGGATATTAAAACTGTTTCAACGCTTACTCATCCGGTAAATACATACACATGCAGTCTTCAACCCGGACCCGGCGGATATCCCTTTACTGTCCGTTGGAATAACACTATCCTCCCCGCGGGTACATTCATCCTCAGAGACGCCGCGACACACGGCGGACAATTTTCTGTCAACATGAAAACTCAAACCCAGTATAATGTCACAAATCCGACAATTACTTCCATCGAAATTGTTCATACCGGGCCAAATTATTACGCGATGGCTGCGGGATGGAATATCGTTTCGTTACCACTCACTCCTACGATCAACGGTGCTAAAACGAGAATTTTTCCGACTTCAACCTCGAACGCTTTCGGTTTCAATGATGGATATTACCTTGAGGATACACTGCAAAATACCTTTGCTTACTGGATCAAATTCCCCACGGCACAAAGTGTCGGTATCGACGGTTTCGCCAGAACACTTGACACGGTGAATGTTACCTCAGGATGGAACATGATCGGAACAATAACCTATCCTGTCAGCGTGAATAACGTTACTCAAGTACCAGGCGGAAATGTCGCCAGCACGTATTTCCAGTTCAGCAACGGATATATTGTAACGGATTCACTTCGTCCGGCAAAAGGATATTGGGTAAAGGTCAATAATGACGGCAAATTAATACTTTCCTCAACCGGTGCTGCGGCAATAGCCAAAGAATCTCCTCTAAAGAAATTTGAAGAAGAAACCAACTCATTGAATACCGTGGCTATTACGGACAAAGAAGGTAACAGACAAACTTTGTATTTCTCTTCAAAAAATAATGCAGTTGAATCGACGAATTTGTATGAACTGCCGCCTCTCCCTCCGCAGGAAGTTTTTGACGCACGGTTCACAACACAGAGAATGGTTGAACAAAGCGCTGATGGCATCACCCTGCCATCAATTAAAATTCAGTCGTTTGCATATCCGATTACTGTACAATGGGAAATCCGGGAAAGCAACGTGAAAGGATTGTCAATCCGCGACGCGGCTACAGGGAAAAATCTTGCTTCAACGTTTGGCGGGGGTAATGGATCACTCCGTATAAGCCAGCCATCAGTGAATACCCTGGCATTAGCATTGACCGGTTCAGAAGAGCATCCCAAGATATTCGCGTTGCGGCAGAACTTCCCGAACCCGTTCAATCCGTCAACAACGATACGGTTTGAACTACCGGCGGCATCGTTAGTATCATTGAAAATTTACAACATCCTCGGACAGGAAGTAGCGACACTTGCCGACCAGGAATCGTTCGATGCCGGAACGCATTCGGTGCAGTTCGACGCGTCGCGACTTGGCTCGGGAGTCTATTTCTACCGGGTCCTCGCCCGCGGTAACGGAAAAGAGTATTCGCAGGTTCGCAAGATGGTACTGCTGAAGTAAATCTCATCGTTCTTCCTTGCACCTCTGCTCATCACCGCTGCTGACATAAACTTCAAGAAGCCGCCTCTAAAATCGGGCGGCTTTTTTATTTGCTTTTTATTTGGATTTTGACAAATATCGGTTGAACAATAACTCTATACCTACTAATCTAATACATTTTAAATACTTATTTGAGAGGAATTAATAAATGAAACCTTTACATTTTTTGGGGGTTGCTTTTATCGTGGCAGTGTTTGCTTATCCTTTATTTGCTCAGGAGAAAAGCACTCCACGAAAAGCAGTTAATCTTGCGCGAGGAGAAACCGCGAATCTGCCCTTCAGTGATGCAGTCCTCGTCGGCAATACGTTGTATATGTCGGGTTGGATCGGGTTCGTTCCGGGTACAACCAAGGTACCGGAAGACCCAAGAGAAGAAGCAAAAAACCTGCTTGATAGATATCGGGAAGTGCTGAAAGAGGCAGGCATGACAATGGATAATCTCGTTACCGTGACCGTTTATTGCCCTGATTTAACACTCTTCAGTACATTCAATGAAGTCTATCGTACATATTTCAAGAGAGAATTTCCTGCACGGGCATTCATTGGCTCAGGCCCTCTTCTCTTCGGTGGACGGTTTGAGATGCAGGGTATCGCCGTTAAGTAAATATTTCACATTTATTAAAGTGAAACGCACCATTCTTTCAGTTCAGATCACCAGTATTTTCTTCATTCTCACCGCTATCGTCGGTATTTTTCCTATACGAACGATTTTAATCCTGAAACGCTTTTTGAATCCGGTCATCTCATAGGTTTCTGCGTACGCATGCTTGCTATTAACGGAACACAAAAAGAAATATCTCTTCAAAAGAAAAGTACATATCCTACCCCAAAAATCCCTTGCAAGATATACGGATTTTAATTATATTAATAGCCCAAATTGCACCAGAAAGCCAGAAAACAGGCGCTTTCCGGCGAGTTTTCAGCAAATTCCCTATCATTCACTCTTTGAATGCCTGAATTAAAGCTCTTTGCCGGCCGTTCAAATGTCCGGTTGGCTGAAAAAATTTCACAGCACATCAGCGTTCCGCTGGGAAAGTGCACGATTCGGAATTTCAGTGACGGTGAAATTTGGGTGAAGTACAGCGAGAATGTCAGGGGCTCGGATGTGTTTATCATCCAGTCGACAAACCCGCCCGGCGATAATCTGTTGGAACTGCTCATCATGATTGATGCCGCGAAACGCGCCTCGGCCCGGAAAGTCACTGCGATCATCCCCTACTTCGGGTATGCGCGGCAGGACAGAAAAGACCAGCCCCGTGTTTCCATCACGGCAAAGCTTGTGGCAAATCTGATCACTGAAGCCGGCGCGGATCGTGTGATTACAATGGATTTGCACGCCCCGCAGATTCAGGGGTTCTTTGATATACCGGTTGACCACTTATATTCGTCAGCCGTGTATATTTCGTTCTTTCAGGATGCGAAAATTCCGAATCTGTCGGTGGTTTCACCCGATGTCGGCGGCATTAAAATGGCACGGGCATTCGCGAAGCGTCTTGACGCGGACCTGATACTGATCGATAAACGGCGACCCGTTCCCAATCAGGCGGAAGTCATGAACATCATCGGCAACGTCAAAGGCCGGAATATTCTGATTGTTGACGATTTAATTGACACCGGAGGAACGTTTGTCGGTGCCGCGAAAGCGCTCAAAGACGCCGGTGCGGAAAAAATTTACGGCGCGTGCACGCACCCGATTCTGTCGGGAAACGCGATTGAACGAATAGCAAATTCTGTTGTCTCAAAATTATATGTGACGGATACTATTCCATTGAATGGAAACGGTTCCGGCGCAAAAAATATAGAAGTCCTCTCTGTCGCGGAGATATTCGGCGAAGCGCTTCAGCGGGGATTCAGTAATCAGTCGATTAGTTCATTATTTGATGTTGATAAAGGATAAAAGGAAACAATATGCGTGAAATAACATTGCAAGGCGAAGTACGGACACAGATGGGAAAACATACTCATGCCGTCCGGCGCGAAGGAAAAGTCCCCGGCATTTTTTATGTTCATGGCGAACAGAATGTCGCCATCAGTGTACAGGAAAAACACCTGAAGCCGCTGATCTACACTTCGGAAACACATATTGTTAATCTGAAGCTGAATAACGGGATGGACAAAAGCTGTATCCTCCGTGATATACAATTCGATCCGATTACCGACAAGCCGGTACATTTTGACCTCCAGGGCCTCCGTGAAAATGAAGAAATTACGGTCGAGATTCCGATTGTTATTACCGGTGGAACTCCTGTCGGCGTTCGCGATGGCGGTATTCTTCAGCAGATGGCCCGCAAACTGAAAATCTCGTGCCTGCCAAAATTCATCCCCGATCATATTGAAGTCAATGCCGGCGAACTGACCATCAACCACTTTGTCCACGTCCGCGATCTGAATATCCCGAACATTACAATTTTAGACAATCCGGCAAACACGCTTGTTGGCATTATCCCGCCGACGGTTGAGAAAGAAGAAACTCCGGCCGCCGCAGGCGCCGAAGCGGCAGAACCGGAAGTCATCGCAAAGGGCAAGAAGCCTGAGGAAGGCGCTGAAGCCGCCGCAGGCGGTGAAAAGAAAGCTGAAGCAGCTGCCCCCGCCGCGAAGGAAGAAAAGAAGAAGTAAATCTTGCGGATTGCACCCGGTCTGTGATCGCAATTATCGGACTTGGAAATCCCGGCAGACGGTATACCGGAACGCGGCATAATATCGGATTTGACATCGTTGACAGCACTGCGGAGAAGTTGAAAGCGGACTTTCGCGCAGGCCAGGGCGAGTATGAAATTGCTGAAGGCGTTCTTGAAAAGAACGAATACCTCCTGGTAAAACCGATGACCTGGATGAATAATTCCGGCATCGCCGTTAAAGAGATTGCCGATAGATTTGCAGTTAACACTGATCATCTTCTCGTCATCTCGGATGATTTTCATTTGCCGCTCGGCAAGCTCAGGTTGCGGCAAAAAGGCAGCGATGGCGGACATAATGGATTAGCTTCAGTTATGTATCACCTGCAAACAACAATGTTCCCCCGCCTTCGGTGCGGTATAGCGGGACCAGGTTTGCCGATGCGGAAAGATGAACTGAAAGAATATGTCCTGAACCGGTTTGATAAAAATGAAATTGATGAGGTAAACGGCCTCATTCGAAACGCGGTTGATTGTGTCACAATGATTATCACCAAAGGTGTAGCAGAAACACAAAGCCGATTTCAACATAACGTTTAATTCACCCTGCCCTGAAATTTGTACCGTTTGTGCGGTGCAATTATTCCGGGGCCATCATACAACGTCCGAAGGGCTCACATGAATCAAACAAAAAAGCAGTACGAAACCACATTTATTGTTAATGCTTCCCTCGAAGATAGCCAGATAGAATCGGCTATTACCCACGTCCAGGAAGTCATCACACGCAACGGCGGCGAAATATCGTCCCTCAACAAATGGGGACGAAAACGTCTTGCCTACCCTATCGAGAAAAAGAACAACGGTTTTTACGTCAACATTGAATTTTCCGCGCCCGGTGCAGCGATATCCCAGCTTGAGCGCATCTATCAACTTGATGAAAATACGCTTCGATTTCTCACCATTCAGCTTGATGAAAAAGCTCTGAAAGCAAAACTGCAAGCCCCGACTGTGCCGGGCGAGCCGACAGAAACCGTTGAGCAAAAGAAAGAACCGTTGTTTGACGATGAAACCAAACCTGTCAAGAAGTCTGCATAACAGGATTTCTTATGGCTGACTTAAAAATGCCCGAATTAAATTGTGTGATTATTGCAGGTAATCTCACAAAGGACCCGGTATTCCGGCAAACAACAAACGGGACACCTGTCGTCAACTTTTCCATTGCTTCCAACCGGAAATACCGCGATGCCAACAATCAATGGCAGGAAGAAGTCTGCTATGTCGGCGTGGTAGCATGGAATAAGTTAGCCGACAGCTGTATCAACAGGCTTAAAAAGGGAAGTGCCGTGCTTATCGACGGAGAATTGCAAAGCCATCTCTTCAAAAATGATGAAGGCTTCAGCAGGAATATCGTCGAAATCAAGGCGCGACGCATTCAGTTTCTCAACAAAAAATGCGTTACCCCGGAATGCACCGGCACCGCAAATAATCTGCATCATGAGGACGAACCTTCAATTGTCGAAGATGATTCTTTCGATAAATTTCTTACCAGCGAAGAATCACAACTCCTCAAGGAACAACCACCCATTCAGTCACAACGATTATAAGGAACATCCATGGCTAAACAGGATCAGAAAATCATCAAGCGGCGGACATGCCGTTTCTGCGAGCAGAAAGAAATCTATATTGATTATAAAGACGAAAAGCGTCTTTTCAGATTCATTTCGGAACAGGGAAAAATCATCCCAAAGCGTATCACCGGGACATGCGCCAGGCATCAGCGCCAGCTGGTACAGGCCATCAAGCGCGCGCGTCATCTCGCGTTAATTCCCTATGTTTCCGAAACAATCCGATAACAGAAGCAATCAGACAAGGACTCTTATGAAAATTATTCTCAGACAAGACCACGATAAACTCGGAAAGATCGGCGATATCGTCGATGTGAAAGATGGATACGCCAGAAATTATCTCCTTCCCAAGAAGATCGGTTATATTGCAACTGCCGGTAACCTTCGCACGCTGGAAGAAGAGAAAAACCAGACAGTTCTCCGGCAGGAGAAAGAGCTTCATCAGGCGGAAAAACTCTCCACTGATCTCGAAAAGCTCTCCATCACGCTGAAGGTAAAAGTCGGTGAAGACGAAAAACTTTTCGGTTCCGTTACTTCACAGATGATCGCCGATGCTCTCAAGGAAAAGGGGATTTCGATGGATAAGCGTATCATCGAACTCGACGAGCCGATTAAAGCGCTCGGCATCTACACAGTCAACGTAAAACTGCATACGAACGTCACCGGCAAAGTTAAAGTCTGGGTTGTTCGCGAATAACAACCATGAATGGAGAAACCCGGCGGCAGCCGTCGCCGGGTTGTTTCTTCGTTCAAAAATTGGTATTTTGTGTATGACAATTATGTTGAGGATGTGATTTTGGAAAGCGTTGGTATTTTTACCGCATTTATTTTCGGGTTGCTCTCGTTTATTTCCCCCTGCGTGCTGCCTATCGTCCCGGGGTATCTCTCCTTCATCTCCGGCGTTTCCTTCGATGAAATGAAAAACTCCGACAGCAAATCTGCTGTCCGGAAAAAAATTATTATCAACTCGCTGATGTTCATTCTCGGATTTTCCGTTGTCTTTATTTCCCTGGGGGCCTCGGCAACCGCAATCGGGCAATTTCTCCGTGAACAACTTGATATTATCACTAAAATCGCGGGCGCCATTATTATCATTTTCGGCCTGCACATGGTCGGTGTTTTTAAGATTTCATTTCTAAACTATGAAAAGCGATTCCACTCAAACACAAAACCGCTCGGACTTCTTGGAGCGTTTTTAGTGGGACTGGCATTTGCGTTTGGGTGGACTCCCTGCATCGGGCCGATTTTAGCAGCAATTCTTGCCATCGCAAGCCAGCAGGAATCCGTCGGGCAAGGTATTATTCTGCTTTCATCCTATTCCGCAGGGCTCGGTATTCCTTTTCTTCTGACCGCACTGAGCATAACGATTTTTTACTCGCTGTTTAACAAAATCAAACAACATCTCCATAAAATTGAGGTTGTCAGCGGCGTCCTGCTGATCATCGTCGGCATTCTGATCCTGACAAATTCACTTACAATTATTTCCGCGTTTCTGTCGGAATGGTTTCCATTCCTCAATGAGATGGGATAATACTTCACTTACTATGAACATGAGAATTTGCCTATGAGTAAAACACTGAAAAACCTTGATGAGGTCACAATCCGTTTCGCCGGAGATTCGGGAGACGGCATGCAGTTGACCGGAATGCAATTCACAAGCACCACGGCATTGCTTGGAAATGACCTCAGTACCCTCCCGGATTATCCCGCGGAAATCCGCGCCCCTGCCGGAACACTCTTCGGTGTGAGCGGATTCCAGATCCATTTCGGCTCGACGGAAATCAACACCCCCGGCGATACGTGCGACGTTCTTGTCGCGATGAATCCCGCTGCGTTGAAAGTAAACCTCCGCAGTCTCAAGGACGGCGGTATCATCATCGCAAACCGTGACGGGTTCAATGACAAGAATCTGAAACTCGCCGGATACGAAAAAAATCCGTTAGATGATGAATCGTTGTCAAAGTATCAGCTCCATTCTGTGGATATTACGAAGCTTACACAGAATACTCTTACCGACATGGGCTTGTCGAATAAGCTGGTCGACAGGTGTAAAAACTTTTTTGCCCTCGGCATGATGTATTGGATGTTTACCCGTCCGCTGGAACCAACAGTAAAATGGATTGAAGATAAGTTTAAGAAAACTCCTGAGCTTGTTGACGCGAATACACGCGTTCTGAAAGCGGGCTATGCGTTCGGCGAAACAACCGAAATCTTCGCTGCTAAATATGAAGTGAAACCAGCCGCGCTCAAACCGGGAAGATACCGCAGTATCACCGGTAATGAAGCCGCTGCATGGGGGCTTATCGCCGCATCGGTAAAATCAGGACTCGAGCTGTTTCTCGGAAGCTATCCCATCACACCTGCCAGCGACATTCTTCATGAATTATCCAGGCATAAAAATTTCCGCGTGAAAACGTACCAGGCGGAAGATGAAATTGCCGGCATTACATCTGCAATTGGCGCGGCATACGGCGGTGCATTAGGCTGTACCACCACCAGCGGCCCGGGTATGGCGCTGAAAGGTGAAGCGCTCGGACTTGCGGTCATGCTCGAACTTCCCCTTGTTATTGTCAACGTCCAGCGTGGCGGGCCGAGTACCGGGCTCCCCACAAAGACTGAACAGGCGGACCTTCTCCAGGCAGTCTACGGCAGAAACAGTGAAGCGCCGATTCCTGTTATTGCGTCAACCACTCCTGCTGACTGTTTCTATGCGGCATTTGAAGCGTCGCGTATTGCTATAAAGTATATGACCCCTGTGATCTTCCTCTCGGACGGTTATCTTGCGAACGGCGCTGAACCGTGGCTTATTCCTGATGTAAAATCTCTTCCGGATATCAGCCGCAAGTTCAGAACGGAAGCGGAAGGATTCTTCCCCTATCTCCGCGATGAAAAAACGCTCTCGCGGCCGTGGGCAATTCCCGGAACACCGGGACTTGAACACCGCATTGGTGGCCTGGAAAAACAGCACATCACCGGCAACGTCAGTTACGATCCCGAGAACCATGAATTCATGGTGAAAATGCGTCAGGCGAAAGTCGATCGGATTGCCGAGGACCTCCCTCCCGCAGTTGTTGAGGGCGATCAGAAAGGTGACCTGCTTGTGGTAGGTTGGGGCGGAACATACGGTTCTATCCGCTCTGCCGTTGAAACAAAAAGACGCGAAGGAAAATCTGTTTCACACCTCCATCTGAAATATCTGAATCCGTTCCAGAAAAATATCGGAGAGATTCTGTATAATTTTAAAAATGTCCTTGTACCGGAACTGAACCTCGGACAGTTATCAAAACTTCTGCGGTCAAAGTATCTTGTCCCGGTCATGACATTGAATAAAGTCCAGGGCCTTCCATTCAAAGCCATGGAAATTGAAAACAAGATTGACGAAATCTTATAAACGGAGAGTATTGAATGAACTTAATAGAAGAAACACTCAAAGAATTTTCGACATTGCCTCCCCAGAAGTATTCGGCGAAAGATTTTCAGTCGGATCAGGATGTCCGCTGGTGCCCGGGATGCGGTGATTATTCCATCCTCGCTCAGGTTCAGCGTGTCATGCCAGAACTGAATGTGCCGAAACACAAGATGGTGTTCGTTTCAGGTATCGGTTGTTCTAGCCGGTTCCCGTATTATATGGATACATACGGATTCCACTCGATCCATGGCCGCGCTCCGGCAATAGCGTCAGGATTAAAAATTGCACGTCCCGATCTCATGGTGTGGGTTGCTACCGGTGACGGCGACGGACTGAGCATTGGCGGCAACCATCTGATTCATACTTGCCGCCGGAATGTCGATTTGAAGATCCTCCTCTTCAACAATCAGATTTATGGTTTGACAAAAGGACAATACTCACCGACATCGGAATTCGGCAAAGTCACCAAATCGACGCCCTTTGGATCGGTAGACCAGCCGTTCAATCCTCTGCTTGTCGCGTTGGGTGCTGAATCTTCGTTTGTTGCAAGAACACTTGACCGCGACCCGAAACACATGCAGTATGTCATTAAGCGCGCCGCAGAGCATAAAGGAACATCTTTTGTCGAGATATATCAGAACTGCAACGTGTTCAATGACGGAGCATTTTTCACTTACACGGAAAAAGACACAAAAGACGACAATGTGGTGTTTATCGAACATGGAAAACCGATGGTGTTCGGCAAAGAAAAAGACAAGGGTGTCAAACTTGACGGCTTTACACCAACCGTCGTGTCACTGAAAGACGGAAAATATTCCGTCAACGACTTAATGGTTCATAACGAAAAAGACACGATGCTCTCATTCATTCTCGCGCGCATGTCAAGCATACCTGAACTGCCGAGACCCGTGGGTGTCGTGTACGCCGTTGAGCGCCCGTTGTACGACGTGGAAGTCGAGCGCCAGATTCTGGCCGCCATTCAAAAGCAGGGCGAAGGAAATCTCGAAGAACTCCTGAACCACGGCGAAACATGGACAATCAACTAAGCGGGAACCACTGACCGCATGGTATTAACGTCTCTTTACAGGCGAGAAGAAATTCTCGCCTTTTTCTTATTAGTTGTTCACGATACAGGAAACGGATGACCGGATCTCTTCAGCAACTTATTCCAATCATTGAGAATAACACGACGTTTGTTCTCACAACTCATGTCAATCCCGATGGTGATGGACTCGGATCAGAGCTGGCACTTGCATATTTTTTACAGAAGCTTGAGAAAAACGTAAGGATTATTAATCATAGCCCAACGCCGGAGAATTATCTGTGGCTTGACAGAAAGAAAATGATCGTTCAATTCATTCCGGAGCGAGACCGGGATGTATTTCTTCAGGCTGATGTAGTGGTCATTCTCGATACCAATCAACCTGACCGCCTCCGCAGTATTCAGCCGTTTGTCACATCCAGCAATGCCGTGAAAATTGTCATCGATCATCATCTCGAACCGCATCCGTTTGGCAATCATTATGTAATTGATGATGACGCAACTTCAACCGGAGAAATCGTTTACAAAGTTATTTCCGCAATTGATTCCCAAAAAATCGATAAAGATATTGCCGAAGCGTTGTATGCGGCTATTATGACGGATACCGGATCATTTCGCTTCCCCCGAACCGACGCGGAAACTCATACTATTGCATCGCACCTGCTCTCCACAGGCATTGATCCCACCGAAATATATGTCAACATCTATGAGAACTGGACTTCCAGCAGAATGCGTCTACTCGGCGAAGTCCTTGACTCAATGAAAACTGCTCATAACGGACAGCTCGCGTACGTTGTCTGCACGCAAAAAATGTTTCGGGAAACAGGGACGACAGAAGTTGAAACTGACAATTTTACTGCGTATCCTATGAGTATCCGCGGCGTGCGGGTCGGTATCCTGTTTAATGAATTAAAGGACGGAGTCAAAATCAGTTTCCGGTCGAAAGGTACAATTCCTATCAACCAGCTGGCAAAAGAGTTCGGCGGAAACGGACATCTGAATGCTGCCGGCGCGCGATTATTTCACGTGTCATTGGATGAACTTGTACCATCTGTCATTCAGAAAGCAGAAGCATATTTGTCGGACCAAGATCAACCAACAAAAGAACATTAATCGTCACTCATTCACCCTACAGACGGAGTACTCATGAAATTTTCCTATCAACGCACTACGATTAAGAATCTCAAAGCAGACGCACTGGCATGTTTTGTCTTTCAGGACGCGTCATCGTTAAAAAACGACCTTGCCTCTTTGCGAAAACTTATCGGCAAAAAGATCGACCAGATGATACAACTGGAACATTTTGAGGGAAAACCTTCTGAACTTCTGACAATTTACACAGAGGGGAAACTTTCTTCTCCGCGATTATTGATTATAGGGTTGGGAAAAAAGAAAACGCTCACGCTCGAATCATATCGTCGCGGTGCCGCCGCCGCCGCAAAATATGCGCGCAGTTCCAAGCTCAAACATATCGCTTTTCATATCCCGTCATTTGTCGGCGCCGATGATGCTTCTCTTCCGTTGAAGGATGTCGCGACTTCTCTTGCTGAAGGAGCTGTTCTTTCAATCTATAAATATGACAAGTATTTCACCGGCAAAGATTATACAAAAAACACCGTCTCCGAAATCAGCATTCTCGATACGGAAAAGAAATACGAGAAGCTCTGCCGCGAAGCGTTACGCAAAACGAAAATCGTGTGTGAAGCAGTGTATCTCGCCCGTGATCTGGAAAATGGTCCGGGTAACGAAATCTATCCTCAAACACTCGCTGAAGCCGCACAGAAATCTGCTGCAGAGTTTGGTTACCGTGCCGTAGTGTGGGACAAGAAAAGAATTGAACAAACTGGATTCGGCGGCCTGCTTGCAGTAAATTCCGGCAGTACAAATCCCCCGCGCTTTATTATTCTGGAACACAATGCCGGACAAAAGAATCTGGACACTATTGTTCTCGTCGGTAAAGGTGTTACATTCGATAGCGGCGGGATCTCAATCAAACCGTCATCCGGGATGGCTGAGATGAAAATGGACATGTCAGGTGCTGCAGCAGTTATCGGCACAATGGAAGCCGCATCACGGTTGAAGCTTCCGGTGCATCTTGTCGGGCTTATTCCGGCAACGGAAAACATGCCGAGCGGTTCTTCAATGCGCCCGGGTGATATTATCACACATTACGGCGGCAAAACTTCAGAAGTCGACAATACCGACGCGGAAGGGCGGCTTATTCTGGCCGATGCGCTTGCGTACGCGAACAACTATTCACCAAAGGCAGTCATCGACCTGGCAACATTAACGGGAGCCTGCGTCGTCGCATTAGGCGCGCACGCAACCGGCATGATGGGAAATGACGATACTCTGATGAACCAATTGAAAAAAGCCGGCGAAAAAACATTTGAACGTGTATGGCCGCTTCCTCTGTTTGATGAATATGAAAAACAAATTAAAAGTGATGTCGCGGATGTAAAAAATGTCGGCGGCCGCTGGGCCGGTGCCATTACGGCAGGACTTTTCCTGAAGCGATTCATCGGTGATTACAAGTGGGTTCATCTGGATATAGCGGGAACTGCAATACTTGAAGACTCACAGCCGTATGCACCCAAAGGCGGCTCAGGCGTCGGCGTGCGGCTCCTGATCGAGTTTCTGGAACAATGGAATTCTCCCGGGAAATAAATACTATTTCGTTCACAGATATGATTGCCTTGCAACACTCTGCGCCTCAGCGGTATTCTTTTCTTTTTTTGTTGTTAATCCTGCTTCCGTCTCTCCTGTCAGGGCAACGGAGAGAGCGGGCTGAAATGGAACAGCCTCTTCCCTTCCAGGTCGAAACATTCAATTTTCCGTCCACCAATCCTACTCAAAGCCGGCTCGATATTCTGTTCACCCTTGGGTTGAACACAATAGTATTCGTCAGAGGTAATGGAACAACCTCTCCCGGGAGACTGACCGGCGGGATTGAGGTTTCCATAGATGTTGTTGACAGTTCTTCCGGTAACTCTGTCGCAAGTAAAGTACTGAGAAAAGAGTTTACCATTGCAGATACTCAACAAACAATGCGGGACAGAGACCGATGGAAAGGGCTCTATACGTTTGATATTGCACCCGGGACCTATTTTGTTTCTTTTGAAGTTTCAGACCTCGAATCAAAACGGGCATTCAAAACCAAGCAACCGGTTGTTCTTAGAAATTTTACTCCCGAAGCACCCAATGTTTCAAGTATCCTCTGGCAAAAACCAACATTGAATCAGATTGATTCGTTGGGACAGCACTATGGACGGACCCTTCCGCTCGGCTCATCAGCTGACGGGTATTTTGAATATTCATCCCCTGGCTCTGACTCTATCACCACACGCGTCGCAATGTATAAAATGGGAACGCCCGAAGAAGGCCGGACTACAGTTTTCAGTGACTCCACGCTGAAAACAACCGGTGGCAAATCTCTTTCCATAATTCAAATGGACGATGGCTGGCAGGGATATTCAATAGCAGATGATCTGTCAAAGACCGGAATCCAGTTTCATGTTCCTTCCGAGAAATTCCCTCAAGGCCGTTACGAAGTTGAACTCATTGTTCGCAACGGTTCACAGACAACAACAGTTACCGAACCGTTGACTGTCCGTTGGATGAACATGCCGGTTTCCCTCCGGTCGCTCACAATGGCAGTACCTCCGCTCAAATATATCATGTCCGAATCGGAATACACTGCAATACGCGAGCTTAACGATGACGCCCAGAGGAAAATGCTGGAACAATATTGGAAACTGAAAGACCCCACCCCGCAAACCGCATTTAACGAAATGATGGATGAATTTTACCGCCGGGTCGACGAAGCAATACAGCAATTCCAGACAATCAAGCAGCCAAATGGTTCGCTGAGTGACCGGGGAAAGACGTACATTCTTTACGGTCCACCAACGTCACAAGACCGGGTTCTCGGACTCAATTCAGCTCCCCGTGAAGTCTGGTTTTACAAAAACCTCAACCGGTCTTTCATTTTCATCGACGAAAAAAAGTCGGGTGATTACAAATTGGCTACGGAACAGTAATGGCAAACCGGAAAAAGCCTGTTCTGGCAATTACAATGGGAGATTATAACGGCATCGCTCCCGAAATTATTCTCAAAAGCGTTATTCAGCGAAATGTTCAGCAGAGTGTCAATCCCCTGGTGATTGGCTCTATCGATGTCTTTGAATATTACGCCCGCCGGTTCAGCATCAGTGTTAACCTCTGCGAAGTTGACGGACGTTCGCGTCCATCGACCACAGGCAAGACAATCCCGGTACTGCAGCCGGTGCGATTTCACAAGCCAAAGATAACTCCCGGCGTTGTTTCCGCTGAAGCAGGGACAATGAGCGGTAAAGCAATCGAACTTGCCGTTGAATTGTGCCTGAAAGGTGTTGCAGATGGCATCGTCACAGGACCGGTATCAAAAGACGCAATGCACCGCGGCGGATACAGGTATCCCGGCCAGACTGAAATGCTGTTGAAGCTTTCCAAGAGCAAGCGAGTCGCAATGATGCTGGCGGCTAAAAATTTCAGAGTCGGACTTGCGACCGTGCACTATCCATTAAAGGATGTATCAAAATATCTGACGAAAAAGCGGATACTGGAAAAGCTTTCTATCATACGTGATTCTCTGAGAAATGATTTCGGAATCGCTTCACCGAAAATTGCAATGCTCGGCCTCAATCCTCACGCGGGAGAAAACGGAATACTTGGCAACGAAGAAATCGACATTATTATCCCGGCAATTAAAGAAGCAAAACGGAAGAAGATGAAAGTTGCCGGCCCCTTTCCTGCCGACGCGTTTTTCGGCACACATGCATTCAAGAATTACGACGCGGTCATGGCAATGTACCACGACCAGGGGCTGATCCCGTTGAAAATGCATGGCTTCGATTTCGGCGTGAACATTTCGGCAGGATTATCCATTGTGCGTACTTCTCCGGATCACGGCACATCTTTCGATATTGCAGGAAAAGGAAAAGCCAATCCGTCGAGCATGGTCGAAGCAATTTTACTCGCCGCAACCATGATCCACAACAGGCGCAAGAGGAAACGGTGATCGGATGATTGATTTTACAAACGTTTCCGTTTCATTCGACGGACAGCATATTCTCAACGACGCGACTGTTCACATCGCTCCGGCGGAGTTTATTTCTCTCGTGGGCGAAACAGGCGTCGGTAAAACTTCATTACTTCGCCTCATCTATTTCGACCTCATGCCTAATCAAGGCACCGTCAGGGTTGGAGATTACCATTCATCATCAATCAAGAAGAAAGAAATACCCTTCCTCCGGCGAACACTTGGGATCGTGTTCCAGGATTATAAATTGCTGGAGGACAGGAATGTGTACGAGAATGTAGCATTCGCGCTTCAGGTCACCGGAGTGGAACATGATGAGATCAGTAAAAGGGTGTTGAGGGTCCTTGCAGATGTAGGATTGAGCCATAAGCGGAATAATATGCCGCACGAGCTGTCCGGCGGCGAGCAACAACGGGTGGTCATTGCCCGTGCTCTTGTTAACAATCCGGTTGTGTTGCTGGCAGATGAACCGACAGGGAACCTGGATCCTGCAACCTCTGCTGAAATCCTTCAGCTTTTAAAAGACATCAACGCCAAAGGGACGGCAATCATTCTTGCCACACACAATTACGACATCGTAAGAAAATCGGGAAGCAGGATATTGAAGCTGGAGGATGGGAAGATTAGGGAGATTACGGTAGAGCAGTTATAGTATTTAGCGTCATTGTTGAGGTGCCTCTAGCCGTAATTACTTGATTAAATTTATCGTCTGAAGAACGTAGTGTATCGGAACAATGAGAGCTAACTTACCCCCTGTTTCGTCGGAAATCGTACCTTTAACCAGCCCCACAATGCTAGCCTTCTCATCAATGTTGGGCATATTCAATGCAGGAGAATCTGTAAATGGCCAAGGCATTAGAAATACTGGTGCCCCAGAGAAACCTCCTATGCTTGGCTTATCCAGAAGAAAGAAAGTTTGCTCAGGTTCATTTGGTGGTTGAATTCGAACAAGCCCACTGGCACTTTTTGACTCAGAAGTAATCGGTGAAAAATGAGCCGTTGTACCAAGCGCTAATGGAAAACCCATAACAACGAGAGGGCGTTCTCTTTGTGGAGCTTTAAGTTCTTTCTGTAACATTTCCACCGGGATAAATCTACCAACAAGTTTTTCACCAGGTGTACCTTTCAAAAGCAGAGGAATAACTGCTACATCTGCCTCTGGATGATAATACCAAAGGAGTTTACCTTCGGATGCTGATACCTGTGATAATAAAAATGAATAAGGTACATCATTCGAGTCCCTAACAGTAGCCACACTATTTGGGTGAAGTATAGTTGAAACATGTTTTGCAGTCACGAGATAAGGCATTTTGTCGTCAGCGACAAGAAACCCAGTACCAATTGAGTCACCCTGTCTCAGGTACACAACAGTCACCGATAAATCCTCAAGTTTCTGAGCTTTTCCGCACTGATAAAGGAGTATAATAACAAATGACAACCGTATTAAAAATTTCATTTAGGCTCCTTTACGTTTTCAGCCACAAAGTAAATATCGTCTTAGATCAAACTGTAACCGATTCCACCCTCTTCACCTCCGGCACCGCTTCAAGAATAGCGCGTTCAAGTCCGGCACACAGATAAATATTCTATCGTAAACCGTAAACATCCGGACGAGCTTCTTCCCTCCACTCTGAGCCATATCTTTTATCAAGATAATCCATCAGAATACGATTATATGATAAAATGCACTCGGCAGGCGGACTGATACACCCAAAGCTCCTGTACCGAATAGAGTAGCGTTTTTCAAAATCATGATCGTCATCGCTGTAAACTGGAGATATTATTCCACCGGTTTGAACAAAAAGATGTAGCTGACCTGATGCGATATCCTGTTTTGCAATATTATCATTCAGACCACAGCAAGGTTGATCAGGAGAAAGCTCGAAATCGATTTGTTGCAAAGGATGGTCGTTTACATGAACCGTAGTTTCCTTGTCACAGAAATCTACATGCCTTACTCGAATAGGATAGTTTCCAATCGGAACTCCTTCAATCCTATAACGACCTATTGAATCTGTGACCGCGCCTCTCGTCGTGCCAACAATAAGGATATTGGCTTCAGGAATTCCTGAACTATCATTGCCGGCTCTCACCGTTCCCAGAATATCTGTTGTTTGATTAACGGCAGTTTGTCCTTGGGCAAACACACTAAGCAAATTAAAACAAAGTCCAGATAATATAATGATTAATATGCTTTTTAAATGAAATGGGTTTTGACTCATAACTTTCTCCCTTATGCAGTTACTGATTCCACCCTCTTCACCTCCGGCGCCGCTTTGAGAATCGCGCGTTCAAGTCCGGCACGCAATGTCATCCTCGACATCGGGCAAATCACGCATGTTCCGTGAAACCGTAATTCCGCAACACCGTCGTCGGTTACGCGAAGCAATTCAACGTCTCCCCCGTCCGCCTGCAAGTACGGACGACAAAGCGTCAAGGCGTTTTCAATCCGTTCTTTTATCGATGGTATCGTTGTTTCCGTCATAAAAAAGCTTACACGTTTAGGTTAATCTCAATTTCCGGTTTCGCGGAAGCGGAGAATTGCTGTATACTCACCTGCGCCGCCATTTTGCGGGCAATCTGCCGTATGGTCTTTGATTGCTCTGCTTCCGGTTCCATCACAACAATTGGTGTTCCTTTGTCACCGCCGACACGGATGGGAGTATAAATCGGAATGCTTCCAAGATACGGTGTTCCAAGATCCGCCGCCGCTTTTTCTCCCCCGCCTGTCGCGAAGATATCATCGCGGTGGCCGCAATGTCCGCAAATATGGTAGCTCATATTCTCGATGATGCCAAGAATGGGAACATTGACCTTCTCAAACATCTTGTGGGCTTTCATCGCGTCGGCAAGAGAAATATCCTGCGGTGTTGTCACAACGACCGCACCCGTGAGAGGAATCGTCTGCACCAATGTGAGATGTATATCTCCCGTACCGGGAGGAAGATCGAATACGAGATAATCAAGATCATTCCAGACAACATCCGACATAAACTGTTTGATGGCTCCGCTGGCCATGGGGCCGCGCCAGATCACCGCCTGCATCGGGTCAACAAGAAAACCGATTGACATCACCTGGATGCCGTGCGCCTGTAGCGGTACAATTTTTTGGTTGACAAGCTTAGGGCGTTCGTTAATTCCCATCATCAAGGGTATGCTTGGACCGTAAATATCGGCGTCGATCAAACCTACTTTCGCTCCGTCAAGCGCGAGAGAGACTGCGAGGTTTACGGCAATAGTCGATTTACCGACACCACCTTTACCGCTGGCAACGGCGATGGTATTCTTCACGCCGGGCAGAAGATTCGTCGGTTTTGGAGGCTGTGTCGAGCGCACCGAAGCAGTGAGATTGACATCCACATTCGCCACACCGTCGATTCCGTTGAGCACTGCCTGAATTGATTGCGCTTTCATTTCATCCTTTACCGGGCACGATGGTGTTGTCAGTTCAATGGTAAAAGAAACCGATTTACCGGTGATCTTTACGTCTTTGATAAAATTCAAAGAGACAATATCCCGGTGCAAATCAGGGTCTTTCACAACGCGAAGGGCATCAAGGATATTTTGTTCGTTAAGAGGTTTTTTCATTTGCTATTAATTTTTAAGAAAATATGGAAAAGGTAAAAATAATCAGTACAAACATACAAAAGTTTGGCATTGTCGTCAAATAAAATAACGACTCGCAATGTTTCTTACTGCCCCCTTCAAAAATAAATAGTTTTCTCGACCTCGAATTGCCACTCTAGTAAGGAAAACTATTAAGCGAGGATTTTGATTCATTGGTTTCCTCCTCCGGCGTCATCATTTTGCTTGTCAGGTACAGTTGTTTTCCGTTGATTTAAGTGGTTCAAAATAATCTTGTTGAAGCGAGTTGCATACTTCCGTGCAATAATATCTAATCGCTCCTGATTATCGGAGCTCGCTGCATCAGAAGTGCCCCCAATGATTTTAACAGTAACTTTGGATCCCGCTGAATCTACATACTTATCGTAATAATCATCAACACCCGGAACTTCCATCGCATATCCCATCGCTCCCATAAAATAAATCTGTTCATTTTTGATTGCTTGATTGGCATCGGCCTCGGGATTGGCATTTTCCAACCACTCAAGATTGTGTTGAATTAATGAATCAAATTCTTCTGCCTCCGTGGTACTCCGAGGTTCGGATGTGTATACTAAGTCGCTATGTTTAATCGACGGAGTCTTTGATCCTTGAGAACAAGAGACGCAAAGCAGGATAACAAAAATCGATAACAAATGAATTGCGATTTTAACGCACTCGGCAATCATGAATCTTCTCCGCTCAACTAAACAATTGCTACTAACTGAATTATTGACAAAATATTACTTTTCCCTTCCCTAATCCCCCGACGAAATTGGAGGCGGGGAGGGGCTAAATAATCCGCATCTTCTTGCCTACTTTTTCAAAGGCTTCCAGCGCACGGTCGATGTCCTTTTTGGATAATGCCGCCGAAACTTGCGCACGCAGGCGGGCTTCGCCTTTGGGAACGACCGGGAACCAGAGCCCTTTGATATAGACGCCGGCTTTGAGCAATGCGGCGCTCATATCCTGCGCAACGGAAGCTTCGCCAAGCATAACGGGGACTATCGGATGTTCGCCTTCCAGAATAGTAAAGCCAAGCTCCTTGATTTCTTTTCTAAAATAGGCTGTATTCTCGTGCAGACGCGTCACAATCGATTTATCTTTTGATAACATATCAAACGCCGCGCCGGCTCCGAAAATAATCGACGGGGGAAGCGAATTTGAAAATGTATACGGGCGCGACTTCTGCCGCAGATAAGAAATCAGTTCTTTCTTCCCGCTTATATAGCCGCCGGCCGCGCCGCCGATTGCTTTGCCGAGTGTCCCTGTCAGCACATCAATTTGTTTATACGTTCCGGTGGCTTCGGGGGTACCGCGACCTGTCTTTCCGCAAACACCGATGGCATGTGAATCATCCACAAATACAATCGCATTGTTTCTCTTTGCAAGTTCTACGATCCGCGGCAAGGGGGCAATATCGCCCTCCATGCTGAACACTCCGTCGGTAACAATGATCTTAACTCTGTAATCTTTATTCTTATCTTCCTCCAGCAATCGTTCAAGATCGGACATATCAGCGTGGTTGTAAATTTTCTTATCGACCACTTCGAACTTGCAGAGACGTTGCCCGTCAATGATGCTGGCGTGATTCAGTTTGTCGCTATAGAGCACATCTTTGTATTGCTCCCTACCGAGTTTCTCATTGATAATGGAAGCAAAAAAACCTTCATTCGCGGCAAAGCAGGATGAAAACAGAATCGTGTCTTCACAACCGACAAATTTGGAAATTTTCTTTTCCAGCTCAAGATGGATATCCTGTGTTCCACATAAAAAGCGGACAGAGGCAACTCCATACCCGTATTGTTTAATCCCGTCCATCGCGGCTTTCTTTATCGCAGGATGGTTGGAAAGTCCCAGGTAATTATTGGAGGCGAGCATGACAACATCTTTGCCCTTTACCTTAACAACACCGGCCTGCGGACCTTCTACTGCTGTCTCATACTTGTAAGTTTTGGATTGCTCCAGGCGTGATAATTCCTGAGTGACGAGATCAAATAATTGAGTGCTCATAGTATTATTCCAAGTTCGAATTACGGACGCAACAGTACTTTTAGCGCGTCGCCCGAGGCGATCGCCTGAAAGCCTTTTTCAAATTCACTAAGTTTATACTGGTGGGTAACAAATCCGGATTTAAGAAACCTTTTTGCCAATCCATCCTTCAGTATTTTTGTCATAATATCCCACGTCGACCACATTCTCCGTCCTATAACACCATGAATGGTGACACCGGGGAATATAACATGCTTCGAGAAATCGATCGGCATTGTACCGCTGGTAAGGCCAAGCAGCGCGATTTCACCGCCCATACGCAAAACCTTGAATGCGTCTTCATAGGCGTAATAACTTCCTGACATCTCAAGAACCGCGTCGACTCCGGCGCCATGATTTTGCTGTTTGGCGGATTTATAGAAACGTTCTTTCTCTTCAGGAATCGAGACATCAAAACATTCATCTGCGCCGAGCGAACGAGCCATAGCAAATCGGCGTTTCTCAAGCTTCTCATGTGTATTTTCTCCATGCGAAGCATCTGTCACCAGAATTTTCTTTGCTCCGGCACCTTTTGCGATGGCAACAGCCATCAGACCGATAACCCCTACGCCAAGGACAGCGACAATCTTACCCTTGATTGATGAGAGAGACTGGACAGTATGTGTAGCATTCCCGATTGCATCCATGAATGCAATCACTTCCTCGGGGATTTCTCCTTTGACAAACAAAAGGATATTCTCAGCAGGAAGTACAACATATTCTGCAAACGCACCATCGCCATGCAAGCCGCGGATGACAGTATTTGTGCAGACATGATATTCGCCTAACTTGCATTGCGCGCACTTTCCGCATACGATATGCATTTCCGCGGTGGCCGTAAATTCCTCATTAAGGAAAGTGATAAAATCTTTTTCTTTTGCCAGTTGGGCCGCGCTTTTTCGTCCGACATACTTCTTTAATTTCGGATACTCTCTCACTTTTTTGATGACCTGATGGGCAAGCAGCGCTTTCGCTTTGCTTCCCGCGCCGGATATTCTTCCGCAAAATTCATGTCCGATGGTTACATTGGGTGTTATCAGCGAGCCCATGCTTTGCTTCAGCGAGTCTTTTGAATTGTAAATGCCGACATCCGTTCCGCAGATTCCTCCGGCTATTACTTTAATTTGAACGTCGTTTGATTTAATAATTTCAGGCCGTGTTTTTTCAATAAGCTGAAAACCAACCGGCCAGGCCTTGTAGGCTTCAGGTTTTGGTTTTACTATAGCTTTCATTGTCTTCGTTTTCTTAGTTTGAATTGGGTTACGTTAAAGATTTTACAAGACGGACTGCAAATGAGCCATCGATATGATGAATGTGCGGAAATGTTTCAATCCACCCATTGTTTGTCACGACAGATTTGTTGACAAATTTTGACGCGTCATCAACTGAAAATTCAGGATGTTTTCCGAGGAACAATTTAACCAACGCGCTGTTCTCTTCAGGCTCAGTTGTGCATGTGCTGTACACCAATACACCGCCGGGCTTAACGAGGCGTGAGGCGTTTTCAAGAAGATTCAACTGGATTTTACTCATTCTCACAACATCTTCGGGCTCGCGTTTCCATTTTACGTCAGGTTTTTTTCTCAGCACGCCAAGTCCGGTACAGGGCGCATCGACAAGAACTTTATCGGCGGGTTCGGTTTGCAGTTCGCTTGAATCGGCGATCATTGCTTCGACATTTTTAATGCCTAACCGGTCACAGCTCGATTTAATCAGGTTGAGCTTGCTTTCGTATTTATCGATGGCCAGGATTTGCCCCTTGTTATTCATCAACTCAGCAATAAATGTGGTTTTACCGCCCGGCGCCGCGCACATATCGATAACGCGGTCGTGTTCTGTTGGCGCAAGGAGAATGACAGGTAACGCCGCACTTTCATCCTGAATGGAAAAGAATCCATTCTGAAAAATATTCATCTGTGCGATACCGGAGAGGCTTTTCACCTTGATGAAGTAATCGATAAACGTTGAGCCCTGATAGCCGATATTCTGCTTGTCGAGAATATCCAGAAACTGAGCGGGAGCGTTTTTCAACTTATTGATGCGGAGAGTAAGTCCCGGAATTTCATTGTTCGCAATGAGAATTTTCTCTGTCTCTTCAGGGCCAAACCGTTCGTACCATCTTTTGACGAGCCAGACAGGGTGCGCATAATAGACCGCGAGGTATTGCACCGGATCTTCGTCGCGTTTCGGATAGTGGATATCGTTCAGGCTTCTGATAATGTTCCGTAATACGGCATTAACAAGATTCCCGGATTTCTCTCCACGGAGCCGTTTGATAAAATTAACAGCCTCGTTTACCGCAGCATACTGGGGAACGTGAGTGAGAAAAAGAATTTGATAAAGCCCGACACGGAGCGCATTCTTAACGTTGACTTCCGACTTGGAAAAGTTGCCATGCGTGAAGCCGTTCAGAATCCAGTCGAGCCTGCCCTGCCAACGCATGACACCATGGACAATCTCGGCAAGGAGACTTTTATCGATATCGGCAACGTCGCGTGATTTCAACTCAGCATCCAGCAGTTTATCGAGGTAGGAATCGGTGCGTTCAATGCGGTTAAGAATTTTCACAGCTGTCCCGCGCGGACCGCCATAGAGTGTTATAATCTCCTGAACATCTTCAGCCACTTACGCAACACCTCCCGCTCTACGATCATTCTCGGTCTGCAAAAAGACGTTGCGCATAAGTTTCTCATATGCCGCCGTCATAGTGATATCTCTTCGCTTCATCACTTTGCGCGCTGTTTCAATACTTTTTTCAATATCATATACTGAGAAAGAATTTTTTTGCCCCCACGAAAACGACGGAATATTCTTCGGCGGTAAATTTGCCCCAAAGATATTGCATGAAACTTCGACAATCGTTCCGGTATCAAACATAACGTTGATGCCTGTTTTTGAATGATCCCCCATCATCAACCCGACAAACTGATAGCCTGTATCAATCTGTTTGCCGTGAAGCTCTACCCTGACATTGCCGTAGGTATTCTTCAAATCGCTGGTATTCGTATCCGCGCCAAGATTTACCCAGCTGCCGAGATAGGAATGACCCAGGAATCCGTCATGCTGTTTGTTTGAATACGACTGAATAATTGATGCTTCTACTTCACCGCCGACCTTACACCGTTCGCCAATTGAAGTACCGTGATAAATTTTTGCACCGACTTTAATAATCGATCCATCACCGATATATGCAGGGCCGATAATTACCGCATTCGGCATAACCGTGACATTTTTTCCTATGATGATACTGCCATGTTCGGCGTCAAGGACAACTCCCGGTTTGAGTACGGAACCTCTTCCAATAATAATGTTCTTCCGGTTTAGTAATGACGCACCGGGATAAATCTTTCCGTATATCTTTTTCTTTGTTTTTTTTGCAATGATCTTAAAATCAGATTCAACCTGATCTGAGGTATGGTGTACAAGATCCCATGGATAATCGGCGATTGAACACGAAACTTCTTCGTTTGGTAAACCGGCAATACTCTCCTCGTTTAAAATTCCGTTAGCAAATATGTCCGTGTTTGAATTGGTTGAACGAAGAGCAACAATGTTGTTTCCGTTTCGCAGGACCACAGAACCGGAAGATTTCTTTTTGAGAAGCTTGATAAAATTTCCATCTGCAATAACGCGTCCGTTGATGTACCACTCGGCGGTTTCATTCCCGTTAACAGGAATTCCAGGGTGGTCTTCCGTGCAACACTCTGCGAGAAAATCACGAACCTGTAACGAGATAACAGGGGAAGGAAGCTGACGGGAAAGCTTTTCAAGGAGGGTCAGTGACCCGCAGCGCAGGTCAAATACCGGGCGGAAATATGCCAACGGCAGAAAATTGGTGACCTTATTATCCTCGAATATACAAATGCGCATAGGATTGGATTCAGCAAAAAACGGAATCCCGAGTACTCAGAATTCCGTTTTTACACATTCGACAATGAATGAATTACGCTGTGGCGGCTGCTTCTTTTGTTTTCTTTGAATACTTCTTGTTGAAGCGTTCAACGCGGCCCGCAGAGTCAACAAGCTTTTGCTTGCCGGTAAAAAACGGATGGCAATTTGAACAGATTTCAACCTTAAGGTTGCCGGCCGTTGAGCGGGTTTCAAAGACGTTACCGCAGATACAGGTTACAGTTGAGCGTTTATACGCTGGATGAATGCCTTGTTTCATTGTAAATCTCCAGATTTCAGTAAAATTGTGGCATTAATATACAAAGATTCCGCACAATTCGCAAGGGTTGTACTTAGTCTCATTGAAGCTCCCCGATCCAGTAACCATACTCAAATGCCTGTTTCCACTGTTCAGCCTCGGATTTTGCCGCTCCCAGAGTGCCATACCTTCCGAACGAGACACGGTGCCAGCCATCATGATCATCCACAAACGATTTAAATCCCGCCGCAATCCACCTTCCCACTTCCTCTTCGGCGTCTGATCTGCTTCGATATGCCCCGATATAGACAACAAACTTTCCGGTATCAGTAACGGTCCCAAAGGAATTGACCCTGTCTTTCCCGGAAGGTGATGATGGCTGAAATGTGAGTATACCGGAATCCTGATTTTTTTTCGGAACGGAATCAGCATCCGTTACAGATTCTCTCCCGCCGGAGAGGAACGGAAGATGAAGAATATTATATTCATTGAGTAAAAAAATTCCCGCGACAACCGTCGCGACGGCAAGGATCAAGATAGTGGTTTTGGTAAAGTAAGGGTTTCCTTCTCTGACTGTGTGAGTGATCGGAAGCGGTTTCTCTTTTTCTTTTTTCCCCGCGGGGTCATTTTCATTAATATTAAGCGGCATAACAATTATTTCTCATATAGTTTGAACTAATATATACTAAATGACAAGATATATCAAAATGGATTTTAATTATGTTACACTAAGTCATACGGTTAAATTTGAAATCATGAAAATATTAAAACAGTAAGGGCGCCCGTTACGTTACAAAGAATATTCACAACATCATTTGTAACAAACGTTCTGCCGTTTATCAACGGACCGGTAACATGACAATGAATCTTCCGTTCAGTAATACTTCCGCAAACAGAACATTGATATTGCCCCTGCACAAATGTACCGGTAACACTGTCGACCAGACTTCCCGTTATTCCGGAGATAAAAATCATGAACAAGCTCCAGTAATCATGTTCTGTCATCCAGGGTAAACCTGAGAATGCGATAATCGCAGAAGCACACACTCCTCCGAACAATCCTGCAAAAGAAACCGCGCCTGAAGTACCCGCAGGTACACTTTTGAACGTAAAAATCCGGTACGTTTTTCCTCCGCTCATCACACCGATTTCAGTTCCCCATGTATCCGTCATCGCCGCAGAAAGGGAACCGAGATACATAACATAGAAAACCGGATTTTGATGAATGAACCATAACAGAGCAAGCACTCCTCCAGCTCCTCCATTCACCAATACCTGAACACTGTCGCGTGTTCCGCTTTTCTCAAAGACGGAGTCCGTTTCCGGACGTAGTTTTTTCCTGAGATGTGAGAGAACACTCGAAGGAAGAAAAAATACCACCATCGGAAACAGCCATTGCCACCCGCCGCAGGTATAAAGAACAACCGCAAGCACTCCTGCTGAAAACGAGCCGGACTTTGTGAGGAATCTGAAAAGATATGAGACAACGCCTGCGCATCCTCCGATTATAAGCGACAAGAGGAACCGGTTTGTTATTGCCTCATCGATACCGGCGAACATACGGGATTAGTTGAACGGCTTTCTTATTCTTTGGTTCTTCCGGTTCAATTTGAGAAGCTTCTGCAATGAATCTGCTTTGATGCTGTCCCTGATCATTGCAGAATCACGCTCAACGAATGAGTTGAGTTGGGCGGCGCTTTTCAAAGCAGGAGCCACACTTTTAGATACCGGTACTTGTGGAGGTAAATACATTGGCGCGGAAACGGCGTCATTCTTCTTTTCCGGCAATGTTATCTCCTGCTCCTGACGGGCATCTTCCTGCACTGGCGCAGCCATCTGGGCAGGCGGGAGGCCTACCTCCTGTCGTGATTCCTCCTGGATATTATTTTCCTTCGTCTCGGCATTCAAAGGTTCTGTTTTTTGCGGTAATGCCCGGTATTCCATCAATTGTTTCTGTTTGGGTTCTGCTTCCTGCTTTACGGACGTAGAAATTTCACCTGTCTCCTGCGACTGTTGCGTGGTAACCGCAGCATCCGTTGTCTGCTCCTTGATATTAATATCAGGCTTTGACTGATCAGGAGTAATTGCTTTATCGGGAGAAGATTGTACGGGTGCAGACTCACGATCATTGAGAACCGGAATTTCTTTCTCAGGTAATTGCTGGACTTCCGGATTCCGGACGTACGCATAGTATGCAATTGTTCCTACAACAATAAGTGTCATAAGAGAAAATGCGAATGTGGGAATCCTGAACGGCGAGAACTCTTTTTCGGCAAATCCTTTTTCAGGAAGAGTAGATTTCCCCTCATTGATCCGCTGCTGAAGCCGCATTTCAAAATCAGGAGACGCGGCCTTCTTCGGAAGGCTTTTCAGAAGCTTTCTGAGTTCAGGGTATTCTTCGTTATGTGATGGTTCATTACTCATTGATTAACTCTTTAAGTAATTCCTGAAGCCTTGTTCTTCCGCGATTGAGTCGTGATTTTACGGTACCGATATTGAGTCCCGTAATAGCACAAATTTCTTCGTACGACAATTCCTGAATGTCGCATAAGATGACTGCTTCACGGTATTTTTCGGGGATGGAGTTCAAGGCTTTTTGGATAATCTCCTGTTTTAACGAGCTATCGGCAACGCTGTCGGCCGCATAGCGCTCATCGGGGATCTCGTGCTGCATTTCCCTCTCCTCTTCACCACGACGAGTCAGCGAGAATATCACGCGGCGTTTACGATTGCGGAGCTGTGTTTTCGCAAGGTTCGTGGCAATCGTGTAAATCCACGTGGAGAACTTGGCTATCGGCTTATACGTGTCCTTTTTGTAATACAACCGGATAAATGTTTCCTGCACAACATCATCCGCCTGGTCATAATCGCCGAGATACCGGTATACGAAATTAATCAGCGGGTCTTTATAGCGCCCGACCAGCAGGTTATATGCATCCTGGCGACCTTGTTGAAATGCCGCAATGAGCTCTTCGTCTGATTGTGTCTGCAGTGGACCTTGCGTACCCGGCATTCAACTATCGGTTCAACAGAAATGACTGCGGAAAAGTTCCGCAAATGTCTGATATATTTATCGTAATCTTAATCATCACGCCGTGAAAATATCGAAAATTTGGGGAAGATGCAAAGAAATTTATTGAAAGGCTGAGAGTCGATTTTGACTGGTTAATAAAGCCCTTTACCAATAGCTATTTTATATCTCAGAACGAGGTTTTGTCTTATTCAATCCCGTAGGGATTGAATGCTTATAGCAGGTTAAACATATTCGACCCCGTCGGGGTCGTACATATATGGCTACGATTTGCCATAAACATATGATGCCTTCGGCATCTTTGACGATTTATATCGTGGCATAAACTATGGAAATTATAATTTATTGTGCTTGTGTATGTATCTTAGCGTGGATTCGTATCATTTCATACAACAACATCGTCATCACATACTTTGGATCGGAAGATGTACTTTTCAATGTTAGGTCAGCTTGCAGGAGCGCGTCGAAGCATTTCTCAAGTTCATCCGATAAATACCTCCTTGCCGCTTCGATGTAATCTTTCACAAAAAACGGACTGACACCGAGGTCTGCCGCAAGCTGGTATTCCGAGGTTTGTTTTCCGCGCAGTTCCTGCGCAAGCCAGATTTTCTGCATGTATTTTGTCAGTCCTGCCACGATGCCGACCGGGTATTCACCCGCATCAAGCATCCGTTCCATCACTTCCATAGCCCGACCGATTTCCTTTTTGCCGATGGCTTTTTGCAATTCAAAAA
Source organism: uncultured Chlorobiaceae bacterium (assembly GCA_964523395.1). Classification (GTDB taxonomy): domain Bacteria; phylum Bacteroidota; class Ignavibacteria; order UBA10030; family SZUA-254; genus JANYJZ01. The sequence goes on along the minus strand of CAZFXS010000016.1, from coordinate 17,832 downwards.
TATTAAACTGTTTCGACATACCGACAACATTATTCACGTCATCAACAGAGATTTCCTGTTTTTCACCGATGTAAATAAAGAGCTTGTCGATTTCGTTCTGTATTTCCCTTAGTGACCTGCTTACATATCCCTGCATTACCTGACACGCTTCGGGGGATATTTTCTTTCCTAATTTTTTTACGCGCGAAGAAATCCATGCGGGAATTTCATTGTCATAGAGCTGTTTGCATTCAACCGCGATACCGGTATCTTTGAGGAGTTTATACGCCTTCAAACGAAAGTCCGGCTTAACGGAAATAATGGCAAGGCAGGTTGTAGCTGACGGGATCTCAAAATATGGAACAAGAAGTTCCTTGTTTAACACCTTGTCGAATTCTTTCACCACAACAACCCTCCGCTCCGACATCATCGGGTACGCCGCAGCAAGTGAAACAATCGCTTTGGCATCGACATCAGAACCGTAAACGATATCGAGATTAAAGCTCCTCGCAGATTCATCGAGCGTTGCGTCTATAAGCGATTTGGTCAGCTCTTCTACGAGAAAATCTTCCTCACCGTGAAATAAATACAGCGGCGAGAACTTCTTTTCTTTAAGAAGCGCCTCGAATGTTTCTATTGTAACACCGGTATCTTGAGACTTGCGTGCCAAAATTCTTCCTTAAAATAAGGAAGCACGGTTCATGATATTCTCAATCAATCCCCGTGCTTCAGTGTAATCCGTTCAAATCCTGTAATCCGCTGTTTTATTCAGCTGCTTTCTTGTCTTCCTTCTTCGCGGGCTTTTCGCCTTTCACGTAGACGCTTTTCATGACGACATCAGTAAGCGGTTTATCATTTGGCTTTTTGGTTTTTACTTTGCCGATCGCCTTTACAATGTCCATGCCGCTGACCACCTGGCCGAAAATGGTATGATTGCCGTTAAGCCATCCTGTCGGGACAAGCGTAATAAAAAACTGGCTTCCGTTAGTTCCATGGCCGTCAGGTGTTTTGCCAGCATTTGCCATGGCGAGGATACCCTCTTTATCAAATTTGTATTTCGGGCTGATTTCATCGTCAAACTTGGCGCCATAGATGCTTTCGCCGCCCATGCCTGTGCCGAGCGGGTCACCGCCCTGAATCATGAAATTGTCGATAACGCGATGGAAAATAAGTCCGTTATAATAGCCTTTACGCGCAAGCTGGACAAAATTTTCAACGGTCTTCGGCGCGTCGGCGCGGTACATTTCGATTTCAATCGTTCCCATGGATGTTTCCATGACGACGATTTCTTTTCCTTTGGTATCAGTCATTTTAGGTTTTTCCATTGTGGATTTTTCTGTGGTTTTCTTTGCGTCTTTATCCTGGGCAAAGGCTGAGAAGCTAAGCGCCAGCATTAACATGATAAAGAGCGTTGCAACACGATACTGCTTCATATCTGCTCCTGAATTGTATTACATGAAATGTGAGTTATTAAGAATATTTTATAAAATTTAACACAAAGGCACGAGGACACAAAGACACTAAGGATTAACCGATGGAGCTTCGTTTCCTGCAATTTCCTGTTTCATGACATCGGACATGTGAAGCTTATCCCTGAGAAAATAAAAAATGCCGATGATGGTTATTCCTATAAATCCGACCGCGTGCGTGATTGTGGCGTAACTTCGCGCAAGCTCATCATCTACGTGATAAAGCTTGGTTAATGTCTGTATGGTAAAATAATGGTACGGACCTGTCGCGCCGGGTGTCGGAATAACAATACCGATGCTTGAAATCGCCTGCACAACCATTGCCGAGCTCATGTCAAGCGAATATTTCTCAGTCAGGCCAAACGCGTAAAACGGAAGATACATCATTACGATGTATAATCCCCAGACAATAACACTTAAGAGACCGATCATGATATAGCTCGATGGTTCTTTGAGAAACAAAAAACCATCGAGAAACGAGTGCGTGATATGCTCAACCATTTTTGCTTTCTGCTCGGAAAGATGCTTTGTCACCGAGCCGAGCAGCCGCATCACAATATCCCTTCTTACCATAAGAAATGCAAACAATGCCAAAAACGCAAACGTTATAGCTGCGAGCCAGATTCCGGTTTCTTCAAGCCAAGGAAATGCTTGAGTTAACGGACCGGAATACACAAGAGGAATCAACGCGATGACGCACATGAACGACAGAATATCAAATATCCGTTCCATCAGAACTGTTCCGAACGCGGTACTGCGCGATATGCCTTCAAGTTTGTTGATGGCATACGGGCGCACCAATTCTCCGGCACGCGGCAAAACGTTGTTCATCATATAACCGACCATCAACGCCGAGAAAAGATTCCGGTAGCGAATATCTTTTTTAACAGGCCGCAACAGGTATTCCCAACGCCAGGCCCGGAATGCATGACTTAACACAAGGACAGGAAACATCGCGAGCGCCCACCAGTAATTTGCCTGCTTCAGCTCTTCCCAGAGTTTCGGGAAATCGGTATCTTTAAACGCGATATACAGGAAAAACAGCGTCAGAAATATACTGAACGCGTATTTCAATATTTCTTTTAAGCGGGAATTCATCGGATACGTTTGCGCCAGGTTGGGAGTGTCACCGTAAATCAATCACTTCGACATCAGAAGGGGCTTTGTACGAGAACATGCTGTCAGCAATACCGGGATTCAATCGGATGTCGCTCAGTTCATATGTCATTGTATTTTCCGTCGCATCAAACAATTGTATTTTGTGCATTGTGTCATTCGCATCCACCCAGAGTTTCATCCATTTAATATTGGACCGCTTTGCTTTCGGCGTGAGCTGAAGTATGGATGTTGCAACACCTCCGATGATTTCCTTTCCGGCAACCGCGGATTGATAATTTTCCGGGATTGTCAGCAACACTTTGTCCGGTGAAAATGTTTTGGAATCTTCTTTGTAACGATTAATGATAACCTGATTATTTGCTTTGGAATATGACCAAACGGAAGCGCCATCCGTCACAATTGTACGGTCGTTGAATTCGATGCGATATTTATCTCCCCTTTTCATTACAATCGTTCCCCTCGTCCGGCTCTCGCTTTTGGAAACACCGAATAGCGTATGCTGATCAAATGTTAATGCAATGTCATTTACCGTCTTATATTTTTTCTGCAGGCGGGAAAGCAGTTCGGCACCATCATCGCCCGGTAACATTCCGCTAACACCGGGTTGAACAAGAATAGACGAGAATAAAAACAGTGATAAATAAAACAATCTCATGACAACGTCTCCAGTAAGCGATCAAGCTGGTCGTCGCTGTCAATCAGGACTAAACGGGCTTTACTGCCGTCAAACGGCCCGACAATTCCTGCGGCTTCCAACTCATCCACTAACCGCGCCGCGCGCGAATACCCGACTTTCAATCTTCGTTGTAATAATGAAACAGATCCCTGCTGATGCCTCACGATAAGTCGCGCCGCTTCTTCAAAAAATTCATCGCGGTCATCCGACATGCCTCGCATGCCTGCACGTTTCTTTTCCAGAATGGATGGAAGCTGGAACGCCTTGCTATACCCCTGCTGGCGTGCAATATGGTCAGTCAATCGTTCAACTTCATCGGTAGAAATAAACGCGTTCTGAATACGGGATGGCTTCGGACTTCCGGATGGCAAGTACAGCATATCACCACTGCCGAGAAGCTGGTCTGCGCCGTTCATATCGAGAATTGTACGAGAATCAGTTTTTGATGCGACCTGATAGGCAATTCGCGCAGGGAAATTCGCTTTGATCACACCGGTAATAACGTCAACCGACGGGCGCTGAGTAGCAAGCACAAGATGAATACCGACCGCGCGTGCTAACTGCGCCAGACGCGCAATAGGCTCTTCAACTTCCTTTGCGGCAGTCATCATCAGATCAGCTAATTCATCTATTATTACAACCAGGTACGGCATCTTCCTGTGAACAATTGTTTCAGTGTTTTTCAAACGTCCGGCTTTTAAACGTTCGTTATAATCCTGAATGTTCCTCACTCCTGCAGACGCAAGTTTGTCGTAGCGCTTTTCCATCTCCAATTCAACGCTTTTCAGGATGCTTACCGCGTTTTCGGGAGTAGTTATGATTTCCTCATCAATATCCGGAGAAACAGCGAGGAAGTGGTTTTTGAGCTTAACATACGGTGTCAGTTCGATCTTCTTCGGATCGATAATAATAAATTTCACATCGGAAGGATGAAGCTTATACAGTAATCCGGCAAGGAGCGTATTAATACCGACACTTTTTCCCGAACCGGTAGCTCCGGCAATGAGCAAGTGCGGCATTTTCGAGAGATCATCAAACAATGCGTCGCCGGAAATTGTTTTTCCCAATGCAACAGGAAGAAACGCCTTCGATTCACGGAACTTGTTGGAATTAATAATGCTTCTGATATACACCATCGAAGGATTGCGGTTCGGAATCTCCACGCCGACAGCACTCTTTCCGGGAATAGGCGCGATGATGCGGATTCCTTTTGCCGCAAGCGCGAGCGCAAGATCATCCGCAAGACTCACAATGCGGCTGATTTTTACCCCGGAAGCAGGCACCAATTCGTACAATGTAATTACAGGTCCCGGCGTGACGCTGACACTTTCAATCTCGACACCAAATTTCGCGAGTTTCGTACGAACCAGTTCAGCATTCGCCTTTAACTCTTCGTCATCAACATTATCGGTATGACGGGGAGGATCGAGTATCTCAACCGACGGAAAAACGTAATCAATTTCTTCTTCCTCGTTCTCAACAGGTTTTGGCGCTTCACGTTGCGGCTGAACACGTGCTTCGGTAGGTCCATCAACTTCCTGCTCTACTTCCACTCTGCGCACCCGCAGTTCAGGCTCAGCTTCCGGTTCCTCGGCTTCAGCTTCCTGAAAATCTTCCGGTTCATCCAACGTGTTGACTACAACCTCTCTTCGCGGAGATTGCATTGTCATCGCTTCAAGAGAATCTTCATCTTCTACCGGAGAAACTTCGGGACGGTTTATTGCAGTCTTTTCCCTGCGAAGCGCATACCATTCACGCAGTTGGTCGCCGAGATTTTTGAGACGTTCAATTGATTTGTGAATATCAAGGTCAATCGCAAGAACAACGGTAACAAACAATGCCGTAAGAACAATAATCGAGGCGCCAACGGAACCAAGAATTCTCAGTAATGTATCGGCAAGAAACGCTCCCATGCTTCCACTCCACTCTTTATCGATATCGCCAATAATGCCGTTCGCGACACCAAATGTAGCGGAAAACAGGAGACCGATGATCAGCGCGTAATTTGTAAAGGTAAGCGGTTTCCGATATTCTTTTTTGGTGAGGAAAATCCAACCCCACATCACCATGAGCGCGGGGAACAGTATGGAAGCGTAACCGATGGTAAGATTTACAAAGAAATTCGCTACAAATGCGCCGAGCAAACCGAGACGGTTCTGGATTCCTTCTGCAATCGCTTTGACGGCATCATCAAACGGTAATGTGAATATATCGAGAACGGAAAGCTTGTCGAGGATGGGTTCATCGTTTTTCGCATACGACGCGATTGCAAGCAGGATGATAATTCCCGCCACCATCATGAGGACGATGAGGATTTGCTTCCGCCGCTCAGTCGAACGTTTTGCCTGAGACTTTTTGGAAGTTCCGTTTGGCGAATTCTTTACTTTCTCAGCCATCAATCTCTGTGAACGTTTCTATCAGGAAGCTTTTGGCGTATCTTTATGAACACGGATAACATTTCCCGACAGCACAGGCAATAAGGGAATTGAATCGGTCCCCGCGCACAGTTTCAGGTCATCCGCAAACCCGATATCCGTGAGATACTTCCCGTGGTCAGAGCTCTTAAGCATCTTCAACACATTTTTCCCGAAACTTTTATCCAGTGCCATCGCCGCCGCAGCTGCGTCATCGGGAATGATGATTGTTTCAGTAACATCGTCCAGGGCATTGATTATCTTTCCCGCGCAGACTGCATCCTCAAGAGAGAAATCGTTATCCTGCCCTGCACACATGATGATAAAATCTTCCCGGAGTTCCTTTAAGAATGCGATAACACTTGAAAGATTTACAAAACTTGCGATGATGAGGTTTTTGGCATGGCGCCCCTTTACCATTGCAGCTGAACCATTGGTCGTCAGGAAAATAATAGATTTTCCTTCAACGGCTTCTTTGGTAAACTCAGCAGGTGAATTGCCTAAATTAAATCCTTCGATGGTCTTACCGTTTCGCTCACCCGCGCGCAATGTCATGCCGCCGGAAAGATTACCCGATATTTTTACCACACTTTCCACATTTTGCACCGGAATGATTTCCTTCGCGCCGTTGCCAAGCGCTGTCGCTATGGTGGTGCTTGCGCGAAGCACATCAATGACAACAATGTTCTTGTCTTTTAACTGCATCTCGTCAAGATGCGTCGGGGTTAAATATACTTTTACGGAAATAGTTGGCTTCGTCTTCATTACTTATTTGGAAATAAAAGGGAGTTTAACAACGACAGCAGGTACTTCCTTTTGCCGTATCATCACCTGAATTTGTGTTCCGGGTGCCGAGCATCCGGTGGAAACGTATCCCATCCCGATACCTTTTTCAAGCATCGGAGAAACAGTTCCGCTTGTTACATGTCCAATCGAACTTCCGTTCGAACGAATTTCATAATTATGCCGCGGGAACGCTTTGTCTTCTTCAATCTGAAATCCAACCAGCTTCCGCTTCAGTCCTTCCTGCTTAGATTTGAGAAGCATATCTCTTCCGTGAAAATTGCCTTTATCGAGTTTCGTAATCCACCCGAGTCCCGCTTCCAGAGGATTTGTCGTTTGGTCGATATCATTTCCATACAAACAGAACCCCATCTCAAGCCGCAACGTATCGCGCGCACCGAGTCCGATAGGTTTGATGCCGAATTCCTTTCCCGCACTCATGATATCATTCCACACTTTTTCGGCAACTGAAACGGATGCTTCAAAATATATTTCAAAGCCAAGCTCGCCCGTATATCCCGTGCGGGAAACTATCATCGGCACACCGGCCAATGTCGTTTGAACGAATGAATAATACGGAATAACCGAAAGGTCAGATGTCGTAAGTTTCGCCAGCGTTTTCAACGACGCAGGCCCCTGCACGGCAAGCAACGACGTCTGTTCACTCTTGTCTCTAACCTCTACATTGTTTCCCTTCACGTTCATTCGAATCCAGTCCACATCCTTACCAAGATTCGATGCATTCACGACAAGCATAAACCGATTGCCAAGGTGATAGACAAGCAGATCATCCACGATCCCGCCATTGTCATAACACATGGAGGAATACTGCACTTTCCCGGCAGAAAGTTTCGACGCGTCATTTGTGGTTATCGATTGTACAAACGCGAGAGCATCGGGCCCGGAAATTTCCACTTCGCCCATATGCGAAACATCAAACATTCCTACTGCGGTACGGACAGTCTTATGCTCATCGATAATACCGCTATACGATACCGGCATTTCGTAACCGCCAAACTCGACAATCTTCGCGCCGAGTTGCTGGTGAATATTAAAAAATTGAGTTCGTTTCATTTGAGTTATTGCTGGGATTTTTTCCAGTCAGCCAGAAAACGCTCGAGCCCGATATCGGTCAACGGATGTTTTATCAGTTGCGTGATAACATTAAACGGCATCGTACCGATATGTGCGCCCATCATCGCCGATTCAACAACATGTATTGGGTGACGGATACTCGCAACGAGAACCTGCGTCTCATATCCGTAATTTTGATAGATGGTCATGATTTGTTTGATCAGATGCATTCCATCGGTACTGATATCATCCAGACGTCCGACAAACGGACTGATAATGTACGCGCCCGCTTTCGCGGCAAGAAGCGCCTGTGTTGGCGAAAAGCAAAGCGTAACGTTTGTACGAATGCCCTCTGCCTTGAATTTCATGACAGCCTTAAGCCCGTCTTTCGTCAGCGGAACTTTCACCACGATCTTACTGTCAATCTTTGCAAGATCGCGCCCTTCTTTAAGCATTCCATCCATATCAGTTGCAACAACCTCCGCGCTGATATCGCCGTTGACAACCGCGCAGATTTCCTTCAGTAGTGCCTTAAACTCTACTCCCTCTTTTGCCACAAGACTGGGATTCGTCGTTACGCCGTCAAGCACACCCATGCTTGCGGCTTCTTTGATTTCTTTGAGGTTCGCTGTATCGATAAATATCTTCATGCGTTCACTTTCAGATGTTAGGTATGGTACTGTTGAGTGATATCTTTACTCTGTTTGTGTGAATGGAAATGGAATTCCGCAATGGGCAGCTTCGGATCCTCAAGTAATTTGATACGCACACGGAACTTAAACTGCATCCTGGTCAGTCGGCTGATGCCGCCTTCTTTCAAATAATGCGCGATGTTCGGGTGAACAGTAAGCGTCAGGCGCAATTCTCCGGATTCGGATTTGAACCTGCGGATCCACCGTTCGATCTGATTGATGATGCTGGAGTTCGATTGGACAAGCCCGCCGCCGCCACACACCGGGCACGGTTCGCTGAAACTGTGCAGTATGTTTTGACGGATTCTCTGACGGGTAATCTGGACAAGGCCAATCTCCGTCATGGGAAGCACTGTGAACTTCGCCCTGTCACGGCGGAACTCTTTCCTCAGCTCGTCATAGACTTTCTTTTTGTTGCGTTCATCTTCGAGATCGATAAAGTCGATAACTATGATACCTCCAAGATCCCTGAGTCGGATTTGCCGCGTAATTTCACGCGAAGCTTCGAGGTTTGTACGGAGTGAGTTTAATTCCTGCTCACGTTTCGCCGCGTACCTTCCGCTATTGACGTCGATGACCGCCATTGCCTCCGTCTGTTCGATGATGATGTACCCGCCGCTCTTCAGCCATACTTTTCTGCTGAGGCAGGTGGCAATTTCTTTTTCGATGCCGTAAACGTCAAACACCGGCTCGCGGTCGTTGTAATATTCAATCTTCTCGAGTAATTGCGGCGAGTTCAGTTTTACGTACGCGCGGATTTCTTTGTAGAGTTTTTTGGAATCAACAACAACACGTTCAACCGCATCGGTGAACAGATCGCGGATAACGCTCGATGTCGTTGCCATATCTTTGTAAAGGACTGATGGCGGTTCTTCCGATTTAACGCTCTTTTCAATTTCACGCCATGTTTCAATCAGGCTTTCAAGATCCTGGCGCAATACCGCTTCATCTTTTTCCTGCGCAACAGTACGGACGATAACACCAAAACCGGGAGGTAGAATGCTTCTCACGATCCTACGGAGGCGGCGCTTCTCTTTGAAGTTGGTCATCTTTTTTGAGATGCCGACTTTCCCATCAAACGGGAGCAATACGAGAAATCTTCCGGGTAGAGAAACCTCTGACGTGACACGCACACCTTTCTTGCCGACAGGCTCTTTGGTGACCTGGACAATAATTTCCTGTCCGCGCTTGAGATTGGGAAGTGTTTCCCGTTGCCTGCCATTGTCACGCCCATGGCGTTGTTGCTGTTGGTTTTGTTGTGGAGCGGCAACGGCTTGTGTCTGGGTTTGAACAGCGGTATCGGTTTGAGCTGAGGCCTGACGGTTGGCCGGAGACTCCGGAGAACCTCCTGAAGGGGCCTCATCATCATCTTCATTGGTATCGACATCAGAATCTTCGTCGCCGATGAGCGATGAGTATTCGTTGAGTGTACTTCCGATATCTGAGAAATGCAGGAAGGCGTCTTGTTTGAGTCCAAGATCGATGAAGGCGGCACGGATGCCGGGCATTACTTTTGCAACTTTCCCCAGGTAAATATCGCCGACCATACGCTCTTTCTCGGGGGTTTCGACATAGAGCTCGGCTAAACGCTTATCTTCTGTGATCGCAATCCTTATTTCGTTTGCGGTCGCATTGATGATAATTTCTTTCCTCATAAATTGTACTTCGTTCCTTTGAGCCCGATGGAGGCGGGCTCACACGAAGACGCGTGAGTGTTCCCGGGCTCTGATAGTGATTGGGTATACTGCAACGGCGCCCAAGGTTCAATGCCGGGGCGAAGCCAGGGAACGAAGCGAGCAGATTTTCCCGCTCAAGGGAAAACAATCGGACGATTACCACACTCAACATCGTTAACCACAGACCTGTTGCGAACTGAATTAACATAAAAAAACTCTAAAATTTATCGATTTTAATCGAAAATAGATTTATTTCGCTCGTATAATAAGCATTTTAAGATGATTTTGCAAGAGGGGGAGATGAGTAAAGGAGTATTTGAGATGATGAGTATATGAGATGTACCAGGTTTCAGGTTTCAGGTTTCAGGTTTCAGGTTTCAGGTTTTGGGGTTCGGGATTTGGGTCACAGGTTTGGGGTTTCAAGAGGCACACACTTCATTATTCCCTGTACTTGAAACATGATACCTGAAATGCTCCATTTTTTTACTTTTTCATTTTTACTTTTGACTTGATCTCCCCTTGACATATCCTCCAATTTTCATTATTTTGCACAACATAATTCGGGAGTTAACATACGGAGGCGCCGCGTGGAGGGCCATTCCACATCACAGGGTTTTTTTGAAACTGTACGTCGTGAAATGAGATTGCGAAACTACAGTCACAAGACAATAAAGTCATACCTCAGTTGCCTGCGGGCTTTTGTATATTATTTTGCCCCGAAGCACCCGCGTGTTGTTACCAACGAAGAAATAAAACTCTACCTCCTCTACCTTCTGGAACAGAAGCAGTTCGCCGCATCAACTGTGAACCAGGTATTCAACGCCCTGCGATTTCTGTATGTTGATCTGTACAGAATGCCGTTCGTGATCGGTTCATTGCCTAGACCGCAAAAGGATCGGAAACTCCCCGATGTCCTTACCGAAGGAGAGGTTTCCCGGATTTTCCGGTCAGTTAAAAATCTTAAACACAGGACAATGCTGATGCTCGCGTACGCGAGCGGTTTACGCGTAAGCGAATTGGTGAAGGTACGGATTGAGGATATCGACGGAACAAGGAGGCTGATCCATATCAGGGGAGCAAAAGGAAAGAAAGACAGATATACAATCCTTTCAGAATCTCTGATCACTACTTTGCATTTGTATTGGAAAGAGTATTCACTCGGCATAAAAGGCTATTTGTTCCCGGGAATTACGCCGGGAGACCATCTTTCGGTAAGAAGCATACAGGCAGTATTCGGGCGGGCAGTGAAAGATGCCGGCGTTACCAAGCCTGTTTCGATGCACACGTTGCGGCACTCATTCGCCACTCACCTCCTTGAGCATGGCACCGATCTGAGGTACATTCAGGAATTGCTGGGGCACCAGAGTTCAAAGACAACAGAAATTTACACACATGTAAGCACAAAAAGTATAGGGAAGATTAAGAGTCCGTTTGATTACCTGTCATTGGATCGGTTGCTTAATCCGCCTGATTCTGACAGTAATTCACAAAACCATAATAAATAACAACGCAATATTGCGTACTTACAAATGTTATGCGCAATGTAGCTCGCGATGGAGTTTTTAATGAATAAGAATACTGCGACTTTTACAACATCGCTTTTTTTCGGAATTGGAATTAGTATTTGTCATTATGTTATTAATTTCCTCATTCAACAGTCCAATTCGGTTTTCAGAAACTTATATTTCAATTTCAGTTTATTTGGCATTTGGATCATTCCGGAAGGCATTATCCTGAGCATCCTTTTTTATTTTTTGTTTCGACGAATCAAGAAGAATATGTTCTTAATGTCCATTATCTTTTTTATCTGCACATGTGCATTGTGGTTCTTAGTTCAACAACCTTGGGTCCAAACTTATATCCTACCAGTGCCAAACGTAAAATGACTGCTCGCTACACTGCGCATAACATGCAAAAGCATGACGCTGGAACGTCCAGAGGTTAATGCTCGCTCAATGTTTACGTTCACGATAAATAATTTCATTTCGAGTTCACGTAAACATTGCATGCTTTTGCAACACGTTATGCGCCATAACTTTTTTGCATTATGACCCTCACATACGAGCAAACAGAACAAGATTATATTGATTTTAACTTTTATTATTATTGGGAACGACCCGAAAGACTATGGAGTCGAATACTTTCTAGAATATTACCTGTTCCTCTCTTTGTAGCTTTGATCTCAACCCGGATTGCTGATTATGGTCTCGTTGAAATTCTTTTAATCTCTTTGGGATTCCTATTCTCTATTTTTGCGACTCCGTATTTCAAGTGGCGAAATAAAATCCGTATTAAAAGGGTAATCAAAAGTGGAAAGAACGCCGATATAATTGGCTCCCGTACAATTCATTTCACTGAGGAAGGCATTACAGAGTCAACTAAGAATTCTCATGGTGAAATAAAGTGGGATGCCTTTGAATATTTGAGGGAAACCGAAAAGTATCTGTTTCTTTTTGTGACAGTTAATCAAGCGATTATTTTCCCTAAAAGAATTTTTGTCTCAATTGATGAAATTGAAGCAGTCAAAAGTTTCATCGGCAAAAAAGTTACGCCGCATAACAGGCAAAATAACGACACTGGAAAATAAGGCCGATGAATCAAAAAACTCGTTCAATACTTTTGCTCTCTCGAATTGCAATTGGATGTTCGCAAAAGTATTGCGTTATTTTGCCAGACGTTATGCGCAACGCAACCATGCTAAATTACAGGAATAATTGTAATGTTTTCTGATGAATGGAAAAAAGAAGCAATAAAACGTTTCCCGGAAATTGCCGAATACGAACTAGAGTATTGGGACAATCCAAATACTTGTTGGTCGTCTTTATTAATGAGTTTTAAGAAAGCTTACAAGGATCCGCGGAATGACAATTTAATTAAACGTATTTATGGTTATTCTGAGTGGTGTCTTGAACAGCCACGAGGTGGACCGGCCGAAGATGATTTATTTTCTATCGTCATAGTTGCATTCATTGAACATATTCCGACAATTCCAGAAGCGATGCAAGACATGCCGCGATGGATTCCATATGAAACGGTAAAGGGATCGGAAGAAATTTTTAGTTATTTTGAAGGCAAGGTTGGTTATAAAAAGATACTTGAAGTATATAAAGAATGGCAGGATTCTGGTCGTCCTATGGCAAGGGACTAACCGATGACAATAATGGTTGCGCTGCCCATAACACGGCAAACACCGACACTCATCTTTATCTTATGGCGAAGTCGAATCGAATTGAAAGAATATAGTAGTGTTCGTTCCATTGCGCTTGCCGCAGGAAATGAGTCAATGATAGGCGGCAATCGCAACGGCGGTGTTTGCCGAACCGTTAGCCGCAATTTGTGCCTGGCAATTATTTAGAAACGACCATGTGCTTAACTATCGCAATTAAACTTGGGGATGAAGATAATCGTCAGATGGAATCTCTCATCGAGCAACTTAAAGATTCACTGACCGTTCGTCCGGCTTCTAAAACTTGGTTTAGAAAGCCGAGTCCACTGGTGTATATCTCAGAATTGAATAATGGGTGCGCATGTAGCATGCTCAGTGAAACTGCTGATTGGAACGCTCCAACTTGGGATATGGTATTATCTGTCTTGCCAAAACTTGCCTCTACGGTGGGGACGATTAGAAAACATACATTACATGGCTTCTCTTTCGAGGCCATTTGGATTGGCGAAGAAGCAAATGAGGAAGTGACACTTTCAATTGAACAATTAGTAACAATCATTCGGGCTGGGCAACTCGGTACACGGACGCGTTATCTTGTTCAATAACCATGTTCTTATTGGATTCAACTCGGCACAAACTGCAGCTAACACGGCAAATAACGTCGTTGGAAAAAGTCATGGCTAATAAAAACCTCGCTCAATACTTTTGTTCGCTCGAATGAGGTTGATATGCTCACAAAAGTATTGCGTTATTTGCCGAGACGTTTGGCGCAATGCAACGAACTGGTCTACAGTCGATGTGAAAGATGAGGGTTTCAAATTGTGAGTATGATCCAAAAAACAGTCCTAATCATTTCTATGATAGTCATCTGTACAAGCGAATATTCGTGTACCCGGCCCACGCCTCCTCCATTAATCAACTACATTCCGGTGACCACCAAGGATTCTTTCTTGTATCATACTTATACGAAGATCGACAGACATCATAGCTTGGTGTATCAGCTTCGATTGTTTCATCGTCCTGACAAGCCAGAGGTATTAGGGAATCTTGAAGTCAGCAATCTATCCGGTCGCACAATATGTATTTCGCCGGCTTCTTTTCAGCTGAAAGATCACATGAATCTCTATCGTCTCGCTCGATTTGTTTATTCACAAAACGAATCGCCTTTACATAGTGCGGACACATGTATCCAGGCGGGTGGTTCCAGCAGAATATCTCTAGATTTTGTTGCATCTACAGACGAGAGTTCGGCACCCGCTAATCTGAGATTGGAACTGGCAATGACCTTGGAAGGACAACCAATATTTTCCGACACGCTTGACTTCATTAAGGAGAATTGAAGGTTTAAATGTTCGCTGCACTGCGCCTAACATGGCAAATAACGACGTTAAAATGAAAAACCAAATTTGTAAGAGCCTCACTCAATGCCTCCGTTCACGAGAATGAGGTTTGATAGTTCACTCCGGCATTGCGTTATTTGCCTGCACGTTGTGCGGCATATGATACATGATATTATTACAAAAAGTAGTTTTTTTGACACCTTATAAGAAAATAGGATGCAACGTAATTCTTTTTTGAAATTTTGCATTGCTGCGGGTATTTTGACCCTTTCACCATTCAGTGCTAAAGCGAGAAACAAGAGGGCTCAAAAAGGAATATTCGTCAAAGCTGGCAAGGACCGTCATAATAAACCTTTTACCCGCCAGCCAGGAGACCAAATTTTCAACAAGGTATCAAGTTCCGACACGGATGGGGACCTCTACATTTTTGACAGCACACGAATTAAAGAAGGCGGACCTCCATTGCATTTTCACTACAGCCAAGACGAATGGTGGTATGTCATTACTGGTGAGTTTTTAATTCAGGTCGGAGATGAAACTTATCATGCCAAAGCGGGAGACTGTGTGTTTGGCCCAAGGGGAGTGCCACATACTTTCGTAAAAATTGGCGAAGGAGAAGCCAAAATTATCTTATTGTTCCAACCAGCAGGCAAAATGGAAGAATTCTTTAAAGCAATCAATGAAGGAAGACTTGAAAAAATGTCTGATGTCGAAAAGAACAAGTTTCGCAATGAACATGGCTTTGAACATGTAGGTCCCCCTCTGACAATTCCAAAAAAAGATTGACATACACTTACGACCGCACAACATTCGGTTTGGCAATATGGCGGGGTGACAAATATATGCTCAACTTTTTCGCTATTGGGCTTCAGTTCCAGCTCGACGTTTTTCAATTAAGCTGTTATACATATTCTCATCTTTTTTATCTTTATTCAGCAGCAGTTACAGGCTGACGATTTTTAAATGCCGCCACATCGCCAAGCCCTAAAACGTTACCAGCAACCGTGGACATGCCATCGACAAAAAAAATAAACGGACTTCCAAACAATCTTGTTCAACAATTT
Source organism: uncultured Chlorobiaceae bacterium (assembly GCA_964523395.1). Lineage (GTDB taxonomy): Bacteria > Bacteroidota > Ignavibacteria > UBA10030 > SZUA-254 > JANYJZ01. The sequence continues at coordinate 2,380 of CAZFXS010000016.1, read as the reverse complement.
TTCAGCACTTTGTTTTACTATGACAAAGGCTATATGGCGGACTGGATCTGGCATACTGCGACTAAAAATAATGTTGACACGGTAGACATTGACATTATTAATGAAACAGTCACACCGACATCGGTACAAATTAAACCAATTGTTTCACAATTGCCTCTTTTACGGCAGACAATTCAGGTCGTCTTGACAAGTAACGACTTTCCGGCCGACTTCATTGTAAAAGCAAATCTTCACATAAAATTATCAAAGGGCAGCAAAACAAATCGAGTTTTAGAAGTTAACGGTATTGCTGTTGACAAAAACGGCAAAGTTTATCAAGGACAGGCATATAGTGAACAGGCATATGAATACGGTTTTACTAAGACCTTCCTGGACAGCCTTAAAAATCTTTTTTCCTAACCACGGCAGCTGGTAACAACAAGTTCGCGTCAGCGGGCGGACCAACTAATAAAAACTTTAGTATCTTTATATAACCATTTGTGCGTGTAGACGCAGGATTTTTCTAAAGCCCGCCGAACGCAAACTTGGAAAACGTTATGCACAATCAAAGCTTCATTTCAACGAGCGTTTTTCGGCACCCTGGTCGATTACATCACTCGGAAGTGGCCTGAAGCAGACGAAACTAACACTATGAACCAATAACCTTTATCAAGGAGCATCTTTATGAAATACGTTGACGGATTTGTTATCCCTATTCCCAAGAAGAACCTCAAAGCCTATAGTCGTATGGCTCGGATGGGGGAAAAGCTCTGGCGCAAGCACGGCGCTCTCGATTACATGGAGTGTGTTGGCGATGATCTCAAGCCGAAATGGGGTGCACTTTTTCCACGGATGACGAAGCTCAAGCGTGGCGAAACAGTGGTATTCTCCTACATCGTATTCAGATCACGTGCACATCGCGATCTGGTCAACGCACGGGTAATGAAAGAGATTTCCTCTACGCCTGGCCAGTCGATGGAAATGCCGTTCGATATGAAGCGAATGGCATACGCAGGATTCCGAGTCATTGTCGGGCGATAACAGTGCGCGGGGGTATGTGTTGCTGGTTGTCTCAGAACAAGGTTAGATAGTCTCTTGCCCCATGAAGTATCCGGTGAACATAAATCGTTCGTACTTCGACGGTATAGAAGATGAGATAGTTTTCAACCACAAGGTATCGATATTGGAGTCGAGCAAGCTCGCTCTCTTTCGGTACTCGGCCTAAATGTGGATTTTTGGAAAGAAGGTTAAGATTCTTTTCGACTTTTGTTGCGAGTGTTTCGGCGGCGGAAGGTCGATCAGCTGAGATGTATGTAACGATCTCCAACAAATCGTCCTCGGCGATTCGTAGGAGTTTAACGATATACCTAAATCGACTCACGGATCCGTCTGCGGATGTCTTTCATTACCGCTGACAAACTTCTACCTTTATCGCCTTTTGCTCGTTGTACTTGAGCAACTGCGAGTTTGCTGAACAGATCGAGTTTGAGTTGGATTTTGCTGTATTGGGTCATAGACATTACCACCATATCTCCCTCACCGTTTTTCGTGATGAAGATAGGTTCATCAGATTTGTGAGCAAGTTCTGAAATTCTATTGGCTTTGTTCCTCAAATCGGAGATTGGTTTTATTATTGGCATTAAGAACTCCAAATTGTTGTTATCAATATAATATCATTTACATGAGAAAGCAAGCTCGCTGCTCACGTTATACGCAAGCAAATAAAGAATCCGGAAAAATGCTTTTGCAAACGAAAAACAACAGTTCCCCGCCTCTGAGAATACACTAAGGCAGGCGGGGATTCTCAATCCGACAATGAAGTTAGTTCGCTCCGCTTTCTAACATAAGTCGGATTGGAATATGAACATAGCGAAACAAGAATACAGTATGCTCGTAATTCCGTATAAAACACCAACATAAACGGAAATATCATGAATGTAAACCGCCGTAAGTTCTTACAAACCTCCCTCTTCTTTGGCTTCGCTATAGCGACAAAACAAGGTTGGGCAAACAATCTTCCCACGCCGGCAACTGAGCGTCGTGACCTCTTTCCACAGGGTGTGGCATCAGGTGACCCGACAGCTGACAGTGTAATCTTATGGGCGCGGCGTCCGCCGGTAAACGGCAATTCCGCCGGAACGTTGGTCGTTGAAATCTCCTCCACCCCGGACTTCAATAAAATCCTGGCAGGCGGTACTGCAAATATCAGTGCTGATTCAGACTGGACATGCCGTTTCCTGGCTACAGATCTCGAACCCAATCGTGAGTATTGGTACCGATTCATTGATGACCATGGTTTCGCCAGCCGGATCGGTCGTACCATGACGGCCCCCGGCGATGATTCGGATACACCCGTTCGTTTTACCTTTGTGAGTTGCCAATGCCCTAACGAAGGCGGCCT
>CAZFXS010000015.1:0-59052 GCA_964523395.1 uncultured Chlorobiaceae bacterium | reverse complement strand
CTAATTGTATCATCGTCCACGCTCAATTTGCTTTTGTACATAGCAGAGAAAGTACGTCATGATTAAAGACAAAGTTTGTTTTCAGTTACATTGCTTCTAAATTGGTAGAGTACATCAATGAGGAAAGATGATTTAATGTCAAAAACACTAGTCGTTACTCCGACATACAATGAAGCGGATAATATTGAATCGTTTATCGGGAAAGTTCTGTCTCAGGGACCCGATATCGAAATACTTATTGTAGATGATAACTCTCCTGACGGTACGGGAAATATAGTGGCGTCCCTGCAGCAACATAATCCGAAAATTCATCTTATCCGCCGTGCCGGCAAAATGGGACTCGGAACCGCATACGTCGAAGGATTCAAATACGCCATCGAGAAAAAGTTTGATTTCATATTTGAGATGGATGCCGATTTTTCCCATAACCCCGATGAGATTCCGAAATTTCTGGAGAAAATGAGAAATCATGACCTTACCATTGGCTCGCGTTATACCAATGGTGTTCGTGTGGTAAACTGGCCGATCAGAAGGCTCATTCTTAGCTATGCTGCGAACGTGTATACGCGTGTTATTACCGGAATGCCGGTGAAAGATGCGACGGGCGGATTCAAATGTTTCCGGCGTCAGGTGTTGGAGGCGATTGATCTTACCAAGGTAAAATCCAACGGGTACGCGTTTCAGATTGAAATGAATTTCAAGGCGTGGAATAAAGGATTCAGATTGTGCGAGCACCCGATTATTTTCTTTGACCGTCAGTCTGGTGTTTCCAAAATGTCTAAGAAAATTGTGTATGAAGCTGTCTTCATGGTCTGGAAGTTAAAACTGCGCCAACTGACAGGAAGCTTATAACCTGCCTGTGGATCTTTCCGTCATCATAGTAAATTACAACGTCCGAGCATTCCTGGAAAGCGCATTGGTCTCAGTGCGCAAGGCAATGAACGGCATTAGCGGAGAAATCATTGTGGTTGATAACGCCTCGGACGACGGAAGCGTTGAGATGATGCAGCAAAAGTTTCCCGATGTCCAGCTTATTGCTAACCGCAAAAATCTTGGGTTTGCCGCCGCCAATAACCAGGCAATGCGGCAGTCACGCGGTACATATCTCTTATTGTTAAACCCTGATACACTGGTGCAGGAAGATACATTCCGTGTGATGATCGATTTTCTTGAGCTTCATCCCGATGTGGGAATGACAGGATGTAAAATCCTTAATCCCGATGGCACGCTTCAGCTTGCCTGCCGCCGCAGTTTTCCGACTCCCTGGGTGGCCTTTACCAAAGTGTCGGGATTAAGCTCCCTCTTTCCTCATTCTCAGCTGTTCGGCAAATATAATCTTGCGTATCTCAATCCCGACCAATCGTACGAAGTCGACGCGATCAGCGGATCGTTTATGTTTTTGCGAAGATCGGTGTTTGAACATCTGGGCGGTCTTGATGAACAGTTTTTCATGTACGGTGAAGACCTTGACTGGTGCTACCGAATAAAAAACAGCGGTTCAAAAATTTATTATGTCCACTCCACGCAGATTATTCATTACAAAGGTGAGAGTGCCCGCCGCAGCGACATCGATGAAGTGAAATTATTCTATCAGGCGATGCGGGTTTTTGTTCAGAAACATCTGAGGCGCGGGATTATTTCTGATGCGATTCTCAGTGTCGGTATTGCAATACGGGAATGGATCGCGTTCCTCGGAAAAATTGCCAAGCCGCTTCGCGCCGCTCTGCTGGACGGCCTGCTTGTCAATTGCTCACTTCTCCTTGGAGAACTGATTTGGTTCGGTACGTTGTTTAATTTTCCCGGCTACGCCTTCCCGGTAATATTCACTGTTCCGGCACTGGTGATTGTAACGTCGCTCTACTGGCTTGGCGTGTACACAACACGGAAACTTTCCAGCTCCCGTACAATGGGGGCTGTCATCATTGGTTATATTTTTATTTCCGCGCTGACCTTTTTCTTCAAACAGTACGGATTCAGTCGCATGATCGTGGTGATCTCAGGAATTATCAGTATGTTTCTGCTTCCCGGCTGGCGGCTTGTGGTGCGTGCAGTGTTTCGTTCCCCCGGAACAAGAACCGGAAGCCTGTTTGGCAGAAGGACTCTGATTGTCGGAACGGAGCAGTCGGGACAAGAAGTACTGCGAAAGCTTCGCGCCCGTGTCAGTGACGGGTATGATGTTATCGGGTTCATTGATAACACCAGGAAACGGGTAGGAGAGAAAGTTTCCGGAGTTGAAATTCTCGGAAGTATTGACAATATTGGAAAGGTCATTCAGGAGCAAAAGGCTTCAGAAGTGATTTTTTCGACCGATATGCTGTCATATTCCGATATTCTGGCGGTGATCAGTAAAACGGGAAACCGGGCCGTAAATTTCCGTCTGGTGCCCAGCGGACTTGAAGTTATTATCGGAAAAACTCATATCGATGAACTCGATGATATACCGCTCGTCGATATCGAATACAATATTAACCGTCCGCTCAACAGATTTCTGAAAAGGCTTGTTGATCTCACCGGTTCAACGGTACTGTTGTTAACACTCTACCCGTTGATTGTGATACAGCGAAATTCCGGAAACAGCGTCAGCCGGTTCGGGCAACGAGTTCTTCTTCTTCCGCAGGTGTTCGCCGGGGAGATGAGTCTTGTCGGACCTGCTGAAACAATATCACCGGCACAGCGGAACGGTTCAGTCTCATCATTATATTGGGGAAAACCAGGATTGACCGGATTAGTGCATTTGAATTTCCGTGACGACCTGACATCGGAAGAAATAGAACGGTACAACGTGTACTACGCTAAAAATCAGTCACTCTTGCTGGATATTGAGATTCTCCTGAAGTCATTTATTCTGTTCATGAAACAATAAGGAAAACGGATGCCGAAAACGGTATTAGAGTTTGAAAAGCCGGTTGTGGAGCTGGAACAGAAAGTGGAGGAGATGCGCCGGTATTCCGACGCGCTGGATATTGCTGAGGAGATTAAAGTCCTCGAAGAAAAAATTCATCAGCTTCGCAAAACTATTTACACGGGATTGACACGCTGGCAGAAAGTCCAGCTTGCGCGCCACCCTGACCGCCCGTACACACTCGATTATATCGGCATGATGACCACTGATTTTATCGAGATGCATGGCGACCGTTGTTACGCCGATGATAAAGCAATTGTAGGAGGGTTCGCGCGACTTGATGGCGATCCGGTTATGATTATCGGCCACCAAAAAGGGCGCGACACAAAATCCAATCTCTACAGAAATTTCGGCATGCCGAATCCTGATGGCTACCGGAAGGCTTTGCGCCTGATGAAGCTTGCCGCGAAGTTCGGCCGCCCCGTCATCACCATGCTTGATACGCCCGGTGCGTTTCCCGGATTGGAAGCCGAAGAGCGCGGACAGGCGGAAGCCATCGCGCGCAACCTCTTTGAAATGTCGCACCTTCCCGTTCCTATCATTGTTGTCATTATCGGTGAAGGAGCTTCGGGCGGAGCTCTCGGCATTGGTGTTGGTGACCGTATTCTGATGCTTGAAAATACCTGGTACTCCGTCATCTCTCCCGAATCGTGCTCGAGTATTCTCTGGCGGAGCTGGGATTTCAAGGAGCAGGCAGCCGAGGCGTTAAAGCTCACAGCGCCTGATCTCCTTGCACAGGGAATTGTCGACCGCATCGTTCCGGAACCGCTCGGCGGTGCGCACCGTAATCCACAGGAGATAGCGGATACGCTGAAAGGAATCCTGCACGACGAATTGAAAAAGTTGAGAAAAATAAACCCTGACAAACTTGTTGCGAGACGTATAGAAAAATTTTCGAAAATGGGTGAGTGGGAGGAATGATGTATTCCACCGTGTCGAAAATCCGCGTCCGGTATGCCGATACCGACCAAATGAAGATGGCGTATTACGGAAATTATTTTGCATACTTTGAACAGGGGAGATCGGATTTGCTGCGGGAAATTGGATTGCCATATCCTGAAATAGAACGGATGGGATTTTATCTTCCGGTTGCCGAAGCACACGCAAAGTATCTCAGGCCTGCACGGTATGATGATTTACTGGTCGTGACGACAATTTGCAAAGAACTCCCGCAGGCGCGCATCCGCATCGAATATGAAGTGCGGGTTGATGATTTGCCCGATCTTATCGCGGAAGGGTATACAGTTCACAGTTTTTTCAATGCAGTGACAGGAAAGCCTACGCGTGCCCCACAGCGATTTCTCACAGCGCTTACAGAAGCGTTCCATCAATCCGCCTCACAAACGTTGGCGTGAATTCCGGCCGTGCTCTCCAAAGACCTTCTTGAATTTCTTTGTTGTCCGTCATGTAAGTCACAGCTTCAGTATTCTGAACAACAGAATATTCTCGTCTGCTCAAATTGTAAATCTGTATATCGTTTTGAACAGGACATACCTATATTAATTTCCGCCGATGAACCTCCCAGATCATAACGAAATTTCCGGGACTGAAAGTGAAAGCAAGGTTTCCCGCATTATTGAAGAAGCGATTCTTGAAGATATCGGCATGGGGGATATTACCACTGAAGCAACCGTGGATGCCGATGCGGTTGGCAGTGGTCATATACTCGTTAAAGAGCAGGGGATTATCGCCGGACTTGAAATCGCTTCTATGGTTTTCCGGATAGTGGATGAACAGGTTTCCTTGAACTTCTCTGTGTCGGACGGAGCTTCGGTGCACGCAGGAACAGTTGCGGCAACGATCAGAGGTCCGCTTCATGGCATATTAAAGAGTGAGCGGACTGCGCTCAACATTCTCCAGCGGATGAGCGGCATTGCTACATTGACACGAAAGTTTGTTGATACGATTCAGGGTACAAAGGCGAGAATTACCGATACGCGCAAAACCGCTCCTGGTATTCGTGTTCTTGATAAGCTTGCAGTAACCATGGGTGGCGGTGTTAATCACCGTTTTGGTTTGGATGATATGATTCTCATTAAAGATAATCACATTGCCGCGGCAGGAGGAATTACTCCTGCCGTAAAAAAATGCCTCGCATATCTTTCACAATCATCTCACAAATTAAAAATCGAAGTGGAGACGAAAAATCTTCAGGAAGTTGCCGAAGTATTGTCATTACCGGGAATCCACAGGGTCATGCTTGACAATTTTTCCATCGATGATATGAAAAAAGCGGTGCTTCTTATTAACGGAAAATTGGAAGTAGAAGCTTCAGGCAACGTATCGCTCACAACGGTGCGGCCTATAGCGGAGACCGGTGTTGATGTTATTTCCGTCGGGGCGCTGACACATTCTCCGAAAGCGCTTGATATTTCGCTTGATATTCATCCGTCATCATTCAGCCGCAATCCTTCCGCGTAAATGTTCCAACAGCTAAAGCGCCTTGGTACAGATACTGCCGTTTACGGCCTCAGCACCATTATCGGCAGATTTCTGAGTTTTCTTCTGGTGCCGTTTTACACCAATGTTTTGATGCCCGCTGATTACGGTATCTCCGCGTATGTCTATTCTCTCCTTGCGTTTATGAATGTCCTCTATGCCTACGGCATGGAATCAGCCTATTTCAAATATTCGGCATCGGGAGAAATCGGCACTACAAAAGAACATTTCAGTACGCCGTTTTTGGCTGTCGCCGGTACGTCGCTTCTTTTTTCTTCCCTGTTGGTTTTTTTTCTCGGTGAGATAGCAACTGCAATAAGCTTAATGGAACAGTATGATAGTATCGTCTGGTACTCTGCGGGTATTTTGGCATTTGATGCAATGGCGATTATCCCGTTTGCCGCGCTGAGGATGGAACGAAAAACCAAAAAGTTCGCGCTGATCAAGCTCGTTAATATTGTGAGCACGGTACTGTTGAACATTTTGTTTCTTGTAGTCTTCCGTTGGGGAGTTGAGGGAATATTCCTGAGCGCATTATCGGCTTCAGTTCTGACGTTCGCATTACTTCTCCCGGAAATAGTAAAACATTTGGAGGTGAAAATTCACTCCAATTTACTTTCCTCGCTCTTTCGTTTCGGTTTACCGACTGTCCCGGCAGGATTAGCCGCAATGACGATGCAGGTGGTGGACCGTCCGATCCTGCGTTCGCTCACTGACGACGCTGTGGTAGGCGTCTATCAGGCGAACTACCGGCTGGGGATATTCATGATGCTGATTGTCCAGATGTTTGATTATGCCTGGCGTCCGTTTTTCTTTTCGACTGCAAAGGAACCCGATGCCAAAAAGATTTTTGCCCGTGTGTTGACATACATGGTGCTGGGGATGTCGCTTGTGTTCCTGTTTCTTACATTTTTCATTAAAGATATTGTAACGCTTTCGTTGTTTGGACGCCACATTATTGCGCCTGCATATTGGGATGGTCTTCATATTGTGCCCGTTGTTCTCGCGGGATATGTATTTCTCGGTATTTCCACAAACATTTCAGCCGGATTTTACATCGAAAAGAGGACCGCATTAGTTCCCATTGGTACATTTATCGGCGCTGTAATAAATATTGCCGCGAATTATATTCTTATCCCGCGATTAGGAATGATCGGTGCCGCATGGGCAACATTCTTCGCGTATCTTGCTATGACGATGACCGTGTATATATTGGTGGAAAGAATTTATCCGGTTCATTATGAAATTGGCCGGCTTGCGAAAATCGGCGGCGGTGTTCTGGTAACGCTCATTCTGTACGCAATAATTCCAAGAGGTAACCTGATAGTATTTGCAGCAGTCAAGGGAGGGTTGATTGGATTGTTTCTGTTACTGATGTACTGGATGAAATTTTTTAATGCGGATGAGCTGAATATTATCAGCGGATTTGTGAAACGCCGTGCCGGAAATTCACCGGTGAATGACATGACTCACGAAGAGCATAGCGTTTAAAGTGAAAAATGCGTACATTTGGTGCGTGAAAGGAGTACTGTCTATTGTCAGAAAATAATACACCATACCAGTTTGACCCCAATAAGCCGCTCATGGTCGGCGGGCAGGCAGTCATCGAAGGAGTGATGATGCGCGGGCCCGGCAGAATTGCCACGGCGGTGCGCCGCTCAAATGGATCTATTGTTGTGAAAAAGAAAGAGTACGCCTCGCTTGCCGAAAAAATGCCGGTCTTTAAGCTGCCGATTTTACGCGGCGCTGTCGGACTTATCGAAATGATGTTTGTCGGAATTGAAACGCTCAATTTTTCCGCCGAAGTCGCCATGCACGATATCGAAGAACAGGAACGGGCTAAAGGAAACGGGAAAGTAAAAAAGGAAAAGAAAGCCGCGTCAAATTTGAAAATCGGGTTGACTGTTGCATTTTCTCTCCTTGTCGGTATTTCTATCTTTTTCTTCACGCCGCTTGTCGTTACGACGAAGCTGTTTAACATCGAGCAGGATGCATTCCTGTTTAATATTACGGCGGGAATTATCCGGATTAGTATTCTTCTGGGATATCTGACTGCGATTTCCCTGATGAAAGATGTAAAGCGCCTGTTCCGGTATCACGGCGCAGAGCACAAAGCGGTGTTTACATTCGAGTCACGCGCGCCATTGACAATAGATTCTGCCGCGACATATACACGTTTTCACCCGCGCTGCGGCACAAGTTTTATCCTTATTGTTATGGTAACATCCATTCTTCTTTTTGCTGTTATTGATTCACTGCTCATCATGTGGCTTGGACAGATTTCACTCCCAGTTCGTCTGTTAACACATATTCCTTTTATTCCCCTGGTCGGCGGCGTGTCATACGAATTTATCAGATGGTCGGCAAAGCAAAGCACAACGCCGATCGGCAAACTGCTCGTTGCTCCCGGGCTTTGGTTGCAACGCATCACTACAAAGGAACCGGACGCCGGGCAAATTGAAGTGGCTATTGTCGCACTCAAGTGCGCGCTCCGCATGGAAGAACCCCAGAACGTCTCCTACATTCAAAGCGTTTCCGAACTGGCCGCCGGTTAACGTATGTTTGATAAGCTTGAAAAATCCGCGCTTCGGTATGAAGAGCTTATGCGGTTGTTGGCTGATCCCGAGGTTATCGGTAACCAGGAAAAATACCGCCAGCTGAGTAAAGAGCATAGCGAACTCACACCCATCGTCCAGGCATATCAGAAATACAAAAAAGCGAAGACCGACGCCGAAAATCTTAAGGCTCTTGCCAATTCTTCCGATGACCCCGAAATGAAAGATCTTGCGTGGGCTGAGCTTGACGAAGCGCAAGCTGCTCTTACCGCGCTCGAAGAGGATTTAAAAGTTCTTCTCATCCCAAAAGATCCCAATGACGACAAAGACTGTATTGTGGAAATCCGCGGCGGTACCGGAGGCGAAGAGGCTGCGCTCTTCGCAGCGGATTTATACAGAATGTATACACGGTATGCCGAGCGCCAGGGATGGAAAACCGAGATGATGGACTGGAACGATACCGGCAAGGGCGGATTCAAGGAAGTGATTTTTTCCCTGAAAGGCGTCGGCGCGTTCGGTACACTGAAATATGAAAGCGGCGTTCACCGCGTCCAGCGCGTTCCGGAAACGGAAGCGCAGGGACGCGTTCATACATCTGCGGCAACAGTGGCGGTTCTTCCGGAACTTGAGGAAGTCGATGCGGATATTAAAATTAATCCCGCGGATTTGGAATTTGCGACGTATCGGTCCGGCGGCAAGGGAGGACAAAACGTTAACAAAGTGGAAACAGCTGTGCGGATTACGCACAAGCCTTCGGGAATTGTCGTCGCCTGTCAGCAGGAACGGTCGCAATTTCAGAATCGTGAAAAAGCAATGAAGATGCTGAGGTCGAAGCTGTACGAAATACAGGTGCAGGAACAAAACGCGTTGGTTTCACAGCAACGAAAGCTTATGGTAAAGAGCGGCGACCGGAGCGATAAAATCCGTACCTATAATTTTCCCCAGAACCGCGTCACCGACCACCGTATCGGTTTAACGCTGTACAATCTTTCTGATATTATCGACGGGAAGTTAGATGAGCTCATTGAACAGCTCAAGATTGCCGACCGCGCGGAAAAACTTCAGGAAAGTTCGAAGTAATAATACGTCTCTGTGCTCTCTGCGTCTCTGTGGTGAAATCTCTATTGAAACCCCGGCCGGCGTTCCTTAAAAAATTCTTTTAAAATCCCACCGCATTTTTCTTCAAGTACTCCTCCCTTGGTATGTACCCGGTGATTCAGTCTCGAGTCGTTGGTAATCGTATACAATGATGTACATGCCCCTGCCTTAGGATCATACGCACCGAAGATCAGCGTCGGTATTCGCGCGAGCACAATGGCGCCGGCACACATGGCGCACGGTTCAAGCGTAACGTACAATGTACACTCTTCAAGCCGGCGGCTTTCAAGGTGCGTAGCTGCGGCAGTTATGGCGATCATCTCGGCGTGAGCGGTCGGGTCCTGCAGCAATTCAATCTGATTGGAGCCTTTGCCGATGATTTTGTTGTTCTGCACAATCACCGCGCCGACAGGGACTTCCTTCCGCGCGAGAGCGAGTTCCGCTTCGCGGAGGGCAAGTTCCATAAAATATTCGTGTTGTTTATCAGAATTCATTTCGAATACGTGTTGTAATTTCCTTCTAAGTATATGAAAAATAACCGATTCCGGCAATGTGTGATGCCGGTAGTTCTTTAGCGGCAGGGTATTGTATATCGGATGAAAAATGTTTAAATTTGTACTGATTTCAAACAAAAATTTCAGGATGTAAGCTTAGTCGATGAAGAACCGCCTCCCACTTCTCTTCGCGCTCGCAATGGTGTGCGCGATACCCGCGCTCGTTCAAGCGCAAACATACAATATCTATTTTGGTGATATCCATTCCCACTCTTGGTACTCTGATGGGAATCAGGACCAATCGAATCATACCACCTATAATTTACCTGTTGCCCGGAATATTACTTATGCAAAAAGTTCTCCAAATATGAACTTTCTTGGAATAAGCGATCATAATCATGTTGATGGTGGATTTCCGATGACACTGAATTTGTGGAGATCAGGTGTACGTGAAGCAGATTCAGTGAATCAAGATGGGACATTTGTTGGTCTCTATGGTCAAGAGTGGGGAACTACGGCAACAGGTGGGGGTCATTCTCTTATTTATGGTACAGATAAACTTTACGGTTGGAATCCGGGCATTTATGATGTCTATGTACCAAAGAACAATTTTTCGGTTCTTGTTGACTCCCTTAAGAAATATAATGGATTTCTATATTTTGCTCACCCAGCTACAGATCAATTCGGAAATATCTTTACTACGGCATACAAAGCAGCGTGGGATAGTGTTGTTATGGGAGTTGCGATAAAAAATGGACCATCAACATCAACAAATACAAGTGAAGGTGATCCATCCACTGGAAATTATGAAGCACGATATCACGATCTATTAAAAATCGGATATCATGTGGCTCCTTGTGCAAATCAGGATAATCACAATACAACATTTGGCCGGGCAAACCAACAGCGCACAGCGGTACTTGCAACCTCTCTTACTAAAGCAAATATTATTGATGGTTTGCGGAATCGACGAACATATGCTACAGAAGATCATAACTTAGAGTTGCGTTTTGAATCGGGAACTCATCAGATGGGAGAAATATTTACGACAGCAACTCCTGTCCCTCTTCGCGTGAAAGTTGTAAATACTGGCGAATCGACAAACAATACAATAACTATCCGATACGGTGTTCCCGGTTCGGGAACTGCACCTACTACATTAACTTCTGTGTCAAACAGAGATTCATTAATTTTTTCCCAACCTCAGGCAAACGGTACCACATACTATTATTATGCTTATGTCGTAGACCCCAGTGGTGATGAAGCATGGAGCGCACCGATCTGGGTCACCACCTCTTCAACGCCGCCGCCTGCCGCGTTCGCGTTGCAAACTCCTGCTAATGCTGCGACAGGAGTTGCTCTAAGCGGATCATTAACGTGGGATGTTTCCACCAATGCCACCGGATATGATGTTTATCTTGGAACAACTACTCCTCCGACTACAGTAGTCAGTTCAAATCAGGTCGGAACATCCTATAACTATAGTAATTTGGTTAGCGGAACGACATATTACTGGAAAGTTGTCGCTAAGAATTCCACATCTACTGTTGATGGGACAGGATCCCCGAGAAATTTCACGACTGTGGTTATTACACCTGGTGCATTTGCACTTCTGACACCAACCGATGGACAAATTAACCGGCCGCTTTCCGGTAATCTTACCTGGGAATCGTCTGCAAACGCGTTGACATACGATGTGTATTTCGGTACATCAGATCCACCGACAACAATCGTCAGTGCAAATCAAGCAGGTACGTCTTATGCTTATGGCGGCCTCTCAAACAATACTCAATATTTCTGGAAGGTAATAGCAAAGAACGGTGCACAAAACACAACAGCAACTGGATCTCCATGGGATTTTACAACAGTCCTGAATGCGCCCGGTTCATTTGCCATGCTTTCACCTTCAAACGGTGCTTTACATCAGGTGGTTTCAGGATCTTTGTCCTGGCAAACTTCTACAAATGCGACAGGGTATGATGTCTATTTCGGAACATCGAATCCGCCGCCGTTAGTCAGTTCCAATCAGGCCGGGACAACATATTCCTACGGCCCGTTACCGGAAAATACGCTGAGCTACTGGAAGATCGTCGCGCGGAATGCCAGCGATACCACGATAGCAACCGGCGCGCCCTGGAACTTTACAACAATCGATCCTCCCGGGTCGTTTGTACTCCTGTTGCCTGATTCAGGTTCGATTGAAAAACCGCTGAGCGGTACGTTAACCTGGGATACATCAGCCAGCGCCACATCGTATGATGTCTATCTTGACGCGAATGATCCTCCGCTTATTAAGGTTGATTCAAATGTTAGCGGAACAAATTATTTTTATGAAAATCTTCAGCCAAGCGCCACATATTTCTGGAAAGTAATTGCTAAGAATGTCGATGGCGAACTGATGTCAACCAACGCACCATGGAACTTTACCACGGTAAACGTACCGATGGCACCGTTGGATCTTTCATATTCTAACAAAGCGGCAACAAGCCTCACGCTACACTGGAAAGATACCGCATCAAACGAAGATGGTTATCATGTCTACCGCTCTCTGCTTGCCGATGGACCGTTTGATCAAATAGGTGATTTACCGTCGAATTCAATTTTCTTTGATGATGCAAGTCTCAACGTGGATGCACGATATTACTACCGTGTCATTCCCTACAATGGTTCCGGCGAAGGTCTGGCAGGCGAGATCAACATCAACACGTTGGCAGTAACCCCAGGCCTGCCCGTATTGACGCTGGTTAACGGGTTGTTTATCCATCTCGAAGTTAATCCCGCAACAAATCCGGCATATACTAAGTTTGCCGTAAAAATCGAGTATGACACTGTTGTTGCGTATGTTCAGCAAAACGGTTCTGTGGCAGGCACTCCGGACTGGAGAACGTACGCGGAATGGGGCGGGGCATCGGGACTTACGCTGTCGGGGCTTGGTTGTACGGACTATACTGTTTCTGTGCAGGCACGAAACCAGGAAGATCTTGAAACTGCGTTTAGCGCTCCGGCGAATCAGTCACTGCAATGTACATCGGTTTCCAATAATGTTCAGTCGGGATGGAACCTGGTTTCGCTACCAGTCCAGGTATCTGACGCGAGGAAGTCGGTTGTATTTCCTTCAAGCAGTTCACAGGCATTTTCGTATCTTGGGGGATATCAACAAAAGGATACATTGCTTGGAGGAGTCGGGTATTGGGTAAAGTTTAATAATCCTGAAAATATTGTTTTAAACGGACAAACACTTCCTGCGGATTCCATCGGGGTTGTCAGCGGATGGAATATTATAGGGTCGATTTCTTCTTCTGTCGGGATTGCTTCCATTATAGAACAGCCGTCGGGGCTTGTCAGTTCTTCGTATTTCGGTTATAACGGTGCTTACACTGTTACTGATTCGATTTATCCTATGCAAGCATACTGGGTAAAGGCCAATCAGCCCGGAATACTGATACTATCTTCTACTGCCTTACAAAACCAGTCTAAATCAGTGTATCACATTAATCATGAAGAGTCTAATACACAACATAGTGTTCTTACATTTGATGATGGAGCGGGTCATACACGGTCTCTTATGCTGGCGAGTAAGATGCTGACGGAGGCACAAGCTGTTTCTGCGGAATTGCCTCCGGTTCCCCCGCAAGGCTCTTTTGATGTCCGGTTTGCGTCGCAGAAATCAACAGAGTTCTTTAATGCTTCTGGTAAAACGTATGTTACTCTTCCGGTTATGATACAGTCACAGTTGCCGGTAACATTTACATGGGATATTTCACCCATAACGGATGCTCATATTTTTGCTGAGATTGGAACAGAGCGTATTTTCCTTACTCCGACAGGTTCAATGCAGATTCCCGAAGGGATAAAAGAAATACGGTTAATCAACGAAAACTCATCAACGGAAACTGTACCGCAGGCATTCGCTCTTTATCAAAACTATCCCAATCCGTTTAATCCGTCGACAGAGATAAAATATGATCTTCCTGTAAAGAGTATGATTCGTTTGAAGGTGTACAATCTTCTCGGGGTTGAGGTAGCGACACTGGTTGAAGGCGAACTGGAAGCAGGTTTCCATAGGGTTACCTGGAGCCCCCGGATTGCCAGCGGAATGTACTTCTATAAAATTGACGCCGTGAGCGTTGAAAATCCCTCAATGACATTCCAAAAGACAGAACGGATGGTTTTGATCAAGTAGGATAAGCCTTTTTTTTTGTAAAAAACACCTATTTTTAGGTTAATAGAAAATCCGCCTAAACAGAGTTTTAAGGCGGATTTTTTTTGTTATTCATCATTCTTTCATCCTCCAAATTTCCCCGTATTCACCAAAACCCCTTATTTTGGCTGATTTACGTCACAACATAAAAAAAATGTTTGTATGCTATTGACAAACGCATTTTTATATGTTATCTTCTGTTCGCAAAAAAATACGGTTATTTAAATATTTTTAGAAAAACAACGAAGATAACAACCAAAGGGGATAGAATGGCCAAGGGGAAAATTTTAGCGCTTATAGCAGTATTGTTGCTGGCTCCGTCTTCAATGCTTTTTGCCGCCACAACACAATCGGTTGCTTCCGGTAACTGGAACAATGCTGCAATATGGAGCAATGGTGTACCGGGGAATAATGATGATGTTATCATCGCCACCGGCACAACTGTTACATTGAACGTTAATACTCCCAACCTTCGGGATTTAACCGTGCAGACCGGTGCGGTGTTACAGGGCGACGGAACAGGAAAAGTTCTGTCGTATGGAAGAGGAGGTGGTATTGACTTTACTAATAATGGAACCATCAATGCCAGCGGTGCGACCGCATTCACGATTCGCTGTAACAGGAACTCACAGTGGGATGGGAATGGCACGTTTAATCTTTCATTTATAGACTTAAGCGGTAACAGAGCGCTCTCATTTACAGCAGGTATGAATGTCACAGTAAATTTAAGCGGAGCACCTGATCCCATTATCAACCCAGGTAGCGTTATACCCCTGTCGACGGTGACGTTTAGTTACAACGGAACATCTGCACAAAATCTTCCTAGCAATGCAAATGTTGATTTCAGTAATCTTATCATCAGCAATCCGGCCAGTGTAACTCTTCAGAAAAATTTAACCGCGACGGAGTTAACTGGCAACCTCACAGTTGCGAACGGCGGGCTTCTGAAAACTTCAAACGGGACCACAGTATATAGTATAACCGGTAATGCCGGAATGTCCCTGAACCTTGCTGCAAATTCACACCTTACCATCGGAAGCTCAGCAACGGTAGCGGGGACGTTTCCCACAGGTTTTTCAACCTATACGCTGAATGAATCAAGCACGGTGGAGTATAATAATAATTCAACCGCAACACAGGTTGTCTCGCTTTCCCCGACGTACGGCAACCTGTTGCTGACCGGAACCGGCGCGCATTCCATCGGTGCCGGCACATTAACACTGATCGGAGACTGGACAAATAATTCTTCCGGCACGCTGACAATCTCGAATTCCAATACTGTAGTTTTAAGTTCGCTTGCGACCGGTTCGCAAACTATCGGCGGAAGCACATCGACGACATTTAATAACCTTACATTAAATAACAGTTTTGGCGCGGATCTCGGAGTTAATACTGCTGTCAACGGTGTGCTGGCTCTCGGGGCTAACGTTCTATCAACTGGCCCATACACCCTTACTCTTGGTTCATCGGGCTCCATAACTAGAACAACAGGTTATGTTAACGGTAACCTGCTGAAAACAATCGCGACAGGTCCGACAAGTGTGACGTTTGAGGTCGGTTCGCCAACCGCGTATTTGCCTGTAACCATCGCGTTCGGAAACGTAACTTCATCCGGAACGCTTTCCGTTAATTCAATTGCAGGCGACCATCCGAATTTATCTTCATCAGCAATCAATCCGGCAAAAAGCGTTAACCGCTACTGGACCGTCACGAATAATGGCGTTGTGTTTACGACATACGATGCGACATTCAATTTTTCGGCGGGCGATCTTGATGCCGGCGTGAATACAGCCAACCTGATAGCAGGAAAATATAATTCTCCTAACTGGTCGTTGCCGACAGTAGGTACCTTGACCGGCACAAGTGCTCAGGTTACCGGTGTGATCTCTTTCAGCGATTTCGCCTTTGGTGAAATCAATACGTTTACCATTACTGCTTCTGCGGGAGCGAATGGTTCTATTTCTCCTTCGGGTTCAGTGTCTGTAAATCACGGCAATAATCAATCATTTACAATTACGCCGAACACCGGTTATCACGTTGCTGATGTGCTGGTTGACGGGATTTCCGTTGGCGCTGTGACAAATTATAATTTCACCAATGTTACAGCAAATCATACTATCAGTGCTTCGTTTGCGATCGATACATATACAATTACAGCATCGGCGGGAGCGAATGGTGCGATCAGCCCCTCAGGAGCTGTAAGTGTTGATTACAACAATAACCAGTCATTTTCCATTACTCCGAATACCGGCTACCATGTTGCCGATGTTCTTGTGGATGGAATTTCTGTTGGTGCAGTCGCGAATTATGATTTTAATAATGTCACCGCAAACCATACAATCTCGGCAAGCTTTGCAATTGATACATACACAATCACGGCGTCTGCGGGTGCGAATGGCGCAATTAGTCCGTCTGGCGGTGTCGTTGTGAATCATGGAAGCAACCAGTCATTTACGGTCACTCCCAATACCGGTTACCATGTAGCCGACGTGCTGGTGGACGGTATTTCCGTCGGTGCGGTGACGAACTATGATTTCAATAACGTTACGGCAAATCATACGATCAGCGCTTCGTTTGCGATTGATAACTTTACAATCACAGCTTCAGCAGGTGCGAACGGTTCTATCTCACCCTCGGGCGCAGTAGGGGTTGATTACAATAATAACCAGTCGTTTACGATTACGCCGGATCTTGGTTATCATGTTGCGGATGTCTTGGTCGATGGAATTTCTGTTGGTGCAATAACGAACTATAATTTCAACAACGTTACGGCAAACCACACCATCAGTGCTTCGTTCGAGATTGATAACTTTACGATCACAGCTTCAGCGGGAGCGAACGGTTCTATCTCACCCTCGGGCGCAGTAGGGGTTGATTACAATAATAACCAGTCGTTTACGATTACGCCGAACACCGGTTATCATATTGCTGATGTCTTGGTCGATGGAATTTCAGTCGGTGCGGTCGCGAATTACGACTTTAATAACGTTACGGCAAACCACACCATCAGTGCTTCGTTCGCGATTGATAACTTTACGATCACAGCTTCAGCTGGTGCGAACGGTTCTATCTCACCTTCTGGCGCGGTAGGAGTTGATTACAATAATAACCAGTCATTCTCCATTACCCCTGACCTTGGTTATCACGTGGCAGACGTGCTGGTTGACGGTATTTCCGTCGGTGCTGTGACAAACTACGACTTCAATAACGTTACTGCGAACCATACCATCAGCGCTTCATTCGCGATCGATAACTTTACAATTACTGCATCGGCTGGTGCCAATGGTTCAATTTCACCTTCGGGTGCAGTAGGGGTCGATTACAACAATAATCAATCATTTACGATTACACCAAATACTGGTTATCATGTCGCGGATGTTTTGGTCGATGGAATTTCAGTTGGTGCGGTTGTGAATTATGACTTTAATAATGTCACTGCAAACCACACGATCTCCGCGAGTTTTGCGATCGATAATTTCACAATTACTGCCTCTGCAGGAGCGAACGGTTCAATTTCACCCTCAGGCGCGGTCGGTGTTGATTACAACAATAATCAGTCTTTCACAATAACTCCGAACACCGGTTATCATGTTGTCGATGTCTTGGTTGATGGTAGTTCGGTCGGCGCAGTAACGAACTACGATTTCAATAACGTTACGGCAAACCATACTATCAGCGCGTCGTTCGCGATCGATAACTTTACGATTACCGCATCGGCAGGCGCGAATGGTTCCATCTCCCCGTCAGGTGCAGTAGGTGTGGATTATAACAATAATCAGCCATTTACCATTTCTCCAAACACCGGTTATCATGTCGCTGATGTGTTGGTTGATGGTAGTTCGGTCGGCGCAGTAACGAACTTCGATTTCAATAATGTTACGGCAAACCATACTATCAGTGCATCGTTCGCGATCGATAACTTTACTATCACTGCCTCAGCCGGTGCGAACGGATCAATTTCTCCGTCAGGTGCGGTAAGTGTGGATTACAATAATAATCAGTCGTTCTCCGTTACGCCGGATCCGAATTACCATATTGCGGATGTATTGGTGGATGGAATTTCCGTCGGTGCAGTGTCGAATTATGACTTCAATAACGTTACCGCGAATCATACGATTTCCGCAAGCTTCGCGATTGATACGTATTCAATTGTCGCGACAGCCGTCGGCAACGGTACAATTACTCCTTCCGGTTCCGTCACCGTTAATCATGGCGATGACCAAAGCTTTGCGATGGTGCCTGATCTCGGTTATTTCATTACTGACGTCTTTGTTGACAGCGTCTCTGTCGGTGCGGTATCGAATTACGACTTCAATAACGTTACTGCAAATCATACTATTGAAGTTCACTACAGCATTCTTTCAAATACGATCCAGGCGACTGCGGCCGCGCATGGTTCAATTTCTCCGTCGGGCAGTGTGTCCGTCAACTATGGAGATGACCGGTCATTTACCGTGACCCCGGATCTCGGGTATTACATCTCCGACGTTCATGTCGACAGCGTCTCTGTCGGTGCGGTATCAAATTATACATTCACCAATGTCACGTCGGCGCATACGATTGAGGCATACTTTGCGATCCAGACAAATATCGTTAAGGCAACTGCTGGAGCCAATGGTTCCATTACACCTTCAGGCAATGTTGCAGTGAACTATGGTGATGATCAATTGTTCACAATCACCCCGAACGCCGGTTATTATATTTCCGATGTTCATGTTGACAGCGTTTCGATTGGAGCTGTCTCAAACTATACGTTCACGAATGTCACCTCGGCACATACGATTGAGGCATATTTCGCGCTGTATTCATACACGATCCAGGCTTCGGCCGGCGCGAACGGATCGATCTCGCCATCTGGTACTGTCGGTGTCAATCATGGCGATGATCAGTCATTCGTCATTACACCGAACACCGGATACTATATATCCGATGTTCATGTCGACAGCGTTTCAGTGGGTGCGGTATCGAACTACACCTTTACCAATGTGACAGCGAATCATTCAATCCAGGCATTCTTTGCTCTGCAGACGTATACCATCACCGCGAGCGCAGGTGCGAATGGATCAATTTCTCCGTCCGGAAACGTAGTGGTAAACCATGGCGCGAGCCAGAGCTTCACGGTCACACCGAACGCAGGATTCTTTATCTCCGATGTTCATGTTGACAGCGTTTCAGTAGGTGTGGTAACTTCTTACACATTTATCAATGTCACGGCAAACCATACGATCCAGGCATTCTTTGTCGCGAACAGCAGTCCGTCCGTAGTGAATTTGCTACAGCCGGGCAATGGTGACACGCTAAGCCTTGTTACGGATCTTGATCCGATTGATTTCAGATGGAGTTCATCGGTTGATCCCGATGCCAATGACACTGTTTCGTATTCTATCAGAGTGTTTGGCCCCGGTATCGATTCCACGCTGAGCGGATTGTCGGATACATCGGTGACTATGATACTAGCGGGTATCCAGGCAGGCGGATCGTATCAGTGGTATGTTACGGCAACGGACGGCGATGCGACGGTAGCATCGGCCGATACGTTCACGTTCCATGTCGACTTCGGCAGCGGTGTTGAAGAATCCGCGGGTATCCCGAAGGAATACATGCTGTACCAGAACTATCCGAACCCGTTCAATCCTTCGACGACGATCCGGTTTGATTTGCCGTATGCGTCGACGGTGACATTGAAAGTGTACAACCTGCTTGGCCAGGAAGTCGCGACAGTGTTTGAAGATCAGACAATGTCGGCGGGATATCAGCGCGCGGCCATCGATGGCGCAAATCTTCCGACCGGTGTCTACCTGTACAGGCTGACGGCAAACGGAGGGAATGATAATGTCTACGTTAGTGTAAAGAAAATGGTGCTCGTCAAATAACGGCGGTGCCTCGCAACACTCCGTATAGTGGATGCGGAGTAATGTGGATGTGATATGTGGTGGATGAGAGAGAAAGCCGGTTCCGGAATATTCCGGGCCGGCTTTTTATTTAAACTGCTATAATGCTGACAATACTGATCGTAGCTTTTGAATTGTTTCCTCTATATGCACTTTTTGGAGAATAAGCGGCGGTAAAAATCTCAGGACGGTGGTATTGGTACAATTGAGGAGGATTTGTTGTTTCCGCAACATCGCAACCACAGTATCGCCCTCGCGTGTAAGCTCCATCCCGATCATTAATCCGTAACCGCGCACTTCTTTTACGAGGTGAGGAAATTCCTTCTGCAATCCCAGGAGTTGTTGTTTAAGAAATCCGCCCATTGTTTCGGCATTTTTCATAAGGTCGCGTTCCATAATCTCATCAAGTACCACAATGCCTGCCGCGCAGGAGACAGGGTTTCCGCCGAATGTGGTGCCGTGAACGCCCGGTCCCAGCACCTCCGCCACAGTATCATTCCCTAAGATTGCCCCGAGTGGTAACCCTCCGCCGATCGGTTTGGCAATAACAATAATATCGGGTGTAATATTAAAGTGCTGAAACCCGAATAACTTACCGGTCCGTCCGATGCCCGCCTGAATTTCATCGGCCACCAACAGAAAGCCGAACTGTTCTTTCAGTGCTCTCAGTTCATCGATAAATTCCGTTGAGGCAGGCCGGATGCCTCCCTCGCCCTGGATGAATTCCAGAATAACGGCTGCGGTGTTTTTGTTAACTGCTTTTCGAAGTTCTGCAGGATTATTGAACTCAGCAACGGAGCAATTTGCCAGAAACGGCCCATACCCGTCGCGATACTGCGGCTTGTCCATGATGGAGAGCGCGCCCATTGTGCGTCCATGGAAAGCGTTGGAGAACGAGACAATCCCTGTTTTCCCTTTCGCAGAACCCCATTTCCGGGCGATTTTGATTGCACCTTCAATAGATTCGGTTCCGCTGTTGGAAAAAAATACTTTGGAAAATTTTGAATACCCGGTCAGCATCTCAGCAAGCCGAAGCTGTGGTTCCTGCAAATAATAATTGGAGAGGTGAATGTATCGTTTGCTCTGCTGATGGATGGCATCCACGACTTTTGGATGGGCGTAGCCGAGCGCGTTGACGGCTAATCCGCCGAACATGTCAAGATACCTCGTCCCATCGGAGGAGAAGAGATACACTCCTTCGCCCCTGTCGATCTCCAGCGGGATGCGCTTGTACGTATGGAAAAAATGTCTGGCTTCACGGTCGATACTGTTCATCAACTGTCCTTTGTAAAAATGATAAAAAAAGTGCTTGCATAATAATACAAAATAATGTATACTTATGCAATTGAATTATCCTCCACTTATAACAACTCATTGATAACAGCGGCTCTTCTCGGAGCGTCGGGTTACTCCGGCGCCGAATTACTTCGTCTGCTTCAGCAACGGTCTGATGTGAAGATCACCGGACTGATAGCGGCATCTTCCGCGGGAAAACGTGTTGACGAGGTCTACCCGGCATTCTCTGGCATTGTTCAGACGGCGTACGAAGCGTATAATCCTGCAAAACTTTACGGAACTGACGTTATTTTTCTTGCCCTGCCTTCAGGCGAAGCAATGAACATTGTCCCAGAAATCCGCAAAAATGTTGGGCATATTATCGATCTTGGCGGCGATTTCCGTCTGCCGTCGGAATCACTCTATCAGGAATATTACCGTCACCAACACTCATCGCCGCAATTGCTTTCCGAATCGGTATACGGATTGCCGGAGATACATTTTGAGGATATTTCCAAAGCAAGCCTTGTTGCCAATCCCGGATGTTACCCGACCAGTGCGATCCTAGCGCTTCTTCCCGCGTTGCATAACAATCTGATAGAACCTGATGGTATTGTTATCAATTCACTTTCGGGTGTATCGGGTGCCGGACGCAGCGCGTCGCTTGAGCTAAGTTTCAGTGAAGTTAATGAAAATATCCGTGCGTACAAAATCGGGAATCACCAGCATATTCCCGAAATTCAGTCGGTACTCGAACATTTCACAAAGAAAAAAATCTCAGTATCCTTTATTCCGCATCTCGTCCCGATTACCCGCGGAATCTATACTACTATCTGTACAAACCTCAAGGAATCCGTTCAACAACAGGATGTTCATGAGTTGTATTCTAAATTTTATCATGATGCGCCGTTTGTCCGGGTTAAGAAGACTATTCCACAGATCGCAAATGTAGTCCGGACAAATTATTGTGATATATCAGTCACTGTCGACAACAGAACCCGCCGGCTTGTCATTATATCTGTTATCGATAACCTCATCAAAGGCGCGGCGGGACAGGCAATTCAGAATATGAATATTATGTTTCACCTTCCGCAAGAATGCGGATTGTTATAAGATAAAGAAGGAGCGGTACCATGAAAGAATGTTCACACGGCATAACATCACCGAAAGGATTCTACGCCTCGGGTATTTTCAGCGGCATCAAAAAATCCAAAAAGGATCTGGCGTTGATTTTTTCCGATATACCGGCGCGCGCGGCGGGAATCTTTACCACCAATAAAGTCCCGGCGGCACCGGTTATTATAGATAAACAGCAATTATCCCGGGCTGGATCGGTGCGTGCCATACTGGTGAACAGCGGCAACGCGAATGCATGTACCGGCGAACGGGGGTTGAATGATGCATGGACAATGGTGAAGTCGACAGCCGATGCCCTCGGCATCAATGAAAAAGAAGTCCTTATTTCTTCTACCGGTGTCATCGGTCAATATCTGCCGATGGATAAAATTACATCTGGAGTTGCGGAAGCAATGTCGAAGCTCGATGCCGATGGACATACTGCGGCGGCTGAAGCAATCATGACGACCGATACCTTTATCAAGGAAGCGGCAATGACGGTGGAGCTTGACGGAGTGGAAGTAACAATCGGCGGCATGGCTAAAGGTTCGGGTATGATTGCGCCGAATATGGCGACGATGCTTGCCTTTATTACCACCGATGCGTCTATTTCGCAGGAGCTGCTGCAATATACCGTTAAGCACGCGGCTGACCGTTCCTTTAACCGTATCACCGTTGACGGTGATACGAGTACGAACGACATGGTGCTTGCTCTCGCGAACGGGAAAGCAAAGAACGGAGAACTTCAGAGTATCCATAATCAACACTATCAGAAATTTTATGAAGCATTCGAATGCGTACTGGTCAAGTTGTGCAAAATGATTGTCGTTGACGGCGAAGGAGCGACAAAGTTTATCGAGATACAGGTTTCGGATGCCGCTTCCGAGGATGATGCTGTTAAGGCGGCCCGTGCGATTGCAAACTCCAACCTCGTCAAGACGGCAATTCATGGCGAAGATGCGAATTGGGGAAGAATCATCGCGGCGGTCGGGTATTCGGGAATCGATTTTAACCCGGAAGAGGTGGAAATATTTTTTGATGACGTTCCGATTCTCGGGAAACAATATGCGATTAATTTTTCCGAAACCGACGCGAAGCGGATTCTTTCGCAGAAGGAAATCAGAATTACTGTCGATTTGAACCAGGGAAATTCCAGCGCGTCGTTCTGGACATGCGACCTCTCGAAAGATTATGTTGCCATCAACGCGAATTACAGGACCTAATCATCATGATAACTACTTCTGAAAAAACTGAAATTCTCATCGAAGCCCTCCCGTATATCCGGCAGTACGAAGGAAAAATCTTCGTTGTGAAATACGGCGGTGCGGCGATGATTAATGATGACCTGCGGAAAACGTTTGCGCAGGATGTTACACTGCTGACGAAGGTTGGTATTAATGTGGTTATAGTTCATGGTGGCGGCAATGAAGTTACCGAAATTGCCGGCAGACTTGGTGTTCCTACAAAGTTTATTGACGGTCAGCGATATACAGACCAACCGATGATGGATATAGTTCAAATGGTCCTTGCGGGAAAAACAAACAAAGATATTGTTGCCTATATCAATCATCATCACGCCAACGCGGTGGGATTGTGCGGTATTGACGCGAATCTGTTGCGTGTCAGGAAAGAAAGCAGTTCGGGACATGATCTCGGATTTGTCGGCGAGATTACCGATGTAAATACAAAATACCTGAGATTGCTCCTCAATAATTCGGTCATTCCGGTAATCGCTCCGATTGGTATTGATGAAAACGGACAAGCCTACAACATTAATGCGGATGTGGCTGCTTCTTATATCGCGGCGGGACTCAATGCGGAAAAATTAGTCTACCTTAGTGACGTCGAAGGAGTATTAGCCGGCAATGAACTTATTCATAGCATGGATCGCGAAGAGGCCCAACGTTTAATTCAGCAGAAAATTATTATCAACGGAATGATTCCCAAAATCAGGTCCGCGTTTACCGCTCTTGACGCGGGTGTGAACAAAGTCCATCTTATTGATGGCAGGGTAAAACATTCGCTGTTGCTGGAAATATTTACCGATATCGGTGTCGGCACTGAAGTTATCCGTTCAAATGTTTTTCAGGAGATGGTGATATGAAAAAAGACTTTATTTCATTCTTCACATTGAAACCTTCGGAAATTGAAGGGATATTATCGGTAACCGCCGCGATGAAACAGCGGAAATCAACAGCACGCAGTGCATTAAAAAATAAAACCGCGGCGATGATTTTTGAGAAACAATCGCTCCGGACACATGTTTCATTTGAAGTCGGGATTACTCAGCTTGGCGGCCAGTCGGTATTCCTGTCGCAACAGCATATCGGACTTGCAACTCGGGAATCGGTAAAGGATGTTGCCGAAGTATTATCCAGATACAATGATTTTATTATTGCCCGGACACTGAAACATGAGACCATTGAACAGCTTGCGGCGTATGCGACAGTTCCCGTTATCAATGCATTGACGGATTTGCTTCATCCCTGCCAGATTATTGCCGATGCGTTTACGTTATTGGAACGCGGTTTGCTTTCTGAACAGGCAAAGATTACATTTATTGGCGACGGGAATAATATTGTAAATTCCTGGCTGGAGCTGGCGGAAAAAATCCCGATTCATTTTGTCCTGGCCTGTCCTCAGGGATATGAACCAAACCCTCAACTTCTTCAGCGCGCCAGACGTTCTGGAAAAAGCAACATTGAGATCGTTCATAATCCTATGGAAGCGGCTGAGCAAGCAGATGTCCTATACACAGATGTATGGGTAAGTATGGGGCAGGAGGATGAGACTGTCAGGAGAATGAAAGCTTTTCAAAAGTTCCAGATCAATAAGAGGCTCCTTTCAGCCGCGAAGCGGGAATGTGTTGTGATGCATTGCCTTCCGGCACACCGTGGCGAGGAAATTACCGCTGATGTTCTGGAAGGGAAGCAATCCATCATTTTTGAACAGGCCGAAAACCGGCTTCACGCACAAAAAGCAATTATGACATCTCTCTTTCAACGTGAACAAAGTACCACCGTTGCAGATGAACTGGTTTTGGAAACAACAAGTGTGTAATATTGTATGAAAAAACAGGAACGGCTTTTCATTATCAAGGAGATTATTAATGGTAAGGCAGTCGGGAGTCAGGATGAATTACGTGTCGAATTAAAGAAGAAAGGGATTACGGTTACGCAGGCGACACTTTCCCGTGATTTGCGGGAATTGGGTGTCGGCCGCCTTTCTTCCGGAGAAGAAACACGTTATATACTTCAACCTGCGGCTGCAGAGGGAACCATTTTAAAACCGATTATCGGTGCACAGATTGTTTCGATGACTGCTAACGAAAGCCTTATTGTTATCCGTACGCTCCCAGCCTGTGCAAACGTCGTCGCCGAGTTTATTGATACATTGAATAACACCGACATAATCGGAACACTCGCGGGGGATAACACATTGCTGGTTATTCCCTCATCATTGAAAAAATGTTCACACGTATTGGCTTTTCTAAAAAAGAAATTAACCGGGAAAGTATAGTTATGAAGCAAAAAATTGTAGTTGCATATTCGGGCGGCCTCGATACGTCCGTCATGGTAAAGTGGCTGATGGAAAAGTATGATGCGGATATCATTACGGCAACCGGAAACCTTGGTCAGAAGAAAGAACTGGTGGGCATTGAGGAAAAAGCAATCAAAACCGGAGTGAAGAAGGTTTTCATTGAAGATCTGACAAAGGAATTTGTTGAACAATACATTTTCCGTGCGTTAAAAGCCGGAGCGTTATACGAAGGTGTTTACCCTCTGGCAACTTCACTTGGCAGGCCTCTCCTTGCGCAAATGCTGGTGAATGCAGCAAAAAAAGAAGGAGCGACTATGGTCGCTCACGGTTGTACCGGGAAAGGCAACGATCAGGTGCGGTTTGAAGTCTCAATTGCAGCTCTCGCACCGGAACTTAAGGTGTTGGCGCCGTTACGTGAATGGGAATTTACATCGCGTGAAGAAGAAATGAACTATGCAAAAGCGCATGGCATCCCCGTTGCAGCGACAATAGCAAGCCCGTATTCCATTGATGAGAATATCTGGGGAACAAGCATCGAGTGCGGTGTGCTGGAAGACCCGATGGTTGAGCCTCCGGAAGACGCGTATCAAAGAACCATTTCACCGCTGAAGGCGCCAAACGAACCGGTGTCAGTTTCCATTGAATTTGAAAAGGGAATCCCGGTCGGGATAAATGAAAAACGCGTTGATGCTATCCAGCTTATACACACTCTCAACGAGCTGGGCGGAGCTCACGGTGTTGGAAGAATAGACCTTGTGGAAAACAGACTGGTCGGAATTAAATCAAGGGAAATTTATGAGGCGCCCGCCGCAACGATTCTTCATTTCGCCCATACAGAACTGGAACGGCTAACGCTTGATAAAATGGTTTTTCATATAAAGAGACAGATTTCACAGGAATATGCGAACCTCGTGTATAATGGCATGTGGTTCTCTCCTTTGCGCAAAGCGCTGGATGCGTTTGTCGATGAAACACAGCGAACAGTGACCGGAACAGTGAAAGTAAAACTCTATAAGGGTACAGTCGCAATTGCCGGACGCAGTTCAAAGCACTCGCTGTATAACGCCAAGCTTGCTACATATACCAAAGAAGACCAGTTTGATCATAAGGCTTCAGAAGGATTTATTAAGATTTTCGGTTTGCCGGTAAAAACATTTTCACAGGTTGAGCAGCGTGCCGGCAGTAATGGCATCGCCACAAAAGTAACCTCCTAATCGTGTTGTTGATCTATGAAATTTTCCAAAGGGCGTTTCCGCTCCCGTCTTGATCCCAAAGCGTTAGCATTTTCTTCTTCATTGGAGGTGGATAAACGACTTTTCCGTGAAGATATTCAGGGCAGTCTTGCGCATGTTACAATGCTTGCGAAACAAAAAATTATTTCCTCCCGTGATGCCGGGAAAATTAAAAAGGCTCTGATAGAAATCCGCAATGAAATTTCCCGTTCGAAAATCCCCGTTACCGTTTCCTCTTCCAACAACGGCCGTTTCGTTGCCGAAGATATTCACATGTTTATTGAACATCGGTTGATGCAGAAAATCGGCCCCCTCGGCGGAAAACTCCATACCGCACGAAGCCGCAATGATCAGATTGCATTGGATGAAAGATTGTACCTCCGGGGTGCTATCGGAGATGTTCAATCAAACATCAGGAAATTCCAGAAAGAGCTGGTACACAAAGCTGATAAGTATCAAAACGTTATCATTTCCGGTTATACACACCTTCAGCAGGCACAGCCGATCCTGTTCGCACACCATTTACTGGCATATGTTTCGATGCTTGAGCGTGACTACGAACGGTTCAGTGATTGTCTGAATCGTGTAAACAGAAACCCGCTGGGAGCCGGAGCGTTGGCTGGGACAGCATTTCCCATCAACCGCAAGACAACATCCGTGCTGATGAGGTTCAATAATATTGTTGAAAACAGTATTGATGCGGTGAGCGACCGTGATGTGCTTATTGAGGCGATTGCCTCTGCCGCAATTACGATGATGCACCTGAGCCGTTTTGCGGAGGAAATGGTATTATGGAGTTCAACAGAGTGGGGTTTTGCGGATATCGGTGAAGCATATACCACCGGAAGCAGTATTATGCCTCAAAAGAAAAATCCGGACATGGCAGAGCTCATCAGGGGAAAAACGGGGAGAGTGTACGGTGATCTTATGTCATTGCTGACGGTGATGAAAGCATTGCCGTTGGCATATAACCGCGATCTTCAGGAGGACAAGGAACCGCTCTTTGACGCACTGAACACGGTGAATGCTTGTCTGGAAATTTTTACGGGAATGATTAAGTCAACAAAATTCAACACGAAGCAGTTTGATCGGTTTCATTCTGATTTACTCCTTGCAACCGAACTCGCGGATTATCTTGCCCAAAAGGGGGTTCCCTTCAGGAATGCGCACAAGATTGTCGGTGCTCTAGTCCGGGAATGCGTTCAGAATAATAATTCTTTGCGCTCCTTGCCATTAGAAAACTATAAACAATATTCAAAACTCTTTGAACAAGACGTTTATAAGAGTATAGACATTCGGGAATCAATAAAACAGAAACGTTCCTTTGGTTCGACCTCTTTCAACGAGGTGCGGAAAGCAATTTCCGGATGGAAAAAGAAACTTCGTTACAGTAAAACGCGGAAGTAATATCGATCTGAGATAAACTTAGCCGAGCGCCCTTCTAAATTCATCGATAGTAGTTATCCCTGCTGCAACTTTCCTTGCCGCGTCAATACGTATGTTCTCGAAACCTGCGGCTACGGCGACTTCCTTGAGTTTAAGGATAGTGGCCTGTTGGTAAATCAGGTCATGAAGGACATCGTCAATAAGAACGATTTCATGTATTGCCGTCCGGCCGGTGTATCCTGTGTTATTACAGGCAGCGCATCCTTTCCCGCGGTACAGTTTCGATACACTCTGAACCACAGGTGACAACATTGCTGATTCTTCGATTGTCGGCTGATATTCCTGTTTACATGTATCGCAAATTTTTCTGACAAGCTTTTGATACACGACGCCGATGAGTGTTGCTGCAAGCCAGTACGGTGATACGCCAAGATTCAATAGCCGGGAAACAGCACCGACGGCATCTCCCGAAAGCATCGTGCTGAGAATCAGGTTTCCCGTAAGCGCCGCTTCGGCGGCAATAATTCCGGTTTCCGCGTCACGTATTTCCCCCAGTAAGATAATGTTTGGCTCCTGCCGCATCGTTGCGCGCAAAGCATCGACAAACGTGTACGTTTTATCGCCTGAGGTTTGGACCTGTGAAGCGAAATCCAGTTTGTACTCGACCGGGTTTTCGATGGTAATAATATTCTTTTCAGGAGACCAGAGATCACGAATTGCGGCAAAAGTTGTTGTCGTTTTACCCGAACCTGCCGGGCCAGTAACGAGGAGAAGTCCGTTCGGCCGTTTAAGTAATGATCGGAACCTATCCAGATTTTCTTTGGAAAATCCAAGCTCCTGTATTTGCGCTACCCGTGCGGTTTTCTGAAGAAGCCGTAATGCTATGCGTTCACCGGTCATGACCGGTAATGTAGCGACCCGGATATCGAATTGATGAGCGCCGTATGTTGCCGAAAACCTTCCTTCCTGAACTTTCTTTTTCTCAAACGCGTTCATGGCGGCTTTTGTTTTCAGGACACTGGTCAGGTTATCTGCGATTTCTTTTGGAAGGGCGACGAGCTGTGTCAATACTCCTTCGCGTCCCAAGCGGATGCGGAGTTCGGTATCAAACGGTTCAAAGTGAATATCGTTTGCGCCTTCTTTCACGCCGCGGAGAATGATTTCTTCGACGAGAGCTTCAGGCATCGGGAGTTTTCCGGAGCGGTACATTTCACGGATTTTATCTTTTCCCAAAACACTGACATCAAACTGCTCGAGGGGGACTTTGCTCGGGAGTGCGCTTAATTCATTTGCCATGTGGTTTCCTCAGCATCCGTGAAATATATTCGTTTAAAAATGATTCCTTGTACGCCCGGAGGGACTTGAACCCCCAACCCTTTGGTCCGAAGCCAAATGCTCTATCCAATTGAGCTACGGGCGCTTACACTGACGGCAGAAAATGTACGAAAAATAATACGGTTCTTCAAATGATATGTGACAGCTGCCTTAACAGGAAAAACAGGTATGAATATGAGGGAAGAAAGGGATTCTGCGTGGTTGACACTTTCACCATCTTTGCGTATAATCTCGCGGAGGAGAGCATATCCTCCAAGCGTTGTCTGTAGATCAGGATAACATTGAATGACACTGCTCTACAATATTGTACTCATCGTTCTAAAAGGAATATGATATGAAAAGGTACGTTTATGTTATCATTATCTCATTTCAAATTGTCTCGACTGCACAAAGTCAATGGACGCAACAAAACTCGCAGGTATCTGCTTTGTTAATTGGTATCGCTTTTGCGTCACCTTCCAATGGCTGGATTGTTGGAGAAGGGGGCGTGATGCTGCATACGACGAACAAAGGAGAAACGTGGTCTAGTTATGGGTCTCCGTCCTACACAAATCTCAACAAGATTGCCTTTGCTGATTCGTTGCATGGGTATATCGTTGGAGATGGAAACACTATTTTAGTCACAGCAGACGGGGGAACGACGTGGCGGTACATTGATGATGGTAACTCTGCACTCTCGCATTATTATGGTCTCAAGATATTAAACGGTGCAGCCAGGGCGTGGGTTGTCGGTGGCAGAGAATTCAACGGTCTCAGTTCGGTACTGGGTATGCATCTTGGATATACGGCACCGCAGTATCAGGATTATACAGGAAGATGTGTCGGTGTCGACTTTATCGACGAAGAAACAGGGTGGGTCTCTGGAATGAACGGACTCATTATGAAGACTACGAACGGAGGAGATTCCTGGAGTTCGCTGCCCGGCGACTTGAATGGCGGATATACAGGGCTCAATGGAATCCGGTTTTTCAATACTGAAGCAGGGCTGGCTGTGGGAGACAGTGGAGCGGTCATTAAAACAGTGGATGGGGGAAGTCATTGGTATAACAAGCGGAAGAAAGACGAAATCTTGTTTTCGATTAGATTGTACAGCGATTCCATCGCTTGGGTTGTCGGTTCGGAGAATACTGTCCTCGTCTCTACTGACCAGGGAGAATCGTGGCAACAGCAAATCACTCAGGCGACGGGGTCTGTTACTCTGCAGGATGTTTTCTTTCTGGATGCAAATGAAGGTTGGATTGTTGGCTCGAATGGGACAATCCTGCATTCTGCAAATGCTGGGTTAACGAAAGTCGTGGAATCAGAAACGGGTCTGGCGGAGAAATTTACGCTAAAGGCAAACTATCCAAATCCTTTTAATCCCTCAACGACGATCGAGTACGAAATCGGGGATGCAAGTTACGTATCGATGAAGATTTATGACACGACCGGGAGAGAGGTGGCGACACTTGTCGAAGGAGAGCTCCCACCGGGAAGATACACACATGTATGGAGTGCCGATGGGTTCGCGAGCGGGGTATACTACTGCAGGCTCTCTGCGAATACCGGAGGGGTAAATCACTTCGAAGAGCAGAAAATCGTTCTGGTCAAATAATATGGAAACGGCGTAGAGATTACAGAATAAATAAAAAATCCCGACTAGTGGTCGGGATCTGTGTGCGCCAGAAGGGAGTCGAACCCCTAACCCTCAGCTCCGTAGGCTGATGCTCTATCCAGTTGAGCTACTGGCGCTTAAACTCTATTGTATCAAGGTATCGGCGACCTGATGCGGTTTTATAATACTTTTCTTTATTGCGAGCTTCTGGGAAACTCCTGAATTTTTCGGTAAATACTAATCTAAAGGGACGCCGAGATTTCGTTGAACTTGTTTTCCCTGAATTATGCTCTGCTAATCGTCGTTTAATATCCTCTGTGATACCTATATATCGCCTGCCATCCCGTAAACTTCTCAATACATAAACATATATTTTTTCCACAAATCCCCCCGGCTGATGCTCCCCGCCCGAACGACCGATTCATAAGCCTGTTACCCGTTCGGTCGGGCGGGTATCCAGTTGAGCTACTGGCGCAATAACATAATTTTGAAAGTAGTATTCAAGATTAGCGGTAAAAATGTACCAAAAAATCTGGAAATTTCCAATACATTTTTACACCCTCGCTAACTGTTCCCTCAGCATATATGCAATCTCGTGCGCATGCGATTTTACGATATCCTCTGCGACACTCTTTGTCATTTTTAACAGCCGGAATCCAAGCGCGAGGCAAGCTAGCAAGTGTGTGATGGCAAAAATCCAGATGATGGTGAACATTGTTGCGCTGAACGGGTTTTGGTTGAGCACGACAAACGGAAATGCTATGATAGTCAATAGTGTAAATGACACGGTGCCGTAATTCATCACCCAATACCATATCCATGACCGGAAAATTCCGCTCTGAAGCAACAGTTGAAACAGGAAACTGTCGCTTGCTAATTTCGAAAATATGCTCTGTGAAAGAATTTCTTTCTCTTTCGTATTGAGGCTGTACGCGCGTTCACGTTCTATCGGCCGGAGAGCGAACAGGAGTGTGTGGTAGATAGTTTCGTTCGAACGCTTCAGAAATCCGAAAAATTTCTTGTCAAGCCAGATGTTCACTTCTCCCAGCTGATGTATCTTGCTGATTTTGTGGTAGAGGTAGAAATAAAGGCCGATGACAGCGCAGGCGAAGATCATCGACCGAATCGAGCCGATGCCGATTGTCATCGAAATTGCAGCAACATTATCCCACACCACCATCAGCAAACCGGTAATTAACACAATGCAATGTACCGCAAGCGCGATCTTAATAGTCTTCTCAAGATTTTCAAAATAAGTTAACTGGTTTCTTGCGTTCAGCATAATTTGCTTGAATTTCTGCGGAATTTTAACCGATATGCGTGATTTTGACAGCATAAAGTAACGATTTTATGGTCCGTTAGCAAGGCCTGTCCTGACCGCAGTGAAGGAACAAGCCAATCCGGCCTCCTGTGACCCAGCCAACACCCCCGCCAGACTTGTGATTGCACCCACACCGCTGTGGTATAATCTCTTTAAATTGAGTACGATCTTAGCGCACCTTTCAGGAAGAAGGTGCAGTAACGGGCATAACATTATTGGGAATACTCATATGATTGATCCGCAACAGGTATTGACATGTTTAAACTTCGGACGCGTCGACGGCGAATCCGACCACAGGTTTAATACATGTTTTATCGGTACTGAAATGCTGAGACAAGTCCTGCTTCCTCAGCACTCTCTTATTGTCGGAAACAAAGGCTCCGGCAAGAGTGCCATTTGTCGATTACTCTCTGAAGACCTGCAGAAAGTAAAACCGCTTCTTCCTAAAAATTACGATGAGATTTATTGCATTCCTGCATACGGACTGCAGAGCGAACAATTTTTACCTGATGTCGATTTGAGAGAACTCAAGCCGACATCGGTCGATGACTTCAGAGACTTCTGGTTGCTGTATCTTGGACTAAAAACAGCAACAACATTACTTAACGATGAAAAAGTTACCAGCGCCGCTCTAAAAGGGAAAAATGTAAAACTTAAGGAGGCGTATGAAACATTACATGTTATGCTTGTTGACCTCGGATTGAGGGAAGAGAAAAATCCGCTTAAGAAAATGAAACTGCCGTTCTTCAGTAAAAACGGCGGCTCAACGAAAAAGAGCTCATCCAGAGATAATGGAAATGTTTCTGCTGCAACCGACTTTAAACACAAAACCGGCATGAGCATTATTGCTCTGCTTGATAATATCGACATCGTGCTTCAGGAGACAAAAAGTCTTGCGTGGCTGATGCTTGATAAACTTGATCTTCTGTTTGTCGACGATATGGTAAAGCTGAAATCGGCAATAACCGGGCTTGTACAACTCCTTGTTCAGTACGGTAACCAGTTCAGGAATATTCATTTAAAAATATTCCTGCG
This sequence comes from uncultured Chlorobiaceae bacterium, assembly GCA_964523395.1. Taxonomy (GTDB): domain Bacteria; phylum Bacteroidota; class Ignavibacteria; order UBA10030; family SZUA-254; genus JANYJZ01. Next base: position 25,638 of record CAZFXS010000015.1, on the reverse strand, counting down.
GAACGATATTTACCGGCAGCTTCACATTGTCAACAAATCTCACCTTGTAAGCTACAGCAGCGACATGAAATGGCCCGGTCACCTGCTCTTAAAGCTGTTAGTTGCGCGCGCAGTTGTGGATAATCACGTTCGCGCGTATTGCGAACAAATGATGGGAGAAAAGGTGGACGTTTCCAACGTTATTCTTGGAACGGATGATTACGTTAAACGAATTTTCTATACGATCTTTGAACCGACCATGGGAAGTTCCGAAATAAACTCCACTCCGACCGATCAGTGGATATTACGGAGGCTGGTAGACGGAACAGGAAGCAGTTTCCCGCGTGAGTTAATTCATCTCGGCAACCGGGCTGTTGAGAAACAACGCGAATTTAACCGGCAGGAAAACAGGCATTGCTCGACGAAGCTTATCAGCGGCAAAGCGTTGAAAGAAGCGTTTGAAATGATCTCCGCGTACCGCTGCGATACATATCTTTATTCGGAATTTCCGCACCTTACCAAGCATTTTGATATTTTCCGTGGCAGTGATACAACAGTGTTTCACCGCCAGGAACTTTACATGCTGTTTGAACCGCTTTCACCGAAGGGCGATGATGCCATTCGCGCAGTATATGATACCGGTTTGCTGATGCCCCTTGGAAATAACGTGGACTCGAGCAGAAAGTTTAAAGTCCCGTTACTCTACCGCTCGGGGCTCGGTGTTTCGGAGCGCCGGCACTACTCCCGGCCTCGCGGACAGCGCAAACAGGATCATCCGCCTAAGCAGCAGCAGCGCACTGAAACTGCGCCTGATGAGGAGCATCATTCGGTTGATGAAGAGGATATGAATTAACCAGAAGCAAGGATGAAACACAAAGCCCCTTCGCGTAATACGCAGAAGGGGCTTTTGTTTTAGGTCGGGAACCTGTTACGCTTTCATCCTCATTCCTTTTTCTTCATAGCTGAATATCCATCCGGCAATCTTACCCGGCTCGATCTCGCCGAAGTTGTTCCAGTACGCCTTGTTGTTCAGATATCGTGAACCGGTACTGTCGGCCGGGATCTTTTCAGCGCGGCTGATGATTTCTTTGAAGCGAGCAATCCATTGCTTCATATTGACAGCACGTAAATCCACCCACCCGTCATGCGCCCAGAGATTAATGCTTTTTGGAGTGATCGGAATTTCGTTCTCTCCGTGAAACGGTGGAATTTTTATATCGTTTCCGCGGAGGAGCGTTTTTCCGTCGGGCATCAGAATTGGTATGCCGATGGAAATAATCTGGGAACGGAGTTTGGCATTCGACTTGATTTCCTTTGCAAGCGCTTGGGACAATTTATTTGGAGATGTTTTGGAGACTCTCAGTATTTCTTTGTATGTTCGCTTAAGAAGATATGACTCGTACAACAACTTTGAGAGGCGCGGAGGCCCGAGCATTTCAAATGCCACGCTGTCAACACCATGTTTTTTCTCCAGTTCTTTAATTCGCTTGTTCGCGCTTTCAAAGAGATATCCTGCCCTGTATGTTGGTGAAAGTGTTGCGTTATCGAGGGCATTAATGATATCATGCCCTGTGTTGCCGCCCTTGATTTCGTACACAACATCGTCGGCGATCTCTTCCGGTGTGACGAACTCCATTTGTCCCGGCGTGGCGATTGCTTCAAACTCGCCGCGGGAGAAAAGACCGTTTTCACCGGTATCGATGAACACCGATTTTAACGTGTCGTTCATCGGTTTCCCTGTTCCGGGCATCGATAGTGTGAGTTTTTTCTGTAACTTCACTCCCTTGGAAGGGTGGCAATCATACAATGCAATCGGTTTCCCGCGCCGTTTAATCTCACCGAACCCGACTCTCTTCCATGCGATTGCCGCGGTTGGCTTCACTTCTTTTGTTATCGGTGCGTCAGGTGTTCTTCCCATCAGAAACAGAAGCAATGTATGAGCACCCGCAACAGAAGATTTGCTCAGCAGAACACTTGAGGGACGCTCTTCACTGTGCGTGTAGGGAATGTTTAATCCCATTCCGCCGGTTCCGCTCGTTCCTATTTTAACATAAATCTTTGTGCCTGAGGTATGCATTGACCGATACAACAACTGGACATGGCGGATAAGCTGGGGAATGTACAGTGTGCAAAGAAGTTTTTCGGTAGTATCGTGAAGAGCAGAATATTTTCCGGCTTTATCTTTCCGCAGGCTTTGCAGTACAGATCTCGCTGTCTGAAAAATATCCTGATACGCGATTGCAGTCGCGGAGTTGATACAATCGATGATGACATCCGGTTTGTACTTTTTGATGAGTTGAAAAAGCGCCGATCGCTGTAAGACATGTTCAGTCAGTTCTTCGAGAATATCCTCAATAAGCATCGACCGGAGCCTGCGCTCGCCGAGGATATCCTCCCGTTTCATATCCTTTAAATCCTGCCGGACAAAAACATTTCCCCACCAGGCGGCATATGTTGTCTTCTGCCGGGGAAATTCTTTTCTTAAAACTGAGACAGCTTCTTCTGCTTCTTGTTTTAGCAGGGAGGTGACGATGATTTTCTTTGGTTCTTCTTCAACAAGTTTACGGCAAATAGCGAGTCCAACCAGACCCGCTCCTCCCAGAACGAGCACAGTTCGGTTCTTGATATCCATAACAATACTAAATAATGGTTAAAAAAAAGTCCGCCGAAGCGGACTGTTTTTATTTCAGTTTTATTGACTTTACAGAATTTTCAAATACCGGGAAATACACATCTTTTTGCGCCGCGAACCAGTTTACGGTCGTGCGAACAACTTTGTCATTCTTTACAACGAAATAGGCTCTGCTATTGATGTTCGCAACTGGTGAATAATCAACCCAAAATGCTTTTTCGTTGTCAATCGTTGTGTTGCCCGTACCTTTAGCGCGATACTTTCCTTTGTTCTGCTCCCACACTTTATCGACAGTCAACCCTTTTGCTCCGAATACATCAATATGGATACTGCAGTCGCGCCTGTCAGCGCGCATTTCCATGGCTAAGTCTTTGTCGCCTTTTGCGACCTGAACGAATTCCAGATTATCCGGATACTGCATCGTAAAATAATTTGATGTGTAGGTTTCCATGTTTTGAGATGCGGCCCATTTGTCATCGGTCTTCTTTACTACGACAGGAATTTCAAAAGAACCCTGCATTGCGGCAAATATCTGAGAGTGAATTGTTGCCTGATCATCACCGAATGCCATAAACGATACCTTATACAATGCAGTATCCCCGGCAATGTACACGTCATTTCCGATAATCTTTTTCTTTGAAGTGACAGGAATAGTATACCGGACGTTCGTACCATTTTTCCCTGATATTGATACCGGTGCGTCGGGTTGAATCTCTATGTTCTGCCAGGTCTGCTTCAATTCTTCTTTGGCGGACTGTGTTACTGCATCAGCAGGTTTCCCGTCATACTTAATAACCTGTGCTGTAACCATTCCTCCCTCTAAACCCGTCGCAGGGTCCTGAAACTTGTTGATAACATCCTGCGAAGGCGCAAAGACAGCGTTACCGGCAGAGCCCATCTGTTTCCAGTCTTTCGGGTACTTGATTTTAAATCCGAACCCGGGGTCGCGGTATTCATTCATCTCTCCGGCAGGAAGCGGCACCACGGGTTTATTCTCGCAACCCGCAATGACAAGAATGAAAAGGAGAGAGGTAAAAAGAAGTGATTTCATGAGTGCATCTCCATGTAAATGATGAGTATTATTACGATTTTGGAACGACTGTGTCATACCAGAATTTTTTTTCACGGGAACCGACTTCATCGATGTGCAGATGTTTTGTTTCGGTGTATTCACGAAGTCCCTCAATACCGAACTCACGTCCGATACCGCTTTGTTTGTATCCGCCGAATGGAGCTTTCTCGGAAATCAAATGCCATTCGTTAATCCAAACAGTCCCTGTACGAAGGCGCTTTGCGACATCCATTGCTTTTTCTGCATCACGCGACCAGACGCCGCCTCCGAGTCCGTAAATTGACTGATTAGCTTTTGCGATTGCGTCATCAATTGTTGAATATTTGATAACGGAGAGCACAGGACCGAAAATTTCTTCCTGCGCGATGGTCATTTGGTTGTCAACATTCGTGAAGATTGTCGGCTCGACAAAAAATCCTTTGGACAATTCGGGCGCTTGAGGTTTTCCGCCTCCGTAGGCAATCGCCGCTCCTTGGCCTTTTCCACTTTTAATATAATCGAGAATGCGTCCCTGTTGTTTCGCGGAAATAACAGGTCCAATATCTGTAGATGCGTCTTTTGGGTCACCCAGTTTCATCTTTTTCGTTTTCTCAATCATGCGATTGACAAACTCGTCATGCAGTGAAGATGGAAGGAATAAACGTGTTCCTGCTTCACAGCATTGTCCCTGATGATAGAAGATAGCATAGAGTGCGCCGTCGACAGCTAAATTCAAATCCGCATCATCGAGTACAATGTTGGCCGATTTCCCGCCGCATTCCAGCGTGCATTTTTTGAGCGAAGCGGATGCGGTACTCATAACGCGTCGTCCGACTGCAGTTGACCCGGTGAATGTCACTTTATCCACCATGGGGTTTTTTACCAGCTCTTCACCGACGTCTTCACCAAAGCCGGGAATAATATTGACAACGCCTTTAGGAAATCCTGCTTCATGGAAAAGATTCGCAAGCTCCATGGCAGAGACCGGAGAGAGTTCGGAAGGTTTCAGGACAACTGTGTTTCCAGCGGCAAGGGCTGGACCCAACTTCCAGATTGCCATCTTCAATGGAAAATTCCACGGGATAATGGCTGCAACAATTCCAACCGGTTCACGGAGAATCATATTTTTACTGAATCCCGGTTTCGAAAGCCCGTCGACTGGCTCTGTCGCTTCCATCGCGGCGAGTTTGGAAAAATAATTCATTGCCCGCGCGCTGAGGAACACATCCTCTTTTATTTTTTTGATGGTTCCGCCGGAATCATCGATTTCCAGTTGCTCGAATGAGCTTTTCTTTTCATTAATTTTATCTGAGATGGCTTTCAGAAGAGCGCTCCGCTCTTCTTTGCTCATGCGCGGCCAGGGTCCTTCATCAAAAGCTTTTCGGGCAGCCACGATAGAACGCTGAGCATCGGCCACGTTGGCACGGGCTATACGTGCAACGATTTCCTGGTTAAATGGATTGATGGAATCAAATGTTTGCTTTGATGCTGATGGGACGAATTCACCATCTATGTAGAGAGAATACTCGCGCACGATTTACTGTCCCCCGAGTCTGCCGTATACGGAAAGCGAAAGAATCATCAGCATCAGCAGGGGCATAACGATATAGAAAATTGCGGCCTGGTTATCATAGCCTTTGAGTGTCGCTTCGGCATCGGCGGGCGCAGTACCGGCTGCCATTTTCCCAACGAGTGCGCCGCGCTTACGGGCAATGATGCCGAACGTAATTCCGCTGATGGAAGCAATGGCGAAAAGGATCACCTTTGCCGAGAGCCAGCCGAATGTCAACAGCCCTACGCCGAGCGCGTGCATATTACCGATCCCTGTGATGAGCATGATAAGAATGCCGAACGGGCTTAACATGCCGATCGGCTTTGATGAGCGCAGGATAACTGCTTTGGATTGGAGGTCTTTGGCTTTCCGGTATTGTCGGTCAAGCATAAACCCGGCGACAAGGGTTGACATTAGGAGGCCGAACCCGATAAAATGGAAAAGAAGCGTAAGTTCACGTGCCACTGTTGAAGCCTTTCGAATTGATGAAGTTGCCTGAAAAACAGCCCAAGGTGGTGAATCCGGGCGGAATGACGGAGAGAAAGATACAAAAAGTTTTGGTGAGTCTCAACAGCAGATTAAAGGGTTTGACAAAGGATAAAAGGATTACTATGAGATAACAATGATGAAATTGGTACAATTTATTAAATGAGCTATTTACCATTAAACATTGACATTCCAAGCTGTTTGCTGTATATTGACGAAAACTAAAAAGCCTTCATAATTTACGATCATTTTTGAATGCAGGGCAAATACAACTTCATAAAACTCCAAAAGGTAATCCTTCGGAACTTCTCTTTGTATAAGCGGAAGGGCAAGGTTTACGAGGTAAATGAGGACATAAATGAAGGTGTGTATTGTTTAGCCGGAGCAAACGGTTTGGGTAAGACCACTTTTCTGAACTCCATCAATTACGGTTTGACCGGAATTGTTTTAGAACCAAACAAAGAAGTGTATTCACCGAGCGAAATTGTAACAGCAAACAAGCGATACACGGATAGGTATTTCGTTGGAAGAATTGGCAAGAAGGAAGAAGAAAAAGCTGAGATTGAAATTCTATTTAAAGTCAATGAAAAATATTTCAGAATAATCCGGGGTTTCTTTGAAAGAGAAGAACTCCGACTACTTGAATTTTTTAGCACCAGTGGCAACAAAAAAATTTCTCACTTCAAAGGTAAAAACGAGAGTCCAAAAGAACTCAACAATCAATTTCAAAAATTATTAGCGTCAGAAATTGGCTTCGCCAATTTTGACTACTTTATTTTTTATCAACTCTATGTTTTCACTTTTGATGAAAACCGGAGAATGCTTTTTTGGGACGACAGGGCTTCTTATCAGGCATTGGCAATTGTTTTCAATTCTAATCCTGATGATGCCGAGAAAATTTTGGACATGACAAGGCGAATGGAAAAACATGAATCCAACGCGCGAAATTTAAAATGGCAAGCAACCCAAGCAAAAAAGAAAGTTGAAGAACTTACTCAAAAAACCAAAGGCAAAAAAGCTGCTGACTTTGATAAATTGGAAAACGAATTTGGAAAACTTCACAAGGAATCTGAAAAACTTGAAAAGGTTTACAACAATATCAAGATTGAGTATGATACCATGCTGAAAAAACAAAGCCATCTCAATTCAGAAATAATGCAATTCAAGATTGAACACACAAGGTTATTCTCCAAATATTCAAAACCCCGTTCAAAGCTTTTGGAAAACACGAATGTTAAACTTTCAATTAAGAATCAAGAATGTTGCTTGTGTGGTTCCGGTGGCTCCCATATAGTTGAAAGCATTGAAAGGAGTATTCACAAGGAGAAATGCCCACTATGTAACACAACAATTAATGAATCTAACAATGTTGAGTTGAACAAACTATTAAAGTTGATTCAAAAGAATGACGAAAAAATTTCTTCCAAGAATTCAGAATTGGAAAATTTAATTCTTGAAGTTGACGGCAAAAAAGTTGAGCTTGATAAAGTAGAAATAGAGTTCAATAAGTCAAGAGATAAGTTGGAAGAATTTACCGAGGACAACCCAGACATTTCATTTAAGGGAACTGGAAACAAAAATGTAGATGCACTTATTGAACAATACAGAAATCAGTATAACCTATCTGAAAAGGAAGCAAAAGAAGAATATGGCAAAAGAGATAAGTTGAAACCGGAGTATGAAAAACTTTTAAAGAGAGTTGAATCATCTTACAAAGAAGCGGAAACTGTTTTTGTTCCAACCTTTAAGAAGTTGGCAAAAAGTTTTATCGGGCTTGACCTGAACATTCAGCCCAAGAGAACTGACAAAACCATAAAACTTGTTTTGGAACTTCAGGACTTAGCACGAACAGAATCGTTTCAACTCTCGGAAAGCCAAAGATTCTTTTTAGATATTGCTTTGAGAATGTCGCTGGCAATTTTTCTTTCAAGCAAGAACAATGGAGCAACAATGATGGTAGACACACCGGAAGGTTCTTTGGACATAGCTTATGAAAGTAGAGTGGGAAATATGTTCGCTGAGTATGCCACAGTTTATAATCAGAATTTATTCATGACCGCCAATATAAATGCTTCCCAACTATTACTTTCACTTGCAGAAAAATGCGGAAAGAGTAAAATGAAATTCAGAAGAATGTTAGAGTGGACTGACTTATCTGAAATTCAAAAAGAAGGAGAATCATTATTTAAAAAAGTATATTCAAATATTGAGGCTTCTTTAAACAAGAAGAAAAAATAAATGAACAAAATAGTAATACCGGAAGCTTTTTTTGACAGCTTATCATTAGCACATAAACTTGACAATTTCTTGGATGGTTTCAAGTTGGAGGAGATTCACTTGTTCTCCTACTTCTCCTCTATTCTTTTCTTATACAGAAAAAATCCGGTAAGCGATTGGCAATACAGGTTTACAATTAGTGAAACAGGTTATCCTTTTTCAGAGGCAATTTTTGAAGCGACAACACGGCATATTCAAAATGGTTTATTTGATGAGAAGGGAACATTCTATTCCATTACAAGTAGAGGAAACGATGAATTTAACAAGTTCAAACTGCTGAAAAACTTTTCAAAACGAGAAGAGTTTTTAACTGCTGCCTGCACGACAAGTATTTTGGTTCCTTATTCACAAACACTTCGTGCATTATTAAGCGACCCGGTAATTGCAAAGGCAAAGGAGTTGAAAAATAAATCATGGCTTGAGCAAAGCAGTATCTATAAAAAATTTGATGAAATAAGTAAGCTGGTAGGTGTTTCTGCCGAAGACCTGATAATACCGGCAGTAACATGGATTAATTTCATTAACGAACAAGACAACATAAAAGCAAATTAGTAACCCATGTCAGACCAATTAGTAAATAATATTCGTAAGGAAAATTATCCATTGCAAATTTTCACGGCTATGAATAACAATCCGGCTGTCATTGGAATTACAACCAAAGTGATTGCTTTTGTTCAAGAGGTTTACAGGAGTATTGAACCAGGCCATTTTGATGGACATATTGTTATTTACTCTACACTTGACGATTCTATTTTGCTTGATGCAGGTGCCGCTGCTGACCTTTTTGACAAAAACATTTTAATAAACAACACTTCCGATGTTTTGGTATTGCAACTTTTTCAATCTGACAAGCTGCCTCTCATTTGGCAAAATGTAAACTCTGAGAATGTTTTTAACTCTGATAAAGCTGTTGTTTATTCCTATCAGGACTACGAAGAATATTTTGTTGCAAACAAAACTAAGATTGAAATAATAAACCGTTTTGATTGTGCAAGTATTTACGCATTGCAGTATCATTATTTAAGTGAAGCCCTCCTGAAATACAAAGAAGAAAAAATCCGACACTCATCTTGTTTGATTTTTCGTGATAGTTGGTTTGATGAAGCAACACGAATTTATTTCAGACAACAACCCGAAGAAATAATGCAGAATTCATTGAAAGAATTTTTAGATAGTTCATTACGAGGGGTTGATGTTGTGCGTGAGTATAACAACGGAGCAAGTAAACCAGTTGATGTAAGAGTTTATTGGAAGGAAGCAAATCGTGCCGCCATGATTGAATTGAAATGGTTAGGTCAATCTAAAAATGCGCAAGGTACCTTGGCAACCTCATATTCAAATGCAAGAGGAAACGATGGCTTAGACCAGGTGAAGGAGTATTTGGATTTAGCAATTCAAGACACACCAACTTGCATTACAAAAGGATACTTAGTTGTGATTGACGGAAGGAGACGAGGAGTTGCTGCAAATATTCAAACAATTAATGTAGCTGACGGAATGCATTATAGGAATCAGGAAATTGATTATGACCCGGCAAAGAAATATTATAAAACAATGACCGGATTTGAAGACCCAATAAGAATGTTCGCAGAACCTATCTGTAATTAATATTTACGATGCAAGAAAAATTAAACGACAACTTTGCTTTAAAAAATGGTGGTTACTCAAACTATGAGGACACAACTAATTTGGCAAGACATAGATGGTATTATTACAAAGAAGGTTTTTCTCCTAACTTGGTTGAGAAAGCAATTGAAACAGCAGGGGTAACAAAAGATGATTTAGTAATTGACCCCTTCAATGGCAGCGGAACTACAACCCTGACTTCATCCATGCTTGGTCATCGTTCAGTTGGTGTTGAAGTAAATCCATTCACTTCTTTTCTCTCAGATGCAAAAATTAAAAATGCAGAAGTTCCTGAATTGAATAAAGTTGAAAGCAAACTGTTAAAAGCAGTGGAGAAGGGAAAAGATTCACCGCTTTTTGGTTTTTCAACTTTTTCCAAAACGCATGACCTTGAAAAATGGTTGTTCAATAAGTCCATTCTCAACTCCTTTGAAGGCGGTTGGCAAGAGGCAGAGAAAATTTCCGGTTACAACATCCGAAAGTTAGTTCGCCTTGCTTTAATTTCAACTGCAATGCAAAACTGTAACGCAACAAGAGACGGAAAATGTTTAAGGTATAGAGACAGTTGGAAAAACAATAAGTATGATAAAGATTCTTTCATTGAATCGTTGCAGACGAATCTTTCAAACATTAAGACGGACATTGTAGAAAAACCCATTGAAGCAAAATCCAAAATTCTTACTGGAGATTGCCGGAATGTTTTAGAAAAGTCCGATGATGTAAAGGATTTCAAACTCTGTGTAACATCACCACCCTACCTAAACACATTTGACTACACAGACATTTACAGACCGGAATTGTATTTAGGAAAGTTCGTTGTTGGTTCACAAAAACTTTATGACTTGCGACTTGAAACTGTTCGTTCTCATATTCAGGCGAAATGGAAAGAGCCAACTAAAAACAACTTTGGCTTGCTTTACGAACAAACCATGAAGCATATCAATGAGAACAGGGACAATTTGATGCACAAAAACATTCCACTGATGATTCAAGCATATTTTGAAGACATGCAAAACATCTTACAACTCTTGAAAGGAAAATCCGCTAAAGACGGACAAGTTTGGTTTGTTGTTTCTAATTCTGCTTACGCTGGACTTGAAGTGCCGGTAGATTTAATTATTGCTGATATTGCATCAAAGATGGGGTGGTTTTTAAAAGAAATTGGAGTATTGCGATATGTAAAGAAAAGGAAAACAATTTACAGTCCTAACATTACAAAACTTCGGGAAAGTGTAATTATCCTATCTAATTGCAAGCCATGACTTAGTTGTTTGATTAAAAGTCTTAACAACCGTTATGTCCTATAATATTCCTCCAAAGACTCAAATCGGCCACGTCCACCTCAAAGTCGCAGATCTTGAGCGGTCACTGAAATTCTATCGCGATCTTCTCGGCTTTGAAGTAATGGCATGGTATGGTGACCAGGCTGTTTTTATTTCTGCTGGTGGCTATCATCATCATATCGGATTGAATACTTGGATGAGCAAGAACGGACATCCACCGCCGAGAAATTCTACCGGGTTATTTCATACTGCAATTCTTTATCCCACACGCAAAGATCTTGCCGTAGCACTGAAACGACTTCTTGATGCAGGGTATCCGCTTACCGGAGCGTCGGATCACGCCGTCTCAGAAGCTATCTATCTAAACGATCCCGATGAAAATGGTGTTGAGCTGTATTGCGACAGGCCCCCCGAACAATGGAAACATCTTCCCGATGGATCGGTTGAGATGTATACGCAGGCACTTGATGTGGATGATTTGCTGGCGGAGTTGGGGAAGTGAGCAGTGTGTAAGTAAAATGTTTTTCCGCGTCAATAGGAGATCGGAAGTTAAATTTCCGACCCCTAAGTTGCAGTAGTTTGCTTGTTAATCCACACGTGATTTCCTATATTACCCGCAGATTATGACCACTTCTTCTCAACAGGCAAAACCAATCGGGGTATTCGATTCGGGAATCGGCGGACTTACCGTAGTGCGCGCGCTGATGCAAAAACTTCCCTACGAGAACATCGTCTATTTTGGTGACACGGCACGCGTTCCATATGGTCCCAAATCTCCCCAGGTTGTCCGAGAGTATGCTGCGCAGGATACAGATTTTCTCGTAAGCCAAAAAGTAAAAATGATTGTCATCGCCTGCAATACAGTTTCATCTGTTGCGCTTGAAGTTGTCCAAAAACACTCGAAAGTTCCTGTTGTCGGAGTTATCCTTCCCGGAGCAGAAGCAGCTGTTGCCGCAAGCAAAAAAAAACGTATTGGTGTTATCGGTACGTTGGGAACGATAGCCAGTAACGCGTATACCAATGCCATTCATCAGTTTGATAACTCCATAACGGTTCTTGGAAAAGCATGTCCGCTCTTTGTCCCGCTTGCCGAAGAAGGATGGATTGACCATAAGGCGACTGAAATCATTGCGAAAGAATACTTGTTTCCTTTAAAATTAGAAAAAATTGACACGCTTGTCCTTGGCTGTACGCATTATCCTATCCTGCGACCGGTGATTCAAACAATATTTGATGGTTCTGCAACATTGATAGATTCAGGGGAAGCGACGGCTGATGCCGTTGGAACTGTTTTGGACGAGCATGGTCTGCGAAATCCAAGCAACGAGAAAGCAAATGTCCAGTTTTTCGTCAGCGATATTCCGCACAAGTTTACTGAAGTCGGTGAACGGTTCCTTGGGCAGAGGCTTGGAAGAGTGAGACGCGCGGAAGGATTCTTGTAGATTTACAATTTGCGACTGCCAGTTTTCAATTGGCGGTGTATCGCGGAGTGAATGTTAGGAGCGATTTGGAAAAAAACTCAGGCCTGTTACATACATCAGTGAGGGAATTGTATGCCTCTATTATCTAAAGGGCAAATTGCGGAAGAGTTGAAGTCGTTGAACGACTGGGATTTGTCAGGGAAGGAAATAACGAAAATCTTTGACCTAAAAGATTTTGTCCACGCAATGGGTTTTGTCAATTCCGTGGCACTGCTTGCCGAAAAAGCCAATCATCATCCCGATATTGATATTCGCTGGAACAAAGTTTCACTGACGCTTTCCACGCACAGTGCAGGCGGACTTACCGAAAAAGATTTCAAGCTCGCGCATGAAATAGAAGAATTATGACTGCTTCGCGTCTCACAACATTGTTAAATTTTTTAAATGAAGATCCTGCCGATGCGTTTACGCATTATGCAATCGCACTGGAATATATTAACACAGGAAACGTCAAAGAGGCTGTGGCAAAGTTTGAAGAAGTGATAACGCTCGATCCCTCGTATGTTCCCGCATATCATCAGCTTGGATTACTTTTCATTCGTGAACACTGTAAAGCAGATGCGAAGACAATTCTTGACCGGGGCATTGAAGTAGCGATGAAAGCCGGAGATGTGCATGCCCAAATGGAAATGCAGGAAGCAATAGAAGATAATAACTTATAATTCCAAGTATGACGAACGATCAGATTCTCTCAATTTTTAAACAATCAAAAGCATTACTGGAAGGTCACTTTGAGTTAACATCCGGACTTCACAGCCCGAATTATTTCCAGTGCGCAAAAGTATTGCAATACCCTCAGTATGCGGAACAGCTTTGCGGCGAGATAGCAAGATATTTTCAAAGCTCTCAAATAAATGCGGTGGTATCGCCTGCGCTCGGTGGTATAGTAGTTGGACAGGAAGTGGGTAGGCAGCTGAACGTAAGAACAATGTTTGCAGAACGGAAAGATGGTTCCATGCAGCTGCGACGTGGGTTTGAAATCGCTCCGGGTGAAAAAGTCCTTGTGTGCGAAGATGTTATTACCACAGGCGGTTCTGTACAGGAAGTTATTTCCATTATTGAAAGTTTGGGAGGAATTGTGGCAGGTGTAGGTGTTATTGTTGACAGGAGCGGAGGAAATGCCGGGTTCCATAACCTTTTTGCTTCTATGACAATGCAGGTGGTTACCTATAAACCGGAGCTGTGTCCCTTATGCGCAAACGGGACGCAAGCCATAAAACCGGGAAGTCGAAGTATCAAAAAGAATTAAGCGACGACATGAACCTCAAACTCCTTAAACGAAATAATCCCTATCGTGGAAGGGTATTTAATGTCATCGTTGATGACGTGGAATATCCATCCGGCAACAAATCGATACGTGAAGTGGCGGAACACTCCGGCGGTGCAGTGGTACTCGCGTATTTTCCTGATGATACTATTATTCTCGTCAATCAGCATCGTTACCCGTTTGATAAATTTATTTGGGAACTTCCGGCAGGTAAGCTCAATACCGGGGAAGACCCGCTGGCCTGCGCGCGGCGTGAACTGGAAGAAGAAACCGGGTATCACGCTCAACAGTGGAAAAAGCTTACCGCTATTTACACCACGCCGGGTTTCTGCAGCGAAGTACTTCATATTTATCTTGCGGCTGGATTGAGCGAAGCTTCCGGTGGCAGAAAACTTGAAGAAGGCGAGTTGACAATGACGATGTCAAGAATACCTCTCAACGATGCGATTGCTATGATTGAACGCCAGGAAATTGTTGACGGCAAATCTATTTGTGGTATATTGCTGGGTGAACGTGTTATTCGGAGCGGAAAAAAGCTTTGAAGCATCAAACATCAAGTGACCCTGAAAAAAGACAGTATCGTTTAGATATTAAGCGTTGTATTGTTGCAGATTGCGATGGCGAACTCGCGGAGATATCTCATTACGAGCGAAACAATTGGGTAACAGTTGAACTACAGTGTAATACTTGTCAGAAAAAGTTTGTTGTGAAAGTAGAATTATGACATACCACGAAAATCTTTCAACTACTAAACATTTCAAGTGAATCCGACAGAATTAATAAGAAAGAAACGAAACGGCGAAGTTTTAAGTAAGGAGGAACTCCAATTTTTAATAGATGGATATCTGAATGGAAAAATCCCTGAGTATCAGATGTCCGCGTTTCTAATGGCAGTTTATTTTCAAAAGATGAATTTTGAAGAGACAACACAATTTACCGACATCATGTTGCGTTCGGGTGTAGTTGTGGATTTATCGGGTATTCCCGGGGTCAAAGTCGATAAACATTCAACCGGCGGTGTGGGGGACAAAGTATCCTTGATACTTGCGCCAATGGTTGCAGCGTGTGGTGTTCCCGTACCGATGATTTCAGGAAGAGGGCTTGGACATACGGGCGGTACGCTTGATAAACTCGAATCAATTCCAGGATTTAACACCCAACTCTCATTGGCGGAATACAAATCTGTCCTTGCAGAAGTCGGTACTGTCATGATCGGCCAAACAAAAGAGATTGCTCCCGCTGACAAGCGGATGTACGCACTGCGCGATGTCACAGGCACGGTGGAGTCGATACCGTTAATTGCAGGCAGCATCATGAGCAAAAAACTCGCAGAGGGAATTGACGCGCTTGTGCTTGATATTAAAACAGGTAAAGGCGCGTTTATGCAGTCGGACGAACAGGCGATTGAACTTGCAAAAACGCTGATTGCGATAGGAACCAAATTTGGCAAAAAGACTATTGGATTTCTCACCGATATGAACCAACCGATTGGGTATGCTGTCGGTAACTGGCTTGAAACTCTTGAGTGTATTGAATGCATGAAAGGAAAAAACGTCCCGGACCTGATGGAGGTAACATACGTTCTTGGTGGTGCGATGGTAATGCTTGGCGGAAAAGCTGCATCCGTTAAAGAAGGTATGCGGCTTTGTGCCGATGCTGTTCAGTCAGGAAAAGCGCTGGATGTTTTTCGGAAGATGGTGAAAATGCAGGGGGGGGATGTCAATTTTGTTGATACACCGGAATCGTATCCATCAAGTAAATATGTAAGAGAAATAATTTGTCCGTCAACAGGATGTATTGAATTTCTTGACGCTCTAGAGATCGGATTTACCTGTATTATGATCGGGGCCGGTAGAACAAGAGTTGACGAAGTAATTGATTATAAAGCAGGCATAGTTCTAAGAAAGAAAGTTGGTGACACGGTTAACACGGGAGAAGTGTTAGCAACAATTTATACTGATAGAAGCAGTGTCATCGACGAAGCTGTCCGTCGGACTGCAGCGGCATTTCGTATTAGTTCTTCTATTCCCCCAATGCCCCTTCTGATAAAATTGATGATTGATATGAATGGAGTACATCGGTGGGGTAATAATGGGTAAAATATGAAGTTATTTAAGATCATTCTGAATTACTACGTAAAAATTAGTTTGGAATCTCGTTAAATTTTTTTATCTTTTTTCAATTATCCTACCATCCGAAAGGAGTCGCGTCATGAGTTCAATCGGAAGTTTGGTGAAAGAGCGTCCCGTGTTTGCCGTACAATCTGATGCAATGGTGTTCAATGCCGTGAAGTATATGGCAGAGAAAAATGTTGGTGCAATAGCAATACTTCGTGGAACACGATTGGTGGGAATATTTTCAGAGCGCGATGTCATAACACGTGTGATTACCAAAGATTTAGATCCTAAAAAAACTTCCGTTGAACAGGTGATGACGAAAGATCTTGTGGTAGCTCAGGAGGAGGAAGATGACGAAACTTGTTTACGGAAAATGAAAGCAGCTAACTGCCGTCATTTACCGGTTGTATCCGGTGACAAACTTATCGGGGTAATTTCGTTGCGGGATTTGCTTCAGGTTGAACTTACAGAGCGCGATGAAAAGTTACAGTTCTTAACGGGATATTTATTTAACGTTCCACCCGAAACAGAAACACATTAACTGAAATTTTATTATCGGAGATATAGAATGCCTGTTCTGACATTAGTGAATGAAGGAAAAACAATAGAAGTGCCTGAGGGTGCAAATTTGCGGAAGGTTCTTTTAAAAAACGGACTTTCGCCCTACACCGGGATTGACGCGGTACTAAACTGCCGCGGCAACGGGTTATGTGGTACCTGCCGTGTAGAGGTTGTAGACGGAAAAGGTGCGCCGGCGATGACGGCACTGGAAGAAAGTGCTCTCACCGGGTTAATGCCTTTTTACGGGCGGATGGTTCCGAAAAATACACGACTTTCCTGCCGCATTGATGTAACAAAAGATATGTCCATAAAAACATATCCGAAAGTTGAGACGGATTGGGTTTTGACCAAAGAGCGCATTGCGATGACTGCGATATGGACGTTCTTTGGCGGGACATTCACATTTGTAATGATCAGGTTATTGCTTGAGATTGCAACAGGTCGCTAGTGACAAGGAAAATGTGTGATTGTAACATAATTATGAGAGATTCATATTAATGTAGGGAGGTTTGACTGTCATGTATAACGGGAAGGTAAAACATGATATTCGTTCTTCAATGAACCATTGCGCTGAAAAATTGTTTCGTAGTGTTTCATTCACCATAGCGGTACTTTCTATCTCATTCATCATTTCTTTTTTACCAGTTAACGCATTTCCTCAAACTGAAAATTACGACGAAGAGTGGCGGTGGGTTCATTTTACGATGGAATCGGGGTTGCCGTCGAATGAAATCATGGAAATAATTGAGACATCGGATGGAACAATGTGGGCAGTGACTGCAAAAGGGACTGCATGGTATGATGAGTTTCGCTGGAACATACTAAACGAAAAAAGTGGGTTGCCAGAGAAAGGATCAAGAGAAGTTCTTGCGGATTCTTTTGGTAATGTATTGATCCTGATTGATGGGAAAATATTTTATGGAAATGCGAATGGGTTTAAAACATTGCCAATTGAAAACGTTGTTTTTTTTTCTATTTTTAATGATAAACAATTATTAATCAATAAAGACTATTCTTTGTTTATCTTTGATATAAATACATCAACAGTTCATGTCTTTAATGAATCATGGATAGCAGGAAAAACTTATTTTGTGTTTTCAACAAATAGTTTTACCAATTTTCTTAACGTTAAGAGTGGTTTATACGAGTGGATTAATGGGAAATGGATAAATGTAATACCCTCTTCAAGTTATCCTTTATCATTTAACACTAAAATAAAAGATAATTCTCAGGGTGATCGTGTTGTATCAATCCCAGATCCCATCGAACATAGAGGTGTGTGGGAATGGCAGAAAGGTCATAATCCAAAGGTCAATCGCTCTGTGAATGGAGAATACATTGAATCATTGGATGTAGACTCAGTTGGAACTGTTATGGCATTATATCAATCTGGTTTCGTTAAAACACGTGAGCGAAATATTTGGAGGGATTTAGTGACTATTAAGTCTAGGGTGAGAGATGCAACATGTGTAAAATTTCAATCGAATGGTGACCTTTGGCTCGGTTCTGAACGTGGAATATTTCTCTACAGGAAGTCAATCACCAGATGGGATTTTTCAAAAGGAGATTATTCAGATCTAAAGAATAGAGTAAACGAAATTCTTAAAACTCGGGACAATAATATTTGGCTTGCAACCGATGGTGGGCTGGAAGTAATTTATCCAAATGGAAAGAAAGAAATTGTTAATGTAATTGACGGTAAGAAACTTACTGCACTGACTGGATTAGCAGAAGACATCCATGGTAATATTTGGATTTCAAGCGGTTCCGTATTTTCCGGGGCATATAGATGGAATGGCCGGGAATGGAAGCATTTTTTGATTAGTAATGGGCCTGATTCGGTCCAAATACACAAAATCCGAAAAGACCGTCGGGGAAGATTATGGTTTCTCGGTCTATCGAAAAATGAACCAATGTCGGATAGCATATCAGGGGGAGCGTTTGTATTAGAGAACAATATATTCACAAAATGGGGATATAAGGAAGGACTGCCACACTCCCGTGTCTACGCGTTTGCTCAGGGGACTGATAGCGCACTATGGTTTGGAACCTATGTTGGAGTTAGTCGTTGGAAAAATGGAAGGTGGAAACATTGGCGTGTTGAAAAGGAACTAAAGTGGGGAAAAGTATTCGCAGGCGATATTGACGACAATAATTATTTTTGGTTTGCTAACAGAGCCAATGGGTTATGTTACATAAATGACAAAGATCAACCACATTATATCACATCTACAGAAGGTATTGGGCATGATCATGTCTGGGATATAAAAGCCGATTCGGCAGGAAAACTTTGGGTGAGCACAAAAGGAGGTCTATCATATTTTGACATTCATAACCAAACATGGTCAACATTCAGCTTAAAAAGCGGATTGCCTACGTTAGATATCTGGCCGGTCTTCCCAGCAGGAAATAAAGTGTATGTCGGAACTAATGGGGAAGGATTGGCAGTCCTTAATCTTGATAAACTAGAACAAAATCCTCCTAAAATATACCTGGAAGAAAAGAGATCGGATGTTGATGGACTTTATTTAAAATGGAAAGCGCTTGCATCCTGGGGGGAACTTCTTCCGCAAGATGTATTGACAAGGATTAAATTTGATGACCAACCTTGGTCGACATGGACTCCCACCCGGGAAGTTTCTATGCAGGAATTTCCTTCAGGAAGCCATTCATTTCAAATTCAGGCAAAAGGGCTCTTTGGGCAATACGATAAACAGGGACTCGCCGGGTCATTTTTCATTCCCTCACCATGGTATTTTCAATCATTGTTTATAACTCCCATTTCAGTTCTTTTTGTCACGGTCATTGGCTTAAGTGTGGCAATGGTTAAAAGAAAACGGGCCCATGCTGTTGCTTTACGTAGAAGCGAGGCTCAGTTCCGGACAGTTTCTGAAACGACGTCTTCTGCCATTTTTATTGTCAGGGAGGGTCGCTTTTTATACTGTAACTCCAGTATGATTGCGATTTCAGGATTTGAGAAAGAGCGTTTTGGAAATTTTTTTATTGAAGATATTGTTCAACCTGATGAATTGTCATTGCTTCAATCTGTTCTGGAAAAACTAAGAAAGCATCCCGATGAAAAATTTCAACTGGAACTTCATGTGATACCAAGAGAAGGCATCGTGAAATCGCTGATGTGCACTTTGGGTACAATTGATTACGGTACATATCTTGGAATTCTTGGAACAGCGGTAGATATTACTGATCGGCGGAAAATGGAAAATGAACTTCGTGAAAGCCGTGTCCATTATGAAGAGCTTTTTAACCGCGCAAATATTATGCAGGGAGAATTAGGCAGGCTTTCCCGGGAAGTCATGAAAGTGCAGGAGGATGAACGTAAACGAATTAGCCGTGAACTCCACGATGAAATCGGCCAGCTCCTCACGGCTGTCACAATCAATCTTGAAATCCTGAAACGTACTGCTTCCACCATGACGTATGCCACAACATTAAATGACACTGCAAGACTTGTAAATCAGGTTTTCGAAAGTGTACATCAATTCTCAAGTGAACTGCGCCCCACAGTTCTTGATGAACTTGGTTTTATCTCGGCGGTGCGGTGGTACACCAAAAATTTTCAGGAACGGACGGGCATACGACTATATTTGAACATTGAACAAAATGCCGAATCGCTTACCGATGATCAAAAAGCCATGCTCTACCGTGTTGTTCAGGAAAGCCTTACCAATGTTGCTAAACATTCTCAGGCAAAGAATGTAAATATTGATACAATTATGACTGACAGTACTCTTACGATGAAGATCGAAGATAACGGAAAAGGGATACCGATTGAAATTCTCATGTCGGATGGCAGGAACGGCAAAGGGCTCGGCATATTAGGAATGCGTGAGCGTGTTCGCATTGCAAAGGGTGAATTTATTGTTGATTCTAAAAAAGGGATGGGCACAACGATACGAGTTCAAATTCCGCTCAATGGTAGACAGGTACTTCATTAACAAACAAAAAAATCTATGAATAAAATCTCTGTATTGTTAGTTGATGATCATACAATCGTCCGGCAGGGGTTGCGCTCACTGCTGGAAGCCGACAAAGAAATTGAAATCATCGGTGAAGCGTCTAAAGGTTCCGTCGCGCTTGAACTTGTTCAAACTCTTAAACCAAGCGTGGTGGTAATGGATATTTCGATGCCGGACATGAACGGCATTCATGCAACGGAACGGATTTGTAGTGAAAGTCCGTCAACCAAAGTCCTAGTGCTTTCAATGTATATCGAAGAGGAATTTATTCATCAGGTGATTCAGGCAGGCGCCATGGGGTACCTTATCAAACAAACAGCGTCTGCCGATTTGATTAATGCCGTAAAGGAAATTCATAACGGAAATGCTTTCTTTAGCCCGGCTGTGTCAAAAATATTCATTCTCTGGTATAAAAGAATGATGGCAAGTAACGGAGGGTATCATCCTTCAGGCTTGACCTCAAGAGAATTTGAGATTGTACGAATGATTGCCCAGGGAAAAACTTCCAATGAAATTGCCGAATTCTTCTTTGTCAGTGTCAAAGCGGTGGAAAAATACAGAAAACAAATCATGGATAAACTTGATGTTCATGATGTGGCAAGTTTAACCAAATATGCCATTTCTAGAGGTTTTCTTGTAGATATACTGCACCAATAGGCGATTTTTAATTTAAAAACGTCATCATAGGGTTTACCCTACTCAAAAGTAGGGTAAACCCTACCTTATTTTTAGGGTTTTTCCTACATACTTTTTAAAGTGCTTGTATTATATTAAGGGTGAACAGAATGTCGGTTAAGTGGCATTCTATTTAGGGAGGCGAAGCGAACAGCAGCTCCGGGAGGAGCTGCTTCGCTTTTATATAGAGTACACTGCTAATCCGATAATATTGTCTTCAATCCTACTTTAGTAACTCGATCATAGCAGTCTGAATAAGGCCGTTTGAGGCGAGAATTTCCTTTCGATAAATACTTACGGGATCGTTGCGAAAATCTGTCACAATTCCGCCGGCCTCCTGAACCAGCAAAACTCCTGCAGCCATGTCCCATGGATTTAACTCCACTTCCCAGAATCCGTCAAATCTTCCAGCTGCGACATACGCCAGATCCAGTGCCGCAGAACCCATTCTTCTGACAGCCTGAGACTTCATAAGAAATTTTACAAAATGCTCAACGGCGTGTCCCGGATTATCAGCTATATTATAAGGGAAACCGGTGACAAGTAAACTACGTTGTAACGCATCAACTTTTGAGACTATAATTCTTTTTCCATTAAGATAAGCGCCTTTTCCTTTTTCAGCGCTGAAAAGCTCGTCGGTATTTGGATCATAGATAACACCGAGAAGCAATTCACCCTTCCATTCCAATCCGATAGACACGCAGAACACCGGAAAGCCGTGGGTGTAATTTGTAGTGCCGTCCAGCGGATCGATAACCCATCGGTATTCAGATGTCAATCGGTGCCTCGTGCCGCTTTCCTCCGCAAGGATGTCGTGCGAAGGAAAATATCGTCGTAACAATCTAATGATAATTTCTTCGGAACCCTTATCAATTTCAGTGACAAGGTTTTTTTCCTGTCCTGATTTTCGTTCAATGTTTTTGATTTTTCCGAGATGCTGTTTTAAGTAATTGCCGGCTTCCCGGGCAGTATCAATGGCGACGTTCAGCATGGCGTTTTTTAAGTCCTGAAAATGGTGTTCGTCCGAGAAGTTTTAACAAGCGTTCGGAATTCTTTGAAGTGATGCGAAACCGCACCGTTATTGTATTATCATGATATTCTTTCTGAAGGACTTCAGCAAAATCGTGAAGTTTTGCAATTGTACGGTAATCGGATTGCTCAACGACCAAGGTCTGTTCAGAAGCGTCTTCATCGAGAAGTTCCAAAAGCTTGGAAGTAAGGCTGGTGATGTTGATGCCTCGTCCCGCAGAGACAAAAACCGCTGGATTATATTTTTCTGATAATTCCTTTACTATCGATCTGTCTTTTAACTTATCCGTCTTGTTGAAAACATAGATTGTCGGTTTCCCCGCGGCGTTAAGATCGTCGAGTGTGGAATTAACAACGGCTATATGCTCTTCAAAATGCGGATGGTTGACATCAATAACATGCATCAGGATGTCGGCTTCCGACGCTTCCGCAAGCGTGCTGCGGAATGACGCGATGAGGTGTGACGGAAGCTTCCGGATAAAACCAACAGTATCAGAAAGTAAAATTGATTTTGACGGCGCAAGTTTTACTTTTCTGACGGTGGTATCAAGCGTCGCGAAAAGCCTGTCTTCTATGAGCACGTCAGCGCCTGAGAAAAGGCGAAGGAGTGTTGACTTCCCGGCGTTTGTGTAGCCAACCATAGCGACGCGGGGGAGCTCATCCCGCCCTTTGCGTTGAACTTCTCTTTCTTTATTAATACGGTTAAGTTTTTCCTTGAGATGGCTTATCTGTGTGCGAATTGCACGCCTGTCAGTTTCTATTTGTGTTTCCCCAGGGCCCTTGGTGCCGACTCCGCCGTACTGTTTGGACAGGTGAGTCCACTGTCTTGTCAGTCGCGGGAGAAGATATTGAAGCTGTGCGAGTTCAACCTGTGTCATGGCTTCTTTTGTTTTTGCGCGGTTCGCGAAGATATCCAGAATCAAACTGCTCCGGTCGAGAATTTTGCACTTTATGCATTTTTCAAGATTCCTGATTTGCACAGGAGAGAGATCGTCGTCAAAAATAACGGCATCGATTTTTTCTTCGTCAACAAGCATTCCGATTTCTTTTGCTTTGCCGCTGCCGATAAATGTTGCAGGATCGATCCTGTCCCTGTCCTGTGATATTTTATGATGAACATCCACGCCTGCGGTATCCGCCAGCAATGCAAGTTCATCAAGATATTCTTCAACTTTATCTTTCCTGTTATGCCGTGTGACAATTCCGACGATAACTGCGCTTTCCCGTTCCGAGGTTTCAATAAGATTCATGCGCTATTCCGAGGATTGCTGTGATTTTCTGCCATCGCGCGCTATCAGCATTTCCAGTAATGCGAGAAGGAGCGCTACCGCAATGCAATACTTCCAAAGTTCGACTCCAAAACGCGACTGGAGAATGACAGTTTGAATCTGTTCGGAAGGTGAAATATTGTGCACAGAAGAAGCCGGGAGCCCGGTTCTGTTCCAGAAATCCGACCGCTCTTTTTCCCCATTCATCCGCAGGTCCGATTCTGATGGATCGGTGTTTACATCAAACATAGTCACTGCAGTTTTATTGGATGAGGCGGTATAAATGCCGGTCTGCCGGACATTTATTGCTTTCAGGCTCAACTTTGAGTTTTCACTGCTGTATGGCAGCAGATGCACAATTTCTTCCACACCGTCAGGAGAAGTGAGCGTGATTGCTCTGTCGTTTCCGGAGGAGATTAATGTTGTGCCTTTTTTTGAAAGAGAAATCATCGCTTCATCTCCTGCGATATATTTTTCCATGCGAAGCTCCGAGGCGCTTGAATACATTGCTGAACGGTAGAGAAGGGGAGCAAAAATTCCTTTTAATGGGAAATCGGACCAGGAAAGAACGGGAGCTACCGAAAAAAAGAGGATAGTTCCTTGTCCCTCTTCCTGCTCAGAGAGAAATGTGGATTTGTTGCTTAATGTAATAATTGATAGCGCTTTCTTTCCCGTTATGTAGTCGACATTCTTAAAGAAAGAAGGAGATTCAATCTGATTATTGCCGGTTTGGCCGTCAGTGTTGTTTTGAAACATTGAGGAAAAGATGGGGTGATCACTGTCGATATTCTGGAAGAAGAGTCCGGTTGGTCCATTTGAGCCGCCTGTTATTCCTCTAATAGCTGAGAGGTTGAGCACCTGAAAAAGCCGGGAAGAGGATGATGATAATGTAAAATCAGATTGGGGGAAAAGAATAAGTTCGCCGCCGCCGCGGACAAATAAAGCAATACGGTCTTCATCAGCCGAAGAGAATCCTGCCAATGAAACGGAGATAAGAACGTCAACACCGTTAAGATTGAGCAGGGGGAATTTATCAGGGGTTGTTTCCTGAATAGTAATCAGAGACGATTGCCCATCTATTTGTCCCGATTTCAACGCAAGCAGAAGATACTGTAAATCCTGCCGCTTGTTGCCGACGACGGCCACAGAGATATGTTCAGGAACGAAAAAAGTAAAATACCTTCGGTTATCTTCCGCGACAGCGTCATTTTCCAGTTCAACATATCCGGTGATGAATCCTGATTTTTTGGGGGTGACTGAAAATTCAACAGGAGACGCTCCCCATGCCGGAAGAGAAACATTTTGCTGGGCAGCGCGTACTCCGTCAAGAAACACAGAGACTACCGAGTTGTTTACCGGTGATGGCCCGAAATTTCTAATCGAACAAAATAACGATACGGGTTTTCCTTGTTCAAATATTTTAGTGGTAATTTCGACGGAATCAATTGCAGTATTGGCAATTGTCTTCGATCCTATGGAAACTGAGAACAGCTGAGTACCTTCAGGTAACAATTGGGCTTGATCTGCGGTTCCGGAAACGGCCTCAGGAAAGAGTGTCCGCTGCATGTCGCTTACCACATAAATTTCTTTGTTGGCGTTGGAAGAGTGTGAAAGGAGCTTTGCTGCGACTTTCACGGCGTCATCCATTGTTCTGCGGACGGGAGAAATTTTCGCTTCATTAATGACCGTAAGAAGCGCGGGGGTATCGTGAGTGGGTGTTTCTATGGATGCTTTCGGGAGGTCTGATAATTTTATAAAAAAAGATTCATCTCCATCCTTCAGCATTCCGACAAGTTTCATCATCGCCTCTTTTGCCTGTTTGAATCGTTCTCCGTGTTCATCCGAAGCGCTCATGCTGAACGAATCATCGAGGATGAACACTACTGAAGAGTGCGCGTGCGATCCGATACTGCCGAGCATTGTTCCGCGCAGTGCCGGTCGCGCAAACGCGAAGACAATTGCAACGACAAGCAATGTCCGTATGATCAGGAGAAGAATTTGCCGGAGTTTCAGTCTGCGGATTTTTGTTTGCTGAAGTTCTTTAAGAAAGGAGAGCGTACTGAACTCAACAACCCTCAATTTGCGAAGATTGAGCAGATGTAACAGGATGGGAACGGATGCCGCTATGAGACCGAACAATACCAGCGGGTTAAGAAATGTCATGCGTTGATGTGGTCTACCCTCGGTTAAAGAAATTGTGTGTTGATTGCAATGACCGTAAAATTCGGGAAAAAAGCAAGGTGAGGTTTTGTCTTTTCAGTGGAATTTTTGTAGATTATCTGCGCAAAAATATTTAAAATCAATCGGGATGTAGCGCAGCTTGGCTAGCGCGCCTGCCTTGGGCGCAGGAGGTCCCGGGTTCAAATCCCGGCATCCC
>CAZFXS010000014.1:0-62082 GCA_964523395.1 uncultured Chlorobiaceae bacterium | reverse complement strand
CCTGATGCGAACTATCATTTCGTCAACTGGAGTGATGCATCGACACAGAACCCGAGAACGGATCTCAATGTAACAGGGAATATCAGTGTGACAGCCAACTTTGCCATTGATCAGTACTCCTTAACCTACACAGCAGGAGCCAACGGATCAATCACAGGTACATCACCTCAGACGGTCAGTCACGGTTCCGATGGTACGGCAGTAACTGCAGTCCCGGATGCGAACTATCATTTCGTCAACTGGAGTGATGCATCGACACAGAACCCGAGGACTGATTTGAATGTAACAGGGAATATCAGTGTGACAGCCAACTTTGCCATTGATCAGTACTCCTTAACCTACACAGCAGGGGCGAATGGATCAATCACGGGAACAACCCCGCAAACAGTCGGATACGGTTCCAATGGTACAGCAGTAACGGCAGTACCTGATGCGAACTATCATTTCGTCAACTGGAGTGATGCATCGACACAGAACCCGAGAACGGATCTCAATGTTACGGGGAATATTTCTGTCACGGCGAACTTTGAGGAAAACGTATACAACGTATCAGTGAATCTGAACGACAGGTGGAATATCGTTTCTGTTCCTGTTACTGTTTCGGACTACAGCAAAACCGCTCTGTTCCCGACTGCGACAACGGATGCAATCGGATACGTGGGTGGCAGTTACACTTCAATTCCCACACTTGAGAATGGTCTCGGATACTGGGTGAAATTTTCCGGTACACAAGGAATCTTGTTCTCAGGCACCGAACGGACTGCTGACACGATCGATGTTGAAGCGGGATGGAACCTGCTTGGTTCAGTAAGCGCGTCAGTTCCAGTGGCGAATGTCGGTTCAATTCCCGGCGGAATTGTAACATCTGTGTTCTACGGATACAATACATCCTATTACCCCAGTGCCACGATTGAGCCCGGAAAAGGTTACTGGGTGAAGGTGTCGCAGGCGGGACAATTAGTGTTGAACAGTACGCTGGTTGTTGCCGCGGCCAACAGAATACGAATAGTGGATCAGGGTGAAAATCCGCCGCCGGCACCCGGTGGTTCTGTTGCAAATGAGGCCGGTATTCCCAAGGAATACTCACTGAATCAGAATTATCCGAATCCGTTCAATCCGTCGACGAAGATACTTTACACTCTTCCTGAGGATCAACATGTTACGTTAAAAGTCTACAACATGATGGGACAGGAAGTGGCTGCTCTGGTCAATGAATTCCAGGAAGCCGGCTACAAAGTCGTTTCATTTGACGCGAGCGGCATGCCGACCGGAATGTACTTCTATAAGTTAACGGTCGGTACATTTACGGATATGAAAAAGATGGTGCTGGTGAAGTAAAGATTAATCCCTCCCCTTTAATTCCCCTCCCTTCATTGAAGGGAAGGGAAGGCGTAGGATTTTACAAAGAGCTTACGAAGAGATTCTCCTAATTAATTAACTTCGTGAGAAACAACGAGAGAAGGCTCGGGGAAACCCGGGCCTTTTATTTTTTTTGTACGATTTAACATGAAGCTGTAATGATAAAAATTTATGTTGTCAAATAAATCCGTGATTAATTGATTCGTGTTAATCTGTATTTTTGCCGTGTAAACTCGTGGCAAATCTCCTATTAAAGCAACCACGGATCAACACTGAAACCACACGAATTAACACGAATGAATTTACACCTTGCTACCATTGACCTTTCCAAAATAATTCCATACCTTTCTGCAGATGTTACTGTTACAACGAGCATGCGGGAGAATATCATTTCAATACACGAAGGTGAGGTATACCCTATGAAAAACCAAAAAGAACTTATCGACAAATTTCTGAAATCTAAACGCGTAGCGATTATCGGTGTCTCAAGAAACTCCAAAGATTTCACTCGCAACCTCTGGTCACAATTCCGCACCGGCGGATATGATGCAATCCCTGTCCACCGTGAGCAGACAACTGTTGATGGTGTTCCATGCTATCCGAATGTGAAAGCAATCAATCCGAAGCCGGAGTGCGCGCTCATTCTTACTTCTAAAAACGGAATCATCCCTGCGCTTGAAGATTGTCTCACAGCCGGTGTACGGCTGGTGTGGGTCTTTGGTATTAGCGGAGCAAAAGATGTAAGTGACGATGTCCTGGTTTGGTGCGAGCTTCATAATATGGACATCATCGCCGGATATTGCCCGTATATGTTCCTACCGGACATGAGTTTTATTCATCGTTGCCATGGTGTAGTGTGGAAGATGATAGGGTATTACCCACGTTAGAAAGAGGAACCACGGATGACACGGAACCAATACAAATATGCGCGGATGATTTTCCATGTAAAACACTAAAATAGATATGGCCAAAAACGTTGATGATACTCAAATATTTGTTGATAAATATTTTGACTTTTTAGCAGCCGAGTTCGGGTTTGAAAAAATTATTCCATACCATGTTGCGTATGAGTACCATTTTGGCTATCGAAAAGAAAATATTGAAATTGATATAAGTTGTGAATCTGATGGGTCTTCACTTCCATGGGTGACATTACTTGACCATAGAGACGTGACAAAAATTAAGGACACCAATTTTCCGGCCTATTATGAGTTGACTCAAATTGAAGTCTCTGATAAAATGAAGCAGATCTTTTCAGAACAAAATGAACGACGTGGTCCAAAGGTAAAGAAGCTTATTGAGTCCAAGAATGGGTATACCGATGCCCTTAAGGAATTAGATGATGATTATGAAGCAAAAGGTAGGGAAGAGCTTGAGATAATACTTAGGGAGTATGTCGGAATTATTAAACGCCATCCCGAAATTCTAAAAGGAGATCTTTCTGTTTTTCCACCGAAAGGCTTCTGGAATAGTCTAAAAAGTTTATTCAAATGGGCATTGTTATTGCATAGGAAGCAATTATAGAAAATAAGTTAGAAGAATTCAAACCGTTTTTTCCAAATTCTCTTTGTACACCCAGATCACTTTACCTACTCCTACATCCGCTGTCTGTTTGTTACTTCTCCATTTTTTTCCTATCTTCATATCGCTATAACTCGTTGATTTTTCATCCATTTGAGAGTTTTTTCTTCCATGCAGTACAAAAAACGTACGCGCACTTGCGGCGAATTGCGCGCGAAAGATATCGGAACATCAATTACACTTACCGGCTGGGTTGATACCCGCCGCGACCTCGGCGGCGTGGTGTTCATCGACCTCCGCGACCGCTACGGCAAAACACAAGTTGTTTTTAATCCTCAGACAAATCAATCGGTGCACACACTCGCGGGTGAACTGCGCTCTGAGTTTGTCATTTCGGTGACAGGCAAAGTCCACAAACGTCCCGAAGGGACTGAGAATGCATCCTTGTCAACCGGCGAAATAGACGTTATAGCAGACGAGCTTACCATTCTAAATCGCGCGGATACACCGCCGTTTCCCATCGAAGATTCGCTCGATGTCAATGAAGAAATGCGCCTGCAATACCGCTATCTCGATCTGCGCCGTGCTCCGATGCAGAAGAATCTGCTCACTCGTCATAAGATGTATCTCATTACACGAAAATATTTCGACGCGCTGGACTTTGTTGAAGTCGAAACGCCTATTCTCATGAAAAGCACGCCGGAAGGGGCAAGGGATTATCTTGTGCCGAGCCGGGTTCATCATGGAAAATTCTACGCGTTGCCGCAATCGCCGCAGACATACAAACAAATCCTGATGGTGGCAGGGATGGATCGTTACTTCCAGATAGTGAAATGTTTCCGCGATGAAGATTTACGCGCTGACCGGCAACCGGAATTCACGCAAATCGACGTTGAGATGTCGTTTGTGGATGAAGATGATATCATGAAAATGGCGGAAGGATTGATGGTTCAATTCTTTAAAGAGATAAATAACATTGATGTCGCTTTACCGCTTCCGAGAATGACATACAAGGAAGCGATGGAGACGTACGGTTCTGATAAGCCGGATACAAGATTCGGGTTAAAGCTGGAGAACATTAATGACATTGTCGGGAACTCCGGTTTTAAAGTATTCAGTGAAACGGTAAAGAAAGGCGGCATTGTTGCTGGATTTGTCGCGCCCGGTTGCGGAAGTTACACGCGGAATCAACTCGATATACTTACAGACTATACAAAGAAACTTGGTGCCGGAGGTTTGGTCTGGATGCGCGTAAGCGACGCAGGCATAGAAACTCCAAGTGAAAAATTTCTGGGAAAAGAGACAATCGGAGAAATCCGTTTGAAAATGAACGCCAAGCCGGGTGATTTAATTCTGCTTGTATCGGATGCTTGGTCAAAAGGATATACGATTCTCGGTAATCTCCGTCTTGAAATGGCGCGGCGGTTAAATCTTATCGATGAGAAAAAGAATAATCTATTGTGGGTGACGGACTTTCCGATGTTCGAGTATGACGAGACAGAAAAACGGTATGTCGCGATGCATCATCCGTTCACGTCGCCGAAACCTGAAGACGTGGCGTTGCTTGACAGTGATCCGTCCAAAGCGCGTGCGCGTGCGTATGACCTTGTGCTGAACGGGAACGAAATTGCAGGAGGGAGTATCCGTATTCACGATCGTGCTTTGCAAACTAAAGTATTCGGACTTCTTGGTATAAACGAAGAGCAGGCGAATAAGAAATTCGGGTTCATGCTTGATGCGTTCCGATACGGTGCACCGCCGCATGGCGGTATTGCATTCGGTTTTGATCGTACCTGCATGTTGCTCAACGGTGAAAAATCAATCCGTGACGTCATTGCATTTCCGAAAACCACGAGTGCAATGTCGTTGATGGATGACTCACCCTCTGAAGTCGATCCGCATCAGTTAAAGGAATTGCACATAAAAACGCTTTAAAAATATTCACCGCAGAGGCGCAGAGTACACAGAGGCAATAATCTCTGCGGTCACAGCGCCTCCAGGGTGAAATTTAATGTCAAAATATGAAAGACTACATCAGAATAGCATCAGGGCAGGGTTTTTGGGGCGATCTTCTTACCGCTCCGATTGACCAGGTCACGAAAGGCCCAATCGATTACATGATGATGGACTACCTCGCCGAGGTGACTATGTCCATCATGCAGAAACAGAGGATGAAGGATCCGAACCTTGGTTATGCTAAGGATCTTGTTCCGTTGATGGAACAGATTCTTCCCATTATCACCAAAAAGAACATCAAAGTCATTACCAACGGCGGCGGCGTAAATCCTCTCGGTTGCCGCGACGCTATTTTCAAAGTCGCGCAGAAGCTTGGCATCAAGGGATTAAAAATCGGCGTCGTTGTTGGCGATGATATACTCTCATCGATCGATGCTCTTAAATCAAAAGGCG
This sequence comes from uncultured Chlorobiaceae bacterium, assembly GCA_964523395.1. Taxonomy (GTDB): domain Bacteria; phylum Bacteroidota; class Ignavibacteria; order UBA10030; family SZUA-254; genus JANYJZ01. The sequence continues at coordinate 56,793 of CAZFXS010000014.1, read as the reverse complement.
TTCTTCTGAAAAACATGGAGACAGGAGAGAGCCTCGATACAATCCGCGACCGTGTTGTCAGCGCGAATGTTTATTTTGGCGCTCAGCCGATTGTCGAAGCCCTTAAACAGGGTGCACAGATTATTCTGACCGGCAGGACAACGGACACAGCGCTGACATATGCGCCGATGATTCACGAATTCGGCTGGTCATGGTCGGATTGGGATAAACTGGCAACAGGAGTTGTTGCAGGACATATTAATGAGTGCGGCGGACAGGCAACCGGCGGGAATTTCTCAGCGGATTGGAAAAGTGTTCCTGATCTCGCTCATATCGGTTTCCCGATTGCCGAAGCATATCCAAATGGCGATATCATTTTTACCAAACATGAAAATACCGGAGGTTTGGTCACTGTCCAGAGCGTCAGCGAACAATTAATGTATGAAATTGGTGATCCGACAAATTATATTACTCCGGAGTGTATTGCAGATTTTACTACGATCAATCTTGAACAAGTCGGGAAAGACCGTGTAAAGGTTTCCGGTGTCAAGGGAAAACCAAATACCGATCTCTATAAAGTTTCTATGTCATATTCTGATGGTTATACCGCAATCAGTACACTGACATATACCTGGCCGGATGCATTGGACAAAGCAAAGGCCGCAGATCAGATTTTACGGACAAGGCTATCGGATCTTGGATTGAAGTTTGATGAAATTCGGACCGAATTCCTCGGTTTGAATTCATGCCACGGTCCAATTGCCCCAACACCAAACGTTATCAATGAAATTATTCTTCGTATAGGAGTCAGGGGAAAGGATTATAAAGCCGTTGAACGATTTGGAAAAGAAATTGCACCGTTAATTTTAACAGGCCCTCCTTCGGTAACAGGATTTGCCGGTGGACGGCCCAAGCCAAGTGAAGTTATCGCCTACTGGCCCGCGCTTATCCCCAAAAGTGCTGTGACGCCCGGGGTTGTAGTGATGGAAGTTTAATAATGAAAATCCAACTTATTCAAATAGCGCATGCCCGTTCGGGCGACAAAGGTGATACCGGTAATGTCGGTGTTATTTCCAGGAAGCCGGAGTATTATCCCATTTTGAAAAAATATCTGACTACTGACGTCGTTAAAAAGCATTTTGAAGGAATCTGTCTCGGCAAAGTGGAACGATTTGAAATCCCGAATCTTCACGCGCTCAATTTTCTGCTTCATAACTCGCTCGGCGGCGGCGGCACGGTTTCATTGAAAAATGATGCCCAGGGAAAAACGCTCAGTAGTGCGATGCTGAGGATGGAAATTGAGATGACAGAAAATATTAATCCTGGTTAATTCAAAAGTCAAAATTAAAAAGTAAAAAATGTTAAGCCTTTTTTACTTTTGACTTTTTATTTTTACTTATTTTAAGACTCTTATAAGCCATTATGTTCGAAGATATTAAAGATAAACTTAAACAACTCGAAAGTAAGCTCACCAATCTCCGGGGGTATCTTTGACCTCGATACCAAGGAAAAAGAAATAGCCGACCTTGAAGCGCGTGCGCACGCTCCGGATTTCTGGAATGACAACGTCGCCGCGCAGAAAATCATGCAGCAGATCAGCCAACGCAAATCGTGGGTTGACGGCTGGAACTCCCTTCGAAGAAAAATCCACGACGCCGAAGCATTGCGTGAACTTGCCGAAGAATCTTCCGATACTTCATTTACCGCTGAACTTGATTCCGAAATAACCGGAGTTGAGCAGGGAATTCAGGACCTCGAATTCCGCAACATGCTCAGCGGTGATGATGATGAAAAGAATTGCATCGTTACGATACATTCGGGTGCCGGCGGGACAGAATCGCAGGACTGGGCGGAGATGCTCTTCCGCATGTATATCCGCTGGTGCGAGCGTAAAGGATTCAAAACATTTCTTCTCGATGAGCAGGCCGGCGAAGGCGCAGGCATTAAAAGCGCGGCAGTTGAAGTACAGGGACAATTCGCGTACGGTTATCTCAAGGCAGAAAACGGAGTACACCGGCTTGTACGTATTTCCCCATTCGACGCAAACGCGAGACGGCATACATCATTTGCTTCTATCTTTGTGTATCCTGAAATTGAAGATGATGTTGAAATCGAAATCAATCCAGCCGATTTAGAAATTGCCACATTCCGCTCGGGCGGTAAAGGGGGACAGAACGTCAACAAAGTTGAAACGGCCGTGAGAATTAAACATATTCCCAGCGGCGTTATTGTTGCGTGTCAGCAGGAACGCTCACAATTTCAGAATAAGGAACGGGCGCTGAAGATGCTGAAATCGCGTCTTTATCAAATCAGAAAAGAAGAGGAAGAAGCAAAGCGCGACGCGATCAACAGTACGAAAAAGAAAATCGAATGGGGCAGCCAGATTCGCTCATACGTGTTCCATCCGTACAACATGGTAAAAGATCACCGCACGGATGTTGAAACTAGTGATACCCAGGGTGTGATGGATGGGGATATTGATCAGTTTATTAAAGCGTATTTGTTGGAATATGGGAATAAGGGGCGAAGTTAAGCCCTTCACAATTCAAAAGTCAAAATCAAAAAGTAAAAAAAGTTTGGGAATTGTGATTTGATGTTTTGGATAAAAAATTCCTTGGCGAAGCCCAAAACCTGAAATCTGAAATTTCATATACTCAACATCTCATATACTCACAATCTTCCACACCTAAATTGTCTCTTCCCTGGTTCATAGCGAAACGGTATCTGCAGGCGCAACGAAAGACAGGATTCCTTTCTTTCATTACACTCATTGCGATTACCGGCGTGATGATGGGGACTTCCGCGCTGATTATCACCGCCTCGATACTGGATGGATTTGAACGGGAGATCAAGGAAAAAGTCATTGACTTTTCCGCGCACATTCAGGTTGAAGGGATGCATAACCAAATCCTCAAGGAGTATCTGCTCTCTATTCAGCAAGTGAAAACATCTGTTCCCGGTGTAAAACTGATTCTGCCGTACGTTTCCAAAGAGGGGATGGTCCGTTCGCGCGATGCGGTTGACGGTATTTTGCTGAAAGGTATTGATCCTTCATCTGAATCCCTTACGCCGCGTCATTATATGATTCGCGGTTCATTTCTCTCGACGGAAAAAAGTTCTCTCCACCCCATTGTTATCGGTAAGAAGCTGGCTGATAAACTTAACGTTGATGTTGGTTCCACTATTGCAGTCTTTGGTCTTCCGAGGGATGGTGCAATGTCACAGCCACGTGTAAAACAGTTCACAGTTAGCGGCATCTATGAGTCCGGCATGGCGGAGTATGACGATATTTACGCATACACACATCTTGACGATGCACAGGACCTCTTCCAGACCGGTGACGGAATTACCGGATATGATATTTTGGTCAATGATATTGAACATGTGGATGAAACGGCACGCACAGTTGAAGATCTTCTCGGTTATCCGCATCATGCCAGGACGGTTTTTCAGCTCTATCGTAATCTCTTTTCGTGGGTTGATTTACAGAAACAGCTTTCACCGTTATTACTGAGTCTGATTATTATCGTTGCAGTTGTAAACATCATCGGTACATTGCTCATGTATGTTCTGGAAAAAACAAAGGCAATCGGCATCCTCAAATCGCTTGGCGCGGGAAAAAAGCTTATTCAAAGAGTATTTATTCTTCAGGGATTGGCAATCGCTGTGATCGGGATTGTGCTGGGCAATATTCTCGCGTTTGTTCTTTGCTGGATTCAACTGACGTTTCGGTTAATCTCGCTGCCATCAGAAATTTATTATATGAATACCGTTCCTGTTATCCTTAACCCCTTGAATTTCATCATAGTTACGTTGGTAACGCTTTTTTTGTGTTTGTTAACGACAATTATTCCCTCACGTTCTGCCGCACAGTTAGATCCGGTAACTTCGCTGAGGTTTGGTTAACAATGAAGAGTGTTGAAGCATTTATAGCACAACGATACTTACTTTCAAAACGGAAGATCCGTTTTATTAATGTTATTGGGATTATTTCGGTTATCGGAATTACTATCGGTGTTGCCGCATTATTAATCGCGCTGTCGGTATTCAACGGCTTCAACGGTGTGGTCACATCAGTGCTGGTGGGATTTGATCCTCACATCCGAATTGAGAAGCGTGGAAATATCAATCTTGAACAATTATCGGAAATTGAGAAGGTACTAAAATCAATTCCTGAAATAAAAGCATCTTCACCGTTTGTATCTGGGAAGGCCATGTTGGTTGCGGGATCATTCAACCGGGTTGTGTATCTTCGCGGTATTGATCCTGGTCGTATTGCTGAAGTAAGCGGCATCAAGGATAAACTTATATTAGGATTCCTCGCGCTTGAGCATTCAGATGAGGCACCGGGCATCGTCATCGGTTTAACGCTTGCAGACCGGCTTAACGCTGTCGTTGGTAACGAGATTGCCATCGTCAGCCCGACCGGTTTCGAAAGCGCCATTTCCGGTGCCGGTGTTCCTGAGATGAAACGGTTCCGTGTTGCCGGTATCTTTGAATCAAATAACAAAGATTATGACGCATCATATGCCTATGTCTCAATTGGGTCGGCGCAGGAATTGTTTGATATTTCTGACAATTATAATGGCGTAGAAATCCGTCTTCAGGACTTTCATGAATCAGATAAGGTTAAAGGCCAGCTTCTCAAATTACTGCCAAAAGAACTGAGCGTATCGACATGGTACGATCTGCACCGGACATTGTATTTCGTCATGCAGATTGAACGATGGTCCGCGTATATTCTTCTTTCGCTTATTATCGTTGTTGCAACGTTTAATATGCTCGGGTCGCTGACGATGGGAGTTATTGAGAAACGCCGTGATATCGGCGTGCTGAAAGCCATGGGAATGACCTCCCGGAGAATTATCAATGTGTTTATGTTTGAAGGGATGCTGATTGGCGTAGCAGGGACAGCATTCGGGATCCTGCTTGGGTTGGCGGTTCTATTCCTGCAAATGAAATTCCGGATATTTGCATTAGATACATCCGTGTATATCATTCCGGCAATCCCGGTGGAAATACATCTTTCCGATTTTATTTCGATCGCCTGCGCGTCGCTTGGCCTTTCATTTCTTGCTGCATATTATCCTGCGCGGCGTGCGGCGGCAACAACCCCTGCGGAATCATTACGGTGGGAATAACATGACCAAACCCCAGATAATAATTTCATGTTCAGATATCCGGAAGACTTTTTCTTTAGGATCGAAAGGAACCGGTGTACTCGAAATTCTCAAAGGAATCAACCTCACTATTCAGTCCGGTGAAATAATTTCTGTCGTTGGTGCGTCCGGTTCCGGGAAGAGCACCCTCTTACATATACTCGGCGGGCTTGACAAACCGACTTCAGGGAGAGTGTTTTGGAATGACATGGATATTGCGACACTGGGCGATGAGCCGCTGGCAAAGCTTCGTGGAATCCATGTCGGTTTCGTATTTCAGTTTCATCATCTGCTTCCCGAGTTTACGGCAATGGAAAATGTCACAATCCCGTTGCGCATCCAGAGATCAAGCGAGCGGGCAGCGGTTCAGAGGGCGGAGGACCTTCTGGTAAAGGTAGGCTTGCAGGACCGGATGCATCATAAACCATCTGAACTTTCCGGCGGTGAACAACAACGTGTTGCAGTGGCGCGTGCTCTTGCGAACTCGCCGCGTGTCATTTTTGCGGATGAACCTTCAGGCAATCTTGACTCGGCAAGCAGTACTCATCTCCATGAACTTCTCTGGGAATTAAATAAAACGGAAGGGCAAACTTTCGTTATTGTCACGCACAACAATCAGTTCGCGCAACAATCGCATCGTGTCTTCAGAATACATGATGGAAAATTGCATCAGGAATAATCGCTGCCGACCTGCCTGACCGGCGGGCAGGTCATCGGATCAGCGGTGTGAGATCCTTATCATTTGGCGTTGACCTCACCGCTTGTTTTTCTACACTTTTTGGTTAAATTATACAAACCCGAGAGACAACTTATCTCGGATTTATCAGGAAAGGTTATTATGGCGAAGGTTGAAAAAACAAAAACCGCAAAAAAAGTAAAACATGACGGCACATTCCCGCTGGAACGTGAAAACTATATCATTCTCGGCCTTGGATTATTGCTGATTGTTCTTGGTTACATCGCAATATCGGGAGATCAGGTAGAGGGATTCTTTCCCCTTACGCTTGCGCCGATTCTCCTTGTCCTTGGATATTGCGTTGTTATTCCTGTAGGAATTATGTACAGGAAGAAAGAGAAAAAAGAAGGGACGCAATCGTCCGCCACGACCACATAAGAGGGGTATTATTTCGATGGCGCGCCTGCGTTATCGGATCTTGTTCACTTCGATCATAACAGCGCTGATTGCAGTACACCTTGTGTCATGCCGGCCGCCAAAAAACAGAAGGGCGGAAGCGGCACGACTCGATAGCCTGAAGCAAGATAGTATAAAAGCTCTTTACGCACCCGATGGTCCCGGAAGGCAAACTTCAACGTTTACACGGGAGCGGGAAAATTTAGGAAACCTTGATAGCCTGGTAACACCTCGGCAACCTTCCATTCAACGATAGTTCCAACAGACAAAACTTTATGGGCAATTTGAATCATCTTTTTGAAAATAACCGCAAGTGGGCGAACGATGTATTAGCGGATGACCCGGATTTTTTTAAAGTCCTTTCAAAACAACAATCACCAAAATACCTTTGGATCGGTTGTGCCGACAGCCGTGTCCCTGCAAATGAAATTGTCGGACTCCGTCCGGGCGAGCTTTTTGTGCATCGGAATGTGGCAAACATCGTCGGGCATACCGACCTGAATTGCCTGTCGGTGATTCAATACGCCGTGGAAGTGTTGAAGATTGAGGATATCATTGTGTGCGGACATTACGGATGCGGAGGAGTACAAGCCGCGTACCGGAATTTAACACTTGGTTTAATTGATAACTGGTTGAGACATACACAGGATGTCATGCACAAAAATGCCGGTATACTGAACGCTATCACGGACGAAGCTGCTGCGGTCAATAAATTATGTGAGTTGAATGTCGTGGAACAGGTAGTCAATGTCTGCCAGACGACGATTGTCCAGCAGGCGTGGGAAAATGGGCGTTCGGTGGCAGTTCACGGATGGATTTACGGGATCGAGAACGGCTTGCTGAGGGACCTTCGTGTAAGTATTGACCATAGCAGCAAAATATCGCAGGCATATTCGGACGCGATGAAGATCGTTCGCGGATGATACGCATGCAGATACGCCGCGAATCCCAGCTGTAACAACGGAAGATTTCTTTGATGGATTAATTATTTGAAGGAGAAAAGCGATGCCAATCAAACCGAGTGATAAGGAAGAAGAATACATCGCCCGATTGGAGTTAGAGAGAAGAAAAAAAGAAGAAAGCGAAAAGCTGAAGCGGGTGGCTGAAGAAGAAAAACAGCGACTCAAAGAACTTCACTATATGCGTTGTCCGAAATGCGGCATGCAGTTACAGGAAATCGAGCAGAGCGGAATAAAAATAGACAAATGCTTTCAGTGTGACGGCATCTGGCTCGATAATGGCGAGCTCGATGCATTATCCAAACTTGAAAAATCGACAGTCGACAAGATATTCACTATTTTCAAAAAGTGACCTACATCTAAATTTTTAGCTCTGCGCAGGCTGGGAAAGAAGTCGGTTCACGGGATGCGGCGATCCCGCAAGAACTTACGCTCCAAGAACTTTGATAACCACATGCAGGAGATCCTGCGGGTCATACGGTTTCTGGATATAATCCTTCGCGCCGAGTTTTACGCATTCAATCGCAGTCTGAACATCATCCACACCGGTCAGCATAATAATGTGAGGGTGCTTGTTCGTACTTTTTAATTCCTTCAGAACGGTAATTCCATCCATTCTTTTCATTTTGAGATCAAGAAGCACGATATCGTAGTGGTTGTTCTTGATCATTTCAAGTGCAACATCGCCGTCATTCGCAGTATCAACATTAAAATCTTCCGCCACAAACTGCTCGGCGAGGTTCTTCCGAAGCTCATCGTTATCATCAACGCAAAGCATTCTCGAATGCTGTTTCATAGGTATTCTCCGGTTCTGCCCCTGTTCATACATCATTCCCAGTAAAACGTACCCCGTTTTTTCGGGTGGTTGCCGATCTCATCCATTGTTTTCGCATTGTAGAGCCGGCCGTTTTTCATAACATAAGTGATGGTCTCGCTGTTTTGAATATTCTCGAGAGGATTTTTATCCAGCACAATCAAGTCGGCAAGTTTTCCGGCTTCCAGCGAACCAAGGTCTTTATCCAATCCGAGATACTCCGCTCCGGATAATGTTCCGGAGCGTATTGCTTCGAGCGGTGTCATACCGCCCTGGACAAACATCCAGAGCTCCCAGTGAGCACCGAGGCCTTGTAATTGTCCATGAGCTCCAAGCTGAACCTTAGCGCCTGCGGCTAATGCTCCTTTTGCCGCCTTAGCGTTTTCCATGTAATTCCAATCATCCTCGTCCGCCATCATGCGGCGGCGTGACCGTGAGTCGATTATAGAACGCGGCGTGAATGTCAGCAACCGTTCATTTTCCCATACCTTTGTTTTCATGTACCAGTAATTCTCACCCCACAATCCGCCGTAGCTGACGATGAGTGTGGGAGTATATCCGGTTTTGCTTTTTGCCAGAAGCGTTGTCGCATCTTTGTACAAGGGTGATACCGGAATAGAGTGTTCGATGCCAGTATGTCCGTCAAGAATCATCGACATGTTCCAGAAGAACGTGGAACCGCCTTCGGGGACAACCATCATCTTTAACGCCCGTGCCGCTTCGATGACCTGCTGGCGCTGGTCGCGTCGCGGCTGATTGTAGCTCTTCACACTAAACGCGCCAACCGCTTTAAGTCTGCGGAGATGAGACATAGCATCATCGAGGCTATTGATGATTGCTTTGAACTGCGCTTCCGCTCCGTAGAGAATCGTTCCGGTAGAGTAGAGTCTTGGCCCTACCAGTATGCCGGCTTTGAGCATTTCGGAGTTCGAGAATACCATTTCGGTTCCCGAAGAGGGGTCGTGCGCTGTTGTCACGCCGAAACCGAGATTCGCATAATATCCCCAGTGTGTTTGCGGCGTTATATCGTTGCTGCCTGTGCCGATATGCGCATGGACATCAATTAGTCCGGGCATAATGTATTTTCCTGAAACATCAACCTTTGCTGCGTTTGCAGGGATTGTTACCGACCCTGACTTTCCTATAGCTTTAATCCGGTTTCTTTCAACTACTATTGTCGCGTCGCTGAGAACTTCATCGCCTTTCATGGAGATCACGGTCGCGCCTGTGAGCGCAATCGAACCGGTTGGGTTGTCGGTTGGCGCGGAGAATCCGATGTACAGGCCTGTGGTGTCCGGTTTTTCCTGAACGCTGTCTTTCGCGCCTTCAACAAATTTAAAGGTATTGGTCAGTTCGCGGGAGTAGAGTTCGGGACCTAATGACCAGTACAGCTTCTTGCTGTCGGAAGACCAGTTAAGGTATTCACCGGCATCGCGCGTGACTTTTTTCAACGGATATTCGGATGTATTCGGTCCGATGTTGACTGCCTGTCCGGTTTTAGGAAAAACCGCAATGAAAGTTTGAAAGCGTTCAGCAATAGCAACCCATTGGTCATCGGGAGAGGGGATGATTTCAGAAGCATTGTCCGATGTCAGATGTACTTTACGTTCCTGCCCGCTCAAACCGACACTGATGAGGGCGGTTTTATCACCTTCACCCGAAGCAAGATATATTCTGTCACCTGTTTTGTTAAAAATAGGAGTACTGCCTTCTTCAGTGACAAGAGTTGGTTTGCCGCCCCCCAATGACATCATGTAAATGCCCTGTTCCTTCGAGTATGTATTACCACGCAATCCATCGCCGCCTGCACGCCGAAATACAATCTTTGAGCCGTCATTTGAAAATCTCGGTTCCACATAGTGTCCTGTCCGGGAAGTAAGTTTCTTCCGTGAAGAACCGTTGGGCTGAACCTTCCAGATGGCTCCTTTGTCGATGTCATTCCATGTGGCATACACTATCCATTTTCCATCAGCGGAGAAAGAAGGATGAATTTCCAGGTTGGCATTATCGTCAGTAATGCGGCGTGGTGTCCCGTTAGGAAGTTCTTTGATATACAATTTACCGAGTGCTGTATAGATAACAGATTTTTGATCAGGAGAAACAGTTGTGAATCTCAGCATCTTTACATCAAATTTTTCGGGAGCGACTTCCTGCGGAAAACGTACGACGTCTGTAATTGTTTGTTTGACTTTTGCCGTGAACGGAATTTGTGCCGCTTCTTTTGTCTGAATATTAATTTTCCAGAAATGCCCTTTGGCAGAAATGACAATGTTTTTACCGTCAGGTGTCCATGAAAATCCGGGATGCACGCCGAAGAGCGCCCATGTTTCCTGTGCATCTCTGTTGAGGTTATCATAGATGGGTGTTTCGACTCCGCTTTCGACATTATATAAATAGAGAACAGTCTTCAATCTCACGCGTCGAACAAACGCAATCGTTTTGCCGTCGGGGGATACTTGCGGTCTGACGGATCCACCTTCCCCGCGGATGAATTGTTCAGTGCCGCCTTTCTGCATATCGAGACGCTGAATGACATAAATTACTCCATACGGATCTTTATTGTATTGGAATCCGCCGCCGCTGCTAACATCCTCGCTATAGTATAAATATCTGCCGTCAGGCGAGAGGCTTGGTTCGCCGGCATCCTGTTCCCAATTGCGGCGTTTTGTTAACTGAAGTCCGTCCCCGCCGCCGATATAATACATCCACATTTCGCCGGCACCGAGTGAGCGGTTGTTGCGGTAATGTTTGCGTGCAACAATATATTTCCCATCCATCGACCAGACCGCGTTGTTTGTCTGCCGTTCTTTTTCCTTTGTAATTTGTTTTGGATTTTTGCCGTCTGTGTCCATCATCCAAATATTATCCGTTCCATCGCGATCGCTCGTGAATGAAATTTTCTTTCCGTCAGGACTGAACCGCGGCTGGGTTTCATATGCCGGTCCTCCGGCAAGGAGGGTGGCGGAACCGCCGGTAATCGGCATAGTATAGATATCGCCCAGGAGATCAAATACCAATTGCTTTCCGTCCGGACTTACATCAACAGCCATCCATGTTCCTTCGTCGGTATCAAATTCAACGTCGCTGGTGGCAGCATGCTTTGCCGTCACGTCCCATTTTGTATCAGCAGGCTTTGTGCTGTCTTTTTTAGCAGTTGTATCGCGGACCGCCTGCTGTGCGGAGAGGTTCAGAGTAAACAATAACGAAAAGAGGATAGCAAGAGTTGTGCGGGTAAAACGTGCCATTGGACGGTTCCTTGTTTGTAGATGATGGAAAATGATGCTTAAGATAATGAGAATGAATGAGTGAATCAAGGGGAAATTTGATCATTGCTTCATTTTTTATTTGATCATTGAATCAATGAGTCAATGGATAAATGGCTCAATTTTCTACCTTGATTCGTTCTTCGTTTTTCCGTACATTTGGTTGCATGAAAAAAGAAGCTTTGTACAGAATTATTATTATCCTTTCACTTGTTATAGGATATGTCGTTGTTGCCGTATTACGATCGGGAACAGCATGGTAACGCCTGCTCATGAGAAGGACAACTGCCGCAACTATTGTTGAACAGGCAAAGTTGTTGTATTCTCTCCTTACTTCTTCACCGGACTCCGGTATGATGTATCATGCCGAGGATGTTGAAGACTATTTTCGAATGCTGATCCAGCGCTGCGAAATAACCCACAGCATCAGTCCCCGCTTTCCGGATAAAAAATTCACACTACTTTCAGATACATTTTTGTTCTCCGATCCTCCTGCCGGGAGGGCTGTCATTCATCATCATAAGAATTTTATTCTCGATGTGTTGGAGGATATTGTTGAACGGAGAGTAAAAGTGGTCCCGTTGCGAGAGTAATATTTTGTTTATCACAAAGAAAATAAGGAAAGTCAAATGAATATTAAGATTTCCGGTGTTTCGAAACAGTGCGGTATCACCCTCATTCTGGCATTTGGCTATATCTGTTTCTTAGGATTTCATCAGCTTCATGATGATGGCCAGGTTGGCGCCACACGGAAGAACGGATTCGGATGCACATGCCACGGGTTGCCGGAATCTCCCGATGTCAAAGTCTGGATAGAGGGTCCGGCAAGAATTCAAAAGGGGACCACACACTCGTACAATGTAATGATGACAGGTGGTCCGGCAGTAGTTGGAGGATTTAATGTTGCGGCTCAGCGCGGCGTGCTGTCACCTGCCGATACCACATCGCATCTTCTCTCTTCGAGCGATGGATTGGAATTATCCCATTCCGTACCGAAACAATTTATCAACGATACTGTCCGATGGATGTTTATGTACCAGGCCCCGGCTGACACAACGGAAGACACGCTGTTCAGTGTTGGAAACAGTGCTGACGGGAATGGCGTTCCTCCCGGAGACGCCTTTAATTTTGGCGATAATTTTATTGTCGATCTTTTTGAGGACTCAAGTTTGGGTGTATCTGAAGAGAGTTTGCCCGTGACATTTGAACTCTTTCAGAATTTTCCGAATCCGTTTAATCCGGAAACGAGGATCAGTTTCACGATACCCGCCCGAACGGCCGGGACGGTTTCAGGTTTCACCTCATTGAAAATTTATGATGTGTTGGGCAGGGAGGTAGCAACATTGTTTCAGGAGAGGAAAACACCGGGCTCATACACTGTTGCCTGGAACGGATCGGAATATTCTTCGGGCATCTACTTTTACCGGCTTACAGCGCAGACTTTTTCTGAGACAAGAAAGATGCTGTTACTCAGATGATTCCAAACGCAGTGTCCGGCAAATTATCTGTCGGACACTGTTAAAATTTTATGATCATTGGATAAAACTAGCAGAAGTTCCTGCCTATTTTCCGCTTGTCGTCAAAATTAAATTTCCCTTTTTTGTCGTTTTTACCCAATACGCCTTTCCTGGTTTAAGTGTGTCTTCGGAGAAATAGAAACTGTCAAATCCGAAATATTGTGATGTCACAATGCCCGGTGGATTTGAACCGATATCGGTGATCGGAGTAGGATTGCTGACCGAGCCGATGAGGTTCCATCCGGCTCCGACTGTTAGGGTATCAGATGGGATCGGCGTTCCGGTAATTGAAATTGTCTGGTCGCCTGAAAACTTCAGCCAGTATCCAATTCCATGTTGTAGCGTGCTTTGACTCGCATATCCGGTAGGAGGCGGGTAATATGCAAATGCATTTGAAATAGCTGTTGGGAAGAGGGTAGTCTTACTCGGGTCTGAAACAAGCGCCGGTACTGAGACCAGATTCCACTGATTTTTTACATCAACCTGCAGCGAAGAAGATGAATTATTGGTTGTTTTAAGAATAATACCGTTTACGCCTACTGCTATTCCCGACGACAAAGTTGGAAATGCAATATCGTACATTGTTCTGAATGTGGGTGTTGTTTGGGGATTCCAAGATAACCCCTGGTCAGTGGATATTAAGACACCGGAAGATGTTGCAATGTATCCGGTCGATGCGTCTGCAAATGTTATGTTATTGCAGTGACTCGTTGTTCCGCTTGGAATACTGTTCCAGCTCGAGCCCGCATCAGTCGAACGCAGAATGTTACCAGCATCTCCGACGATAAAGACGATTGAGTCAGTGAGAAACTCTACATCCCTGAGTGCCGTAAAGATGCCTGCGGGTGAAGGATTCCACCCGCTGCCGGTAGTTCGTAACAGGGTACCGCTGAGTCCGACGATTATACCGGTCCCCGCGGAAGAAAAATCAATTCCCCACAGCCACGCAGTCGTCCCCGAAGTTTGAGTCAACCAGACATTTCCTCCGTTGGTCGTATAGCGAATCGCCCCTGATCCCCCGCAAATGTATCCCATGCTGTCATTAAGAAAATGAACACCCCGAAGACTGCTGACGCCGAGGACGGGTGCCGTTGTCCAGTTTGCCCCACCATCCGTGGTTCTCGAGAATCCACCGTTGCCGACTGCATGAACGATTGACGGAGTGAGCATTCTTACCCTGTAGGTAAGCAAGGAAGTGTTACTCGTCTGCGGCGTCCATGTTGTGCCTCCGTTTGTGGTACGATAGAAGGCGCCGTTTGAGCCGACAATTGTTCCATTGTCCGCATCGGCAAAATCCATTCCATACAGGGTCTCAGAAGTAAAGCTTGAGTGTAGATTAAACCAGGTGGCACCGGCATCGGTTGTGCGCGTAATTCCAAAACCGCCGACAATTGTTGCCGTCGAATTGTCAGCAAACGAAATCGCGCGGCCTCCGTACGATGTTGTGAGTGTATCCCATGAAGCTCCCTGGTCTGTTGTTTTCAATACACTCAAGTTTCCCACCACTATCGCAGTAGACTGATCAACAGCTTGGAGGTCATAGTAAGAATCAAACCAGGTCTTGGAGGATGGGTTCCAAGTTGAGCCTCCGTTGGTTGTGTAGAGGAGAACGTTACTCCATCCGGCAGCAACCGCCCTGTCGGCGTCGAACATGTGAACTCCCCAAAGCTGAGTACTTACACCGGATGATTGTGGAATCCATGCCGAGCCCCCATTTGTCGTTTTGAAGATGGATCCGTCTGATCCAACGACCATTCCAGTGAAGTCTTCAGAGAAATCAATTGCACGGAGAATAGCTGAAGATGCGGGTGAATTCGAGTACCAGTTTTCTCCGCCATCATTCGTGTAAATGGTCCTTCCACCGTCTCCGCATGCGTAACCGATCAAATTGTTCACAAAATCCAGATCATAAAGCCAAGCCGTTGTATTGCTGTTCATCTGTGACCATGTCAGCCCTGCGTTTGTTGAGCGCAGTATGACTCCATCACTGCCGAGTATAAATCCCGTATCCGGACTGATAAAAGAAATATGGTACAAATAACTGAATGCGTCAAAGAATGGGAGAGGAACGGTGGTCCATGTCTGACCAGCGTTAGTGGTACGCAGAAGGGTACCAAAGTCACCGGCAATAAAAACAGTATTGGGGTCAACCATATGAACTCCGAAAAGACCGTTCCCCTGAGGTAAAGGGTTAAGCCATGTCCAATCCTGCGATGCAGGTTGTGTGGATGCAAGTTGTGAAGTCAAACTTAATACGGCAAGAAACAAAAGGCGGCGAAACAGTCTCGTTGTTTTCATATACTACTCCTTCCCATAATAGATGACAGAGCGTGAAAAACAAAAATAAATGTAATGCTGTTATGATATACTCTTGAAACCTTTGACCTATTTAAGAAATGATAAACGAAAAATCTTCGAGGTTATTTACTGTTCAGCCAAGAGATATTCGTTACAATGTTAATAATGAAATGGAATGATTGACTATTCCGGAACAGGATTTCAGAGTCGTGCCTTGTTCAATGCCACCTTTGATTCTGGAGAAAGAATAAATTCGGACAAAATTCTCGTGAAAGATAGGGAGGACAAGTTTGAAAATCAATACTTTATTGTGAGAAAAAGTGATTATTTTACATCAAATTCACATTTTTTAATGCATTTCCCTGTTGAGAAAGCAGAAGGGTGAGAGATCCTTAAATATTGCGACATATTTTTACCGGAAATATGAAGGAGTATTCCCTTAATATGATAACCCTTGAATTTTAATGGTTTACTTGATTATTCATTCGGCATTGCATATATTCACACAACTTTATCATAGCCTGGGGCATTCAAATGGCAACTGAAAAAAAACCGAGAAAGATCTTGCTTGTCGATGATGAGGCAGGATTCGCTGAATTGATGAGAGATCTTCTTGAAATGGATAATTATGAAGTTGTACTCGCGTACGACGGGCAGGAAGGTTTGGATAAACTCCAGACATTTACCCCCGATGCAATTATTTCCGATATCGTAATGCCCCGCCTGAATGGTTTTGAAATGTTTAAAAAAGTGAAAAGCTCACCGGCAACTGCCTCGATACCGTTCTTATTTATCACAGGATTTCAGGATGACCGTGTGCTTGCTGAAGCGCGTAAGGTAGGAGTCTTTGGGATTTTACGAAAGCCTGTTGACATCGAGCAGATTGAAAACCGCCTCCGGGATTTAATCAGGCAATCCTAGTACTGTTATGCCCGGTAAATGGTAAGCTGAATTTCTTCAGGGAGGAGTTGTGATACCGTCTGAATTACATCTCCGCGTAAAGCTCTTTCCACGAGTGAACGCTGTGTAGCGCCAAGAACAACTCTGTCCACTCCCATTGTCGCTGCCTGTTCCGCAATTGTATATCCGATATCGCTTGAGAAAATGCTCACCACTCTGAACGGTATTCCATACTCACTGCAAATTTTTTCAATCCATTCCTGATGAGCGTACGATTCTGATGTAAGTTTTTCAGGAAGCAAACCGGTTACGGACACCTGGTTGATATGAAGGATAAAAAGAAATGCCTTCC
Organism: uncultured Chlorobiaceae bacterium; assembly: GCA_964523395.1. Lineage (GTDB taxonomy): Bacteria > Bacteroidota > Ignavibacteria > UBA10030 > SZUA-254 > JANYJZ01. Next base: position 40,420 of record CAZFXS010000014.1, on the reverse strand, counting down.
GGAGTTTCGCTTCTTCGCAAACCTGGCGTAATAAATTTTCACCCCGGTCGCGTATTGCCACGAGCATCTTTGAGGTAAATGGTATTGCTTCAGGACGTAACCCTATTACTGCCGGTCGTGGGGGTGGAGCGGCTTCAATGATCTCAGATGCTTTTAATTGACGTTTTGCGATATACCTTGCGCCCAAACCGACAATAAGAACACTGGATGCAAATATCAAAGCCTCCTTTTTTTCAATCGCAATAGTTGCTTCCACAAAAAACAGGATGACTGCAGAAAGAATCATAAAAACGCGGACGGGGAAAGATACAGATAGTGATTTATCCGTGCCTGTCGATCCCACATTGATCAATATCGCGCCAACAACCCCAATAGCATACAGATGTGAAAGCGTAATGACATCGTGAACAATTAATAAAACGATGATTGGTACTAATGTTGCAATGATAAGTGGGAAGATGGGTACCCCGTACTTGTTGAGCTTTCTCAGTTTACCGGGAAGTTCGCCATCTACTGCCATGAGGAATTGAACCGACGTTAAATCATTAATCGCAGTGTTGCCGGCTGATACGAGAAGGAACCCAAGAACAACACCTATGATTGGTCCGAACCAATGACCAATATATGTTTCACCAAGGAAGCGAATCATCTCTTCTTTGTGTGCTGAACGGTCCATATCGGGAATTGCAAGCATCGCAAAACCAAGTACGACAGTTGCCAGCACAATTTTGGTAAGAACAACCAAGATTGCACGACGGGAAGTTTTTGCAGGATCCTTCATGAGTCCGGTCATGTTGGAGATTGCCTCAATTCCGGAGATAGATAAGATAATACCGACAAAAATTGCCCAGTTGTCAACAAAACCGCCTGTGGGCGGCTGGAGACTTATGTGCTGAGACGCTGATGGGAACGCCGCAGTCATAATAACAGCTAATGAAACAAGCGTTGCCACGGAGATCAATGTGGCAAGTGAACCAGCGTGGCGTGGTCCAAACCAATTTAATATACCTATTGTTGCGATAATCGAAATAGCCCAAAATTGAGGATTGTCGAGCGCGAAATAGTGGCAGGCATCAAGAACAGAGAGAGAGACTGTTACGACATAATCTGCACCCAAGAGCAGTGCCCCGATAACAGCTAAGTTTTTAGAGCGGTGGCTTACTGAGCTGTAGACGCCTCCGCCGTTAGGATACAACCGGCATATCGTTACATAATTCAGCGCTACCATGGTGGTAAGGATAAGCATCATTAACAGATGCCATCCGCTGTTATATCCTGCGAGGAAAAATGCTATGCCAAGGACATAGGCAATGCTCGTTCCCCAGTCACCATCAAGAAATGCAGCACTACGGAGCCAGCCTAAAACACGCGGCCGGCTTGTGGAAAACTCCATACTGGTTTAAATTCGCGAAGTCATACAATTGAAGTGGTGACAATAATACCAAGTTTTTCACCGAAAGTCAACTTGTTGAATTTTCGCGAGTTTCTGGATATATTGAGCCACCAATATTATGCAAGTACCATTTTTTAATAGTCTCCGTTTTAAGGTCGGTGTGGGATATATCGTCCTTGTGGCAATCAATATTGCCGCTACCTCCTGGGCGATTTTCAATTTTAACCGTCTGACAAATTCTTTGAAGTCAGTTCTGTATGAGAATTACCCCAATGTTATTGTCGTGGAAAACATGGCGCGGTCGGTGGAACGTCATGAAGACGCTATTTCACGCATGCTTACAGGTGATGTCAATGATGGGAAAATTCAGTTCATGGAAGCCAAGGATGAATTTTACCAACTATTCCACCAGGCGAAGGAAAATCAGGATCTTCCCGATGCAAAACCGATTCTTGAGAATGTCCGCTCCACTTATGAAGGATATTTGCTGGTGACAGATTCGTTAACACAACTTGCCCTTCATGGAGATGTCAGGGAAGCAAAATCGTTTTATTATAACACAGTACGTCCGTTCTCGCAGAGACTTACCGATAACTGTTTCTGGCTTATCGAAGAAAATCAGGTGCAGATGAACAGCGTAGCCGCTCAGACAAAAACCACTTCAGATGAAGCAATCATAGCTATTCTTTTTGCTTCGTTTCTTGCCACTGCGTTAAGTATTGTTACAATGATTCGTTTTACAAAACGTATTATTGAGCCTGCAGAACGTTTAACTGAGACTGTATATAAAATCGGTCGAGGCCGCCTTGATTTAAAACTCGATATTAATACCAATGATGAAGTTGGTGAACTGAGCCGCGAGTTTAATAAAATGACTGAGCGCCTCCGGAAGTTTGAAGAGCTTAATATTGAAAAAATACTTTCCGAGAAGAAAAAATCGGAGACAATTGTCGAAAGTATTTCCGATGCCATTATCGTGTGTGATTCTGAACTGAATATCCAGCTCATGAATCACTCGGCGGAACAGCTCCTTAATGTAAACGAGCATGAGGTGTTGGGGACGCCGCTCGACCAAAGTGTATCCGATGAACGTGTGCTGAAGATTTTCAGAAGACGGCAGGATCCGCAGATACTCAACCAGCCTTATATTCTTTTTCAGCATAACAATCGTTATGTCTATATGCGACCGAGAGTATCCGATATTCCCGCGCCGCATGGACAAAGCGGGGGGGTCGTTCTGGTGTTACAGGACGTTACGCAATTCAAGGAATTAGATAAAATGAAATCTGATTTTATGGCGGCGGTATCGCATGAATTCCGAACACCGCTGACTTCCATCAATATGGGCGTTGATATCCTTCGTCAGCAGCTAATTGGCCCTTTGACAAAGGCACAGGAAGAATTGCTGAATGCATCAAAACAGGATTGCGAGAGGCTGACAAAACTTGTCCGCGAACTTCTTCAGCTGTCAAAACTTGAATCCGGCAAAATTGAACTCCGTACGGATCAGGTAAGCATTCAAAAAATTATAGAATCAACGCTGCAACCGTTGCGGCTTCCATTTCAGCAAAAAGGTGTTACGCTTCTCTGTACAATGAGTGATGAGCTTCCGCTATTAATTGGTGATGAACAGCAGTTTTCCTGGATTATTTCTAATCTTGTCAGTAATGCATTGCGGTATACCGATACAGGTGGGGCGGTCGAGGTGCAGGCAATTTCGCAGACTGAACATGTCCTTGTCTGTGTGAAAGATACCGGCCGCGGGATTGCACCTGAGCATATCGGAAAGATTTTTGATAAATTCGTGCAGGTAAAACAGTCCTCGGATACTACTCCCGGCTCCGTAGGTTTGGGGCTTGCGATTGCGAAAGAGATCGTCGAAATGTACGGCGGTAAAATTTGGGTTGAAAGCAAACTTGGGAAGGGGTCAACCTTTTATGTTCAACTTCCTGCAATTTATTTGGAACACGCATGACAGATCGCGGACGTGTGCTTGTTGTTGATGATGAGCCTAATATCCTGAAAACGCTTACTATCGGTTTACAGTCTATCGGATTTACCGTTGATGGTTTCTCAAATCCTGTTGACGCGCTCGAGCATGTGGGCGATGGCATGTTTGATATCGCGTTTATTGATTTGATGATGCAGCCTGTAGATGGAATGCATGTCCTGAAACAAATCCGAAAACTTTCTCCCTCTACCACCGCAGTCATGATAACAGCACATGGATCCATTGACAGTGCCGTTGAGGCGATTAAAAACGGAGCATTTGATTTTATTCAGAAGCCGTTCGACCTTAAGGAACTTCAACTTTTTACCGAAAAGATAGTTGAACATCACGCTCTTGAACGTGAAGTTCGCCAGCTTCGCAGGCAGCTCGATTCCGTAAAATCAGACTCTGAGATCGTCACGCGTAATTTGCTGATGAAACAGCAGATAGAGCTTGCCCGGCAAGTCGCTGACAGCCCTTTGTCTGTGCTTATCGAAGGCGAAAGCGGCACCGGAAAGGAACTTCTTGCTCAGTTTATCCACCATCAAAGTTCGCGTGCACAGCAACCGTTTGTTAAGGTAAATTGTGCGGCGCTGGCAGAGAATCTTCTGGAGAGCGAGCTCTTCGGGCATGTTAAGGGAGCTTTTACGGGCGCTGTAAAGGACCGGGAAGGGCGCTTTGAGTCCGCTAATGGTGGGACGGTATTTCTTGATGAAATTGGTGAGATTCCTCAAACCACACAGGTGAAACTACTGCGTTTCCTTCAGGACCGGGAGTTTGAACGCGTTGGGGAAAATGTTACTCGCAAAGTCGATGCGAGAATTATTGCAGCGACCAACAGAAAACTCTCTGAGTCATTACAGGAGGGAAGCTTCCGTGAAGATTTATACTATCGACTCAACGCCGTACGCATTACATTGCCATCCCTGCGGGACCGTTCCGAAGACATTCTCCTTCTCATCCATTATTTCATAAAGAAATTTTCACCACAGCATGAACTGGTGTTGTCACCAGAAGCGCTGAAAGTGCTTACATCGTACCGGTGGCCCGGAAATATACGTGAGATGGAAAATGTGATGGAACGTGCAGTCCTTCTTGCTAAGAATACAACAATTGAAGCTGACCATCTTCCGCAGGAGTTGCGGTCATCAATCAACGGTTCATTAAGCGGTGTGCTTTCGCTTGAAGAGGTTGAACGTCAGCATATAGCCCGTGTATTGCGGGTGGCAAATGATCTCGACGAAGCCTCGAAAGTGCTCGCAATTGATCCCGCAACGCTCTGGAGAAAGCGGAAAAAGTACGGGCTTTGATGAAAACCATGTTGCATTTTGCAAATCCTATAAACTCTTTATAATTCAGGAACTTAAAAACACTTTGCTGTAGACTCACTTTTTTCTCTTGCAAATTGCAAGATAAGATGAGTTAGTCTGAATTTTTTATTCGAAAGTTTTAGCCTTTTCCTTTTCAAAAAGGCCATTTCAAAATTTCGGTGGATTTGGCATTTTTCTTGCACATAAATCCAACGGCAAATCAAAAAATCTCAAATCAAAACTTAATAACACCCTCCAGAATGATTTGAGAGAAGCTACATATTCAGAACACATTCAAAGGATAGATAAGCAGGTCTCATGTCGATAAAGGCTACTACTAAGCTTGGCGGAACAGTTGGCATTATAGAAATCAAAGGATCTCTTATAGGTGATGGGGATACTGATCAACTTCGATCCATTGTTGCGGATTTTCTTGAACAAGGCATTGTCAGACTCGTCATCAATATGCAAAAACTGAATTACCTCAACAGTTCCGGTATCGGCGCGGTCATTGCGGCTCACGCAAGCATTAAGAAAAACGGCGGCGAGGTGAAAATTGCAGGTATCGGCGGTAACATCCAGAATCTTCTTGCCGTGACAAAGTTAATTGATGTGTTTGATGTCTTTGAAACTGTCGATGAAGCTATTAGTGAATTTTCGAAAATTAAACAACCAACATAACAACTCTCATTTATTCACATCTAAAAGGAGTTAGTACTCAATGAAACAATCCACTTTTGTACTCACACTGGTCGTTGCCGCCTTAGCGGTATCGTTCATTATTTATCTTTTTGTTTTGGGAAACCCTGCCAATTTTAAGGATGGCGAAAACAGATTGAAACCCGATAACATAATGGGCACTGTCTATACCGGCGGAGTTATCGTTCCGTTATTGATATGTCTTTCAATTATGGTGTTTACATTTATCGTTGAAAGAATCCTCTCGTTGCGGAAGGCACAGGGCAGGGGTTCATTAACAACATTTCTTAAAAACGTACAGAAAAGCCTTGCGACCGGTGATGTCGATGCCGCGATCAGTGCATGTGACCAGCAGCGCGGCTCGATGGCAAATATTATCCGCGCCGGACTGGAACGGTATCAATCCCTGTCACGCGACAGCAAATCGCTTGAGGCTGAAAAACAGATGGCAGAAATTCAACGTGCTATTGAAGAAGCGACCATGCTTGAAATGCCGATTCTTGAAAAGAATCTTATTGCCATGTCAACGATTGCTTCAATCTCCACAATGCTTGGCCTTCTTGGAACAGTTATCGGTATGATCCGTGCGTTCACAGCGCTTGCCCAGGCCGGTGCGCCTGATGCGGTTCAATTGTCAATCGGGATCTCCGAGGCGCTTATTAATACGGCGCTTGGAATTTTTGCGGCAATTGTTGGTATCGTTGCATACAATTTCTTCGTCAACAAAGTGGATAACTTTACCTATATGATTGATGAAGCGAGTTATGACGTTATACAGACCTTAACGACCAGATCGAAGTAAAGGAAGGGCTAAACAATGCCTAAAATTAAAAAACGAAGAATGGGTGTGGCGATCGATAACACACCATTGGTTGACGTCGGTTTTCTCTTACTGACGTTCTTCATGCTGACCACAACATTCCGCCCACCTGAAGAAGTGGAGATTATTCTTCCATCCTCTCACTCCGCGTTCAAGCTGCCTGAGACAGATGTTATGCTGGTTTCCATCAGTAAAGATAACCGCATATTCCTTGGTTTCGATTCACAGAAAATGACAGGCAGAATCTTTGGTGAAGAAAATAAGCTCCGTGCCGCGGTGGAAGTGACTACCAAAGAACTTCCTGATATGCTGGTTCGGGCGCGTATTGCAAACCCGAAGCTGCGTACTGTTGTGAAGGGTGATAAAGAAGCTGAATACGGTATCACAGAAGATGTGATGGATATCTTACAAAAAACACAAATTACCCGGTTCAATCTCGTAACCGATCTGAAAAAAGATTAAAGGAGTATTATCATGGCATCAGTCGATACCGCCCCGCGCGGTGGACATGACCGGAAAAAAGGTAAAAAGAAAAAGAAACGCCGTGTTGGTGTAAAAATTGACAATACACCGATGGTCGACGTGGCTTTTTTGTTGTTGACATTTTTCATGTTGACGACAACCATGAATCGTCCTCAGACGATGGAAATAAATCTGCCGCCTGAAGGTGTGCAGGTTGAAGTTGCACAGAGTAATGTGTTAACGCTCCGGATTAAAGAGGATGGTTCGATTTATTGGAATATGGCGTTCGATAAACCGGAACGAATTGAGTACAAAGGCCTACGCGCATTTATGGTGCAGCGGTCACAGCAAAATCCAAAACTAATCACCGTTATTAAAGTCGATCGCAGGGGAAAATACCACATGATGGTAGATATCATGGATGAACTGAATCTGGCAAATATTACCAAATTCAGTCTTGCGCCGATGAAAGACGATGATAAGAAAATTCTTGAACAAGTAGCTTCGTAAGAAAGGAAAGCAAACCATGGCTGTTAAAGCAATAGCGTCGGAATCAGTCGCGCACTATGGGATGCGGGAATTACGCGGTTTGTATCAGCGGTATGCCACAATCGCGCTGATTATTGCCGCTGTCTTTCACCTTGCTCTCATAGGAAGTTACTATTTAGCCGGCATACTGACCGAAGAAGAAGAACCCGAGCGCATAGTTCGTATCATGAAATACAGCGATCTCGGGCCTCCGCCTTCAATGACAAACACTGAAGCCGCTCCTCAGGTGCAGGTTTCCGTTCCTGTCGCAAAACCGACAGTCGGAGCGCCAGTTCCTGTTCCGGATGCGGAAGTGAATCCCGAGCAAACTATCGCCTCGCAGAAGGAGCTGTCTGAAATTTCTGCTCCTACAACAGGTGACGGTGACGGCGGAGCAGGCGATGTTCAAATTCAGGACGACATTAAAATCGAAGATGAAGATCCCGCTGATTTCGTTCCGGTAGAGAAACAACCCGTTCCTGTAAAACAGGTTCAGCCCGAGTATCCCGATATCGCACGGCGTGCCGGTATCGAAGGTACGGTGTGGGTGAAGATCCTTGTTGATAAAGAAGGCAAAGCCAAGAAAGCCGTAGTCATGAAAAGTGACGCGGAAGTGTTTAATGAACCGGCTATCGAAGCTGCCAAACAATGGGTATTTACTCCGGCTATGATGAACAATGGTCCTGTCGCCGTATGGGCAGCAGTTCCATTCAGGTTTAAGCTGAACAAATAGAAGAGAAGCAGTTGCGTCAATCATCGGTTCCTCTAACGGTAACAATTTTTTGTTTCGGGAAAGGAGCGGTATGTGTGAAGAGTCGCGATTCTCTAACATATGGACGGAGGTATGAGTCTGATAGACGTTCGACGTCATTCGGTCTCATTACCTCCGTTATTTTTCATCTGTTACCTAAGAATTCGAGTTTAGATTGAATAAATAGGCAATTTCATCAGATTTTAGTGTTTAGTTTTTGGAACATCGTTAATATCGTTACTGTATAAACGATGGAAATTGTTTCAAATGTGAAATGGTTGCAATGAATTTTGAATTAATTCTTAAGATTATAAGTTTTATCACTGCATCACTCATTTTATTGTTGGGAATCATCATTACGACTGGGTTTATGCTGCCACCCAATATACCTTCTAATTTCAGAGTTATGCTTGGAGTAATGATGATGATGTACGGCGTATACAGGGTGACTATGCTATGGGTAAAATTTCGACGGTCGAAAAATGAAGTTGAAGAGTAGATTACCATTTTTTATCATTCTCTCGGTCGGTATAGGCATCGTTGCCATAGGGTGCCAGGGCGAGCGACTGGAGACACCCACAAAAGGGTATGTTACCGTTCTTGTATCGGAATCTGTAGCGCCGCTTCTTCGTTCGGAAGAAATTAAATTTGAAGAACTCTATCCTGAAGCACATATCACTGCTGAAGTAACGTCGGATCGCGAGGCTGTCACACGCCTATTCAATGATTCGATTACCATTGTTGTAACGGCGCGTCCTTTGAACAGCGAAGAGCTGGAAGCGGAAAAACGTTTTAAGTTGGGTATTCATGAATATAAAATCGCTATCGATGGAATTGTTGTCATCACCAATAATGAAAATCCTGTGACACAGCTGCGTGTGTCCCAGCTTGACAGTGTTCTAAGAGGTGATATTCAAACCTGGGATAAACTTGGATGGAAAGGATCAACTTCCAGTATTATTGTGTATCTTCCGGAAGTCAACAGCGCAACCCACGAAGTCATAGGAACAAAGGTGCTGCACGGTAATAAATATTTATCGCGCGCTAAGCAGGTTATATCATCTCCGGAAATGATTCAATCTGTTGTGAAAGATCCTTCCGGAATCGGGTTAGTAGGAATGAATTGGCTTGCCGATCGTAAGGAGCAGGTTCGCATGTTAGAGCTTTGCGACACAAATGCACCCGATTCGCTCGGAATTAATGATAAATACTTTGGTCCGCATCAGGCGTATGTCTATCAGCGGTATTATCCTTTGATACGTGATGTTTACATCTATTCCCGTGCAGATAATTATGGTGTTGCTGCCGGGTTTACATCGTTTATTACAAGTGTCGCGGGCCAAAAAATTGTACAAAACAGCGGGCTCGTTCCGGCAACGATGCCGGTCCGGCTTGTCGAAGTAACAAATAAAAGTCTATAACTGGTAGGGATGAATATGAAAAAAATCATGGTTCTGCTTGTTCTCGGTCTTGTGATGCTGTCGGTATCGTTTGCCCAGGACAGAATCGAAGTCGGAAAAGAAGCAATCCAAAAGGGAGAGTATCTCAGGGCAATCGAAGAATTGCGTGAAGCGGTTCGCAAAGATAAAAAGAACCCGCAGGCATACTTTTGGCTTGGCACGGCATACCTGAAAGCCGACTCTGCCGCGCAGGCCGAACCGATGATCATTCAGGCGCGTGAACTTGATCCGAATAATGTTGCCATATACGACTTGCTTGGCGATGTTTACGCAAAACAGAATATCCTTCCTGCGGCAATGGAACAGTATAAACGTGCTTCTGAAATTGACAGCACCAACAAAGATATTTTTCTTAAGCTTGCTGAAACAGGTAGGAAGGCGCGTCAATACACTGAGGCTGGCACAGCATATAAAAAAGTTATTATGCTTGATTCTACTAACCTGACGGCACTTACCGAGTTAAGTAAGTTATATATGAGAGCCAAGCAGTATACAAATGCTGTGTGGAGTTTAGAGAAACTTGCTCGACTAAAGCCTGAAGATGTTGAAGTGCAAATGAGTTATATAAGAGCCCTTTTTGAAATTAAAGACTATGCGAAAGTAAAAAGTGTTGCTGAGCATATTTTCACTCTAAAAATATCAGACCGGGAACGGAATGAAGTGGATATCTTGTTGGCGACCGCAAATAAAAACACAGGGGATTTGCCAGGAGCTATCAAGAGTTGGGAAAAAATGAATCCAGATTCAATGAGCTTGGAAAATCTCATTGCGTACGGTAAAGCATTACGTACGACTGAGAAATTCGAAAAAGGTATTGATATTCTAGAACGAGCCTTTCGTAAAGATTCTAACAGTTGTGAAATTCCATATGAACTCGGATCACTCTATTTGAAATTGAAACGATGGCCGGATGCTGTTGTGATGTTTGAAAAGAAAATTGTCTGCGATACTTCAGCCGGATATCAGTTTGCCTGTCATCTCAATGCCGGCATGTGCCTGATGCAGATGAAGGAGTTTGCGAGGGCAAAAGATCATATCCAGAAAGCAATTGATATCAAACCGGATAACATACAGGCGTGGGTTCTCATGGCCCAAAATTATGCTCAGCTCGGCGATGACGCGAATATGGTTAAGTGCTATCAGAAGGTTATTGAACTTGCAACGATAGCCTCAGGAACGAATGGCAATGAAGGAAAATTTGATACGTATTTGGAAGAAGCGAACATGCGCATTGGGGTTTACCTTCTGGTCAGTAAAAAATATAAAGAGTCTATTGAGTATCTTAAAAAGGCGTTATCTTTTGATCCGAAAGATTGCCAGCTCCTTCTCTGGATTGCCCAGGCCAATCAGAACAGCAATAATAAAGAAGAAGCCAAAAAATATTACTGCAAAGTTTTAGATAATTGCCCGAAGTCCAAACAGGCACAGGATGCCGAAAACGGTTTGAACGTTCTCGGATTGAAGTGCGGCGGTTAACAGTATGTTGGTGGTTAGTGGGAAAAGGGGTTTCTATGAAAATAGAAACCCCTTTTGTTTAACCCTTCAACTTCACTCAGGGTGTTGATAGATATGGAGTTGAGCTATCTTAAAGTTCATACTACATCTCGAATCAAAAAATTAATGGTGATCAACAAAATTGATTTAGGAACGGAATTTTGGTAATTTACAGTAGAAATTTGGCGTACTGAAAGTTATCTGACTAAGAATAAGGAGATTGAAAGTGAATAATTTTAAAGAAAGTATGTTCAAACTTATCGCGGAAACATCATCAAATCTTCCGGATGATGTCCGCAGGGCAATGTCGCGTGCAATAGAAACCGAGGACAAGGGAACTCAATCCGGTGTCGCGTTACAAATGATCGCAATGAATGTCGATATGGCATGCAATGATGTCGCGCCGATTTGCCAGGATACCGGAATGCCGACCTTCGAGATTAAAACGCCGGTTGGTGTCAATCAAATCATTATGAAAAAGCAAATCAAGGAGGCAATAAGCGAAGCTACCAAGGTGGGAAAGCTTCGTCCGAATTCCGTCAATTCCCTTACCGGAAAAAACAGCGGCGATAATCTCGGTGCAGGAACACCGGTGATTCATTTTGAACAGTGGGAAAATAATGATGAGATTGAAGTATTACTCTTATTGAAAGGCGGAGGCTGTGAAAATAAAAATATCCAATACTCGTTACCGTGTGAACTGCCGAACCTTGGCCGTGCGGACCGCACCATGGATGGCATACGTAAATGCGTGATGCATGCTGTCTATCAGGCGCAGGGGCAGGGTTGCAGTGTCGGCGCAATTGGCGTCGGGATAGGCGGTGACAGGACTTCGGGATACGCGCTGGCAAAAGCACAACTCTTCCGTTCTCTTGATGATGTCAACCCGGATCCTGAGCTGGCAAAGCTTGAAAATTATGTCATGGACAACGCGAACAAGCTCGGCATCGGTACTATGGGCTTTGGCGGCAAGGCAACTCTTATTGGCTGCAAAGTTGGCGTGAATAATCGTTTGCCCGCCAGTTTCTTTGTTTCGGTCGCTTACGATTGCTGGGCTTTCCGGCGGCTTGGGGTTGTATTAGATGCAAAGACCGGTGACATTAAGCGGTGGATGTTTAAGGGAGAGACCGCGGCACAAAAACTTGCCAAGGAGTCTGGAATCCCCGTTACAGGAAGGGAAGTACGGCTCTCGGCACCAATTTCAGAGGACCAGGTGCGAAGTCTCAATGTGGGTGATGTTGTGCTGTTGAACGGAGAAGTGCATATGGGAAGGGATGCTCTCCATCATCACCTCATGTCACACGATTCGCCGGTCGACCTCAAGGGGTCGGTTTTATACCATTGTGGTCCTGTAGTTTTGAAAGAGGGCAATGGATGGAAAATGACTGCCGCGGGACCGACAACTTCTATCCGAGAAGAACCCTATCAGGCCGATATTATCAAAAAGTTCGGTATTCGCGTCGTCATGGGCAAAGGCGGTATGGGTGCGAAAACACTGGCAGGACTGAAAGAATCCGGCGCGGTATATCTGAATGCTATCGGCGGTGCGGCGCAATTTTACGCAAGATGTATCACGAAGGTAGATGGCGTTGACTTCCTTGAGTTCGGTACTCCGGAAGCAATGTGGCATATCCAGGTAAAAGATTTCCCTGCCATTGTTACAATGGATGCTAAGGGTAACAGTTTGCATGCGGATGTGGACAAAGCTTCGGCAAAGGAGCTGGCAAAATTTGCCGAGCCGGCGCTTGTGGAAAAACATTAATCACTTTCGCCGTGGAATCACATGATCCGTTTGCCTGTCCCAAGTAAAAAATATCAGATTATCTGGGACACGGTTAAGAAGATTCCCCGCGGTAAAGTTGCAACCTACGGTGAAATCGCCAGCGTCAGCGGATTACTTCGCCACGCGAGGCTTGTCGGTTATGCCCTCCATAATCTTCCTCCCAAAAGCGGTGTGCCATGGCACAGAGTCATTAACTCTGCCGGGAAAATATCCCTTTCCAATATCGATGGGATGTATGATCTGCAAATGGAATTGCTCACAAAGGAGGGGATTGTTTTCAGAAAAGGGAAGGTCGATCTCAAACGGTTTGGATGGTTGCGCGGGAAAAAGAAGATTAACACAACATGATTATCTGATGTCTTATGCCTGAGTATCCTATTACACCAGCCGTGCGAGTTCTTCGGGAAAAGCATATTCCGTTCCAACCCCATCTGTATGAGTATGAAGAACATGGCGGCACAAAGACTTCAGCTTCCGCGTTACTTGTCTCCGAGCATAACGTCATTAAGACGCTGGTGATGCAGAACGACCAAAAGAAACCTCTGCTCGTTCTGATGCATGGTGATTGTGAAGTATCCACAAAAGAGCTTGCCCGGATATTGCAAGTCAAACGGATCGAGCCCTGCGATGCCGTTACTGCGCAGAAACACACCGGATATCTTTTCGGAGGGACGAGTCCTTTTGGTACACGGTCATCGATTCCTGTGTATGCTGAGCAGACGATTTTTCAGCTCGAGACAATTTATATCAACGGAGGAAAAAGAGGATTTCTTGTGCAAATCAACCCTGGTGATTTAAAAAAAATTCTGGATGTTACAGAAGTACGGGTTGCAATTGCTTCCGAAAAGTAGGACAATACTTTCATGGCTAAAGCCTGTTCTACTTTTTATGTTTAAACCCCATCCTGAAGGATGGGGTTGGAATTTTCCGGTATACCCTCATGCTTTGCGCTAAAGCGCATCCGCCTCTGGCGGACAGCATGGGGGACAGTAAAGCTAGCTACATCGGACTTTAGTCCCGATTGTCTCTTACTTGAATATCACACAGATTTTTCTTTTATTAATCAGGTTTTTCACTAAGAACAAAGGAATTGTTTGATGTCTGAAGCACAATCGGCCCCGGCCGCCGCTCCAAAACCAGCTGTTGCTGCCGCGCCTGCCCGTAAAAAGCGCCCGCGCGAGCTTGCTGTCATTAACCAGGAAGGATGCACAGGCTGTGAAGTCTGCCTTGAGGTTTGCCCTGTCGACTGTATCTATGTCATCGCCGGACCTGATTATGATATCCATAAAAAGGTCGTCGAAATTGACCTTGACGTATGCATCGGATGTAAATTGTGCGTTAAGTATTGTCCCTGGGAAACGATTGAAATGATCAACAGCGAACAGGCGTTTGATGTCGCCAAGGATTGGACGCTTCGGACTGTTCTTCCCGAGAAAGAGTGGATGCAGGGCGTCGAAGCAGAAGTCGGAGAATTCTTCCCCACAGTATTCTACGGCAAAAAACCTGATAACGTATAACAATTAACGAATTACCATTTACTAATTACAGGTTACCAATTACCAGTAACTATTTTTCGCTGAAGTAGCTCAGTTGGTAGAGCAGCTGATTCGTAATCAGCAGGTCGTCGGTTCAACTCCGACCTTCAGCTCTGTATGTAATGATGTTTGTGGGTCTTTTGTAAACGGTCGTCGGTTCTCAGCCAAAGGTCGCTTACGCTCCAAAGCTTCAGCGACGGAGCGCTGATGCGCCTCTGGCGCAAACTCCGACCTTCAGCTCACTTAATATCCTGTCTTCTTCAGACAGGATTTTTTATTCATGAGATTTTAAATATATGCTGACAAGCTCAAATATATGTGATGTCATAGTCATCGGCGCAGGTCCTGCAGGGCTTTCCTGCGCCATTGAAGCAAAGAGAGCAGGGCTGAATTGCGTCGTCATCGATAAGGGAAGTATTGTCAACGGTATCCAGCAGTATCAGCAAAACATGTATTTCTTTTCGACGCCGGAACTGCTGGAAATCGGTGATATCCCGTTTGTTGTTCCAACCACACGGCCCACGTCACTTGATTGCGTTAATTATTACCGCTCCGTTGCAGAGCATTATCAGCTGGACCTCAGGTTGTATGAAAAAATACTATCGGTGAAGAAATCTGAGAATACATTCACGCTTCAGGGTGAAGGCGGTCAGAAGTATGAATCGACGTCGGTTATCGTGGCGACCGGATACTACGATACTCCCAATCCATTGAATGTCCCGGGAGAAAATCTTTCTCATGTATCGCATTATTATAATACCCCTCTACCGTACTTCCAGCAGGATGTGCTGATTGTGGGAGGGAAAAATTCAGCCGTCGAAGCCGCTCTTGATCTTTGGAGGCATGGAGCCCGTGTAACAGTTGTACACCGCGGAGAAAAGCTGAGCGGCAACGTGAAGTACTGGATACTGCCTGATTTCGAGAACCGTGTTTCCGCCGGCGCTATTACGATGTTGTTTAATTCCATTGTGCGTGAATTTCAACCTGGTAAGACTGTCATTCAACACACGAATGGAATACAATCAGAAATAATAACCGATTTCGCGTTTATCCTTATCGGATACAGGCCCGATGTTCCATTCTTAAAGGGTTTGGGAATCAATGTTGATTCTGATACTCTCGCTCCATCTCATAATCCTGAAACCTTCGAAACAAATATTCCCGGACTTTTTGTCGCGGGAGGTATGGTCGGAGGCAGGTTTAACAATAAAGTATTTATCGAGAACGGGCGTGAACACGGAAAGCTCATTATAAAATCCATTCTTGGAAAACGGTAAGTGTATTTTGCATTCCGATTGGTACTGTCCTATTTTGAAAATTCTGGAGTCTCGTCATGGGTCGTCTCTGCTCACATGATGGTGAGCATCGCGCTGAGCCGAGTCGAAGGGTGTTCCAAGTCAAAATAGGATAGTACCTTCCGATAGGTACTGGCTCATTTTGAAATATAATTCTTAAACGCGGAGACGCAGAGTTCGCCGAGTATCGCAAAGTGATTATTTCTCTGCGTTTCTTTGCGCTCTTTGCGACTCTGCGTTGTTCTTTTCTTTAAACTGAGCCAGCACGTTCTGATAGTTTTTATTGCTTCTTTCGCTCAAAATCAATATATTAAGCCGCATTTTACTCCGCTAGACGGAATCCTTTCTTCTCAAAGCTCGCTTGAGACATTCAAAAATCAACGATTTGAGACGATTAACAAGAAAATTTCATTTATTCATCATAAAGGAATTGCATGAACGAAGGCAAAATTACGCAGGTTATCGGACCGGTCGTTGATATCGATTTTTCAGGAGGCAAGCTTCCTTCTATTCTTAACGCGGTAAAAATTCCACGCAAAAATATCGAAGGTGTGAATGAAGACTTGATCTGCGAAGTCCAGCAGCATCTCGGCGAAGAGCGTGTTCGTGCGGTCGCTATGGACTCGACAGACGGCCTTGTCCGTGGTATGGCGGCGGTTGATCTCGGATCGCCAATCATGGTCCCTGTTGGTCCGGGTACACTCGGACGCCTTATCAATGTTACCGGCCAGGGTATTGATAAACTTCCCCCGATCGAAAGCAAAATGCAGTATCCGATCCATAGGTCTGCCCCTAAGTTTGACACCCTCAGCACTCAAAAAGAGATGTTTGAAACCGGTATCAAGGTTATCGATTTGCTCGAACCATATTCAAAAGGTGGTAAGACAGGTCTCTTCGGCGGCGCGGGTGTGGGAAAGACTGTAGTTATTATGGAACTTATTCATAACATTGCATTGCACCATGGCGGTTATTCTGTATTCGGCGGTGTAGGTGAACGTACGCGTGAAGGAAACGATCTCTGGCTCGAAATGAAAGAGTCGGGCGTGTTGGATAAAACCGCGCTTGTGTTCGGGCAAATGAACGAACCCCCGGGCGCGCGTCAGCGCGTTGCCTTAACAGCATTGACCATGGCTGAATATTTCCGCGATGAAGAAGGAAAAGACGTTCTCCTCTTTATCGACAACATTTTCCGTTTCGTGCAGGCAGGTTCTGAAGTGTCCGCGCTTCTCGGCCGTATGCCGTCAGCCGTCGGTTACCAGCCGACACTTGGTACGGAAATGGGCGAATTGCAGGAACGCATCACTTCCACGAAGAAAGGCTCTATTACGTCAGTGCAGGCAATCTATGTTCCTGCGGACGACTTAACTGATCCGGCACCTGCGACAACCTTCAGTCACCTTGACGCGACAACAGTGTTAAGCCGCCAGATCGCTGAGCTTGGTATTTATCCCGCGGTAGATCCGCTTGATTCAACGTCCAGAATTCTTGAGCCTGGAACAATCGGCCAGGAACACTATTCCGTCGCGAAGCGCGTAAAGGAAATTCTGCAGACATACAAAGATTTGCAGGACATTATCAACATTCTTGGTATGGACGAATTGTCCGATGAAGATAAACAGACTGTGGCCCGCGCCAGAAAAATTCAGAAATTCCTCTCACAGCCGTTCTTTGTTGCCGAACAGTTTACCGGTATTCCCGGAAAATATGTGAAGCTTGAAGATACTATCCGTGGCTTTAAAGGAATTATCGATGGCCAGTATGATCATATACCCGAAAACTATTTCTACATGGTTGGCACAATTGACGAAGTAGTGGAAAAGCACAAGAAAGAAAATCCGTAAGAAGCCATGGCAGAGAAAGCATTTAAGCTGGAAATTGTAACGCCGCGGAAAGTTATTTTCAACGGCGATGTGTTAAGCTTCAGCGCTCCCGGTACGATGGGCGGATTTCAGGTATTGTATAACCACGCGCCGTTGCTCGCCGAAATTGGTGTCGGAGAAGTTAAACTGCAGGATGCGTCCGGCAGTGAAGTCCGGTTTGCGACCAGCGGCGGCTTTGTCGATGTGAAGAAGAATCATGTTGTGATGCTCGCGGAGACTGCAGAGCATTCGACGGAAATTGATAAAGCGCGCGCGGAAGCTTCACGCGACCGGGCCATGAAGCGGCTTGCTGAACGTAAAGCCGAGCATGATCTCAGCCGCGCACAAGCCTCTCTTCATCGGGCACTCAACAGGCTGAAAGTATCACACAAGGCCTGATGCTGTAGTAAATGGATATTCAAACCCTCGTAGACGATTAATCTGCGGGGGTTTTTCATTTTTAGTGATGAGACCTCTGATTTTTTACAGGATTAGACGCAGTCGAAAATCAGAGGTCTTACTCATTTCCGTTGACATTCAAACCGATAAAGTGTATATTTTTCCGTCAAAAACAGATGTAAAAGTGAAAGATGTTCGTGTGTTCATTTGATGATGAGTGTTGATGCGCCTGACGTTTGCTGAAATTAATCTGAAAGCGCTCCGGTTTAACCTTGATGGCATCCGGAAGAAGATTGGTCGTGGTGTTAAAATGATGGGGGTTGTCAAAGCAAATGCGTACGGCCACGGCATCGAAGCTGTCGCTTCAGCGATGGTTGAATATGGAGTTGATTACCTCGGTGTCGGATTTCTTGAAGAAGGAATTGTTCTCAGGAAATCGGGTATTACGCACCCGATACTGGTATTGGGCGGTGTGCTTGGCAATCAGGTGAATGAATTTCTCGCGCACAATCTGGAAATTACAATCTCGTCGCTTGAATTGGCGGATTCGGTGAACAATCAAGCCGGAAGTTTTAGAAAAGGAAAAGCGCGTGTTCATCTCAAAATTGATACGGGTATGGAACGGATAGGAGTTCATTCCGGCAATGCGAAATCTTTTATCGAAAAGATAGCATCACTCAAGCATCTTGAGCCGGTTGGAATATACAGTCATTTTGCCTCATCGGATGCTTTGGATAAATCATTTGCGATGGAACAGCTTGACCGATTTAATACTGTTATTTCCCACGTTGATAAATCAGGAATTGACATCCCGCTGAGGCATATAGCAAATAGCGGAGCAGTGCTTGATCTTCCTCAATCATATTTTACCATGGTTCGTCCGGGAATCATGACGTATGGAGCTTACCCCTCACACGAAACGTCGGAGAGTATCCCGATACAACCGGTCATGACGCTTCGGTCAAAAATCGTATTCGTGAAGGAAGTTGCCGCCGACACAGGTATTTCGTATGGAAGAACTTACTACACAAAATCACGCACAAAAATTGCGACTGTTCCAATTGGTTATGGAGACGGGTACAGCAGAAGGCTGACGAACAAAACCGAAGTGTTGATTGGAGGGAAAAGGTATCCCGTTGTTGGAACGATTTGCATGGATCAAATGATGGTGGATGTCGGTATTGATGCCGGTGTAAAAGTCGGTGATGATGTAACGTTGATTGGAAGTGACGGAACAGCATCAATCTCCTCATGGGAAATAGCCGACAAACTGGGGACGATACCGTATGAAGTGTTTACGGGAATCACAGCGCGGGTTCCGCGAAATTATATCTGATGGAAAATAGGGAAAGTACATAGATGCCGAATGTATACGCGGTCATAATGGCAGGCGGTGTTGGCTCGAGGTTCTGGCCACGCAGTACAGAAAAAACGCCGAAGCAATTGCTGGAGATTGTCAATAAAGGGACGATGATCCAGAATACGGTGAAACGCGTCAGCGGACTCATCGAGCCGGAGAATATTCTCATTGTTACCAGCAAGGTGCAAAAACCTCTTGTGGCAAAGCAGCTGCCGAATATTCCTGCCGAGAACATCATTGTCGAACCGCTCGGAAGAAATACTGCGCCATGTATCGGGCTTGCGGCGCTGTTTGTAAAACGGCGTGATCCCGAGGCGGTAATGGTTGTTCTGCCTGCGGATCATTTGATGGAAGATGAACAGGAGTTCCGCCGCGTGCTAAATCTGGCAATTTGGGTCGCGTATGAATCCGGTAAACTTATCACTGTCGGTATACAACCGCTGCGACCGGAAACAGGGTACGGCTATATTCAGGTTGTTGATGAGGATGACGGAACGAATCCCTACTTTTCACGGGGCGTTTACAAAGTTAAGACGTTTGCTGAGAAACCAAACCTTCAGACAGCGCGGCAATTTCTTCTCAGTGGCGACTTTCTCTGGAATAGCGGCATGTTTATCTGGCGGGCGGATACCATACTGAGTGAAATTCACCGCTCGCTTCCTGAAATGTTTACTGAGCTTTCAAAAATAGATGATGCTATCGGCAGTGATAAATTTGACCAGGTACTCGAAACAGCGTATCGCATTATCCGCAATATATCCATTGATTATGGTGTTATGGAAAAAGCCCATGAGGTGTATGTTCTCAAGGGAAATTTTGGCTGGAGTGATGTCGGCTCGTGGGATGAAGTGTACCGTATCTCCGGTAAGGACGAACAGGGTAACTCTGTCACCGGCAGGGCATTTTTACATGATACCAGGAACTCTCTGGTTTACTCAGGGGATAGATTTGTCGCCACCATCGGAGTAGACGACCTTATCGTTATAACTACCGATCATGGTGTGTTGGTTTGCAAACAGGGAAGGTCACAGGATGTAAAGGAAGTGGTTGATTACCTCCGTCGCAAACAATTGAATGATTTTCTCTAAATGAAAAGATTATTTTTGTTATATTGTGCAGCGTGCCTGATGTTTCTGGCAGCCGGGTGTACCGGGTCTTCGCCAAGATTTACGTCATCAAGAACGGCAGGTGAAACGCAAGGTGACTACTCATTATCAGAAGAAGGAGTGGCATCGTATTACGCGGATGAGTTTAACGGCCGGAAGACTTCAAACGGCGAGATTTATGATATGCACGATATGACTGCGGCGCATCGTACGTTGCCGTTCAACTCAAAAGTAGAAGTTACGAATTTACTGAACGGCAAGATTGTCACTGTTCGTATCAACGACCGTGGTCCGTTCAAAGATAACCGTGTTATTGACCTTTCGCTGGCGGCGGCGAAGGAAATCGACATGATTGGACCGGGAACTGCAAAAGTACGGCTCAAAGTGGTGGAACTGGGTTCAGCGCAATCTCTCAATTCTCAATAATTGAAATTGGCAAAGAAAGTTTTAATATCGGAACAAACGGTACTTGATGCTGCCAGGAATAAGCAGAAGTCGATTGCCGTAGATCCATCGGCAATAGTGACAAATGCCGCGTATGACCGAGCAAAGCAGTTGGGTGTTACCATCGTGTTGAAGAAGGCGGGGACTGAGAGTAAAGCAACGCCGGCGACCGGATTGCCAGCAGTCAAATCGGGTTCCCAGTCAATCGTAGCTATAGGGAGCGACCATGGTGGTTTCGCGATGAAAGAAATTCTCAAACCGCATATTGAGTCTCTTGGATATAAAGTAGTCGATTTGGGAACCTATACTGAAGAAGCCTGCGATTATCCAGATTTTGCATATGCCGTTGCGCGCATGGTATCGTTAGGGCAGGCATCGCGCGGAATTATGATTGATGCGGTTGGTGTAGCATCGGCAATGGTTGCCAATAAAGTAAAGGGAATCCGGGCGGCATGCTGTACGGATGATTTTTCTGCGCGAAGCAGCAGGGAACATAATGATGCGAACGTCCTTACGCTTGGCGGACGTGTTCTCGGAATTGAGCTCGCAAAGGCGCTCACAAAAGCCTGGCTGGAAACAAACTTCGGGGGAGGGAGACATCAGAAAAGAATCGCGAAAATCGAGGAAATAGAAAAACGCCCTTCCACTTAAAAAACGAAAAAACACTTCCTGTTTTTCCCGTTCTGCAATCCCATGTGATATTTGTCTTTTGACAATTACCTCCGCTTCAATATCTTATTACTGTACATTATTTATCGGCGTTTTCCGTTTAGTACAATATCATCAATTAATGTCAACCAAAGTTCAAAATATTAAACATCCTGTTCTGCTTGCAACGGTTCTGTGCATTATCGGGATTATATTTTTACCTTTACCTCAGGCTCAGATTTCTTATTCTGAAAATCATTCATCTGACGGAGCCGGCAGTTTATTTGTAAAGGCAAATCAATCCATTCCGAAAAGTCTTGATAAAGCAGATTTTCGCATCATTAAAAAGTATGCAAAAGTATATGGTATTGATTATCGACTGATTGTAGCTATTATCAGACAGGAATCACGGTTTGACAAAGAGGCTGTCAGCCATCGCGGTGCGCAGGGGATAATGCAAATTATGCCCGTAACAAATGCCGAAATCAGTGAAGAAATTGAGATTCTGGATCCCACCCATCCTCACGAAAATATCAGAGCAGGGGTTTATTATGTTGCCAAGCTTCTTTCTCTGTTTAAAAAAGGAACGCCTGAAGACCGGATGAGTTTGGCACTTGCAGCTTATAATGCAGGCCCTTCAAGAATTTATGATGCTCAGCAAATCGCGGCGTATATGGGTGAAAGTCCCGCGGAGTGGTCGTCGGTTGAAAAAGCGCTGCCTCTCCTTTCCAAACGATATTATACATTGCATTCACATATCTGGAAAACGGCAAAACCCCGCAATGGCTACTACGGAAGCTGGCGGCAGACAGTTACCTATGTCAATAACGTGATGGAGTTTTATAAAGAGTACCGCGATACGATCTGATTGATTATTCCTCCCGCGTACGACTTCGTTGTAAACACGCCCGACTGAATTTAGTTCTCCCGGAACATCGCCTCACCTGGTTACTTCAACTATTTTAACTCACTAGTGACGCAGTTCGTAGATCGATTTGCGTCGATCGGCGGTTTTCAATAATGCGTTCCATGCCTTATATATCATTTTCGAAAGAAATGCAACCGCGCCAAGCATAGCAAGTGACGCAATAAACACGAAAAATATATTGATGAATGTCATACGTTTACCTCTTAAAATTTTTATGTAGAGAATATATTTGGGGGTTGAATCTGGAGAAATATAATTATCATAACGAAGGTGGGTTGTGCTTTCTGTCAAAAAAGGGAGGTTTTACCCGTTTCACTCCTGGACAAAAAGAAACCCCGACCGTTGCCGGCCGGGGTAGTACAAAGAACTAATCCACCACATGAATTACAATTGAAATCTCAAAAAGTTGGAGTGAGAATATCCTTTGCAATGAAATAGAATTCATCTCCTTGACAAAGAGGGCAAAAATTTATATTTTTGATGTGAATTTGAAGATTTTCCTTTTCATTTGGTAAAAATTTACGAATTTTGATGGTAGAAGAAACAGTCCCCCAACAGGGAGAAGAAAACATATTGAATCAGCAACAACAGGCTCCTGAGTCTTCAAAGGAACCGGGTGATGCCGCTCAGGCAAAGATTGCTGAACTGGAAGAATCTGTCAACCAGTACAAAGACCAACTGTTGCGGAAAGCTGCCGAGTTTGAAAACTACAAACGCAGGACAGAAAATGATCTTGCTTCTATGGTGCGGTTTTCAACAGAAGAGCTTATTACAAAGCTATTACCCGTGTTGGACGATTTCGAACGCTCTCTGAAAATGAGCAAGGAACGCGGCGGCACAAGCGAAAATGGCAATGATGAATCGGGATTTATCCGTGGCGTAGAATTAATCTATGCAAAATTCAAAAAGCTTTTGGAGACGCACGGGGTGAAGGAAATGAGTGTCATCGGTCAGCCATTTGATCCAAATCTTCACGACGCCCTTCTGCAAATGCCGAAAGAAGGTGTCCCGCCCCATACGGTTATTGAACAGGTTGATAAGGGATACATGCTTCATGACAAAGTGATCCGTCATGCGCGGGTGATTGTTTCCGCCGATCAATCGGGAGAAAGTGATGTCAATGGCGGCGGTGTGGTTTCTAAATTTCCGGACGATGATGCGACAAAGAATGAGACATTGAAGTAACTATGGCAAAACGTGATTATTATGAAGTGTTAGAAGTTCCCCGCGGGGCAAATCAGGACGAAATTAAAAAGGCGTATAGAAAAGCCGCTCTTAAGTATCATCCTGACCGGAACCCGAACAACAAGGAAGCTGAAGACAAATTCAAGGAAGCTTCCGAGGCGTACGAAGTTCTCGGAGATTCGGATAAGCGGCGTCGGTATGACCAGTTTGGCCATGAAGGAATGAAACCCGGTGCTGATTTTCACGGATTCAATGATATCAACGATATTTTTTCGAGCTTCGGAGATATTTTTGGTTCCGGAATGGGAGGAAGCATTTTTGAGGAAGTATTTTCCGGCGGCCGCGGCAGAACCAGACGGGGACAGGGCGGAGGAACGCAGGGATCTGACCTCAAGATTCGTCTAAAATTGACACTGGAAGAAATTGCGACCGGTGTCGAGAAAAAACTTAAGATTAAACATTGGATTATCTGCAAAGCATGCCATGGAAGCGGGGCAAAATCAGGTTCCGCAAAGATAACGTGCCCGTCATGCAACGGGGCCGGAGAAATACGCCAGGTCTCCCGTTCAGTGTTTGGGCAGTTTGTGAACATTACTGCCTGCGGAAATTGCAACGGTGAAGGCAGAATCATCAAAGAACGCTGTCCGTCGTGCAACGGTGAAGGGCGCGAGCATGGCGAATCGACAATCAAAGTTACTGTTCCGGCGGGTGTCTCGGAAGGAAATTATATTCCATTGCGCGGACAGGGAAACGCGGGGCAGCGCGGCGGGCCGGCAGGCGATCTGCTAGTTATTATCGAAGAAGAGCCACATAAACATTTTACCAGAAGCGGCGAGGACATATTGCTCGACCTGCTTGTGACATTTCCTGAGGCTGCGCTTGGAACGGAAGTCGATATCCCGACACTCAACGGTCGCGCCCGGCTAAAGATCGAACCCGGAACACAGTCCGGTAGAATTTTGCGGATGAGAGATAAAGGAATTCCCCGGTTGAATGGCGGAGGAGTCGGTGACCAGCTGGTGCGGGTTAATGTTTGGGTTCCGACGAAACTTACTCGAGAAGACAAAGAGGCGTTAAAGAATCTTTCAAAAAGTGAGGATATGAAACCCCGCGAAGGCGACCGTTCTGCACATTCCGACAGAAGCTTTTTCGCGAGAATGAAAGATATGTTCACGTAATACTACCATCATAATCACCATCAACGCTGTTACGGAAGGAGGCCGGCGTATGATTTCAATAAAAAAATGGGGCCAAGCTCTCGGTTTTACATCAACAGAACAAAAAGTTGTAGTTTTCCTTATCGCGGCATTTCTTCTCGGTGCAGGAGTAAAACTTGTTCAGCATTACATAATTCCCGTTCAGCAATTTGATTATTCCGCGTCTGACGAAGAATTTAGTCAACATTTCAAAAACTCATTGACTGCTGATACAAGTGAACAATCCCAGGCAGGATATCGCGCCGATTCAACGGCGTCGTTATCGAAACAAAAGGTATCGAAGAAAGAATTACGTCCCAAAAGCATTAACATCAATACCGCAACAAAAAGTGAACTGATGACGTTGCCCGGAGTGGGTGAAACAACGGCTGAACGTATTGTGGTATATCGGAAAGAAAAAGGACAATTTACATCAGTGGAACAGCTGATGGAAGTTAAAGGTATCGGGAAAAAGAAACTTGAGCGGCTCGCGCCATTTTGTACCACCGGAAAGTAATGTATGCAAAAAGAGTTTGTTGCCGGAATAAGTTTTTCCGGAGATACTGCACATACAGTTGTTTTTGAAATCAGCGAAAAGGGGACAGAGCTTCGTTTCCTTCTTGAGCACAAAAGGCAAAGTACCGCCGAAACATGGTTCCTTGATGGTTTTCTGAACTCAAAAGACAAGTACGTGGAAAAGGCGACGCGGGTTTCCATAGGCCTCGATCATGCGCTCCTTTTGCTCTACACATTTCCCATTGACACATCGCTTACCCGCCCCGAGATGAACGAACATGTTCAATGGGAACTCTCCCTGATCATCCCCGATTTTCAGCACAAAGAATTTATCAACGATCTGCACTATCTCACTGTCCGGGGGCGCGAACAGACAGCGGACGTGTTTGTGGTGAATGTCAGGAGATCACTCATCTATTCCATTCAACGCCTTCTCTCTGGAAAAAAATATGACCTGCATATCGCCGACGCGAATTACTTCGGCGCCCAGAATGCCTTGTTCATAAATTATCCGTCAGTGAAAACAGAAAATACATTGCTCGCGGGATTTTCTAACGGACGGGTTGATATCGGCACGATCTCAAAGGGAAGGTTGTTTGATTACCATTATCTTCTTCATCAATCCGAGGAGGAAATTCTGGCCTTTCTGCAACCTGTCATCGAACAATCTTTGCCAACTGCACTGTATCATTACGGGCTCGGGCAAGACACGTCCATTATCTCATCTGTTGAAACAACGTTTGGCGTTCCGGTCCGGGCGTTGAATCCGCTTCTCCGTATCGGTGTAAATTCTTCCGTGCGGGGATATGAACTGTTCGCCGGAAACGAATATCGTCTTGCCGCTTCGGCTGGTATTGCTCTCCGGAAGCAATGATATGCGGATTATTACCGGAAAATATAAGGGGAGACTTCTTACCACTGTCAATGATAACAGCGTACGGCCTGCAACAGACAGAGTCAAAGGTTCTATTTTTAATGTATTGCAAAACCGGCTGAACCTGCACGGCGCTCTTGTACTGGATTTGTTTTCAGGCAGCGGAAGTCTTGGTTTTGAAGCGCTGAGCAGGGGAGCGGAAAGAATTGTTTTTGTCGATTCGAGCTCTTCATCTCTTGATGCCGTTGAAAAGAACGCGGAAGCATTGGATTGCCTTGACCACTGTGAACTGGTGCAAGATGATGCCATGTCGTTCGTTCGCCGGGAACAGCGGAAATTTCAACTTATCTTCGCCGATCCTCCGTACGCATGGGATTTGGTACCAATGATACCGAAGGAGATCGTCACACGCCAGTTGCTCCATAAGCAGGGATTTCTTATTATTGAACATTCAAAACAGATTGAATTTCAGGATACCGGCAATTTATCTGTTGTTGTTCGAAAAGAATTTGGAAATACGATTGTCAGTTTCTTTGGAATTCAGGAAAAGGGCCAGTAGTGAAAAAGCAGCGCATAGCAGTCTATCCGGGAACGTTTGATCCGGTAACATTCGGACATCTTGATGTTATTGGCAGAGCCTCGGAGTTGTTTGATAAAGTCATTGTAGCAGTTGCGCGCAATTCATCAAAGAAACCGCTCTTTACCGAAAAGGAACGGGAAGCCCTGATTCGGCTTTCAGTCAAGAAATATAAGAATGTCTCGGTCGATAGCTTTCAGGGATTGCTTGTACAATACGCGAAGAAGCAGGGTGCATGTGCTGTTGTGCGCGGGTTGCGCGCGGTCTCTGATTTCGAATATGAGTTTCAGATGGCGTTGACGAACCGTCAGCTTGCGAATAACATTACGACGGTCTTTTTGATGCCGCATGAACATTATACATATCTCAACTCGAGTATTGTCCGTGAGATTGCGATGTACGGCGGCGATGTAAGTAAATTTGTCCCCCCGGTTGTCCGGAAAGCGCTGAAACAAAAATACCTCTCGGTGAAATCCTTCCGTTGATCAGGTGAAACCTCTTTCGCATAAAATTCAGCAGATCGAAGAATCGCAGACGCTTGCATTTACCCAGCGCGCGCGCCAGATGAAGCAATCTGGAATTGATGTTATCAGTCTCACAGCCGGTGAACCTGATTTTGACACACCTCCGCATGTAAAGATGGCCGGAGTACGTGCCATCGATGAAAATTTTACACATTATACAGAAACCAACGGGATTGCCGGATTAGTCAATGCGATTATCAGGAAGTTTGAGTGCGATAATAATCTTCGGTTCGAACCTTCGCAGATTCTTGTGTCCTGCGGGGCAAAGCATTCCATCTATAATGCGATGCAGGCAATTTGCAACAAAGGAGATGAAGTGGTTATCGCTTCTCCCTACTGGGTGAGTTACCCGGAAATCGTAAAGATGGCTGATGCCAAACCTGTGTTTGTTCACGCGAATGCCGAATCGAAGTTCAAGATTACCGCATCGCAATTGCGCAAAGCAATCAACGACAAAACGAAAGCGTTTATCTTTAACTCGCCATCAAACCCGACCGGGGCGGTATACACGCAGGGTGAAATAGAAGAGCTGGCTGATGTCATAGCCGACACCGGTATTTACGTTATCTCGGATGAGATTTACGAGAAGATTGTATACGACGGAATAAAACATTTCAGCATCGGAAGCATAAAGGAAATCAGAGACCAGGTTATTACTGTTAACGGTGTTTCTAAGGCGTATGCAATGACAGGCTGGCGTATCGGTTATCTGGGGGCGGCAAGGCAGGTGACGGATGCGGCCGCGAAGGTACAGAGCCAGGTGACATCAAATGCCACTTCCATAGCGCAGCGTGCGGCAGAGATTGCACTTACCGGACCGGCGGATGATGTCAATGCAATGAGCGCGGAGTTTATGCGCCGGCGGGATTTTATCGCCGGTGAACTTTCCCGCGTCGAAGGAATGGATCTTGTTCAGCCCAAAGGCGCATTTTATCTTTTTCCTTCGGTCGCGAATTTTGTCGGCAAACGGATTGACGGCAAAATCATGAGGGATGATTTTGATATTACCATGTTCCTCCTTGAAGGAGAACATGCCGCAGTGATTCCCGGGTCGCCGTTCGGCGCGAAAAATTTTCTCCGCATTTCCTACGCCTGTTCGATGAAAGAACTTGAAAAAGGCGTTCAGCGGCTGAAATCCGGTTTCAAAAAGTTACATCAAGCGTATTAAGGAAGAGTAAGAGTTATGCCGACATATCAGTACCGTTGTAAATCCTGTTCATACGAATTTGAAGAAATTCAAAAGTTCTCGGATGATCCGTTGGTGAAATGTCCTTCTTGCCGCAAGAACAAGCTTGTCCGTATTATCGGCGGGGCCGGATTGGTGTTCAAAGGAAGCGGATTCTACCTTACTGATTATAAAAATACCTCCGGGAAGGGAGACACGCCAACCGCTTCTTCAACTTCTTCTGAAAAGAAATCTGACACAAAGGAAACTTCAAAACCGGGGGAATCAGCTTCCTCAAAGCCGAAAAAAAAGGATTCTTCTTCTTCCAAGAAAGAATAACTGCTCAATCCTGGCGTCAGTTACATTTGTCCTGCCACAACAACCACGCTTTTTATCTTGTGCATTTCTCCTCCGTTTGCCCCGAAGGCTTCCAGCAGAATGATGTAAATTCCCATGCGCACGCGCTCATCTCTGTCGTTATATCCGTTCCAGATTAATTGACCATGCGCCCCTGTCGGCTCGCCGGAAGCGAGCGTTCGTACCAGCCTTCCCTTGGCATCGAATATGCGGACCCGTATCGTTCCCGTCGGTTCTGGTAATTCGTAGGAGAGTATGGTTACATCCTCATATCCATCACCATCCGGCGAGAATGGATTCGGAGAAAAGGAAATGTTGGAAGAGGGTTGTACCGAAACCGTAAAAATTGTGTTTTGCTTTCCCGGCGAACCGCCCGATGGGTCGGCACATGTGCTCCAGTTTCTGTTGTCAGTTCCGGCGAGAAAAGGATTGATGCGTTCCAGCGAGCGTCCCGTGACATCCTCGACGTCGCTATTGTGCCATGTTGGTAAAAATCTGATGCTGTCTATTGCCTTTCCGGTTCTGTCAAATACAATGATGTTGTCACCTGTGTTGTTCAATCCTAATCCGTTTCTTTTAACGATACAGTGAGACGGAGGGAAGGCAATATCATTGTAATCCGCCAACAGTGATGAATCGGAAGCAATAACGAGGAAGTGGTGTGAAGGAATAATTAATGACGACTTTGCAAGGATGTTGGAGTTGGAATTTTTATTGGTGTCCCTCCGGTCTGAAAGCTTCCATCCTTCAATGTCCACAGGAATAGGGGAAGGGTTATATAATTCCACATATTCAGATTTTCCCGATTTCGGCTCATACATGATTTCATTTATAATAAGAGCATGTTCGGGGTACGAGATGACGATGCTTCCAAAGATGATGTCATCGGAGCTACGCATATCCTGTTCGGTCGAGATGACAGCGATGAGTGTATTATAGCCGAGGGATGGTCGCTCCCATTCAAAATCAACAGTGACAGAGTCTTTGTGTGTCACAGCAGAATACAATGTCTTCGATGCCATTAATTCATCCGGATGAATCAGAGAATCATTCCTTGTGTTGATGTATAATGAAACTGAGCATTCATTGATGATGCTTCTACCGATATTCCTGCCAATGACGGAAACCGCTGCGTGTGTATCAGAAAACTCTTTGGGGATTATTCGAATCCCTTTTATATTGACATCAAGGGGTGTGAGATAATTTTGCCGGCCCGGTGTACTGCCGGTGCTGTCTTCGCTGGAATCCCAGTTTTCTCTTTCATTCGAGATTCCCAACGGCTCAATTCTTTCCAATGAAGTGCCGTCGATTTTCCTCCATGACTCATGATAATATACACTGTCCATGAGCTTTCCCCTGTGATCAAGTAGCGCGACTGCATCGCTATCGTTATTAAATAAACTTGCAGGCATTACCCGCAGAGTGATGAAGTGTGCCACTGCGGGATGTGTTGAGGTGAAGTTTGCAGAATCTTTTGTGATAACAAGAAATTGATTCCGG
This sequence comes from uncultured Chlorobiaceae bacterium, assembly GCA_964523395.1. GTDB lineage: Bacteria > Bacteroidota > Ignavibacteria > UBA10030 > SZUA-254 > JANYJZ01. The sequence continues at coordinate 10,262 of CAZFXS010000014.1, read as the reverse complement.
GAAAGCCACAGATCTTTTGCGTCAATTTTATATTGGGTTCTGGTATTCCGGTCAGACAGACGCCACGATGCCAGGTTAATTGAATCTTCGGAGGTCGTGGTTATCTCTATCCATTCCGGTTCCGGAGATTCGGGAGCGTACATAATTTCATTGATTACCACGGTTTGAGGCGGATATCCTACCGTAAGTACTTTATTAAAGATATTATTTCGCTGATTCTGATCGTCGGAAAGTATGCATTGGATCATAACACATTTGTCATTATGAGAGATGTTTGGGATCAGCGTTTCAACAAGTGTGGAATCCAAGGGGTTCATGGATTGAAAAAATACTTTCGTATCCAATAGCTCGCTGAAATCAGGAATTGAATCGTTGTTCTGATCAATATAAAATTCGATGGTGAATGCGTTAATGACATCAAGACCGGTATTGGTTATTGATGCGGAAATGGTAACTGCTTCCCCGGCAACAGGTAATTCCGGAGTGAAGCTTATCGATGAGACTGCCGCATCGATCCTTGCACGTGCTGAAATGGTAATATCATCGTAACGCAGCGTTCCGGTTGTTCCCGTTCCGTTGCCGATAACCCGCCAGCGAAGGATAACATTATCAGCATTATCTAAATCTGTGGGAAGGGTGACGATTCTTTTGAAATATGAGGTTACGCCGGTATTTCGCAGAGTATCAGAAAGCCGGAGCAGGAAAGTTGTTCCGCCATCGAGAGAAGCTTCGATGAGAACTCCGGAGTTATGAGTGCCCGATCGCCGCTCATAAAATGAAAGACTATCAACAGCCCAATTGGAAAAATTTAAAACCGGTGTTGAAAGCGTTTGAGCGATGGTTGCATTCGTGCTGATAACGGCATTCGAATCCGAACGGGGCGTTGAGCGTGTTATTGTGAAATCGCCGCCCGAAGACCTGTTGGATGATGTATGCCATCCTGCCGGTAAGACAGGACTGACTGCAGAATCAAAATTTTGTGCGTATGGAAATTGGCGGATTTGTCCCTGTGCCGTAGCAAGGACAAGGAATAATAACGAAAGAAATGTAATGGTACGCATATGCCTCCCGCATAATGGTTGGTATGAATGTTAGTGTAATGCCCGGGAGGCCTTTGTAACGCTACTTGTGTTTCTCAGCCCATATTTTTACCAGTTCGATGACGGTAGCCGTGGCTTTCTCCATGCCCCGGACGGGAATCCATTCAAGTTTGCCGTGAAAATTTTCACCACCCGTAAAAATATTCGGGCAGGGAAGTCCCATATATGTTAAACGTGACCCATCAGTGCCTCCGCGGACGGGAATCAGTTCCGGTGTAACGCCGGCGCGTTTTGAAGCTTCAATTGCGTATTCCGTAACGAACGGTACTTTGTCGAGTTCAAGCCGCATATTGCGGTAGGATTCTTTGATCTCAATTTCAATCTTGACATCCGGGAATTTTGCCAGCGTTGCTTCTCTCATTTTGTAAAGAATATTTTTTTGAGCTTCTAACCCGGCCAGGTCAAAATCACGAAGCAGTACTTTGAATTTTGATTCTTCGGTTTCAAGTGTTCCGGTATACGGATGAAGAAATCCCACGCGCTTTTCAGTAGTTTCCGGTTTCATATCTTCCGGGAACCGTGAAAGAAAATCGGCGGCGGCATAGAGTGAGTTGACCATGATTCCTTTGGCGCTTCCCGGGTGAGTGCTTTTTCCCTTGACCGTAATTGTTGCCTGGTTCGCGCTCCAGGTTTCGTTGCTGATTTCACCGGTCTGGCCACCGTCAACGGTATATGCATATTTTGCTCCGAAACCTTTTACGTCAAACTTATCCGCGCCTTTACCCACTTCTTCATCGGGTGTAAAAGCTATCTTGATCGTCCCATGCTTGATGCTGGGAGTGGTGACAAGAGTCTGAATGACCGTCATTATTTCAGCAACTCCGGCCTTATCATCTGCGCCAAGTAGTGTTATACCGTCTGCAGTGATGATATCCGTGCCTATATTATCCTTAAGCCGCGGATTCTTATCCATGGTAATAACCTGTGTCGGATCTTTTGGTAGCGTAATATCGCCGCCCTGATAGTTTTTATGGATGATCGCATTCACGTTTTCACCTGAAACAGCAGGGGAAGTGTCCATGTGTGAAATAAGCCCGATGACAGGAACTTTCTCGGTTTCTTTTGGAGTGAGATTGCTTGGTATTGTAGCATACACATAACAAAATTCGTCAACACGTGCATCCTGTAACCCGAACGCATTTAATTCCTCTACAAGAAGTTTTGCCAGGTTGAATTGTTTTTGCGTGCTGGGGATCGTTTCGACATCTTCTTTGGACTGTGTATCAATTTTAATATAACGGAGGAATCTTTCTACAGCAGTTTCACTCTTAAACTTTGTCTGTGCGGCTGATAATGAACAGAACAATAGCAATAATGAAAACAGAACTCGCAATCTCATGAACAAACTCCGTGATTAGTATTTTGGGGAATGTTAACTTTGAAATTGTAGGAAAAATAGGGTAGAGATGCAAATAAGAGATGCTATTAGTACTGTCCTAATCTGAAATTTCTTGAATCTCGTCATGGCTTCCTGACTGCGGGACTCACCATGACGGTAGGCGTCACCCTGAACGAAGTCGAAGGGTGTTTCAGGTCAAAATAGGAGAGTACCATGATATTGGGATGAATTTTCATGATGCTGTTCGTTATGATTCACATCACCTTTTCATTGAAAAAGAATCAGGTTATTCATAATTGTAAGGCTGAATTTTCTTGTTTACTAACTGATTTTTCGATATTTTTGGTATCCCAAAACTGAAAAATCCTCAAATAAACCCGAATTTTACTTTCACCAGGCGCTTTTCGCGTAAGGATAACGATTGAGTTTTAGTTCACATATCACAGCGACGAAAGCATTCACCATAATCGTATTATGCTGTATCGTTTCGTTGGCCTCGCATTCTGTCGTACTGAGCCAGGAAAGTTCCGATGCCATTTTGAACCGCGCATATTCCTTGATCAACACCGATCCAGTACAGGCAGCACTTCTCTTCGAACAGGCATCGGCACTTGATCCATCAAATGTCACAATTAAAAAGCAGCTCGGCTACATTTATCTTTCACAGCAAAAGAATGAACAGGCGTTGGAACAGTTTACTGCTGCGGAAACAAGCCAGCCGTCCGATACGATCAAATTGCAGCGGGCATACATTTTAATATCACTGGGAAGAACTGCCGAAGCAAAAATTCTGTTTTCCGAGCTTACTTCGAGTAGTCACCGGGATATTAGTGAGAAAGCACAAGGAGAACTTACCACCGTCTCGGAAAACGCGAACGTTTCAAACTGGTGGACACACATCTACGCGGCGCCGTATTACGATACCCGCTGGGAAGCATTGTTTTATCAGGGACATTTGCAGTATGGATATTATCTTTCTTCAGACAGAGTCTGGAGTTTGTACGGGATCGCGTCGATTTCCGGAGACAATAAATCTGACGGACTCGGCCTTGCGCCGGTGATAATCTCCGATAACTCATTATTGCTTGGAGTTGGAGTTCGTGTAAAACCTTTTACGGGTTTTATGTTTGATGTTCAGGAAGGTGTGGCAATCGGATTGATTGACAGGGGGTCGGGTACGGTTACAAAGGGCGACTTTAGAGCAGTTGCGACGTATGGTAACGGTATATATGCGCCATTTGCTGTTCATGATGATTTCCAGATGCCGATGTATCCGTTTGCCGATGTGTATACTTCGGCAGGATATTATTCGCGATACAAAAATGTCATAGGCTATGCGCAACTGCGCGCCGGCCTCAGGGCGGTTGAAGTTTCAAAAACTGCCATTGACGTTTACGCACGTATGGACATTGCGCGTGACACCGAAGAATTATTTTTCAATAACATTGTAGAATTTGGTCCCGGTGTTCGTCTGACTCCGAATATTGATTGGGGCTTATATCTCATCGGCGAATATCATCGCGGCGCGTATTGGGATGTTTCAGATGCGGCAAAAGCAGAGCGCGCTTCCCTGTATGATGCCAACTACAATAGTTTCCGTTTTTTCCTCATCTTCGAAAGAACATTCTGACGTATGGTTGAGTGGATAATAGAGTTCTTTCGATCTTCGTATTCAGCATTGTATGTCGCGACATTTGTCGTGGCAACATTCCTGTTCCTGAGCGGACTCGATGATGTCTTTGTCGACCTCTACTATTGGTTTCATCATCTCTTTGCTAAAAAGAAATTCAACAGATTCCGCTATGATTCTCCGGAAAAACTTCACCAGGTTCCGGAAAAACCGATTGCGATATTTATTCCGGCATGGCAAGAGCATGATGTTATCGATAAGATGCTCTACAATGCGGTGCGGACAATACAATACAAGAATTACGATATCTTTGTCGGCGTCTATCCGAATGATCCTGAGACAATTCTCAAAGTGGAGGAAGTCAGCAAGCAATTCCCGAATGTTCATGCTGTCATCTCAATGCATGCCGGTCCGACCACAAAAGCCGATAATCTCAATCAGATTCATGAAGGTATGCTTAGGTGGGAAAACAAGACCGGAGTGCGGTATGATATTGTTGTGATGCATGATTCGGAAGATGTCATTCATCCGATGTCGCTGAAGCTTCACAATGTCTTTATCCCTGAGTATGATATGGTACAGATGCCGGTGTATCCACTGCACACGAGCCATGGCCAGCTTGTACACTGGACGTACTCCGATGAATTCGCCGAAAACCACACCAAGGACGTTCTTGTGCGGCAATACTTCAGCGGATTTGTGCCGTCAGCGGGAGTCGGAACTGCATTTAACCGGTGGATCATCGAGTTTGTCGGAACTTCGTATGCTAAAAATATCTTCCGCGCGAATTCTTTGACCGAAGATTATGATCTTGCTCTCCGTCTCGCGTTAGGCAAAGCAAATTTATTGTTTGCGTTTAAGCCGTTCGGGATTGATTGCGGAACAAGGGGATATTTCCCTCATACGATGAAAACATCCATCCGGCAGAAGAGCCGGTGGATTACCGGTATTTGTCTTCAATCATGGAAAACTGTCGGCTGGAAAGGCGATGCCCGGTTCCGTTTTATTCTGTACCGTGACCGCAAGGCTATTTTAGCGAACACCATCAACTTTTTCGCGTACATTGTTATCTCGTATCTGATGGCGTATGAAGCTGTCCGTCTCGGATTCGCGGCGTATCAGCAATTGCCGCCGATCGTTTCCAAGGGTACAATTTTATGGGATCTCGTTGTCATAGACAGTGTGTTAATGTTATGGCGGATTATGCACCGGGTTATTTCGGTACGAAGGGTCTATGGCTGGTGGGCGGCATTTCTCAGCATTTTCCGTCTGCCGATTTCCAATGTCATTAACTTTACCGCGACCGGCAGGGCGATGTACCAGTTCGCAATGGCTGCGATGAAGAAAAAAGATTTGAAATGGGAAAAGACGCCGCATACATTCCCGACGTCGCACGAATATTCCGCTTGAATATGAGAGTGGAAATTATTATTATCGCAGGCAACGGTTAGTCTCAAAAGGAACAACGCATGGCATCGAAAATTTCTGTTCTGTATGTTGACGACGAAGACTCGCTTCGTATGCTCGTTAAGAATCAGCTCTCCTCGGAGGGGTATACCGTGGAAGTGGCGGATGATGGTGATACGGCTATTGAGATCTTAAAGCAAAAGAAGTTTGATGTCATATTACTGGATGTCCGCATGCCGAGAGTGGGCGGGATCGAAGTGTTAAAGCATGTGAAGGAAAACAACGTCAGCTCGCGGGTAATTATGCTGACAGCGGTTGACGACCTTACTGTGGCTATCGAATCGGTGAAACAGGGGGCAGCCGACTACCTTACAAAACCGTATGACCTGGATACACTGGTCTCGGCGATAAACAGGGTTTCAGCGAAGTAAGCGGTCACTGCAAAATCTGCAGTTCCTTTCTGCCGCTTGTGTGTTGAAATAATAGTTTGTAAGTTATTTTAGCTTTTGGGGCCAAGTCCCGTGCAACGAACCGTCTCCGAACCCCGCCAGGTCCGGAAGGAAGCAACGGTAGGAAATTTAGTTCGTGTGACACGGTTGTGCTTGGCCTCTTTGTTTTTTTCGGCGTTGTGAGGCCTGCATAGCCGTTTTTACGATTTCATTTCAGACGTACCAACTTTCCTTTTCGCTTAACGATGTTTTTGTAGTCCCACTGGATGTCCCTCGCTTTTTTTAGCCAGCGGGCCAAGTCCTTGAGTTTTATTTGATCGGCAGAGGTGTAGCGTATCTCCGCGGCCATGAAGCTGCCTTCGTTTTGCAGGTTGTCTTCATCAAATGTTTGCCCGCTCCAAAACAATAACCGGACGGAGTCTTTGAGTTTGCTGTATCCGGCAACCGGATTGCCGTCTAAAAACCAGACCGGATGCGCGTGCCAGATCTTCGACTCCGCTTCGGGTAAACCCTTGTCGATTTCCCTGGCAAGGAGGTTACATATACTTTTATCTTCCGTTGATTGAACATTGTTGTATGCTCTGATATCTTTATTCATATACTCTCTTTCATATGATAATTTTATTTGCTTAAAATTTAGCCTTCAGGCGGGAGACGGATTATTATAGCGACATCATAGGATCCCACCATTAATGCCGTAAAAGAAAAGACACATGCAGTCCCATGAACACATTCCTGAAATCTGAATCTAAAGCAATTCTCGGACCAATTACCAAACCTGCCTGGCCAAGATAATATACCACGGCAACATCGGCCGAGAAAGATCTTGCCAGATTTATTTCGCGGGTACGTATTGTCGGTGTTTGCATTTCTTCATGAGGCCGGTAATACATGTAAAAAAGCGACACAACGATCCGTCTTGTCTTGCTGTCTTCAGAAGCCAAGTGTATGCCTCCTTCGAGCCCTATGCCCTGGCTTGTGAACATGACAGGGAAGCCGTTCCAGGGCTCGGTAGCGACGCGTTGATATATATAACCGCAGCCAATCGAGATGAAAAATTGCTTCTGTTGCGGCATGTACAATCTCATAAAGTATTCGTTCTGGAAATTATCAACATGTTCCTCCATCAGCACAGATGACCGTGTATAGGATAACTGAAGAAACCCCTTCAGCGCATAAGAACATGTAATGCCCCATTTGTTGTCATTGTTATATCTTCCCCAAAAGGAGCTGACTGAAACGGAATTCTCATTGGAGACGTAGGTCTCCTGGGAATATGCAGAAGCCGTAAAGAGAATAACGAAAAGAACTATTAGCATGAATTGCCTCCTTAGTAAGTTTATTGTTTGTCCTGCGTCCTCAAAATTCTTTCCATTTTCCGCCCCTTTGCTAATTCATCAATCAGCTTATCGAGATAACGGATATTTCTCATAAGTTTATCTTCGATTTCTTCCACACGGTATCCGCAAATAACACCTTTGATTAATGAAGCATTAGGGTTTATCTGAGGAGCTTGTTTAAAAAATGTTTCAAAATCGACTTTCTTGCCTAATTGTTTCTGAAAGCTTTTCTTATCATATCCTGTTAACCAGAAAATAATTTCATCGACTTCAGCTTTTGTGCGTCCCTTTCTTTCCGCTTTTTGAACATATAAAGGATAAACGCTTGCAAATGTCATCGCATAAATTCTATTTTTCTCCATTTGTCTATCTTTTAATATGGGCAAGAGTTTTTGGTAGTGTCTCACTTTCACGGCTGTCATGGTCCACACCATGACAGTAACATCAGGATAAGATTAATAGTAGTTGCTACTGCTAATAGGTGACGGCATTCAATGTCCAGTTCTTGGGTCCGATTGTGATTCAGTGAACAACCACCAAAAGAAAATCATTGCGAAAATTAAGTCTCCGATTGCTAACGAAAATCCACGAAACGTAATTATATCTGCCTGCCAGCAATATAATGAAACCAAAAAAACATCGGTTTTTCCAATTGCTGCCACAGTAAGCAAAGGACGGTTAATATGCTGCTTGAAGGCGAGCCATCCATACACCGCTCCAAATATTCCTACGAGAGATGACAACATTAAGGTGTAAAAAGTTGTTCCAGGCTCAGGCAAATCCGCAAGTTTACCAATCGTGGTGGGATACGCCACCATCAAAGCTGCGATAAAATTGAAAAGCGCTCCAATCAAAAGCACTGCCCGAAGTATCTTCGTTCTATTCATGGCTGTAGAGTGTTAATATGAACATTGGGTTTTAATTGTTACCGTCAACGACTAGGCAAAAAACGACTGTCTGTCAAAGCCATTCCTTCAAGAAATTTTACATTTTTGTTGTCATTATCTGCTGCACGAATAATTAACTTGGCCACTTCAATCCAGTCTTAATATATTCAGATTCGTTTGCGTCGTCGGGTAAATTACCAACCGAAAGGAAAATACAATACTCAGCCTTGATAATTGAAGAAACCTCGTCGTTAACCTTTTGTACTCGTTCTAGGTATTCATTTGGAATAGGAAAAGAGGCCTTAGTTTTGTTATGAATAAAGAGTAAATCTGTTCCGTTCAATTGGCAAATTCCGTAAACAACAATCCATTGTTCTTCTCCATCCTTATCGTCACCGACTAGGATTAAAGCTAATGAGTGACCGTTGATTTCAGAAGGTGATATCATTTACTCTGACTCTTGCAGCAATACCTTAGATGCAATACTGCGGGTCGCCTTCAAGGATTTCCTGTTCAAGCTTAGGTGCCTCGCCTGCCTTCCATAAACGTGTGCGATGCACAACACGGTAGGCCAGAGGACCGCCATCAGGCCGGTCACTTCGTTCATACGGACGCGGTATACATACGAACTCGGTCGAAAGCTGATCGGAAGTGGCGGTTACTAAACCATAGCCGTGCCCACCGAAATCGAGAAATGACAAATGCGGCGCCACGTCCGGGTTCCGTATTGCACGGGCTTGCTTCATATCTCCTGTCTCCTTCAACTTTAGAGTCGAAAGTACTCCATGCTTAGGTGTAACATTCATAGAAGGGATCACTGTACCATCGGGCTGATCGATCAGGTGCAACACACGCATCGGATGGTCTTTCTTCATGGTTACTTCCATCACTTCGAAAAGAGTCTGCTGCGAGATGGAACCAGTAATGAATTCGACCCCCAGTGGCTCGTAGTTCTTCGGCGGCAGTGCTTTGGAGGCTAAACCGGCGAGAAACGCATGACGGTCGCCTGCAACAACACAAAAACCGGTGATCTTCTCATCGCGAATGAAATCAAATATGATGTCTTTATCACGAAGGAAGCGATTGTCTGCCACTGCGTAGCCGGCATCCTTGGGCCACTTGGTGCCGAGTTCGCCCGGCAGGTTTTGATAATCACTACGCACTTCCATAGTGCCAAAGCCATGTCCCCAGATCTTCCAGCGCGCAGTAGAAGCTCCGAGCTGTTCCAGGAACCAGCGCCGTTGCTCACTGCCCAGGAACGTCATGGCATGAACATTTTTTGTCGGATTCGGAATATCTTTGCCATTAAAACGAATGGTATCCGGCGGATTGTCATTATTATAATGACGACCATAGTTGGTAATTTCAAAAGGCACTTGTGGGAAGACCCTGGGATATTCCGGAGTTCCAAAATCATCGCTCGACAAATCGGGAGAACGGAATGACCAATTATCGGTCAGCAGTAAATCGACATTCTTGCCCCAACGCAGTACACGCTGGATCTTCAGGCTGTTGATCGCCTTCAGGTTATTCGGCTCTTCTGAGAGTCCGTCTTCGTTGAACTCTTCCATGGGTGTATCCACCACTGCCGGAGCCTGAAATTTTTCGAGTTTCGGATTACCGGGCTGTTGAACCCGCGCGGGGATGAACTCCCACCAGGCCTGATTGGCAAAGACTTTCTGGTTTTGCGCAGGGGCGTTGTAGCCGCCTCCTGCCACATACTGACTCTGGTATCCCGCCCAGGCAAATTCGTGGTTATCCCAAATACAGACAAATGGCCAACGGGCTCGGGCATCCTGCAAATCGGGGTCCTCAAGATACGCACGGTAGAGCGTACGATAATCCTCCAGTGTAACGGGCAGATGAAAATTGCCAACCTTTCTGCCTTGCGGAAACTTGTAAAGGTTTTTGATGCGGCGGCCGCGGTTTCCGTCCGGATTATCTTCGGCATACCAGGTGACTTCGTAAATAAAATCGCCGAGGTGCAATACAAAATTAAGCCGTTGTTCTTCCGGACGTGCCTCGTCTTCAAAGATCATCTTACGGTAAGCATTTAGGCCGCCTTCGTTAGGGCATTGGCAACTCACAAAGGTAAAACGAACGGGTGTAT
>CAZFXS010000013.1:0-63205 GCA_964523395.1 uncultured Chlorobiaceae bacterium | reverse complement strand
GAACCGCCGCATAAAGGTTTTGCAGACCTCTCCCTTACCACTTGGGTACGGCGCCCTGTCAAATCAAAAATAAAGCCCCGTCACCGGAAAAAGGGGATGAGGGGTGACGGAGCAATGTAGTGTGCACACTGACGGTTGACCCCACTTTCAGAGGGTCTAGGTCACCCCTGACGGACAACCTCGAGCGGGAAACGGGATTCGAACCCGCGACATTCACCTTGGCAAGGTGACGCTCTACCAACTGAGCTATTCCCGCATTAAAACCGTGTCAATATAGTAATTTTTTTCTCCTTCCGCAAATTGTTTTGAATAATATCAGAAAGGCTAATTCTGGTTAAAATTAAACAATTTACAGTAAAATAATCATGCCAATTGCTGCAAAAGCATATCTGAGTAAGAATGAAGCAAAATGTCCGCAGGATCAATTGAAAAATGAGTCACTAACCGATCCATCAAAACCCGGGATTCGTCCTTACCAGACAAGAACGGTATTTCAAATTCTATGAAAGAACCGAGGTTTTTTACATCATCCAGATGAATTCTAATACCATTTAATAGATATACAATACGCTTTTTCTCAACAGTTACTTTAACGTGTAAAGACTCACTGAGTACCTTCAATAGATCCTGAGAATTATCTGTATCAAATTTATGATATCTGCTTAACCGGTATGTTGTAGATTCATTGCGGTCATAACAAATCAACTCCCCCTTTCCTGAGTTGATTATACGTAGTTTCAATCTTCCGGACGAAGCCTCGAAGTATAAATCCAATTGGTGAAGTGATTCAAGAAAGGTCGCACCTATGGAATGAGCTACAGACTCACATTGACTTAGATTATTCACTCTAGCCTTAAGCTCAAGGTTTTCAGCCATAGTTGAAGTTTACCAGGTAAGATAAAGTAAAAAAAAGATTTACAGTAAAATAATTACCGTGAAATCTCAAGAATTTTATATTCTAGCATTCCTGCGGGGACTGCTATCTTTACTGTCTCTCCTTCAGTTTTTCCCATAAGACCTCTGCCAAGGGGAGAAGTAACAGAAATCTTATTCTTTTCAAAGTCGGCTTCTTCTGGTGATACTAGTGTATAATCGACAGTCTCTTTTGACTTTATATCCTTCAGTTTTACTTTGGAAAGAATATATACTTTGTCATTTGGCAATTCTTTGCTGTCAATAATTCGCGCACGTGACAATGTTTGTTCAAGCTTAGCAATACGAAGTTCAAGATGTTGTTGAGCTTCTTTGGCAGCATCATATTCGGCATTTTCCGAAAGGTCGCCATGGCTTCTTGCTTCGCCGATTTTTTGCGCCATTTCAGCGCGCCCATTCAGCTTGAGTTCATGTAATTCACGCTCAAGCTCCACTAATCTCTCACGGGTAAGATATACGATCCCGTTTGGTTTGGCATTATCTCCCATAACAGCCTTTCACAAAAAACATAAAAAGGAATCTTTCGTAATTGTAAAAAGAAAAGCCATCACCCTGCGAGGTGGTGGCTATTTGTATATTTTCTAAAGTAAATCTACAATTCAGTATTTAGAAAAGCAAGAGGAAAATGAACCTATTTTTTTCCCTCAAAGAGGATCAAATGACCAAGCTTATCCCGTTTAGTCTTAAGATATTTTTCATTTAACGGTTGCGGGAGAATTTCAATAGGAACCCGTTCAACAATCTCCAACCCATAGCCGTGCAATCCAACAACCTTTTTGGGATTATTTGTCATCAATCGGATTTTACCTACTCCTAAATCCCTTAATATCTGGGCACCGATACCATAGTCTCTCAGATCAGGGCGAAAACCGAGCTTCTCATTTGCCTCGACGGTATCCATCCCTTCATCTTGTAATTTATATGCCTTAAGCTTATTAGATAAACCAATTCCTCTTCCCTCCTGACGCATATATAAAACTACACCGGTACCTTCTTTCTCTACCATTTTCATTGCGGCATGCAACTGGTCATTACAATCACAGCGCATCGAGCCAAATACGTCGCCGGTCAGGCATTCTGAATGCACCCGGACGAGCACCGGGTTTTCTCTCTGAATATCTCCCTTCACCAAGGCAACATGTTCTTTGCTGTCTGTTTCACTCCGGTAAACATGTATATCGAATGCTCCCGATTGAGTGGGAAGTGTTGTAGAAACAATCCTAGTGACAAGCTTTTCTCTTTGCATCCGGTATTCGATGAGGTCTTTTACCGATATGATATGAAGGTCAAATTGTTTGGCGATTCTCCTCAAATCATCAACACGCGCCATTGAACCGTCTTCGTTCATGATCTCGCAAATGACGCCGGCCGGATAAAGACCTGCAAGGTTGCACAAATCAACAACTGCCTCAGTATGCCCGGCCCGCCGCAATACGCCGCCTTCAAAGGCACGTAGGGGGAAAATATGACCAGGCCTGGCTAAATCGCTTGGCTTTGTTTCAGGGTTAATAAGGGCCTGCACTGTCGCTGCCCGGTCAAAGGCAGAAACGCCGGTCGTGGTACCATGCACATAATCCACGGAAACTGTAAACGAAGTTTCATGGAGAGATGTATTACTGTCAACCATTAAATCAAGTGCGAGTTCTTTGGCACGGCTTGTTGTTAATGCCGCGCAAATGATCCCCCGCCCTTCCTTTGCCATAAAATTAATAATCTCAGGAGAGCACTTCTCAGCGGCAATAACAAAATCGCCTTCATTTTCACGGTCCTCATCGTCAACAACAATGACCATGTTTCCTTTTTGTATCTGTTTTACTGCATCATCAATAGTATTAAACATAGAACACCTGTAAATAATAACGGCCAGCAACCTTGATTATGATGTCTTTACTTCGGTTTCGCCCGATCGCGTAACGGTAGCAATAGACGATTTTTCATATTTAATCTTCACATTGTCTGCAACTTGTACCAGTATTGTTTTATCTTCCATGCCGACAATAGTGCCGTGTACTCCGCCGGTCGTAATGACCTTATCTCCCTTTTTTAAATTATTCAGTAATTGATCTCGCTCTTTTTGTCGTTTCTGCTGCGGTCGCAATATCATGAAATAAAATATCGCGATAATGAGCGCAAACATGATAACTGTACTGAATAACCCGCCGCCATCGCTTCCCTGCGGCGTCATTGCTATGATATAATTAAAATCCAATGAACCCTCCTTATAATTTATGATGAATAAATAGATGTTTCCTGGTGAAATGAATTAATACATTCGTCTTTCCATTGTGAGAATGTCCCCGTCTGTATCATCTTGCGTGCAGATGCCACAAGCCATTGGTAAAAATGGAGATTATGAATAGTGGCAAGCTGTAACCCAAGAATTTCTTTCGCCTGAAAAAGGTGACGTAGATATGCACGGGAAAAATTTGAACAGGTATAACATGGACAACTTTCGTCGACCGGAAAAAATTCAGTTTTGTGCTTTGCATTCGTAATTGTAAGGGAGCCATTTTTGGTAAACAGCATTGCGTTCCTGCCATTGCGTGTCGGTAAAACACAATCAAACATATCAACACCCCGCTCTATGGCTTCAAGAATATTCTCCGGGGTACCAACCCCCATAAGATATCGGGGTTTTTGCTCCGGTAAAAGCTCACAGCAAAAAGAAACTATATCATACATTATCTCTGCGGGCTCACCGACTGCAAGCCCTCCGATAGCATAACCTTCAAAGCCCATTTCGATCAATGACTCGGCAGAGTATTTACGGATATCCTGATAAACACCTCCCTGGACAATTGCAAAAAGACTTTGTGTGTGATCGTAAACAGGGCTTGTTGTCCTAAAATGGTTTTGCGCGCGTTTTGCCCACCGTAAGGTCATTTCATTTGATTTTTTGACATACTCTTTATCAGCGGAGTACGGAGCACATTCATCCAGCACCATCATAATATCAGAACCAATGCTCCGCTGGATGTTAATAACACTTTCCGGGGTAAATGAATGAGATGAGCCGTCAAGATGGGACCTGAAAGTAACTCCTGTCTCTTCAATCTTTCTCAAATCACTCAGGCTGAATACCTGATACCCGCCGCTGTCTGTCAAAATAGGTTTTTCCCAACCTATAAACTTATGCAAACCACCGGCTTCTTCGAGTACCGCTGTTCCGGGACGGAGATAAAGATGGTAAGTATTACTTAACATAATCTGTGTGTGGACATCCTTGAGCAAAGCCGGAGTCATCCCTTTCACAGTCCCCTGCGTTCCAACCGGCATAAATGCGGGTGTCTGAAACTGACCATGGTCCGTTGTAAGTATTCCGGATCGTGCATATCCGGATGTATGTTGTATTTCAAAATTCATCGGTAGAAAATTACTCAATTCCTGGTCTAAATGCAATGAAACTCAATAAGATACAGAATTGTTTAAACGTGTTTTCCTCCGAAAATAGAAGTAAATCAACAGACAGGCAACTATTCCCCCGGTCATATCTGCTGCAAGATCCCGTAGGTCAAATGTTCTCCCGGGAACCAACCCTTGGTGTAATTCATCGACTGCGCCATACAATGTTATTAGCCCAAAAGCAATAAACATTCTCTTAAAACTGAATAATGGTAAATGGTTCCTGGGCTCAAATGCACGGTAGACGAGAAGGCAAAAAACAAAAAAAATGCAAAAATGAATAAGTTTATCAAATGAAAAAAGGAAAAAAGATGGAATCTTTGTTGATGGAACCGAGGAAGCAACGAAAATCAACAATCCCCAACCTAGAGCGGGAAACTGATATCGGAAAAAATGTCTCATCGTGCACTCCTTTGACGACCCGAAGAAGATTCTACAGTGAGAAATGCCATGGGGAGCTGTTCGAGAATATCCAATGCCATGAGACTTCTTTCACCGTATTTATCCCGTGCCAAATCACCGGCAAGCCCATGTAAGTAAACAGATGTATAAGCGGCTTCGTCAAATTTCATTTTTTGCGACCAAAGACCGCCAATAATCCCCGATAAAATATCTCCGGCTCCGGCAGTAGCCATTCCTTGATTGCCCGTTGTATTAATATATATTTTCCCTGAATCAGATCCGGTAACCGTAGGTGCGCCTTTAAGAACTAAGGTACACTTCAACTTTTTTGCAATAGTTCGGGTAATCTCAATTCGGTCATTTTCAACTTCTGCAGCAGACATGCCCGTCAGGCGGGAAAATTCGCCTGTGTGTGGAGTAATAATAAGTTCGGTACTATGAAATCTTGCCAACGTCTTAATTTTGCCGGAAAAAGCATTGATACCATCAGCATCGAGCAGGAGCTTTCCCTTACAAATTGGAACAAGATTATGAATTAATCTCGCAGTATCAGGATGTTGGGATAAGCCTGGACCGACGACAACAACATCTGCCCAATGCAGTAACGGTTCTATATCGGCAAAACTTTTTTCGGATAACGTCCCTTCAATTGTTTCCTCAGAAGGTATAACCATCACTTCTGTTAATTTACGCGACAGCCCGGGGGCAACGGACTTAGGACATACCAATTTTACTGCACCTGCGCCTGATCTCATTGCAGCCTGTGCAGTCATCGCAGCTGCTCCCGTCAATCCTCTGGATCCGGCGACAACAAGCACTTTCCCTATAGAATACTTATGAGCATTAAACGGTCGTTGTGGTAATGATCGACGAATATCAGCAGTATCGGGCATTACTGTTTCGAATGGCAATATGCTTCGTGGTAGCTCTTTGGGGATAGATATGTCCGCGACTTCAACTACTCCTGCATAATTTTGCCCTTGACCTACAAACAATCCTCTTTTTTTATACTGAAATGTAACCGTAAGATCGGACTTCACAGCACTTCCAAGAATGCTGCCATTATCAGAATTTAATCCTGAAGGAATATCAATGCTGATTACCATTGCATTCGACCGGTTTATCCAATCAATGACCTTTCGAAACGGACCACGAACCGGGCTGTTAAGCCCAGTCCCAAAAATCGCATCAATAACAAAATCAGGCTGTTCAATGCGCTTTAAGCCCGAAGCTGAAATAAAACGCAATGGTTTTTCTTTGCCATTCTTAGACAATTTCAATTGCTGTTGTAAAATATTCAGATTTGCTTTAGCATCGGAAGACAACGAAGATATTTTCCCTAATGAAGCAACGGTTACCTTACACCCCTTATTTAATAACGCTCTTGCCGTTACATATCCGTCGCCACCGTTGTTTCCTTTACCGCAAACGACAATAGCAGATCTTTTCTCGAGCGAGCCGAAATGTTTCTCCATGAAGCGGATAACACCGTACCCGGCATGCTCCATGAGAATGTGGGAGGGAATTTTCAATGTTCGGATGGCAAACCGGTCAATGGCGTGCATTTCCGAAGATGTTACCACGGGTTCCAAAGGGTTAGCGTATAGTGTCAATAACAGCGAGAAGCGTGGAAGGAAAAATGCCAAGTTGAAGAATAGCCAACGCAGTTAAGAGCAATACCAGCAAACTTGAAGTCGAAAACGATAATGAATACGTGCTCTCGTCACTTTTAAAGTACATTACCATCACGAGACGTAAATAGTAATAGACAGAAATGACACTACTGACAACACCGACAATTGCAAGCCAAGTCAGGTTCGCGTTTACCGCACTCATAAAGAGATAATATTTCCCAAAGAATCCGCCAAGGGGTGGTATGCCAGCAAGAGAGAACATAAACAAGGACATCAACAGCGCGAGTATTGGTTTTTTTGTCGAAAGGCCATTGTAATCATCAAATGAAAGATTTGTCTCATTCTTACCTTCAATAAGTGAAATGATACCAAACGCTCCAAGATTCATAAAAGCATACGCAAAGAGATAAAATAATATCCCTGTTCTGCCAAGCGCATTTCCCGCAGCTATACCGATGAGCATATAGCCTGCGTGCGCCACGCTTGAATATGCGAGCATGCGCTTCACATTTGATTGAGCTATTGCCACGATATTTCCAAGAAGCATGGAAACTGCTGCCAGTACTGCAATAAGCAACTGCAATCGCTCTCCAAAAACAAATTGCATCGCAAACATCATAACAAAAACCGAGAATGCTGCAGCTTTTGCCCCGGTTGCCATAAACCCGGATACCGTTGTCGGTGACCCCTGGTAGACATCCGGAACCCACATGTGGAATGGAACAGCACCGATTTTAAATGCTAATCCTACAACAAATAACCCTATACCGGTCCATAATAGCTGTGACGATGAAGAGGAAGAAAAATGCTCAATAAAAAAAGGAATATTGGTTGTACCCATTGTTCCGTAGATAAACGCTATACCGTATAACAAAAATCCGGTGGCAAACGACCCAAGTAAAAAATATTTCAAGGATGATTCATTCGCGGTATTTTTCTCGCGTATAAAACCTGCCAAGATATAAAGGCAAATCGACATCAATTCTATCCCAAGAAAAACAACGATTAAATCGGCGGCTGCAGCCATCAGCACCATGCCCATCGTCGCGAAAAGCACCAGAAGGTAAAACTCCCCGAAGTATGCCTGAGACTTCTGCAGGTAATCACGTGACAGGATTACTGTACAAAGCGCTGAGATAAAAAACAGAATGGAGAAGAAATCTGCCATCCCTCCTGTCCGTACCATTCCATGAAAAGCAGTTCCGTGTGAGTCTAAACCGGTAATGGCTACTCCAATAGAAAGAATGAGCCCGCCGGCAGTTAATAAAAAGCTAACCGATTCGCTTTTCTTGAGAATTGATTCAGACAATAATACAAGAAGTGTAACAATCGTGAGCGTGAGAAGCGGGGCAAGTGCTAAAACATCAGTGCCAAACGAGTCCATAGTCAGATGGAAATAGTGAAACTAATTTATTTCGCACCTAAATTATGAATTTTTCATGAAATAAACAAAGAAAGAGCCTGAGAGTATCAGCAATTCATGCAGAGAAACTTCAAAAATTCTCCCTTATTTTCCGCCATGTATCTTTCATATCCTCTGAAATCATCTTAGTATCTGCAAGAATAGGCATAAAATTGGTATCGCCGTTCCACCGAGGAACGATATGAAAGTGAATATGCTGATCAATGCCCGCGCCTGCTGTTCTCCCTATGTTGGAGCCGATGTTAAATCCGTCGGGATGGGATATTTTTTCCAGTACCCCGGAGACTTTTTTAAGCATCGACATGATTTCAAGCGATTCGGAATCGGTGAGGGTTGTAAACGAAGCGGTGTGCCGGTAAGGAACGACCATGATATGGCCGCTATTGTAAGGAAATTTATTCAGGATGGCATAACAGGTCTCACCCCGAATAACGATCAGATGCTTCTCATCATCATTATCTTTGAAGGCATTGCAGAGAATACAGCCTGTTTCCTTCTCTGCGGGATGGGTAAATGTTTCAATATATTTCGACCGCCATGGGGAAAAAAGCTTTTGCATCAGATATCAGAAAATAAAGGAATACAGTTTGAAGAAAAGGTTATGCTTCTTCTTCCACTTTAAGTTTCGCGTGCTCGGCAATAATTTTCTCTGCGACTTCGCGCGGCATTTCTTCGTAGTGATCGAATTTCTGCCTGTGAATGCCTCTTCCTTGCGTCATCGAACGGAGATTCGTCGAGTAGCGGAATAATTCTTTCAGCGGCACCTGCGCCTTGATGACCTGATGAGAAGCTTCCGTGTTCATGCCCAGAATTTTACCTCTGCGGCTTGAAATATCCCCCATGACGTCGCCCATGTACTCTTCCGGAACCGTAACTTCCACTTCATAAATCGGTTCAAGCAGAATCGGTTTTGCTTCCTTAAATCCTTTTTTAAATGCCATCCGCCCGGCAATCTTGAATGAATGTTCATCAGAATCGACATCATGATATGAGCCGTCGAACAACGTTACCTTGACATCCACAACTTTATATCCGGCGATAACTCCGGAGAGCATCGCTTCGACAACTCCCTTTTCCACAGCGGGAACAAATCTGCCGGGAACAACACCGCCGACAATCGCGTCTTCAAATTCAAAGCCGGCGCCGTGTGCGAGAGGTTCAAGTTTTATCCAGACATGTCCGTACTGCCCGCGCCCGCCGCTTTGCTTCTTATGTTTATATTCTACTTCATTTGCCCTCCCCTTAATAGTCTCGCGGTACGGAATCTTCGGCTCTACCATTTCAACGTCTACTCCGTATTTTGCTTTGAGGCGTTTGATAATAATACCAAGATGTAGTTCACCCTGACCGCTGATAACAGTCTGATGAAGTTCCGGATCGACTTTCATCACAAACGTCGGGTCTTCCTCATGAAGCCCGTGTAAACCGGTCGCAATCTTGTCTTCATCTCCTTTTGTCTTGGCGTTGATTGCCATGGTGATAACAGGTTCGGGAAATGGAATTGATGGTAATACGACGGGAAATGATTTACTGCTGAGTGTGTTATTGGTATGCGTGTCCTTTAATTTTACCACGGCGCCTAAGTCTCCAGCATGAAGTTTGGCGATTTCTTTCCTGTCCTTTCCGTTCATCACGAATATCTGAGCAAGGCGTTCATTTTTATTATTCGCTTCATTTACCAGATCCATCCCGGGACTGATGGCGCCGGAATAGACACGGAAAAATGAGAGTTCACCCACATGAGGCTCCGAAACTGTCTTAAATACAAAAAGTGTCGGTTGCGCAGATGCATCGCATTTTACCGTAATCTCCTTGTGGTTATTGTCGCCTGCGCCGGGTGCCACGCCAACTGCGCTGTCAACTTCCAGCGGCGTCGGGCAAAACTGACTGACAAAATCCATCACGGATGTTACACCGATTGCTTGCGAAGCTCCGGAGCAAAAAAGCGGGAATAGCTTACGTGATTTTATTCCCTGTTTCAGTCCTTTGAAGATTTCCTGTTCTGTCAGTGTTCCGTGTTCGAAAAACGCGTTCAGTAAACTTTCATCTGTTTCTGCTATTTGTTCGATAAGTTGTTCATGCATTTCATCGGCTTTGGATTTGAGGTCTGAGGGAATATCAGTTTCAGTATATTTTCCTTTCCCGTCACGTGAAAATTTCAACAGCTTCATCCTGAGTACATCCACGACGGAATCAAATGTCGGTCCCTGGGTTGCCGGAAATTGTATCGTGATAACATCATGAGAAAAGCGCTCTTTGGCAGATTTTACAACCGACTCGAAATCGGAGTTTTCATTATCAATTTTATTGACGATAAAAATCGCCGCTGTTTTGAATTCTTTCGTATAGTTCCAGACGATCTCGGTGCCGACTTCAATACCTTCAACCGCTTTCAGAAACAAAGCCGCTGTATCAGAAATGCGTAAACTGCTTTTAACCTCGCCGGTAAAATCGGTATAACCCGGGGTATCAAGGATGTTAATTTTTGAGTTCTTCCATTCACAAACAAGGAGTGAAGAATTAATGGATATCTGACGTTCGATTTCATCGGGGTGATAATCCGAAACGGTATTCCCTTCGGCAACAGTTCCCAAACGATTAATAGCGCCGCTTGAGTACAGACAGGCCTCGGCAAATGTCGTTTTACCGGAGCCTCCGTGGCCAATGAATGAAATATTACGGATTGATTCAGCAGGATATTCTTTCATAAATGTAGGTTCTCCATTGTGAGGAAGATTTCAAGGTATATAAGATCGGAAGATAGAATTCTTCTGCAGAAAATAAAATGCAGATTATGTTAATTCTGTGAAGCAGTAGCTAATTACAACAACAAACTTTACTCAGGCTCTTAACCGTGCCATAAACGCCTGGAAGCCTTTTAAAACCGCCGCGATGGTCCCGACAGTGTCAATCACCGGTTCTTCAATTTTTTCCTGAATGCGCCGCTCAAATGTTACGATACTGTCGGAAATTTCACGTATCGACTGAATGGAATACTTCACACTCTCCATCTGTTCGTCAATGCTTTCGGTGACTTTTTTTACTTTTTCGGTGATGACTTCCATGTTTTCGAGTACGGGAATAGCGCGCGAAGTTAACTGTTTCAGATCGGTTTCAACAACCGTTAATATGCTCCTCACGCGGACGAGCACTGCGATGAGATATACGATAAGGACAATCAATGCTACCAGCGCTGCGATTGTTACCGGGACGAGGATGCTTTCCATAAATATTCCTTTGAGAAACCGGAAATACTATACTGAATTTTTGTCGCGTTCTTTTTCAGTCTGATATGCGTCCATGCCCGCACGGAATGCACTTTTAACTCTGCCTGTTTCGGCATGCGCCTTCTGACGGATTCCGGTGATAACTTTTTCAGCATCGTCGATGATGATATCCGCTTTTTCTTTTACTTCAGATGAAAACTCGTTCATGCGTGCTTTTGTAGTACCGACTGTATCTGCAGTTTTGGAACGGGCAGTTTTCATAAGCTCGGATGCTTCACCGGCAAACTCGGAAGCTTTTTGCTTAATATCGGACCGCAATTCTTTTCCCGATTTAGGAGCGTACAATAACGCGGCGATAGCGCCGGCAACTCCGCCTGCGAGAAGCCCGATTATGAGGCCTTTGGAGAATCCACCCTTTTCAGTTGACATGGCAACACCTTTGAATCAAAAAGAGAGAAGTGAGTTATTACTTTGTTAAAGTAAAGATAATGGACTTAAAAATCAAGTTGATTTGCCGTTATGATGATGTAAAATCTTGCATTTCGTCCGAATAAGTCATAATTTAACCCGCGTATTTCTTACATAATAGTTCACAACTTGTTGAGATGATATGACGTGGAAAACAGCGGAAGGTAGCACCGGAAGGTTAATTCAACTCTGCGTTGGCTATTTTATTTTTTATGTCATCACAGGTGTATGTGCGAAACTTTTTACCCCAAGCGGTTCAAGTCTCAGCTTGAATATGGAACAAATTGCGTACATGGTGTACAATACACTTGGCGGCATGGTCACGGCCCTCTCCATTGTGTTAGTTATGAGGTGGTACAAATTGAAATCCAATAACATGATTTCAGTTGCGGGATTGAGGTTGCCGCAGGAAATCGCCTACATCATCCCCTCCGGATTTATGACGGCAATAATAATACCGACAACCACGCTGATGTATACATTCCAGGGAATGTCGGTGATGGTAGCAATGGTGATTATGCGTGCTAGCGTGATTGTTATCAGCCGCATTGTCGATTCTGTACAGATTGCACAGGGGATACTGCAAAAAAAGGTTTACCGCGAAGAAAACATTGCGGTTGTATTTGCACTTATTGCCGCGGGAGTGAACCTGATGTGGGTGCAGGCGGGTGATTTTGATTTCATTAATAATACTGCAGCAGTCGTCATTCTGGTCACATATATTACCGCCTATACAATCCGAATCTACATTATGAACTATTTTAAGAATACCCGGGCGAAAGGTGTACCCCTGGATAATAACGGATTTTTCGGGATTGAACAGATTTTTGCTTTTATTTTTGTTATGTTCATCAGCCTCTTCTTTTTTAATTCGGCCGGATGGTTTGGATGGGATGTTTCGCAAATCAATCTCTTCAGAGCTTCGATTATCAATATCGACCCGTTGTGGGGTTGGGCCGTGTTAAGCGGCACGGCATTTGGAATTGTGGCGTTCTTTTCCGTGTTTCTTTTTATGTTCAAGGGACGCACTGCTACTTTCGCGGGACTTGTCAACAGGCTGACATCATTAACCGCCGGAACAGTGGCGACACTTATTTCAGCGCTGATACTCGGAACAAAATATCCGAAATTTCAGGATTGGCTCTCCCTTGTCTTTATCCTCATTGCCGTAGGATTTCTTACTGTTGCCGAACGTAAACGTTCCGCCGAATTAGCTGCAAAGAAAGAAATCTGACCTCACTATAAAATAAAAAACGGCATCCTGAACATCGGGATGCCGTTGCATAATTGCTCGTTCGAACTCTTACGTTTTTCGGATACTCCATAATTTCGCCGTAGCTTTCTCCAGTTCCTTCCCCAGTTTCCCCGGGTCATCGGTTTTTTCCGGCATGTTTTCAAAAACAGCATAGGGAACTTTATGTCCCTTGATTTCAATATACTGCGGATCTTTTGACGTCAGTTTCTCCCAGTCATTTGTCTTGTAATAAAACTCCATTTTTTCATCCGGAAGCGAATGATAGAGAATAGAATCTTCTTGGCCGGGGCGCGCCCGCCGCCTGTTCTTTCTGACAGATTCTTCGTATGGGACGTTGATATAAATAATTCCCGCGCGCTTAAGTATATCTTCGTGCAGATAGGAAAATGCCTCGCCAAATCCATTTTCACCGCCGCGGGCGAATTCAATGATTGCCGTCTTGCTGTCATGATATTTCGGATTTGCGGCGACTTTTTTTCTGTA
Organism: uncultured Chlorobiaceae bacterium; assembly: GCA_964523395.1. Lineage (GTDB taxonomy): Bacteria > Bacteroidota > Ignavibacteria > UBA10030 > SZUA-254 > JANYJZ01. The sequence goes on along the minus strand of CAZFXS010000013.1, from coordinate 49,978 downwards.
TGCGAGATTAATGCGCTCGATGTATAAATTCCAGATGAAATGATCGTTAAACCAGTACTTTTCATCAGACCAAATCCGTTTCTTCCCATGTCTGGAAAGAATGTCATCAATCTCAAATGTTTCCCACACATAAATAAAATCGTCGACCTCTTCGAAATCGGCGATATGGAATTTTTGTATGCGTTCCTGCGAAGGGGATTTCTTCAGGAAATCGATAACTTCAGATTTCCCTGCGGCAGGCCGGCCAATAAGAATAATGACATCAAGATGGTTGGTGTTCATAATATCGAAAGTAATATGATTATTGAATTTCGGAAAATCTTGGCTTGTCGTTTGCTTTGATATTCTTATCTTTTTTCGCTTTCGCAATCAGAGATTCGAAAATGGTCGTTCGCGAGAATGTAACATGTTCAGGTACGAATCCTAAATATTTATCCCCCTGATCGATGACGAAATCACTGGTTCCCATTGTGTAGGTTTTAGTATCATCGAGGGGTTGATTGCCAATGAGAATGTTTTCAAGAACAACCGAACTGCCGTTTCGTTTCCATGTACAGGAAACACCTGAGAATTGAATCGGGCTTTTGCCATCCATAAGCATTTCGACATGCCTCTGAAGCATTGAGCGTAATTTGTCTCCCTGTATCGGAAAAATTGAAAGATAGTTTCTAAAAGGAGAAATTTCGAATAAATCAAGTTTTTTCACCGGACCCGCGCGCAAATCTTTTCTGATGCCGCTGCTGTTTGTCACGGTAATGTGAGCGCCTGTTCCCTCGCGAATTGCGTCGGCGACAAAGCTTCCAATGTCGCTTTCTTTGGCACCCGACCGTTTCCAGTCAACTGCAAGTGTTGCAAGCTCTTCCCCGAATTCCTGATCGATTTTTGCCTTGAACTCATTGACTAACCTCGACAGCTCGTTGTCGCTTTGAGTTGATGTAACCCAGGGAGTAATCAGCCTCCCGTCAAAAGCAATGATACTGTCATGATCGACCGTAATATCCAAAACACCAAGGTTTTCCGTGTTCGAACCTGCCTGGCAAATCAGCACGCCGTTAATCCGCCTCGGATTTTTGAGGCGCGTGTGACTGTGTCCGCCGATAATAACATCAAGGCCATCTGTTTGGACTGCCAGAAGCGAATCCTCATCGACCCCTTCATGCGTAATACCGATGATAAGGTCTGTTAATGGGTCGAGAACAGCGACAATCCGTCGAGCGGTTTCAACAGGCGGGAGTACGATCAGGCCTTTGAGATTGGCGGTGTTGGTCAACCGGAACAGATCTTTTGACATCAAACCGAAGATTCCGATTTTTAGTCCTCCACGCTCGATAATGACATATTCTTTATTATGAAATGGAAACTTTCCCAACGAGTCCACAAGGTTCGCGCTGAGTGTGGGAAACTTGACGATACCGGTAAGTTCCTGAAGATTCTGTTGAGAAATATCAAGGTCATGATTGCCGATAGTCCATGCGTCATACTTCATCGCGTTCATCATGGTAAAAAGCGCACCGCCTTTGGTTCCTGCGTATTCATATTCGGAAATGGGCGTGCCTGTCATGACATCGCCGCCGTCGAGAAGAATGCTGTTAGGTTTGGCACTTCTGATGCTGTCGATCAGACGCGCAACAGCAAGAAATCCGCCAACAAGCGGTTTCTGCTCGCTTTGCACCCATCCCGCTTCCCGCGGGAGGAATGAGGCATGCATGTCATTGGTATGAAGAATCGTTATCGATTTGGGTTGCGTTGCCGCGCACGAACAAAGCGTGAACAACAACAAAACGGTGTATGCAACCATACACCATATACGGATATTCATGGAAGGTACCTGGGTTGTGATCGTAACACTGCAATGCCGCGCAGACGGACGTGCCTGCGCGGTATCACAAACTGACTATCTGTTTTTCTTTTTATGTCTCATCTTCCGGAGACGTTTTTTTCGTTTGTGAGTCGACATCTTTCTGCGAAGTCGTTTTTTACCGCTGGGCATACCGCCCTCCTTTGGTTATTATGGTTTAGTGAATGAATGTTGCTGCATTAATTGTTGAGCCCGTCGCGCTGATTCGGTGGTGGAATCAATGGCGATACATTTCGCAAACCACTCGTGCGATCCCTGCATGTCTCCTCCCTGCAGTGTCACGATACCGAGGTTAAAATACGCCAACTGGTGCTTGGGCGCGTACGAAATGGCTTTCTCCATTTCGGTTTTTGCTATGGAAATATATTCATCAAATTTTGTAGAATCAAGCATGGCCATCTGGAAATACATAATACCAAGATCCACCCGGGCATCCGGATTCGAGGGATTGAGTTTCAAATAACGGTCATACATATCAATCGCGCGGGGAAATGCTCTTACATCGTGAAGGAGATTTGCCAACCGCAGCATTGCTTGAGTATCCTGGGGATTGTTATCAACAACGGTCTGCAAGGACTCAATTTCCTTAATCATGGCAGATGCATTCTGCGACATCATTTCAGGGGAATGAACATGATTGTCTTTTTCTTTTTGAGAAGTGCTGAAAAAAATCACGACTCCGATAAGGATAACAGCGAGTGCTGCCGTTAATTTCCAGCTTTGAAAGAAATTTAATGGAGCGGATGTTGTCTGAGGTTTCTTTTGTTGATCAGGGGTCGAGGAATGACTCGATGCTGAAGCAAGAACATTTCCACAACTCTCGCACGCGGCTGCATCAACGGGGTTATCAGTCCCACAAAGCTGGCACCGTACGGTGGAGGTGGCGGTGGCCGCGCGTGGCTCTTTTCGAGGAGGTGGCGGCACATCAGCAGGAGAGCCGCACGCACCGCAGAATTTATCCGACGAGGAGAGCGTATTCCCGCATTTTTTACACTGCAAAAGAGAATCCATTACAACCAGAGCACTTAGGACGACGGTTGCAGTTTTTTCAAGTTATCATTGACAAGCATTTTCAGTTCCTTGGAAACTTTGAAGAAAGGAACAAAATGCTCATCGACTTTTACCTGTGCACCTGTACGGGGATTGCGTGCGATACGCCCCTTACGCTTCTTCGTTTTAAAACTGCCGAAGCCGCGTATCTCGATGTTTTTACCTTCCTTCAGCGCCTCAATAACTGTCTGAATAAATCCATCAACAACCGCTTCGGTTTCAACTTTCGTTAAACCAGTCCCCGATGCGATATGGTCAACGATATCCGCTTTTGTCAATGTGTTCTCCTTGAATGATTAAACAATACCCGCGTTGCACCGCGAGCAACCGTTAAAAACCCTGTACCATCCTATACTGAAGTATGGGGCGGTGAAATAACTCTTCCTTGATATTGTCGAGGTTCCCGAGAGAGACCTCGCCAAAAAGTTTTTCAAACAATGTCAATCCGCGTTTTCGCTCTTTGACAATCGCAGGTACTCTGTCAATTCCCGCTAACTCGGCTGTCAGCATAACTGCATCTTCATACGTGCCGATTGTATCAACCAGGTTCATCTCATATGCCTGTTCACCGGTAAACACCCTGCCGTCGGAAAACATCAGAACCGAGTCATGCCCGATATTTCTCTCCTTTTCCACAACCGACATGAACTGACGGTGCACATCATCCATCAGATTCTGAAAATATGCTTCATCGTCTTTTGTCATTGTGCGGAACGGGTTACCGGCATCTTTAAACTTTCCGCTTTTAATCGTATTAACGCCGACACCAACGTTGTGCATCAGTGTATCGAAGTTCATAAACTGCGAGATAACCCCGATGCTACCCGTCAGCGTTCCGGGATTCGCCATAATCTTGTTTGCCCCGCACGACACATAATATCCTCCGCTCGCCGCGAGAGATCCCATGGAAACCACAACCGGCTTGCCATCATCGCGGGTTTTCTTCACTTCTTCATAAATCTCCTGACTCGCAACAACGCCGCCACCCGGTGAATCAACACGAAAGAGAATAGCTTTTACTGAACTGTTTTCCCTGTGCTTTTTGAACTGACGGACAATATCTTCCGAAGAAATGATTTCGCCCTTAAGCTCAATCACTGCAATCTTTTGGCCAGACCCTGTAGTTACATCAGCTTCTCTCTCCGAGAGACCCATAAACAGCATCGACAAAATGAACATTATCCCAAATCCAAAAAATAACAGGACTCCGGCAATAATGAGAAACCATTTTGTTGATTTATTCATATTACAGCAAAAATATTTTGAAAAAGATGAACAAACCCTTATAACCTATTGATTTTCCTGCCTATTATACGAAACTGCCTGTCCAAAGTCAATGAGGGTAAAAAATAAAAAACGGATACCGGAGCAATTACTCCAATATCCGCTTTTCAATCAAAGCCGGGTGAAATTACTTCAAGCCTGGATTTCGACCCGGTTTAGAACACATCACTTTACTTTAACTTCGATTTCTTTTGGTTTTGCTTCCTCAAGTTTCGGCAGGGTCACGTGTAAAACACCGTTAATGAAAGACGCCTCAATCTTCTCGCTCTTTATCGATGAAGGGAGCGTAAACGATCTCTGAAACGTTCCATACGACCGTTCAACCCGGTGATAATTTTCACCCTTCTTCTCCTCTTCGGTTTTCTTCTCACCCTTAACAGTGAGGAGATCATCCTGAACAGTGATTTTTACGTCTTCCTTGTGAACGCCCGGAAGCTCAACCTTTACCAGAAAATCATTCTCGCGTTCGACAATATCCACTGCGGGAAGGAAGGTCGATTGTGCGTCACCTTCTGTCGTTCCGCCCTGAAAACGATCGAACATGCGGTCGATTTCCTTTTGCATATTAAGTAATTCACTGGTGAAGTCATTGACCGGATACCAGGTGCGGACTGCACGGGCCGGATTCCAACGAATGAGTGTCATAACATTTCTCCTTTTATTTTAATTAATGTTGGCTTGTTTTAAATTCGTTGTATAATAATTCAAATGACGTGCCAACGAGAAATGATTTAAAACTAAGATTTTTTACTGAAGGACAAGAAAAAGAAATGACACAACATAAGACAAGATGACAAACATCAGGAAATATTCTCAGGAAAAATCAGACAGGGTGTCATTTTCACTGACAACTTTCTTCGGCCTTCCTGACATTTTTTCAATTACGAATGATGGAGGCTTTCGAGATACCGCTCAGCTTCAATAGCCGCCATACAACCTGTTCCGGCCGCTGTTATTGCCTGACGGTAAACTGAATCTGCAACATCGCCTGCGGCAAATACGCCGGGAATATTCGTTTGTGTTGTACCGGGTTTAACTTTAATATATCCGGTGCTCTCAGTTTCAATTTGATCTTGAAATATGGCTGTATTCGGCTGATGGCCGATACCGACAAAAAATCCGTCAGTTCTAAACAATGATATAGTATTTGTCTTGATATTTTTTACCTGTACACCGGTGACAATCTTTTTACCTTTTTCTTCTTTGCCGACAATTTCCACAACTTCCGAATCCCAAATGAAAGATATTTTAGGATTTTTGAAGGCACGATCTTGCATAATTTTAGATGCGCGCAATTTATCCCGTCGATGAATGATGGTTACCTTTGTGGCAAACTTTGTCAAAAAGCTTGCTTCTTCCAATGCTGTATCGCCGCCGCCAATGACCACTACTTCAAGTCCTCTGAAGAAAAACCCGTCGCATGTAGCGCAAGCGGAAACACCGTGCCCCATATAGGTTTTCTCGGATTCCAGTCCAAGCCACTTCGCAGAGGCTCCCGTGGAAATAATAACCGCGTCGGCAGTATACTCGATCTCATTGGAATACATTTTGAACGGATGTTTTGAGAAATCTGCTTTTGTTACATCCTGAAAAACAGTTTTTGCGTTAAAACGCTGCGCCTGTTTTCTGAAATAATCCATTAACTCCGGGCCAAGAATACCGTTTGGGAACCCCGGATAATTTTCCACATCGGTGGTGATTGTAAGCTGACCGCCGGGCTGAATGCCTTCAAATACGAGCGGATTCAGATTTGCTCTTCCTGTATAAATCGCTGCAGTCAATCCGGCAGGTCCTGAACCTATAATGATGATGTTATGATGATTACTCATGATAATTTCCTATTTCACATTTTCTGATTGAGATGACAGTACTGCATGAACGTTCCGCATCAACCCTGAATGTTTCGCCCTTTTCATCGGGCTGTTTTTAAAATTACTTGAAAACTCCGCTTCCGTCATTTCCGACAGCGATTGCAGTTTCGGATCCTGGTTTATCGCACGCGGAAAAAATCCCGCAATTTCTGTTCCGGTTGAAAATTTGTGATTCCACGGGCACACATCTTGACAAATATCGCAGCCATAAATCCATCTGTCAAACTTCTCCCCGAGCTCTGACGCAATTTCACCGCGATGTTCAATTGTCAGATAAGAAATACACTTATTCGAATCTAGGATATATGGCTCCGTGATCGCATCAGTGGGGCACGCTTGAATACACAAATCGCACGATCCGCACCGATCCGTGGCCGGAGTATCGTATTCCAATTCAAGGTCAACTATAATTTCACCGAGAAAGACCCATGAACCAATATCCTGCGTAATAACATTCGTATGCTTCCCAATCCAGCCGATACCTGCCTTCTCCGCCCATACCTTTTCCATAACCGGACCGGTATCCACATATACTTTGCCTTGAACACCCGGAACTTCCGATGTGATGAAATCAAGCAAATGCTCGAGCCGTTCACCCAGAATATCGTGGTAATCATCTCCCCAGGCATACCGTGAGATCTTTCCACTCTCCGGATGTTGGGAATGAACATACGGTGTATAATAATTCATTGCGACGGAAATAATCGACTTTGCGTCGGGCAAAACCAAATTCGGATCAACACGTTTCTCCTGATTCCGTTCCATCCAGCTCATCGTTCCGTGGTACTTCCGGTTGAGCCATTCTGTTAGCTTCGCACGTTCCGACTCTAACGGATCGGCGGAAGCAATTCCTATCTTTGCAAATCCGAGCTCGAATGCTTTTGTTTTAATGCGCGATGTCAGTGAATACATTGATTACCCGGGATCTGTAATTTCGACCAGCACATCATCCCCCACCACTTTAACATTGTAACATGGTACGCGGCCTTGCCCTGTAGTGGATTTCCCGGTGGTTAAATCGTACGTCCATCCATGCATCGGACACGTCACCGTCAGCCCTTCAATAGCTCCCTGATGCAATAAGGAAAAATGCTGATGCGCGCAAACATTGTTCAGGGCAAATATTTTACCGTCGCGGAGAAATAACGCGATATCAACTTCATTAATGGTTACCAGCTTCCCCCGTTTTTCATGAAGTTGACTTATTGTCGCGGCTTTAACAAACATCGGCATAAAGTTTTTCTGATTCTACCATCTATTCAAATGAAACAGATGAACCAAAGGAATATCCCTTGTCAGTTCTGACGACCTTTCCCGCGACAGTATTCGGATCGTGTTCGAAAAAGAGTGTCCAATCTTCTTCAACCGATTTATCAAGAATTTTCTTTTTGTCTTCCAGCGTCACTAATGGGCGCAAATCATATCCCATAATGTAGGGTAACGGGATATGTGACGTTGTGGGAAAAAGGTCGCAAACATATAAGAGTGTAGTTTTTCCATCCGTTATTTTCGGAAGCTGTTGTGCCACAGTGTGTCCGTTGACAAGGACCAAAGAAATACCCGGGAATATTTCAAATTCCCCGTCCACAAATTCAAGAACGCCATGGTCCTTCAGCGGCATGAAGTCATCATACATGAAGCTTCCGCGGTCTTTTTCGGTGGGATGCATGGCTTGTTCCCAATGAGCCTTCTGAACATAATATGTTGCATTGGGAAACGCCGGTAGTAACTCACCCTTGTCTTTGTATGTCGAACCGCCGGCGTGATCAAAATGAAGATGCGTCAGAAGAACGTCAGTAATATCCGCAGACGAGAGCCCATGTTGTGCAAGTGATTTGTGAAGTTCATACCTACCCATATCCAGGCGGTAGATATCGATTTGCTTATCGGTAAACTTGGGGCCGTTACCGTTATCGACCAGGATTGTTTTTCCGTTTCCTTTGATAAGCAATGCACGGGCGGCGAGTTCGATACGGTTACGGTCATCCGCCGGATTACTCCTCTGCCAGAGCGGTTTCGGGATGATGCCGAACATAGCTCCTCCGTCCAGAGCGAACCGTCCGGTTTCTATTGGGTGAAGTTCGTAATTTCCGATTTTCATATTGGCGTACGTGAAAAATAATTACCGCAGAGACGCGGGGGACACAGAGAGAATATTCCTGTTTACAGCTATGATGAAAAAAAGGCCGGCTGATGTTCATCATCAACCGACCTTTTAAGATGAAAAAAACCTGTTACGCTTTACGGAAATGAGAAGTCGCTTCGCTCAATTCCGGAAATTCTTTGCCGGGATGAAGCTGTTTTGCTCTCGCGAGAAGCTCTTCCTCGGTTTCGACATGGTTCGGGTCGGGAACGCAGCAATCGACAGGACAAACCGCCGCGCATTGTTCCTGATCAAAGTGCCCGACGCACTCTGTGCACTTCTGGGGAACGATATAATAAAAATCATTGGATAATGCCGCCGAGCTTTCACCGTTCATTTCCCAGTTCACGCCACCGGCATAGATCGCCGTGTTTGGGCATTCCGGTTCGCACGCTCCGCAGTTAATACATTCTTCGGTAATCATTGTTGCCATTGCAATTCTCCTTCAGCGTTGATGCTATACGACTACGAGTTTAGGAATTAAAATTTCTTTTGTATCTATAGTTTTTCCAACAAGAGCGCGCTCTGCGAATGAACACCATACCACACTCTGTCGTACAAAATTTTCAAGTTCTATGCCGCGATGCACCGGGCGGTATCCGTCAAGTTTTTCCAATCCTTTGGCAAACTGACTTGCCGCGCCATTGTAGTTTCCATTAAAAAAATGATAAAATCCCACGGAAACCTGTATCAATCCTTGCAGGAACAGCCTGTCCCTCCCGTTTGTCTCCATCCAGAGCTCTTCAAGGGTATCATGACATTCAAAATACTGCCCGCGATTAAACTCCTCTATGCCTCTCTGAAACTGAAGCTCTTCGTTCATGCTGAAACAGTATAACAAAAATAAAACGAAATTTCAAGAAATTACTATGAGGAATTTCAAGGGAAATTCCTCATTTTTTTAGATTTTAAAGTATCTTGCGTCAGGATGATGCACAACGATTGCCGAAGTCGACTGTTCCGGTACAAGCTGGAATTCGTCGGTTAGCTCCACACCAATCCGTTCCGGTTTCAGTAACTGGAAAATTTTAGTCTGATCTTCAAGGCTGGGACACGCAGGATAACCAAAGCTGTAACGCGACCCGCGGTAATGCTGACTGAAAAGCTTTTTCACGTCATCTGCATCGTCGGTATCAATGCCGAGCTCTTCCCTGATTTTCTTGTGCCATAACTCAGCTAGTGCTTCAGCTGTTTCTACACTAAGCCCGTGGAAATAAAGGTACTCTTTGTAATTATTTTCTTTGAATAGTTTAGCTGAATGTTCCGAAGCGACTTTTCCCATCGTCACTAATTGAAATGGAACAACATCCATGATACCCGAATCTCTTGAAGCAAAAAAATCTGCCAAACAGAAGTATTGTCCCGATGACTGTCTTGGAAATGTAAACCTCATCATTTCTGTCAGATCTTCCATTGCCGGTTGGTGGATGACATTCCAAACAGCGAGCGGGTTTTTACTGTTTTTTAATTTGTAAATAATCAGGTCATCACCGTCTGATTGGCACGGATAATATCCGTACACAACTTTCGGATCAAGCAACCGCTCCTGTTTAGACTTCTTTTTTAACCGTTCAAAATCGGGATAGATTTTACTTTTTAGCAACGTGCGGTATTCTTCTTCCGTCATCTTCCCTTTATATACCTGCCATTGACCCCTGATGAGGGCGACTTCATTTACATAATGAAAAATTTCGTCAACATTTGGTTTCTCCACAACTTTAGTTCCGTAAAAAGGCGCTTTCGGAATTAACGTGGAGTCGAGCGCTCTGCTTTTCACTGCCGACTCGTACAATTTAGGCGCAAGCGCAATTTTTGCTTCAAGTCCGGATAGCGCGGCTTCTTCCTGTTCGGCATGTGCCGTCACAGGACGGGAACTTCCATCGGAAGGTTTCTTTCTTCCCTTTTGGTTCACGATTTCTTCCATGAAGTGAAGGCCATCAAATGCGTCATTGGCATAGTACAAATCGCCCTTGTAGATATTTCGTAAATCCTGCTCTACATAACGCCGCGTTAATGCCGCGCCGCCGAGAATAACCGGCGGTGCAAGGCCGCGCTCGTTCATCACCTCAAGGTTTTCCTTCATAATAAGCGTCGATTTCACAAGTAAACCCGACATTCCAATTGCGTTCGCCTTATGTTCCTCAGTAGCGGTGAGCATTTTTTCAAGCGGACATTGAATCCCAAGGTTAATAACTTTATAGCCGTTGTTGGTAAGAATAATATCCACAAGATTTTTACCAATATCGTGCACATCCCCTTTGACAGTGGCGATGACCATGGTCCCTTTGGACGTTGCCTCAGCTTTATCCATGAATTGCTCTAAGTAACTCACCGCCGATTTCATCACCTCGGCAGATTGCAGTACAAACGGCAACTGCATCTGTCCGCTTCCGAATAATTCGCCGACCACTTTCATTCCGTCAAGCAGAATGGTATTGATAATATCCAGCGGAGGATATTTCGTTAACCCTTCATCAAGGTCCTGCTGAAGACCGATCTTATCGCCATCGATAATCCTGTTTTTTAATCGCTCTTCAATGGGACCCGTCTTTGCTGCCTTCTGTTTTACCTCACCTTTTTTGTTTGAATAAAATGCCAACAGCGCCTGCAGAGGATCATACTCCGGGGTTCGTTCATCAAAAATAAGTTTACGGCAGATTTCTCTCTCTTCTTCAGTTATTTTGTACAAGGGAAGAATTTTTGAAGCATGGACAATTGCCATATCGAGCCCGTACTCGATGGCATAATGGAGAAACACGCTGTTCAGCACGTAACGCGCATGGGCAGAAAGTCCGAAGGAAATATTGCTCACGCCCAGACTTGTATGTACTTTCGGGAGGGCTTTTTTGATTTCCCTGATTGCTTCAATCGTTTCAATGCCGGCTTTGCGGAACTCTTCATCACCGGAACCAAGAGTGAATGTCAGTGTATCAAACAGAATATTCTCTTCCCGTATCCCGTACTTTTGCGTTGCAAGCTGATGAATACGTTTGGCAATTTCCATTTTCCTTGAAACTGATTTCGCCATCCCCTGTTCATCAATGGTCAGCGCGACAACAGCGGCGCCGTACTTTTTGCAGAGCGGCAGAACTTTCTCCATCCGCTCTTCACCGTCTTCCATGTTGATGGAATTGACAATGGCCTTTCCGCCAATGCGCTGCAGAGCTTCTTCAATCACCGGCGGTTCGGTAGAATCAATCATCAGCGGAGAAGTGATCTGCGTATTGTAGCGGAAGATGAGCTCCTTCATATCTTTGGATTCGTCTCTTCCGACATACGCAACGCATACGTCAAGGATATGGGCGCTCTCACGAACCTGTTCTTTTCCCATGCCGACCATGCCCTCAAAATCCTCCGCGGCAAGGTATTCACGGAATTGTTTGCTGCCATTGGCATTCGAGCGTTCACCAACGATAACCGGCGCCGGATCGATGTGAAGCGGAGCGGTCTGATACAGGCTGGAACAACTTGGCGTAAACTCCCACTTCCGCTCGACCGGGGAAAGCGAACCGACCGCATCGGCCAGTTTCTTTATGTGCTCCTTCGTGGTGCCACAACACCCGCCCACGATACTGACGCCGAGGTCTTTGACGAAATGAGAAAGATAATACACAAGTTCATCGGGACTTAATTTATAATGCGCATGTCCGCCAACGTTTTCCGGAATACCGGCATTCGGCATGACAAAAACCGGCTTCGGACTGTTCTGGCAAAGATAACGAACACTTTCCGACATTTCCTTCGGGCCGGTTGCGCAATTCATCCCGATGATATCGATATCATATACTTCGAGTGAAGTTAATGCCGCCGCAATTTCAGTTCCAAGCAACATTGTCCCCATTGTTTCGATCGTCACGGAAGCGATCACCGGGACTTTTACTTTTGCATCGACAAAATATCCGAACACACCTGCTAAAGCTGCCTTTGTTTGAAGAATATCCTGACAGGTTTCAATTGTAAGCAGGTCAACACCGCCTTCAATCAGTCCCTTCGCCTGGATATAATACGATTCCTCCATATCCTTAAAGTTGATGTGTCCGAGGGAAGGGAGTTTTGTTGTCGGTCCCATCGAGCCCGCAACAAATCTGGGTCGTGAAGAAGTGGAAAAATCTCCGGCAACTTTCCTGGCAATTTGAGCGGCTGTATAATTAAGTTCGTATGCCTGATCGGCAAGACCATACTCTGAAAGCACTATGGATGCGGCGCCAAAGGTATCTGTTTCCACCACATCGCACCCGGCATCAAAGAAATCAGCATGAACCTTCTCAATGGCGGAAGGCTTTGTGACAACGAGATATTCATTGCATCCGTTGAACTTCTCGCCGCCAAAATCATCGGCAGAAAGGTTCTGCGACTGGATGTTTGTCCCCATCGCACCGTCGAAGACGACGATTTTTTCTTTTACTATGTCGAGAAAGTTACGAGACATCTCTTTACTATTATTTTTTGTTCACCGCTGAGTCCGCAGAGTGATTTTTCTCTCTGTTCTCCGTGTCTCTGCGGTAATATTTTCTTTCATCGTGGAAAAACAAGAACGGCGAACTGAGTTTCCCGAGATCGCCGCTGAACACTCCTTAATTCCGTGTCGGGTGCTCAGTTGTTCGATACCATCTCCGGCATGATGGCTGAGACAAACGACATCGAATACAGCGCAAATCCGTTCGAACGCGTTGTAAGTTTTAACTTGTGCATGCCAAACTCTTTGTTTTTGACAATGTTATACAACTTGGCATCGTTTACGAGGATGTAGCTTCTTCCTTCATCATCGACACGGACATCGTCACCTCTGCTGTCAGAATTCAAAAATGCATCATCCTGCTGTATAAATACTTGAAATTTTTTCTCGCCCTCAGGCTTAATGACAGCGTTCACTTCCTTCGCCTGATACGACATGACAAGATATCCTTCCTTGCCGTCAGTTTCATCAAGCTTGAGAAAATTCCTGTCGTTCATCCAGTTACCATGAAGATAGAGCCGGTCTGCAATGTGAACACCGGGATCTTCATAATGAATCGTTGATTCCGGAGAATACCCCTCTACATTGCCAATGGTACCGCGCTGCCACCCGGCAATAATTTCTCCTGTTGCCTTGTAACTGAGAGCTCCCGGACGGTCAAAATCATGTATCGGCTCCATGATGATCGGTAAATCATCGCGATAACCGTTTTCATTTAATAGCGATTGAATTGCATGTTCGAAGTTCTGATAGGAACCTTCTCCGGCATGAACGTAACGGATAAAGCCGTTTTTGTCGATGAGATATTTTGTAGGCCACGCCTGCACCCGGAATGCACCCCAGACAATAAAATCATTATCCATGACAACGGGATATCTTACACCGAGTTTTTCAATTGCTGCCCGGACGTTGATCGGGTCTCTGCCAAAAGGAAATTCCGGTGTATGCACCCCGATGGTCACCAGTCCCATATCGGTGTAACGCTTATGCCATTCCTGTACATAGGGCAACGCATGCAGGCTGCTTTGGGAGGAATAATCCCAAAAATCGATGAGGATAATATACCCCCTCATTGCCGCGATAGGAATGGGCTCGGAGTTAAACCAGTAATCGCCGTAGATTTCCGGCGCACGAAACTGTTGTGGCAAAATTTCCATTTAGTTTGGGCGTGTGTGTGACATTATTCTGTAAAAATATAGCCAAAAGAGACAGGAGAAGCAAATAGTATGACGACCTTAAGATTATAAGAATTTGAGACTGTGAGATGGGACGACAAAAAGAAACGAGGAAAGCAGGAAGATTATCATTACAGAACCCGGATTCGATGATTGAGCGCTAATCAAAGCCCCATAAAGCAAGAGCAACAGTAGAAACAAAAAATTGCATCGATACAAATACAAGTTTAATTTATCAATTTTAATTTTTGAATTTTGACTTTTGACTTGTAATTGACCCTTCAACCACTACAACAAACTCTCCCTTCATCCCCTTCTTTTCAAACATTCTGTAGAGTTCTAATGAAGTTCCCCTGAAGATTTGTTCATCCGGCATGGTCAGGTTGAACGCAACGCAGATACGGCGTTCGTTGGCAAAAACTTCGGCGAGATCTTTGAGAAGGGAGACAAGTCGGTAAGGAGTGTCCATAAAGACCATGGTACGCCGCTCAGTCCTTAACTGACGAAGCTCAGAAATACGACGGGGAGATTTGGGTGAAAGAAACCCATAAAACAGAAACTGGTCGATGGGAAATCCGCACACCGTAAGTGCCGGGAGCAGAGATGAAGCACCCGGTATTGCCACAACGTTAATTTTCTGGTCGATTGCTTTTCGCACTAAAATTTGGCCCGGATCAGAAAATACCGGCGTACCGGCATCAGAAATCAACGCAACATTCTTACCGTTCTTTAAATGTTCGAGGATATGGAATGACGCGGCCGCTTCATTATGTTCATTGAGGCTCTCTACAAGTTTTTCCGGTATACCGTAATGCGAAAGAAGCCGCTGTCCTTCCTTTCGCTCTTCATACACTACGACGTCAGCCGACTTGAGAATATTAATAGCCCGATATGTGATGTCATCATAGTTACCGATAGGTGTAGCAACAAGATAAAGAGTTCCGCTCATAATATTTCCGGCTTATTTCCCCGTATGCCCGAATCCGCCCGCACCGCGTTTTGTTTCTTCGAGGTCCCTGACTTCGCTCCAAACTGCTTTTACAACCGGCATAATCACCATCTGGGCTATTCGGTCTCCCCGCTTTATGACAAAATCCTGCTTACCAAAGTTGGTAAGAATGACTTTTACCTCTCCCCTGTAATCCGAATCAATAGTTCCGGGAGAGTTAAGAATTCCGATATTATGTTTGATGGCAAGCCCGCTCCGTGGCCTGACTTGCGCCTCATATCCTTGAGGAATTTCGATAATGAATCCGCTCGGGACAAGAGCGGTTTCCCCGGCTTTAATAACCTGTTCTGTACCAACGGCAGCATGGATGTCCATTCCCGATGAACCTGGTGTAGCATACGATGGCAAGGGAATATCGCTCGACTGTTCGCTGACACGGGTGATGCGAATAGTAACCGGTAAATTATTGTTAGTCAATGGAAATCGGTAATTAGTAAATGGTCATTGGATAGCGGTTAATTTCGATTTAATATAAAGAAAATCCGCTGGAAAACAAGCTTTGAGATCCCTTCGGTGTTGGCTCAGCTAAAGAAACGGAAGATAACTATCTTCCGTTTCAACTCTCCGGGAATAAGTCGGATCATAGTGTCACAGTTTCACTGCCGTCAGTGTTTATATCATATAAAGTTCAATGATTGTATACAATCATCTGTTACTTTACTGAAAATTTCCGTTGTAAAACAATTTCGTCCGAGTTTTTACCCACAGAAATCGTATAGTCGCCTGAATATAACTTCCACGCGTTGCGGCGTAAATCCCACTTCCGCAGTTCATTCATGGGAATGGCAACTGACACCTCTGTTGATGCTCCCTTTTTTATATTTGCCCGACTGAACGCTTTTAATTCCATGCGTGGCATTCTTTCCATATCGGGGTATTGTATATAAACCTGAAGAACTTCATCACCATCATACTTCCCGATATTTTGGATAGTTACAGAGCAGATAATTGTATCATGACCTGAATAATAAGCTTTAGGGGTCGTTTTCCATTGATAATCAAATGAAGTGTAACTTAAACCGAAACCAAACGGGTGTTGGACTTTCCCTGTAAAGTACCGATACGTTCTTTGCTTCATGCTGTAATCAGCATATGATGGAAGATCGTCCAGTGAATTGTAAAATGTCACCGGAAGCCGACCGGAAGGAGAAACATCTCCAAACAGAATGTCGGCCAATGCATTGCCGCCCTGTTCGCCAGAGTACCAAGAGAAGATAATAGCATCGGCATGAGGAGAAACAGCATCAATGTCTACAGCACTTCCGCCTGTTACCACGGCAATAATGGGTTTCTTGTGCGATGCTCTCAGTTTTTTAAGAAATGATATTTGTGAAGCAGGAAGACTTAGAGATGTTTTATCGCCGTGAGAAGGAGATAGAAACGCGTCGCCGTCTTCACCCTCCAATAACGGAGTCAGTCCGATTACCGCAATCGTTACATCGCTGTTTTCCGAAACCCAGATCCCTCCGAAATGAGTTGTGTCTGTAAAATCGCATCCCTGATCATACTGAACCACAATTGATGGCCCTGCGGCGGCGGTAATCCCCTCAACATATGTCACCATATTGCCAGACACACCGTGATAATTTCCCATAAGTGCATCAAGAGATACTGCGTTTGAACCGGTAACCAATATGGATGTAAGCTTATTCTTATCAATCGGTAACGCTCCGTTATTTTTAAGCAACACCATACTTTGTTGAGCCGCTTTCCTCGCTAACGCAATATGTGCCGCATTATTAATACTGTCCGCTCCATATGTACTGAATGGAATCTGTTTCTCTTTATCAAAAAAACCTAACTTCATCCGTGTCATTAATTGCGGCTTTAATGCTTCATCAACACTTACCGGAGTAATCATTTTTTTACCGATAGCAGACATAACATCATCCTGCAGAATGTTCGCACAATCGAGATTGACTCCGGCCTGTATCGCAGCGGCCGCAACTTCAACCCTAGTTGGAATAAATTTATGTCTAAGCCAGATGTCATCCAGCGCCCAGCAATCTGTGACGACATGGCCTTTGAAATGCCATTCTTTCCTGAGAATGTCCCCCAATAACGTATTGCCGGTACAACAAGGTTCATCGTTCACTCTATTGTAAGCGCACATGATCGATTCAACTCCGTTATCGACCAATCTCTTGAATGCATAGAGATACGTTTCCCGTAGATCTTTCTCATCAACAACGGCATTAAACTCATGCCGGCTAATTTCCGGCCCGCTGTGGACGGCAAAGTGCTTCGCGCCGGCAGAAGCTTTGAGATATCGCCGATCATTCCCCTGAAGTCCCTGTACAAACGATGATCCAATTGTCGCAATGAGAAAAGGATCTTCACCATACGTCTCCTGACCTCTTCCCCATCTGGGATCGCGGAAAATATTGATATTGGGCGACCAGAACGTCAACCCCATATACTGTAATCTTTTGTTCGCCGTGGTTGCCAAATTGTATTTTGCTCTTGCTTCCGTAGAAATCGCGTCAGCAACTTGCCTGATTAACTCTGGGTTAAACGTCGCCGCCAAACCGATTGCCTGCGGAAATACCGTGGCTTCCCCGGCCCTGGCAACACCATGCAACGCTTCATTCCACCATATATACGCAGGGATACCAAGCCGGTCTATTGCCGGACTGTTATACCCGAGCAGTGAAATCTTTTCTTCTAATGTTAGTGTATGCAGTAAATCTTCAATCCGCTTTTCAAAGGAGAGTTCAGTGTTACGATACAGAGGTTGTTGTGCGATCGCAGAAAAAAGGGTTGCAAGTTGTAACATTAACAAAATGGCAGCAACTCTATACATATGATAACCGATCAATAGTGACCATGTTTTCATTAGTCAAAAATATCTATCCCTTGGGAGACTTGTGCCTTTGTGTCTTCGTGGTAGATCTTCTAACCTTGATTATACGGTACTGGCTCAATTTGAATTATGATTTTTCACCGCAGAGACGCAGAGAACGCCGAAAATCGCAACGGGATTAATTCTCTGCGTTCCTTTGCGACCTCTGCGATTCTGCGTTATTCTTTTCTTGAAACTGATCCAGTACCCATTATACAGTTCATTTGTAAGTTAAACCTATTTTCCTTAGGTTCAACAGTGATTAAAGACGATTTTTACCATGCAAATATCCTCCTTTTTTTTATCTAAAACAACGACAACACATATAAAAATTGAAAACACATGTTCTCGAAAATTGCCGCCCGATTACTTCTTACAATCCTTCTCTGCTCATTAGGTGCTGGTGTAACCGCTCAGGAACATAAATATTTCCCTCCTTCAGACCCGCTGGTTCAGCAGAAACTGCAATGGTGGAGCGATTCCAAATTTGGGTTACTGATGCACTGGGGACCATACAGCCAATGGGGTATTGTTGAGAGCTGGAGTATTTGTCCTGAAGATGAAGAGTGGTGCAGAAGGTTAGGCCCATACGCGAATGATTACTTCAAATACAAAGAGTCGTATGAACATCTGAAAACCACATTCAACCCGGTAAAATTTAATCCCGAACAATGGGCCAAGGCGGCAAAAGATGCCGGCATGAAGTATGTCGTTTTTACAACAAAACATCACGACGGATTCAGCATGTTCGATACAAAAGAAACTGATTATAAAATCACTGATAAAGACTGTCCGTTCAGCGTGAACCCAAGAAGCGACATCACCAAAGAAATTTTTAACGCGTTCCGAAATGAACAGTTCGGGATTGGTGCGTATTTTTCCAAGCCCGACTGGCATAATCCGTATTATTGGGATCCCCGCTTTCCCCCCAAAGACAGGCACGTGAATTACGATCCCTCTAAGTATCCCGAGAAATGGAATGCGTTCAAGCAATTCACATCGAATCAAATTAACGAGTTGATGACTAATTACGGCAAGATTGACATCCTCTGGCTGGACGGCGGCTGGGTGCGGCCGAATATGGCGCGTGATTCGGTATATCCCGTGCGTATCAGGTTTAATCAGGATATCGATATGAACGGAATCGCAGCAATGGCCCGGAGTCATCAACCCGGATTAATTGTAGTTGACAGAGATGTGGAAGGAATCAATCAGAATTATCTCACTCCCGAACAAAAAGTTCCTGATCATCCCCTGCCTTATCCCTGGGAAACATGCATGACGATGGCAACCTCGTGGAGTTATGTACCAAATGACGTATACAAACCGACAAATACGCTGATACATCTTCTCGCTCAAATCGTATCCCGTGGCGGCAATTTTTTACTGAATATCGCGCCATCGCCGGAAGGTACGCTCGACGATACCGCGTACAGCCGCCTGAAAGAAATCGGTGAATGGATGAAGATAAACGGCGAAGCTATTTACGGAACGCAACCTGTCCCTCCCTACCAGTCCGGTAAGGTTGTGTTTACTTCAAAAAAAAGACGGAACTGTGTACGCCATTTATCTGGCTGATGAAGGAGAGCAAATGCCTTCGGAAATTTCTTTCGCTGGTATTAACCTGAAAGGAAAATCAATGAAGGTTCTTGGTCATGAGTCATTAGTCAGTTGCTCTTTTGCCGGTGAAACCACAACTATTAAAATACCGGAAAAGACAAGAGCATCTCTGGCCGGTAAACATGCTTGGGTGTTTAAGTTTAAGTGAAACTTGCTGAAACTGCATTCCGTACTTATGAAGTGATTCCACGGGCTTTGTTTAAAGAAACCACGGATCACACGGATACAGCACGGATATATTTTAATTCGCAACCCAAAATTTATTGAAAGGAATCCACCATGCCTCACGTAACCTCACACCCTGATGGAAACTTCTGCTGGCTGGAAGTCGGTACTACCGACACAATTGCGGCAAAGAAATTTTACTCCGGATTGTTCGGATGGACTGCAAATGATATTCCTATCGGTGAGAATGAATTTTACACCATCTTCATGAAAGACGGTAAGGATGCCGCGGCTTTGTACAAACTTCGTCCCGACATGTTAAGCATGGGAGTTCCCCCGCATTGGGGAATTTATGTGTCGGTAAAAAATGTTGATGAATCGGCAAAGAAAGCAAAAAGCCTTGGCGCCACAATATTTATGGAACCATTTGATGTTATGACAGCGGGAAGGATGGCGGCAATGCAGGATCCGGCAGGTGCGGGTATCAGCCTCTGGCAGGGAAAAAATAATAATGGTATCGGAGTTATTAACGAGGCTAACGCCTTTTGCTGGGCTGATCTGGTAACGAATAATGAAGATGCGGCAAGCAGGTTTTATTCCGGGCTGTTCGGATGGGAATATGAAGTAACTCCCGGTACAAATCCTGTATATTCATATATCGTCAATAACGGAACGAACATCGGCGG
This sequence comes from uncultured Chlorobiaceae bacterium, assembly GCA_964523395.1. Taxonomy (GTDB): domain Bacteria; phylum Bacteroidota; class Ignavibacteria; order UBA10030; family SZUA-254; genus JANYJZ01. Next base: position 29,819 of record CAZFXS010000013.1, on the reverse strand, counting down.
TAAGATGACGATGCCACCCGAGTGGGGCAATGCGCCCTCACACTGGACTCCTTACTTTAATGTGAAAGATTGCGACGCATCGGCAAACAAGGCTGTCTCCTTAGGAGGGAAACTGATGATCCCTCCCACCGAAATTCCTACCGTCGGCAAATTTGCGATGATTCAGGATCCGCTCGGCGCGACGTTTTCCATTATTTATTTGTCACGCATCGGATAAAACATTAATTAAACGACGACCAGTGGTCGTCTACTACCTATGATACCACTAAAATGGGTTGAACGTACATTTAACTTCGATTTTCCAATCGGCCTATTTCCCGCAATCCTTGAACGGTTGCGCGGAACTCCCGCCCGGCTTGAGGAAATGATTGCCTCATACCGCCCGGATATTCTGACGGTCAAAATAAACGCCGGCTGGTCGATACAGGAACATGCCGGACATTTGCATGACCTCGACGAACTTCACCTGGGCAGGCTGGATGATTTCCTTGTACGCCTCCCCGTTCTCCGCGCATGGGATATTACCAACAGGAAAACCTCCGATGCAAACCACAACGGCAAGCCGGTAAAAGAAATACTCTCCGCATTCCGCACGCAACGCATAGGGTTTGTGCATCGATTGGAAAACCTCGATGCAGATACAGTATCTATTACCGCATTGCATCCCCGGCTTCAAAAGCAGATGAGAGTTGTGGACATGGCATACTTCGTCGCGGAACACGATGACCACCATCTCGCCGTTATCTCTCACCTTTCCCAGACTGTTTAATCCTGACAAGCGAAAATGTCATTGCGAGTCCCTGGATTCAGGCGGGGAGAAGCGATCCGACTCCCGGGCATTTTGCAAATCTTTCCCTTGACTTCACATACATATTTTCGTAACTTTACACCACTGAATACTCATTCGGCAAGGGGACGATGGAGAGGGCTTTACATTAACGAGGGAAAAATACGTCGTTCAATTACTCCTCAAAACTATTCATACAAACACGCTGCTGAGCCATTATGCCTGCCCGCAGAATTATACTTTTTTTCTTCCTTTTACTGATACCCCTCCCGCTTTACTCACAGTTCAGTGAAATAACCGACAGTGCGTTCACACTGATTAGCCTCAAAAAGTATGATGATGCCATAAATTTTATTGAAGGCGCATTACGCCAACACCGCGATGCTGCGCCGTTGATGCGGTTGCTCGGGCAGGCTTATCAAAAATCAGGCAAGCCGGACGAAGCTGCCGAATCGTTTGTCAGAGCTTCACGTGCTGAACGTTGTGACAGCTGTTATGCAGATTTTGAAATGGCAGGGATGATTTCGTTACAGGCCGGAAACTTGGATAAGGCAAGAGATTATTTTGAAACAGCCCTCAAGCGAGGAAGCGGAAATTCGTCCAAGAAACTGTATCAGGTCTTTTTTAAAATGGGGGAAGAAAAACTTGGGCAGAACGATTTTAGGGAAGCAACAAGCCTTTATCTAAACGCCCTACAGCATCAGAAAGATACACTGGCCTTTCAACGGCTCTTGTTCTGTTACCATACGATTGGCGAAAGTGAAAAAATGATAAAACTTGCCGAAGGGCTGATGAAAGACTATCCCGGTTTTCTTGGACCGAAAGTATTCATGGCAACAAAGTGTTACGATGAGGGAGTTATTCAGGCAAGGAAAACAAACTATAAAGAAGCTGTGGAGCTTTTTACCAAAGCACTTACATACTTGCCGAACCATTCCGATGCAAATTCCAGCATGGGGTATTGTTATGAGAAACTGAAAGATACTGCCCGTGCAGTGGAATACTATGAGAATGCGCGGAAACTTGGTAGTAAAGTCCCCACCGTGTATTACGGCCTTGCGCTGTCAAAAATGAGGCAGGATAGCGTTAAGCCAGCCATTGAATTATTACACACCGCGTTACAGCTGTATCATGAGTATGTTGAGGCTTGGGAATTACTCAGTATGGCGTATGAAATGGCTAACGAGAAACAGCTCTCCCGGGATTGTTATAGGCAGGCCGCTACCCTTGGATGTGAAAAGTGCAGATCCAGGCTGGATGAATTGGGAGAAGATTACAATTCGCAAGAGGCCAGTATAAATTATGAAACATTTGGTTGGTTCCTTTTAAAGAAAGAACTCGATAAAGCTGCTATTATCCTGAAGAGCACCATTGCAGATTCCTCGTTTTCGCCCAAAGACTCTGTTGAAATACCGCCCAGACCGATCAAGCAAGTCTGGCCCGAACTTTCAGATATTGCACGAAAGGTTAGCGTCGAAGGAACCGTTTGGTTAAAGCTGCTTGTTTCAACTTCAGGCAAGGTTAAAAAAGTAGTTGTCCAAAAAAGCGATGCAGAAATACTTAACCAGCCGGCTATTGAGGCAGCAATGAAGTGGGAATTCTCACCGGCTATGAAAAACGGCAAACCTATTGCAGTGTGGGCTGCTATTCCATTTAGATTTAAAATAAATTAATAATCTTCTATTACCCTCAATTGAAAAATAACCATTATGAAAACTTTCATGGTGTTAAAATTATTCATCCTTTTCTGCATAACACTCCTCCCTTCCTTTGTTTCTGCTCAGGATTACCTCGATCTTGAGTCTTCAGAACAAAATATCAACCACAAAATAAAAATCATTGCGGGGTTGGCACAGCCTGTGAGCTCATTTGGGGACAACGATATTTACTCATCGAATTCAGGGTTCGCGCAAACCGGCGCCGCGTTTGGCATCGAGTATAACCACGAATTTATCGAGCATCTCGGCATTGCTTTCACACTCATGGGAAACCTTCATGGCTACGACGAGAAGATGTGGAGAAAAGACCTCTGGTGGTGGTCATTTCACAGCGAAGCGCGGCAAGTATTTTCCGCAATGATCGGCCCACTTCTTGACGTCAAAGCTTCCTCAAAACTCATTCTCTTCTGCTACCCCCAGGTAGGAATGGTGCACAGCAATTACCCGAATATTACAATCCGCGATTATACTTCACAGGAATTTGAATATAAAGCGGACGCGAAATCTACCGTGGGATATAAGCTGAGCATAGGAGCAATGACCGGCATGTACGACCTCGGAATACATTTCTTATATTCGAACCCCGAGTTTACACCGCAGTACCGCTACGGCAGGCAAACGGGAGATTTTCTTCCTGAAAAGAAACCGGTGAAAGTGGTACTCTTTACGGCGGGAATAATTGTGAACTAAAAATTATTTGTGCCCATAACATGAAACCAACAAGGATCGATATATTTCTTGCAGTTATATTCTTTACTGTAACAGGAATTATGTGTTCATCTTCTTTAGATACAGTGGATGAAATAAAGGCATATCTCTCATATCAGGAGCCCCTAAGAAATCTATTCATCCAAGGGTATTCAGAATTCAGTAATAAGAATTACCAGACCGCCGCTTCTCTTTTTAGCGAGCTCATTGAGCACGATACAATATTTTATCAATATGAAAGCATTGCCTTTCTCGCCGAATCCTACAAACAGTTAAAACAACCGGAGTTAGGTGGTACAGTCTATGAGATTGCCGTCAGAAAGCTGGAAAAGAAACTTCGGGAAAACAAATTTGACTATTTAGATTCATTAAAATTTAAGAGCATATCGATGTGGAAACAATTGTATCCGGATTTTCCGCCGAACCTTGAGGTTAAGAATGGGTTCCTCCCTTTTGACAAAGTGGCAAATCCTATTTTCATAAAAGATCCGGAATACCCAGCCGTCTCTAGATCGGGCCATACTACTGGGACGTGCTGGTTAAGGGCTATCATTGACGATAGAGGTGCGGTTATCAGAGTCTATGTCTTGAAATCTCTGAATCAAGTTTTGGATGACAAAGCAGTGAAAGCATGCTTTCAGTGGAGTTTTACTCCGGCCCAACGAAAAGGTAAAGCGGCACCGAGTGAATTTATAATTCCGTTTTCTTATGGAATCACAACACTAAGGATTAACAGCAACTGACGACTAAAGGATCCTTGGTGGTCAGGCACGGTTATGTCAGACAACGAGACAACTCTCATTACCGTTTCTCAAATGCGCTTGACATCACAGCCACATTTTCGTAACTTCGCATAATCATTTCTTTTGAATCGAGAGGAACATACGGGGGTTGCCGCATAATAATACCTTCGTTAAACTTTCCCCAAAAAGGAATAACCATGTATTGCGTACTTCAACACGACAGTGGTTATAAAATCGCAATACGTATATAAGGAGTCAGCTGCAATTGGTTTGCTCACTTGTTTCGGTCGATGCTTTTAGAACATTAGGTCTGAGAAAACATGAATGAACAAACATCCACACCAAATCCTTTAATCGGGTTCATTTTCCCCCTGGCATTTCTTGTTTACGAATTTTCTCCATTCAACAGTCCCGATGATCTTATCCTACGGCTTATTATTGTAGTCGCAGCAATGGCATACTATGTTTGGAACGTCTACCTTATCCATAAATTTATTCTCGAACGCTTTAATAAATATCCATACTCTGCGCGATGGGCTTCGTTAGCCAACATCATTCCCGTTTATAATGCCTATTGGATGTATAAATGGGTAGACAACTTGTGGCTATATTATGATACTAAATTTGCCAAATCGATTTTTAATAGATCAATGGTACATGGATTAATGATAGGTGGGATTGCTTTAACGCGTTTCGATTTTGCAATAGGATTTGCTTTCTTTTGGAGTGGAGTTACTTTTATCATACAGGGAGTTAATAAATTTGAGATTCCAATCAATTTACAGACAGATTCGATAGTCAACGGAAATAAAACAGTAACTTCGGAGAATGCAAAAAGATTGAAAATTCCAGACGAACTGAGGTAATTTAAAAGAGATATCGATGCGCACTGGCTCATTCGCAAATCAACTGCGGCTAACAAGCAAAAGCACGACGCTGGCAAAAGCTGAGGTAAATACTCGCTCAATGTTTCCGCTCACGAAAAATAATTTATTCGGAATTCGCTTCAGGACTACGTTTTTTGCCCGGGGGTTACGCAACATTGACTTCTCGCCTCTGCACCCTCTCTCCTCACCATCAGTTAAAAAAACTACCTTAAGCGATAATTGCCGCAGTACACTCAGGGCAAAGCATCCGAATAGAACTGATACCAATAAAGAAGCCCGCCAAGGCGGGCTTCTTAGTACATCTATGCCTTATCAGGCTGAGGTGATGGAGTCAGCGCGGGTATAAACCGCTTTGCGAGTTCATACGCGCCGAACATCGCCGCGACATAAAAAACATCTCCCGCCAGTGTATTCCTGAAGAACGGTATCGCCGCCGTGTAACAGGCAATAAAGCCCGCAAGATCCCGTGTGTACAGGTTAAGATATCCGAGCCATGCTCCGAAATTGGTAACAACAAAAAAGAGAACAGACCCGGCAAGCGTTGCTCCGGCAGTCGCCGCGAACGTGTAATGCTTTCTCAGCCAGAGTCCGATAAACCCTATCAGTATGAAACTCCCGTACACCCACCCCATATCCGGGTAGAAGCCGAGGAAATAGTCGCTGATGAGCAATGCCGCCAGCGGGACGATGAACGTATGTTTCTTATCGAGAAACACGCCGCCGAAGAGCGCGAGCGCCGTAATCGGGGCGAAGTTCAGCGGATGCGGTATCAGCCGCGACAGCACCGCCATCAGTATAAGCGTGAATGTAAAAGCGTAACGTGCCATAATAACTCCTTGCACTAAAATGTGTTAAAAGATTTAATTCAATATTCTTTGCATTCTTTATCCCACCCCTTCCCCCTCCCTTATTAAGGGAGGGGGACTGAGGGGGAGGAATTTACATCTGCTTGCCGCACAACCGTCCCCGGATAATCAAACGGAAAGAGCTCCGGGTGAATAATTGTCGCGAGTATCTCTGCGCTGTCCACGATGCGCGGCCCCGGCCTGCTGAAATACGAAGAGCCGTCAACGGCAAACACTTGCCCCGATTGTATGGCAGAAACCCTGCTGAGATCCTGTGATTTCAGATGAGCTATATCCTGCAGGCTCCGCTCAACCGAAAATCCGCAGCACATCACAATAATGACATCAGGATTATACTCAATTATTTTTTCCCACGCAACTTGCTTTGACGGCTGATGCTTTCTTCCCAGATCGTCCCTTCCGCCCGCTATTTCCACAAGCTCCGGAATCCAGTGTCCTGCACAAAACGGGGGGTCAATCCACTCCAAGCAAAGCACCTTCTTCTTCGGGAGACCCGCAGTAACCAACTGAACCTTCTGTAACCGATCTTTCAAAGCGGCGACCACGAAGTCTGCCCGTTCACTCTCCCCCGCAAGGTTTCCGACGGCTAATATAGTGTCAAATATTCCCTCAAGTGAATGCGGTTCCAGATTGATCACCAATGGCTTACGGGACAACGTTTGAGCGATACGGTAGACATTGTCGTATGAGACTGAACAGACGGTGCAGAGCTGTTGGGTGAAAATAACATCCGGCTGAAGCTGTTCGAGCAACGCGGCATCAAGATGGTAGAGCGTCCCGACATCCTGAAGTTGTTGCCTGACCCTGAAATCGATTTCGGCGCTCGAAAGCGAAGGGGTAATCTCACTCCTTGTCACCCTGGGTTTCAGCCCCGCCTCTGGCGGAAAATCGCATTCATGTGTCACCGCTACAAGATGGTCCTGAAGTCCGAGTGCGTAGATGATTTCCGTACTGCTTGGCAGTAATGAGCAGATTCTCATGGTCATATCACAGCTTAAATGCGAATGCTCCGGGAAATATGCCCGACGGCATAGGAGGTCTCCGCAGAATGCCGGATGTCGTGTATATCTCAACCTGACCCGATCCGCCCGGGCTGACGATGTTTGAAACGTATAATTCGTTCATTGATTCATCGACAGAAAGAGAATAGAAATACATTCCGCCAACCATGTCTATCAGCGTTGTATCACTGATAGTTAGCGGATTACCATAAAGTTTGGCAATACTGCTAAAACCAAGGACAAAGAGAGTATCTCCGCTGGAAACGATATCACCGCTCACAGCGGGAAGCTGGACCGAATCCTCTACTGCAAGTGAGGTGGGATGAATCCGGTAGACTTTGCCTGTTCCCACGCAAGCAACAAACACTCTACCATTGGCAACTGTCATGCCGCCCGGAGTATTCTGAACAGTGACAGAGTCGACTACTGCTCCCGACGACGGATCTACCACCTTCACAAGCGTTCCTGCCGCCGGAAATAGCCCCATATCTGAAACGAATACCCTCCCGTTCACGAAGGCGATCCCCCCCGGAAAACCTACCACGGAAGGGATTGTCGTCACGACTGAATCATGCGAGAGGTCGATAACAGACACAGAACCGTTGTAATTCGCTACGTACATGGCTGAACCGTTCACGGCAAGGTAACCGGGCCCGGTGAACTGCGGAAAAATAATTGAACCGGTAACTGCATGATCGTCCACATTGATAATATCGATGCGGTCCGACCCATTGACGGTTACATAACCTCTGCTTCCCACGATCTTCATATCATTAGGAAACACCCAGCTTTGTGCCGGGCCTGCTACACTCTGAAACATACTGTCGAGATCGGCATCATAATACGCAAGCGCACCTCCGCCGGAGAAACCTCCCTCGTTAACAACGTAGACACCTACGGTTGAGGACGGCGGCGGCGGACCGACAATGGTATTGCTTTTACGGCAGCCGGAGGCAATTACAGTTAACAACAAAGCGATAATTACACTGAATCGGTTCATATCTCTCTACTTCCTTTCAATAATTCTTTTGTAATGACAGCGACAACATACTGTTTCTTGGCGGCATCGGATAACGGGGAATGATTTCGTACGCCTCGTCAGTCATGTTGTTAAGCCCATACCTGAGTGAAGTCCGTACATCAAAGAACATCATGTCGATGCCGATATTTCCGTTGAGCAAATGGTACGATGGAAGCTTCTCGGAATTATCTTCAACCGTGAACCGCTCCCCCATATAATTATCGGCAATCCGCAACATAATGTTACGGATAATATCATGATCCACAGGGATGCGAAATTGCACTGAAACGTTTGCGGTTTCCAGCGGCACATACAAAAGCTGATTGCCATAGACCGGATTTGACCGGGAAGTACCGGAGATATTCTTCGCGTCGATATACACGTAGTTTGCCTGAAGGGAAACGAAATCCGAGTGATGCGTCCATTTTCCCTCAACTTCAAATCCCGAAGATCGTGTCCGGGCGATATTGACCGGCGACCAGATAAACGGAGATGATGCGGGAAGCCACAATATCCTGTCGTTGGTGGTGATGGAATAATAAGTTGCATCAATCTCTGCCGGACCCGCTATTGCTGTCTGCAACGTCATTCCTACATCCCCATGAACAGATTGTTCACGCCGGAGTTGGGGATTTCCAAAGCCGCCCGCCCCTGAGTAATAGAGTTCGTTGAAGGTGGGGACGCGGAAACTGTTGCCGAATGTAGAATGCAGAATAATATCAAGCGCGCCAACGGTTGATGAGGCATTCAGGCCTATTTGCGGACTCCAGACAGGACGCAATGCGCGGTAACCGTCGAGACGCAATGAAGGATACAGGGATACTGCAATGCCTGCCGGATGCATTGTATCGCTTTCAATCTCTCCGCCAAGAAACCATCCGGCATGCGGGCGGGTTTGAAATCCGGGAAGCGCGTTTCCTTCCGCGGACGCGTAATCGGCATCAAGCCCTGAAAGAAGCTTAAGATATTGAGACACCTTCATCCGCACGGATGGGGAAACAGTCAGCGATGTGTTCCTGTAGTAATTATTTCCCCTGAAAATTCCCGTTTCATCCGCATAGCGTTCGTTGCTTCGCTGAACGCTTCCCGACACCGATATCTCCGTTTCTTCAGAAAGGGGTGAGGTAAACGAGCCGCCCCCGAAGAAAACATCATCGGTTTGCCTTCCCCCACCCTGATTTTCAAGCGTCAGCAACGGCCCGGGCGTGCCGCGATCGAGGGTCGTGACGCTCAAAAGCGCATGTCCGCGCTGAAATTCATTTCCATCCCACGTAACAGACATATTCGCGCTCTTATGAGTATAATCGGTGTTCTTCCTTGTACCGCTTTGTAGCGTTCCCTGCTGAAGTAATTGCACGGGATAATTTCCAGCTTCCCGTTCCGAACGGATACCTGTATTTAGCTGCAAGCTGTTGAATGAATGATGCACTGAAACTGACATCCCGCTCGCGCCAAACGATCCTATTGAATTTTTCAATGAGACAAAATTTCCGTCTTTCGGGCTGACTGTCCGTACATTGACGATGCCTCCAATCGCGCTTGTGCCGTAGAGTGATGAAAGCCCGCCTCTCACAATTTCAATGGACTCCATCATGTCAACAGGAAGAAGACGAATATCGGTAAGACCTGTCTGAATATTATTGACCGGCATGCCATCAACCAGCAGAAGCGAATGCTCGGCGCTCATGCCGCGCATCGACAATGTTTGCACCGCTCCGCCGCTTCCGTAATCACGCACAACGACTCCGGGTACGGCAGTAAGAAGAGTCCCAAGCGTGGCGCCGTCAGATTCATCAATTCCCTGCCGTGAAATCAGCTCTGTCCGTGACGGCACACGGTCCATCTTCAGCGCCGTGCGGGTCGAAGTAATGACCATTTCTTTCATTTGAAATGTTTTAACACTGTCTCCGCCGCCGTTCCCAAGACTCAACACAGTACAAGGAATGGCATACAATACAACTCCAATGATGATATTTCTAAGCCGGAATCGTTTCATTTTATTAAAAGAAAAACCCCATCTCTTCGAAGAAGAAAAGAGGGGGTAGAATGGAACAATGCCGTCTGACCGCACCTTTTCCTTCCCGCGAAGGATGTATAAGGTCATGATGTCAATCGGTCTCCTGGCTTATCGCGGATTGACAGTCTTCCCGCAGACGATTACACGTCTGCAGTGACGCTTAAGTCAATCCGGTTTCCGGACAACAGAAACAATCGAATTACAGTTGCGGGGCAGCTTCCGGCTTTTCCGGCAAAAACGGAATCACGGAATTCCCTTGAAGGCTAACGCCTTCATCAACATCATGTATGGAAAAGAACTCAGGTGAAGATACTGCAAAAGAAATTGTAAAGCAACATACAACACAAAATGGTAGTGTCCTTATTTGAAAATCATGCTTCACTTTTGCAGAGATTACGATGATCCTGAGCGGAGGCGAAGGATCTTTAATGCCAAATTAGGACCGTACCCACAAAATTAAAACGGAAGATCGTCTTTCTCCGGCATCACCGATTCTTCGGAAGCGGGGGCCATCTCATTGCTCATTCCTCCCCCTCCTCCTGTGCCTTTACCGTCAAGCATGATAAGGTCATCGGCGACAATTTCCGTCGTGTAGCGTTTCACGCCGGTATTTTTATCATCCCAGGAGCGGGTCTGGAGTTTGCCTTCGAGATAGACTTTGCTTCCTTTTTTCAGATACTGGCCGCAGATTTCGGCAAGCTTGCGCCACGCGACAATATTGTGCCACTCGGTGCGTTCCTGCATGTTGCCCTCCTGGTCTTTCCACCGTTCACCCGTCGCGATGGAAAATTTGGCAACAGCTACGCCCGATGATGTATAACTCAGCTCGGGATCTTTTCCCAGATTACCGATGAGCTGAACTTTGTTTAAACTTTTTCCTGCCATAGTGTACCTCCTGTATGAAAATAATGCATAGATAAAAAATGATGTTATACTCTTTTTCTGTGAGAATCGCGGAAAAGGATGCCTGTTACTTGAATCCTTCGGGAAGCGGTTGGATATACACCGAATGACGCGTCAGGAAGTACATCAAGCCGTTTTGAATCCTGAAATCCACAACTGAATTGCAATCGACAACACTGGATTGTATCACGCTATCGGCCACAGATTTCGGACTGCCTCCCCCATCAAACATTACCACCGAACAGCTATCAAGAACATACAGATTTTTGTCGTGAACCGCAAATGCCGTTATGCCATCCACCATCTCACCCGATATTGTCCGGACATAATTTCCAAAAAGATCAAAGACCACTATACTCTTGCCATCAAGAACATAGATTTTATCATCGGCGGACATCCGCAGGACCGTTGGCGCAACCAGAGACCCTTTGCCCGCGTGGAGTGTCCCGAATGTTTTTTCGATCCTTCCGTCTTTGTTCAATTTGATAATTCTGTTATTATCACCGTCAAGTATATAAAGAATACCAAACCTCGAGTAGGCAATGCTTTTGGGAAATCCAAATGAATCTTCCGTTTGATCATCAACTGAAGACAAAAAGAAATCCGACTGAAGATTCAGTTCCCTGTCAAAATGAAGAATACGGTGATTGCCATAATCCGCGACGTAGACATCAAGTCCGTTAGGAGAGATGATATCCCTTGGCTGATCAAACGTCCCGCTGTTCCATCCGTATCCCCCGATGCGTTTGATTCCCTGACCGGTACGTGAAAATTTTATAATTTCACTTGCGCCGGCATCGAGAACATACATATTATTTAAGGGATCAACAGATAACGCGACTGCGTGTTTGAAATGAATACCTGAAGAATCCTCCCGGTGCCAGGCTGCAAAAAGCATATCGCCGCCCGTTAACAGGGCGGCGATAATGAACAGAATATGTTTTTTGATTTAGAACCCCAATCGGATCGCGATTGTGTGATTACCAGTGAAAAACTCCGTATCCCGGAACGCGTAGTCAATGCCGAAATCGGCATCGCCGAGATTTGTCTGGATGCCGGCGCCCACTGACGGACCGAAAATGTATTTGGAATCATCCGGTACCGTTGGGGCAAATGCCCATCCGCCGCGGATGAAGAATGTATTATCATATGAATATTCGGCGCCAAGCCTGTATTCATCATCAGAAAAATTATTGCTCTGATATGACGTAGAGAGGAGGAGATTACCCTCCGACCCCATCGCGGACTTATATCCAAGCCCTAATTCTATTGATGACGGAAGCTCAAACGAAGCAGCCTCAATTTTATAGTACTGAGGAGGCCTGTTCTGGTCCTGGACATCCGCAAGCTGATACAAGCCTGAACCGTCATACCGCATTTGCGGACCAATGTTTTTGACAACGACACCAAGACTCAGGCCTGAGAAATCGGCAAGATTGTCATAAATAATGCCGACATTAAATGCCACGCCTGAGGCGCTGACATCGCTGATGCGTTCGGTGATAAGGTTTGCGGTTAATCCAACCGAAATACGGTCACTGAGTATGCGTGAATAGGTCAGGCCAGCCGTAAAGAATTGAGGACTGTAGGTTTCACCTGTCCCATCAGGGTTATTAGTGGTGGTAACGAGAATCTCCCCGATGGAAAGTGACTTCACACTTAAAGCAAATGTTCCCAACCCTTCGAAATTTCCCGACACAGCGCCGTATTCAACGCCGATATCAGCGATATACGACATGTGAGAGAACATAAGGTTTGCCGACCGACTGCTTTTTGCGACACCGGCGGGATTCCAGAACAAGGCTTCAATCCCTGATGATGTTGCGACGGTCGATCCTCCCAGCGCCAAATCTCTGGCGCCGATAGGTATATTTAATTGAGCGGCTCCCCCGGTTCCGGTCCGGTTGCCTGCGCCGGCAAACAGCGTTTCGGGTGCTGTCAGCAACAATATGACAGCGAGAATACTGCACAGAATTTTGTTCATAATCTGCTCCTTAAAAGTAAGGGTCACAATCGAAAGTTCTTTTTGATCTCTGTTATTCATGGCAGTGTCTCCTCAGAATCTGTCAAGGATTTGTTGCTCTTGAATAATCGAGAGCTTAATGATCTTTGTTTCACCGATGCCGGGCATATCGATGTAGGCGATATAAAGGCCGCTGGCAACCGGTAACCCGGAATTATTCGCCAGGTCCCATCGCTGGAATTGTCCGGCCGACGTTTTCTCAATTGTCTTAATCAATACGCCCGCCAGATTAAAGATGCGGATTGTGGCCTTTTCCGGAAGATGTGTGAATGTGACAAACCGCTGGTATTTATTCAGCTCTTCCGTATTCACGCCATAGTACGGGTTCGGGAACACATTAATTTTCTTGATATCTTCTTTCGCTTGCGCAAGATTGAAATTAGCTTTCGGGGCGACAAACATGAATGTATCCGCAAGTGTGTTAGGCTTGGTGCTTGTCAGCCGGAAAATTGTCCCGGCTTCAGGCATCGGGTTATCGAACGGAGGAGCAGAGCCGCCATTCCATGCGACAAGCACCGTCCGTGCCATCACTTCCGTTTCCCTGGCACCGGTATAAGTTCCCGCAATAAGCTCTGCCTCGGCTGCCAAATAACCCGCTCTTCCAGGAGACGCATCTTGAGGTCTCATCCAATAGACCCAGTCTGTATAAGGGTCATTATCACCACCGGAAACCGTGTGATCATCAGGCCCATAACTTGACAGATTATATGTGCCATCTCCATCGATATCTAACACATACGGTATCATCTGGTAATCATCAGAAGCATCAGTCGGAGTGTTACTTCCAATGTTCCATATCTCAAATGGAACAGAGAACCGCGATCCGTCATCGAAATTCGAGCCATTTGCGCCGGAAGCAGTAAAGCGCATTTCAAAATCATACGGAATTATTTCTGGCCAGAGTGAGCCGTCTCTTGTGGTACGAGCCAGGAATGAGGCATAGTCACCACGCGTGCCGTTGTCGCCGGTATGGAATAGCCACCGTTGACCGGAAACTTGTTGCGCGGTAGTGGGTCGTAGTGAGGGGAACCCGCCAAAATCCGCTGCACCTCCTTCTGAAGGTACGAGTGGACCAGAGGCGTTTGCAACTACTTCAAAGTTCTTGAACTGCAACGCAGGGCCCAGCACTCTAATTTGCATTCCATCGATAATCGGGCTCTCCTGTGCGCCTGTCTGGTTGGTTTGGTTGTGCAACAATGTGTCGATGGTCCCGTCGGCATTTGTTCTCGACATATTCCATACAATTTCACCACCCAAAGTGTCAAACCAAACTTTATATGACAATCCGGTAAGTTTGTTCGGATCGATAATAATCGGTTCAACATTTCCATCAGAAGTTCCTGATGAGTGCGTGCTCTGTACGTAGTCTCCAAAAACGCCGGATGGGTATTCAATTCCCGGGTTCGTAGAATGAGGGACAACTGTAATTATCCGGATAGTATTTTCTTTGACACGCGGTTTTCCTTGTTCAAATAAACCGTCGGCGGGATTAAATCCGTACGCAGTAACGGCAAAATAATATTTAATGCCGTTAATCAACGGTGTGCCTTTGAACGCATCCTGAGTAATATTGACAAACCGTCTGATGCCCTGATCTTCACCAAACTGCACCGGCTTGGTAACAAATCCGCCCGCGACTGCGTCAAAATCTGTGTCGGTGATTGTGGTGATATCATCGGCAAGATCAAATGTAGCAACGCGTTTAGCAACATCCCTGGTTGCGGTTGCTGATGGCAATTGGTATACGTTATATCCCTGGAATGTGTACCCGCCGGTATTGTATGATTCAGTATTCTGAACAGCGTTCAGATCATCACCCCAGCTCAGTGCGACACTTCTGTCGCCTTCTACCGTGCTAACCACTGGCGCAGGAGGCGGCGGAATAATATTAAAGAATTGATCGTACGCGAGCTGTGCCTGCTTATCATAGTACTTCAGCAGTGTAATTGCCGTGATACGGTCAACTCCGGTAAGCGCGCCGGCCGCCAGTTCTGCAACGACCACTTCCTGAGTATCACCGACCGCCATGGTAAACGGCCCCGATGCGAGGCCGATACGACGATCGCCGGCTGGAAGTAAATCCCCGTCAAGCCAACCTGTTCTTCGCACCGGGTCACCAGCAAGAGTATAGGTAGTTTGATTTCCATCAGGGTCGGTAAAAATGTCACCTGTGCGCCCAACGCGCCCTCTGAAGAAGTTGTAAAATTGTTCTGTCCCTTCATATGAACCCTGTGTTGGGTCCGTCACCGTAGCATCTCCTCTTGCGAAGTAATAGAAAGCAGTCATAGGGAGGTTTTCTTTGTCAGGAACTATTTGTCCTTTGAAAATCGCGGTCTTTCCGGGAGAGGAAACAATTGGACCTTGGAAAAAGTCAAAACCGACTGCGGGAGGCGGCAAGGGAGTGTATGTTGCATCTGTGGAGTTAGCGTTATACACATATCCCAAGCTCGCATTGTCTACAGTATCGCATCCGGCATAATCGTCTGTAGCATTTCCAAGATCTGGATCAGACCATTGGGAAACGTACATACTGTCAATGATATTATTACCCTTGTTGATCATGAGATATTTTCTGAAAAGCATGTTTCCGAGCGCACCTGATTGATTATAGGCCCACGCGGTAACCTGCAATTCAATTCCCATTGGATTTGAGCCATATAAATTCGTAGTTAATCCCGAATTCAAATCGTTACAAACGTACCAGATTGTCTGATCTGCGCCAGGGAACCCTGGTTTATCGATGGACGGTTCATAAATCCCATTTTCGTTAACATCAGTATATGGGGCCCCGTCAGTAGCAGGCCATTCATCCCAGTCTGTTTCATATTGTGCACGAACGCTTGCTGCACTGCCGCCTTCTTCGCTTACTTCGGTCGAGAAATTATCGGAAACCTTATCCTTTAAGTCTTCATAGGGACTTACGTCCGCCCGAACTCTGTAAATTCTATTTTTTGCCAATTCAGGATCTTCGGGGGATCCATCCGATAAAATTTTCCCGGGTTGTAATCCTGTTCTGTACGCTGAACCGCCAACACGAAGTGGCTGTGCGGTATCACCGCGCACTATTCCGCCCCAAAGAAAGCCGGATTGGAATACTGCGGTTTTGCGGCTTCCTTTCGGAAACACAAACCCGGAATTTGACTCCTGCGCATCGATGTCGGAAATACCGTCATTCTTAAAAACAGTCGACACATTATTAATATTAAGATATGTACGGACGGGAGCACCACTTATTTTTTTGGGATTTTTGTTCTTCAATTGAGGCTTATCAGCTGCCGAAGCTTGTACCACAACCATTCCGGCAATCAATAGAAGAGCAACGATGGACATTATTTTTATTTTCATGATATGTAGACTCCTGATTGTAGTAAGGAATTTTGTCATCTGATTATTAGTAGTCCAATCGTATGCCAAACCGAACCTGGCGTGGTGGACCATAAAAGAACGGTACAGTATTTAATCCGGGCGAGTTCTGATACTGTTCATAGTAATCTATGTTAATCGCCTTATACATATCTGCGTAAGCTTGTCCAAATGTTTCGATTAGCTGTCCGCCAAGAGCTGGATCACTGAGGTATCCGTCATCATCAACAGTTCCGGTCCTTAAAAATACGTTTTCAACGTTCTTCGTATCAAACAAATTAATTATATTCAGGTAAACGTTGGCTTTGAGTTTGTCAAAGATTGTAAATGATTTATCTATCCGGAGGTCAACCTGGAACTGCCATGGCGTTGTCGAACTATTTAACGGCTCAAGCGGTTGACGGTCACGGGCATCTCCTTCAAGATTGTCGCCGCCCTTACCTGTGGTAAACGGATGTCCACTGTTAAATTTGAAGAGCATCGATGCACCAAATTGCTGCAATGCCGGCGGTCCGTCATTCACCCCAAAGTGATAGTCGACATTGAAATTTCCACGTACCGCATTATTAAATTCCAGAGGCGTGACATACTGCGGCTTGAAAATAGTTACTCCATCAATTGGGGCCGCTACAACTCCACGGTTGGAATTCGGGAACGATCCGGTACCTTGAGCATCGTTAAAGGAAAGCGAGGCATTCATTTGCACTCTCTTTGTACGACGCATGTTTACTGTCAGTTCGACACCCTTTGTAGTTGCAAAGTCGCCGTTCTTAAGAATGGAATACGCACCATACTGTGATCCGGCGCGGGTATTCTGCTGATCATAGACAATTTGATCCTGGATATCTTTGTAATATCCTGTAATATCGAATGAAGCAAAATCACTGATCTGTTGCGTAAATCCGATTTCATACTGTGTTGTGCGTGTCGGACGGACATCAAATCCTACGGGTGCGGGAATGAAGAACCCGCCTCGAATATTTGAACCTGTTGCGTAATAACCCTGATAGATATCTCTTAGGCGCGACTGCTGAACGAATTTTCCGAACTGTGTGTGGAATACTGTTCTGTCAGTTACGGGAAATGACATACCGATACGCGGGCTCACCGATTTAAACGAAGGTACATCGACCAAACCTGAATCGACAGGTCCTACTTTATCGACGTATATCTCACCAGTTGACTTCTTGATGGTATAGTCGGGAAAGGTTGGGTCAATAAATGCTCTACTGTCGGTATTGATGTAATCGAACCGCAGACCAATATTAACAACTAAATCTTTGAACTCAATCTTATCCTGGATATAGCCGGCAGCAAAAATAGGATGCTTCGGGGCATTTATTCCATCTGCATCGGTCTCATTGCCGAATACATCATAACCAAAATTATTAACGCCGCGGTTGATCATGATTTGCTCACGTGTAAGTTTCTGTGGATCACCGTCAACCAATTGGTCATTAAACCACATTAAACCTGCTATTGCAAAAACACCTTCATTACCGATGCTATAATTTCTCATTGTATATCGAAGGTATTCTCCTCCGATCTTAATAGAATGTTGGTCGCCAAGCTGGGTGGAAATACCGCCGGACAAAGAGATATTTTCTCTCTTAAACTTAATATAATCCGCATTAGGATCCCCTGGTCCATTGAATGAAAATGTAAAAACATCATATCTTTGGGGACGGGAGTAACGGCCTGAAAAATTTGTAATCCCAACTGCTGCATTTGAAACACTATCACCATAATGCATAAAATCATCTTCAAGAAGAGGATCATACGTATTAGAAGTTTGACGAAAATAACCTATGGAAAGGTCATAATATGTTGTGGGATTAAGTAAGTGAGTTACTTTTGCACTAAACGACCCATCACCAAGATCAATTTTTTCAATGCGAGAAGTATTCAGCATATTCGCAAGATTACCGGTAATTCTCGCACCACTAAACGGACTGAACCTTGTTGTTTTTGTATACGATCCGGAGAAACGGATAGTCATTGGTTTTATATCAGCCGTAAGTGTCGCCGTATAGGTGTTTTGCTGTGAAGAATTCCCATACACAGCGCCGGCAGGATATTTTAGATCGATATAATTATTTTCAGTTCTAGATGGGTCAGTTATCATTCCAAGGTTAATTCCGGGGTATGGTTGTGGGTTTCGATCACGTTGAAAATTGTAATTAAACAATCCGAAAAACTTGAATCTTTCATCTAAAATCGGACCACTTAATGTGGCTGTCAATTCATTATACCCATAAAGATGGGAGCCCAACGAAGTTTTTCCATCAAAAAAATCTTTGCTGCTTTTGAATCCAATGTTATCGGTGATATATTGAAAGCTAGCTTTGAAATCAGCGGTGCCGGTTTTCAATTGATGTTGGATTATGCCGGAGTTCGCTCCACCGAATTCGGCATTGTAGCCACCAGCCTGGACTTGAATTTCTTCAATTGCTTCTTGCACTAACGTAACTGCTCTGCCTCCTATCATCGCATCCGCAATCGGAATGCCTTCGAGATAATAGCCGACTTCATCCTGGCGACCTCCTCGGATAAAGACCGTATTATCCTGAAGGACAACACCCGGAGAAAGCGCGATTATATTATTTACACCGCGTGCTGCCAGTGCCTTCATATCTTCCGCATTCGTAATACGGACCGCGTTTGTCGCGTTCTTATTAACTAAAGGCCGTTCAGCAACAATTTCCATCGGTTGAAGTTCTATATCAGTCGCCGTCAATGGAAAATCCCGCTCTGTTGTCAGGTTCGCGTTGACAATGATATTGCTGACTGAAATTGTCTGGTATCCAACGTAACTTGCCGTCACTGTATATGTTCCGGGAGGAACGTTCAGGATAACATAATTTCCCTGAATGTCTGTTGCCGCGCCGTAGGAAGTACCGACAATACTGACGGTTGCACCAATCAACGGCTCTTTTGATTCTTTATCAGTAACAATACCTTTAATCTTTCCTGTCGTACCTTGCGCGAAGATGATGCCGGGCAAGAGCAAGAAAATAAATAATAACAACAGTAGACTACGCATAATTACGTCCTTTCAGGAATAATTGAGAGTATGACGCAAAAAAATATTGGAAAGCAGTAGTGTGTAAGCAATAGATTCCCATACGATTTTTTTCACGTAATACACCGTATGAGAAGGTTGAAATCATTGTAGGAAGGCAGTAAAAAGATTTATGGTAACCTCACTTTTAACTTTAAGGGAATAAAGTTTCAGAGATATTCTACGAGAATATAGTGAATCAAAATACCCTTGTCAAGTTAAAACCTAAAAATATCCCCTGTTTTTGCAGCTTCAGTATAAGAACGAGTCCTTAAAGGGTTGTAAAACGGACAGTTGAAACTCCCTCAATTAATGCGATTTTCCTCAAAATATCTTCTGATACGAGCGTATCAGTAGCTACTATTGTAAGAGCTTTTTCTCCTAAACCTATCCTGCCGAGCGAAAGCCCGGCTATATTCACCCTCCCGTCCGCAAGAATCGTACTTACCTTTGCGAGCATTCCCGGACGATCGATATTATAATATATCAGGAGGTTTCCCTCCGGTGGTATTTCGAAATGAAAACCATCGAACTCCACGATGCGGAGGTCATCAGCGCCAAACACCGTTCCTGAACAGGAGCGTTGTTCTTTATCAGTTTGATACCGGACGGTAATAACATTGGAATATCGTTCGTCTTCATTCGCCTGATTCAACTGGACATTAATTCCCCGCTCACGCGCAACCAGCGTGGCATTTAAAACGTTGACCGGCTCATACAACATTTTTTCAAACATGCCTTTTACAACAAATGAACTCAACGCTTGAAGAGAATCCCCTAAGAGCGGACCTTTTCCTGTAACCTGAATGGATTTTAATGTCCCCTCTTTTACTTGCCCGAGAAGCTTTCCGATTTTCTCTGCAAGGTCAAGATACGGCCGGAGCTCTTTCTTCATTGCCGTTTGAAGGATATCAGCATTAACCGAACCCGAGATACCTCTGCCGTTCAGGTAATCAGTCACCTGATGTGCAATCTGGAGGGCTACTTTTTCCTGCGCCTCTTCGGTGGACGCGCCAAGATGTGGTGTACACACAACTCTCGGATGAAGGATGAGTTTATTTGCTCCCGGAGGTTCTTTTTCAAAGACATCAAGCGCCGCTCCGGCGACAATTCCGCTTTCCAACGCTGAAAAGAGCGCTTCCTCATTGACAATACCTCCACGGGCGCAATTGATAATACGTACACCGCGTTTGCACTTTCGTAATGATTCAGTGTCAATAAGATTTTTCGTGTCGGACGTGAGCGGAGAATGAATGGTGATAAAATCGGACCGGTGGAATAACTCATTTAAATCCACAAGCTGGACACCCATCTTTGAAGCCGCGTCCAGTGAAAGCACAGGATCAAACGCGACAACATTCATCTCAAAAGCAAGGCATCGTTTGGCAACCTCTGCTCCGACTTTTCCAAGTCCGACAACACCAATTGTCTTTTGAAACAGCTCCGTGCCAACAAATGTTTTCCGGTCCCATTTGCCGTCCTGCAGACTTTTATTTGCCTGCGGAATATTACGGGCAAGCGACAACAGCATGGAGATAGTATGTTCAGCGGTGGAGATAGTATTGCCGCCGGGTGTATTCATAACGATAATGCCGCGCCGTGACGCAGCTTCAACATCAATATTGTCCACACCGGCCCCTGCCCTCCCGATCACTTTTAATTGTTTCGCAGAGTCAAGCAATTTTGCGGTCACCTGTGTCTGGCTGCGCACAATAAGTGCAGTCGCGTTCCCGATAACTTTTTCTATTTCAGGAATGGGAAGGCCGGGAGAAAAATTGACATCGAACCCCTCGCTCTTAAAAATTTCCACGCACTGCTTGTCTACGGGGTCTGTAATAAGTATGGACATGAAATTTGAAGTCAATTGTTATAATCACTGTTGTAAAGACCGTTGAACAGCTTTTACTCCGGCGCCTTGTTCAAACTTCCACCCGCAATCGTGGAGCGTCCGTTCAATTGCCGCGATGACGGTAACCATATCAAGCTCATCATAATATCCGAGATGAGAGATACGGAAAATCTTCCCCGAAAATTCATCCTGTCCGCCCGCCACTGTTATTCCGTAGGTGTTTTTGAGAGTCTTGTTAAACACTTTCCAGTCAACTCCATCAGGAACCCAAACGGGGGTAACTGCGAACGAAGCAACATTTGAAAACAGCTTCAGACCGAGAGCCTGAACACCGGCACGCACAGCATTTGCCATCCGCTGATGCCGGCGCCAGATATTCTCGATCCCCTCCTCCCGAATCATCTCCAGCGCAGCATCAACACCAATCATCAATGATGCCGCCGGCGTCCACGGAGTATCATTTTTATCATAGGATTTCAGCGCTTTACGCAGATCAAAATAAAATTTCGGAATGGTTGATGTTTCCATCATCGCGATTGCCCGCTTGCTCAACGCAACGAATGCAAGCCCCGGGGGAATCATCAAACCCTTTTGTGAACCGGTGACGCAGACATCAATCCCCCACTCATCAAACCTGAATTCATGCGCGCCGATTGCCGTAATTCCGTCAACACACACTAACGCCTGCGATGTTTCATGAATGACTTGTGAAATCGCCTTCACGTCGGTTGCGGCACCGGTGGAAGTTTCGCTGTGTGTCAGATACACTGCTTTTACATTGGGGGTTTCTTTCAATGCAGTCCGTAGTTGATCGGGAGTTGGCGAAGTTCCCCAGTCCACTTTAATTTCAATGACATTAATGCCATACGCCCGGGGCATTTTCACCCATCGTTCACCGAACTTTCCGCCGTTGACGGAAATAATAGTATCGCCGGGCGAGAATAAACTCACAAAAGTTGCTTCCACACCGCCTGTTCCTGAACACGTCAATGTAATAACGGGTTGCGTTGTCTGGAAAAGGTACTGAAGGTTCCTGTTAACACGGGTGGCAATTTCGTTGAATTCCGGGTTGCGATGATGTATCATCGGCTCAGCCATTCTGAGCATGACCTTTTCAGGTACAAGAGTTGGTCCGGGGGTAAATAAGCGGCGCTTAAACATGTTCAATTTTTAAATAATGACTAATTACAATTGACCAATTACTGTTTTTTGTAAATAACCTTGCCATTCACTATCGTCATTATAACATCCGTCGAGAGAATTTCCTGAGCCGGAATTTCCATTATATCTTTTGACAAGATTGTAAAATCAGCCCACTTACCGGCTTCAATAGTACCTTTGTAATGTTCTTCAAAAGCACCGTACGCGGCCCACTCGGTAAAACATCTCGCGGCTTCCTCACGTGTCATTTTTTCCTCTCGATACCATCCCTCTTGCGGATATCCGTTCCTGTCACTGCGGGTAGATGCGGCATAAAAACCCCAGAGCGGATTCAGCGCGTCGTTTGGCGCATCCGAACCCCCGGGGATAATTGAGCCATTTGAGATTAACGACTTCCAGGCATACGCGCCTTTAATCGTACTCTTGCCAACCCTTGCTTCTGCCCAGTACATATCCGACGTCGCGTGCACCGGCTGCATACTTGGCAAAATATGCAATTGATTAAACCGGGGAATATCGTTCTTATTAATAACCTGCGCATGTTCTATGCGTCCGCGGAAATCATCTCGCTGCAATTCGTCGGAAACTTTCTCGAACGCGTCCAGCGCTAAACGGTTACCTCGATCTCCGATAGCATGAACAAGCGGTTGATAGCCGGACCGGACTGCATCTCTTATACCTTCAACAAGTTTTTCTTCCGGGGTAATAAGTATTCCTTTATTTCCGGGATCGTCTTTATATTCCTCCAGGAGTGCGGCGCCACGCGAGCCAAGCGCGCCATCGACATACACTTTCACTGAACGGATCGTCAGCATTTCATCACCGGTCGCGATTAAAGGCTTTCTTTCCTTCCATGTATTCCATGCTTTATCGGGCAGACTAATTGACGCATACACTCGGATGGGGAGTAATTTTTCTTTAGCAAGATACTCATATACGGCAATCTCCTGCTCATTTATTCCTGTATCATGAACTTCAGTAATTCCGAGTTTTGCGCATTCATCAATGGCGGTAAGAATATTTGCCTTTACCTGGTCAAACGATTGCGGTGGAATGACAGATTCTACCAGATCCCTTGCATCGTCAAGGAACACTCCTGTCGGATTTCCCGCTGCGTCTCTGATTATTTTGCCGCCGGGCGGATCCTTTGTTTCTTTGGTAATTCCCGCACGTTTCATCGCTACGCTATTGGTCCAGCAGGCATGGCCATCCACCCGGATAAGAACAACGGGATGTTCACCTGACACATTATCCAATAGTTTTGCATTGGGAAATTCTTTTACGGCCCACAAATTCTGATCCCACCCCCGTCCGATGATATACTCACCCTTATTTGTGGTGTTTACCCGCTCTTTTACAAGCTGGATTATTTCAGCGGGAGAAGTTATCCCATACAGAAGTATCGACTGCATCAGTTTTCCATAGCCGTGCATGTGAACATGGGCATCCACAAAACCGGGCATTACGGTCTCACCCTGTAAGTCAATTACCTGTTTGGACCTGTAGTGTTTTTGTAAATCCTGAGATGAACCAACACCAACGATATATTTTCCGCGAACTGCAACCGCTTCTGCAGTGTGATTATTCTTATCAAGAGTATGAACGATGCCGTTAACATAAAGGACATCCGCCGCTCTTGGGGTAAGAGAAATAAAATAGAAAAAGGATCCAAGGCCGACAATAAAAATAATTATCTTGGATAAATGCGACATTATTAATTCCGCAGAAATAACAATTCAGAAATGATTTTAATTGCGTGCCAATATAGCCAATTTCATTCTGATTTCCAATGAAGTTTTTACCTTGCTTCTCAGAGAAGATTTCTCTACGTTTTCAATTCATGAAAGGAAATGATGCTATGACAGGTGAAAAGTTTACCGACTTTGTAACAATTACTAAACGACTGAGAAAAGAGTGCCCGTGGGATAAAGAACAGACCCATGCTTCCATCCGGCATAGTCTGATTGAAGAAGCATATGAGGTTGTGGAAACCATTGATCACGGGCAATGGGATGAACTCAGAAAAGAGCTCGGCGACCTGTTGCTTCATGTGGTCTTTCATGCAAATATTGCTGAAGAACGAAAGGAATTTACCCTTGATCAGGTCATTGATGGGATAAAAGAGAAAATGATATTCCGGCATCCACACATCTTTGGATCAACCACCGTGAAGGATGCAGCCGAGGTGAAGCAGAACTGGGAGAAATTAAAATTGAAGGAAGGCCGTGAATCGCTTATGGATGGTGTCCCAAAACATCTGCCGGCCCTCTTGCGGGCCCACCGGTTGCAGGAAAAAGCCTCTAAAGTGGGATTCGACTGGAAGCACCGGGATGACGCGTGGAAAAAAGTGGAAGAGGAAACAAAGGAGCTTCACGAAGCGATCGGACAAAATTCCGCCGAACATATTGAATCTGAACTCGGGGATCTGCTTTTCGCCATCGTTAATTATTCCCGTTTCATACAGACAAACCCCGAAAACGCTCTCCGCAGAACAATCGAAAAATTCACATCGCGATTCCGGTTTATCGAAAAGAGACTGAAAGAAACGGGAAAAGATATCCACTCCTCAAGCCTTGAAGAGATGGATGCGCTTTGGGAAGAATCAAAAGGTAATCCGACTGCCGTTTAATGACTTCCGTTCGCTCCGCCGTTTCCGTTCGTTGAAGACTTGCCGCTTGAATGAAATTTATCGTATGCATCAATGATATCTTTCACGAGCCGGTGTCGTACAACGTCATTTCTGTCGAAATAACAGAATCGAACGCCGTCAATATTTCCCAGCACATCCTGAATTTGAACCAAGCCTGAAACCGTTTTCATCGGCAAATCGATTTGGGTGACATCACCCGTAATAATCGATTTTGAGTTCGCACCCAATCTTGTCAGAAACATTTTCATCTGCATTGCCGAAGCATTTTGCGCTTCGTCAAGAATAACATAAGCATTGTTGAGGGTTCTTCCGCGCATGTACGCCAGCGGAACCACCTCGATAACTCTCCGCTCGATATATGTTTTCAGTTTATCGGGTGCAATCATATCATCGAGCGCGTCATAGAGCGGGCGCAAATAGGGATCAACCTTATCTTTAAGGTCACCGGGGAGAAAACCAAGACTTTCACCCGCCTCGACTGCCGGCCGCGCAAGAATAATTTTCATGATCTCACGGTTCTTCAACGCCGCAACTGCCATTGCAACTGCCAGGTACGTTTTTCCTGTTCCAGCAGGACCAATGGCAAACACAATATCATTTTTTCTGATTTGGCGGATATATTCACGTTGTCCCGTGGTTTTTGCTTTAATAATTCCGTTGCGGGTAAACAGGACCGTCGTTTCCATTTCCTCCTCACCTAACTGTGAAGCAAGAGTTTTAGGAACCGCAGGTTCGCCGTTCACTTTCACCAGATCGACAACGGTATCAACGTCATTGAGTGAAATATTCCCGTTTTTATTCAGGATATAGATCAATTCTTTAAACACTTTTTCGAGTTGTTCGACTTCGGTCTGATCACCGCGAAGCGAAATATTATCCCCTCGTACGGTAATATTCGCATCAAATTTATCTTCAAGCACCTGCAGATTGGCGTCATTCAAGCCCAGTAACCTGAGCATATCAACTCCCTCAACTTTTAACTTTCGTTCTGCCAGATGTATTCTCCTTTCTTTTGGTAAAGAAAAAATGCCCTTGTCGCATAAAGCTACAAAGGGCACGTGATAATAAACGATCGTATGTTGTATACTGATAAAATAGTAACCTTATGTTCCTTATGCTGGTCTTACCCCTAAAATAGCTGTAACGTTACGAAACAATAATATGAAATATCAAAGTATTTGTCAAGCCCGCTGTAACCGCGTTAACTCTCCTTTCACTGAATACTCACAAAATCCCCCGTTCCGCAAAACTCGTGTACGAACTTGACGTAAGGATAACATGGTCATGAACAGGAATTCCGATAATTTTTCCGGCTTCCACGAGCTGGCGGGTAATCTGCATATCCTCCGCGCTCGGTTCTGGATTTCCGCTGGGATGATTATGCAGAAGAATAATGCTTGCCGCAGGCTCGGTGATGGCTTTTGAAAACACCTCCCGCGGATGGACAAGTGAACTGTTAAGGATACCTGTCGAGACTGTCACATCCCTGATAAGGTGATTCGCGCTGTCGAGCAACAACACCTTAAATACTTCGTGTTTCATGTCCCGTAGCAGTGGCTGGAATCGCTTTACGATATCTGTGGGAGATATAATCCGCGTTTGGTCTAACGTGTCTGCAACAGCGGACCTCCTGCCGACTTCAAATGCGGCGACAAGCGAGAGTGATTTCACTTCTCCCAGGCCTCTGTACCGCTTCAGATCCTGAACTGTCCGCGCTGCAAGATGATGAAGGGAGCCGAAATCCTGGAGCAATTTCTTGGCAAGGTCAACTGCAGTAATATTCCCGGTACCGGTTCTGATGAGTATCGCGAGTAGTTCCGAATCGGAGAGAAGGGATGCCCCGTGAGTAAGTAATTTTTCCCGGGGACGTTCTGCTTTTGGCCAATGGGTAATTTTTGAATGATACGTTGGCGGTTCGTTAACGGACGACCGTGGTTGAGACATATGTTCCTCCCTTTGGTGTTATTATTGTTCTACTGAAACTTCTCCGATCGGCACGACATTTCCATCTTCGTACCGTAACACATGAAGATGAGAGTTTACTCTGCGCGACGCAAGATTAATCGATGAGTGCAAACCGGGAAAGCCTGTCACACGCGCAAGCTGCTCGGCAATGGCTTCACGCGTTACGGCCCCTTTTTGAATAAGATCAAGAAGCAGTGTCATCGTATCATATCCATACAATGTATACTTTGTCGGATGTTTTTTGAACTTCAGAAAAAATCCGTCATCAAATAATTTGAATACAGGGTCCTCGGTGGTAAAATATGAATCCGAAATAAACATCGCGCCGTTCACATGTTGCCGGGCTGCCTGCAACTGCGGCGGTTCGTACCACTCATTGCCGCCAAGAATCTGTGCCCTAATATTGTAAAAAGAAAGCTGGGATGTAATCCCTCCGATTTCGCTTGCCATATTCACGGGAATAAAAATTCCCTGGATTTTTGTCATCGGCGTATCGATATTCTCTGCGTAGTTTCCGGGAAGGAGCTCCATTAAACCGAGTGAGTCGGCGATTTCTTTCCCGCGGGAGCCAAAGAGCTGTGATGCCGAAACAGATCCTTTGGTCAATCGCAGGGAATCAATGAGCGTCGCACTTGCCCCTGCGGATATCATGCCGGAGATTTCCGCCTCAGAGTAACGTTTCGCGAATGAAATTGTAGGAATCTTTTTCATGACGGAACGGCGGATGTTCATGAATTGCTCACGGAAATTTTCATCGGCCGGACTGTACGTCTCGTACGCCATCACATCAAGTCCTGCCTGCACTGCTTCAGCAAGAAAACTGTCCGCGACATATTTCCCCACGCCTTCTTTGGGCGACAGCACCGCAACACGCGATATTCCGAGCTGGCGTGAGGCAAACTGTGCCACAGCCTTTCCCCGCGCAATAAAATCCGGGTTTGCCTGAAATATATACGGCCCAACATCGGCAATACCGTTTGAAGTGGCTGTCGGCGATATCATTGGTAACCTCGCGGCATTGGCGATAGGTGCGCAGAGCATCGCTGTATTGCTGAAGAGCGGACCGATCACTGCGATGGTCTCAAGTGACCGGGCAAGGTTCCGTGTCTCCTGCACCGCAAGAGCAGAATCACGCTCGGTGTCTCTGATATCAAGCGTAATACTTACTGCAGACGCGCCCGCGCGTTCCTTATACTCATCGAGCGCGTAGGTTATGCCTTCCAGAACTTCACCGGCAAGCGTTTTGACGGCATTCTTGTCAAGTGACTTCATGAGAGGAAGCAACGCCCCGATCTTATAACCTGTGGCCGCGCCTATTTTCTTCCGCATTGCAGAGATCCTCGCGGTGTACGCGCTGAAATATCCCTGTGTAACCGTGTCTTCCAGTATTGTCCTGGCACGGGACGGTTCACCGCCGGCAAAAAGTTTCTCGGCCAGCTTGAGTTTTACCAGGTCGCGGACGGTCGGTGTATGAATAGAAGCGTACAGCGTTCTCAGGACATCAACACTCAAATGCCGGTCAGCAACAATTTCAAACAATTCTGCCGACTTGGTCATAATGACTGAATCTTTGCCGGTTTCCATGCCGCGCAGAAGTTTACGCGCTGCATCATCATAATGGCGCTGCACAAACGATGTCAGCGACAGCGTGTAGTAGGCGTCAGCCTGGTAACTGCTGTTGGGAAATTTTTGCAGATATTCCGTCAACAGCAAAAGCACAGAATTGTAATCCTTAAGTTCAAACCGGGCTTTCGCGGCCATGATGTATGCCGCGGTCAGTCGTTGGTGAGGCTTTGAAGATTGGCGGAGAATATCAAAACGCTGTGCCGCCTTTGAAAATTCATTGAGCTCGTACAGCTTGACTGCCTCTGTAAATTGAGCTTCAGCGGCGGCATCATATTCGAACCAGCGTTGAGAATATCCATTCGCCGTACAGAAACTAACTAAAGCAAGAACTATCAGGATACTGCGCGTGATACAAGACATAGAGGTAATAAATGATTATGGTTCTGTCCGCTTTACGCTTTGGCGTATTTTCCATCTGGATTCGCCTTCGCGTGCCGTTACGGGATTGATAGATCGGGCTTTTTTCAGAAACTCTCCCGACCGGGTTGAATCCCCTTTCACAGAAAAGATTTTCCCCAACGCTACGAGTGCTTCAACGGATTGCGGAAAAAGTTCCAGCGCTTTCCTGAGATATGGTTCTGCTTCGTCGTACCGTTTTAGCTGAATAAGTGTTTCCCCGCATAACTGCCAGTGCTGCGGTTCGTGCGGGTCCATATCAACCGCAATCACATATTCATTGTAGGCGCTCTTCCAGTTGTACAGGCAACTGTAGGCAACGCCGAGAAGAAAATGGTTCACTGCACTGTAAGGATCGGCGTCTATTCCCTTTTTAAGAAAGGTAACGGCTTCGGTGTATGCCTTCCGCTTGATGAGCAACTCCCCTAAAGATTCATTGATTTTCGGGAAATGGGGATCCAACTTCAGCGTTTGACGGAATTGCTCCTCCGCCTGTACAAGATTATTTTTGAAAAAATATGCCACGCCAAGCTGAAAATGTACCTGCGGAAGCTTCCTGTGAATAAGCCTGTTAAAATAGGCAATCGCCCGGTCGTACTGCTCCGTTTGCGAGTGAAGAGTGCCAAGGAGGAAAATGATCTCGGTACTGCCTGCTATGGAAGAATCAGCTCCCGACAATAATTGAATTGCCGCCGCATGCCTGCCCATATCGGCGTAGAGTCCCGCCAGTTCCAGGTATGACAGAAGAAATGAAGGTTCATTGAGAATGAGCTTTTGATAAAACTGAATCGCGTGAAGATATTTTTCCTCCTGAACAAATGAACGGGCCTGATCAATCAGGCGTGCAAGTTGTATTTCATTCATCTTCATACCGTGAAAAGATACAGAAAATATTTACGGAATTCAATGGAAGCTTGAGGTATATTCATTGTTTTTCAGAAATGCATTTTGTATATTGTTGCGCACAATTCTGAGACATGCCATCATTTTTCTAACCCTTTATGGCTTTCTCGTTGTACGCTGAAGTGGCGGAACTGGCAGACGCGCTGGACTCAAAATCCAGTCCGGCTTACC
>CAZFXS010000012.1:0-69088 GCA_964523395.1 uncultured Chlorobiaceae bacterium | reverse complement strand
TAGCGCGCCTGCCTTGGGCGCAGGAGGTCCCGGGTTCAAATCCCGGCATCCCGACTTGGTGTTATCCCTACAACTGCTTTCTTTTCCTCACCATTTCGTACATCACCAAAGCGCCGGCAACGGAAGCATTTAACGATTCAATCTTTCCGAAGAGCGGAATCTTCACAAGAAAATCACATTTCTCTTTCACAAGCTGGCGGACGCCTTTTCCCTCGTTGCCAATCACAATTGCGACGGGGGTTCCGTAGTCCACCTGTGTATACATTTTCTCGGCTGTCTCGTCTGTTCCGACAATCCACAATCCCTGTTCTTTCAGAGTTTCGAGCGTCTGCGCGATATTTGTAACTTTCGCTACGGGGAGATGTTCACTTGCTCCCGCGGAAGTTTTCGCCACAGTCTGGTTGACTGATGCAGCGTGATGTTTTGGAATAACAACTCCGTGCACACCGGCACATTCCGCTGTTCGTATCAACGCTCCGAGGTTGTGGGGATCCTCTATTTCATCCAAGATCAAAACACACGGCGGCTCGTTCCGTTCCTTTGCAATTGCAAGAATATCATCCACTTCGACATATTCCTTGGTGCCGACAATAGCAACAACTCCTTGTGTTGTTGTATCGCTCACGAGATCACGGAATTTCTGTTTGCCCACTTCCACGCAGACAACACGGTTCCGTTTTGCCATCTGTTTAATCCGCTCGATCGTCCCGCCTTTCACACCGCCGAGGATAACAATCTTTTCGATGATGGTTGTTCCGGATTTCAACGCTTCCATGACGGGATTTCGACCCGCGATGATATTTGCCGTAGGTTTACGGTCATGCTCTTTCCGTAATGGCGGCCGCTGTCCTTTTTCTTTTGTTGTGTTTTCCTCTTCAAACATATCGTTCCTCACATTTCTCCATGTATTATCTTAGTGTCTTTGTGGTAAAAAAAATCCAATTGTTACATTTACTTTTTCGTAACTCTTTTTTCAATTTGCTGTCCGATGAGAAATACTGCCAGCCCGCCGAAGAACATGCCATACTCAAAACTGATATGCCCGTAAATTCCCTGCACGACGGCAATTGCCAGCGCGCCGATGCCCATTGCTTCAAGTACTTTCGCAAGCATATACATTATGATTGTTTCTCCATTCTCTTCTGCGCGGCATTTAACTTCGCAATCAACTCATCTTTCTTAACCTTGTACTGAAATGCAAACTCTTTATTGATGAACACAACAGGTATACGTTCCTTGTATTTCTCGAAATATTCATCGCCTTCACGTATCTTAACCTGTTGTAACTCAAATGGAATTATTTCCCTGACGTTTTGCAGAACATCAAGTGCAATATCGCACAAATGGCAATCGTCTTTGGAATATAATTCAACAATTGTCATGTCGTCTTTACAGTTTCTTTCGATGCATTGAAATATTTCATCCCGAACAGGCCAATGGCGATCATGACTAATGCAATCAACTGTGCTTCCGACAAACCGAATGCGACACGCGGATTAAGTCTGAGAAATTCGACAATGAATCTCGCAACACCGGAGAAGATCAGGTAATACATAAAGATTATCCCGTCTGGTGCGGGGCGTGTGCGCAACTTCCATAATAACCAGAAAAGAACAAGTGCCATCAGTAATTCATAGATGGGGGTGGGGTGAACAGTGATGGTATCCGGCACAACTCCGTTGACTCCATATTTCGCAACGACATCAGGAAAATCTTTGAAAGCGACCGACGGTGGGTATGTCCCATTTGAATAGACTGTCCCCCACGGTAAGTCTGTCGGCATTCCGTAATCACCGTCGCCGGAGAGATGGCATCCGATACGCGCGATACCGTACGCGATCATGATTCCCGGCGATGAGGCGTCGCAAATTTTCAGAAAGGGGATTTTTTTCTTTCTCGTATAGAGCATAATTGCAATAGTGGCGAGTATAAATCCGCCGTACCATGTTAAGCCCCCCGGAGAAAAAGCCATCATGGGGGTTTTGATAAACTCGCTCCAGTTTTCGAGAAGATACAGAGTCTTGGATCCGGCAATGCCGAATACCAGAGCGAACAATGTAATAGTGCTTCCCAGATTCGGGTCAAGGCCTTTGCGTTTCAGTTCACGCGTTAGAATCATACTCGCAACGATGAACCCCAGGCCGAGCATCAGTCCGTAGCTGTAAATGGTAAAGGGGCCGATTTCAAATAAACGTGGGTACATGAGGTTGAAAAATTAAAGTCAAAAGTAAAAAGGAAAAATTTAAAAATGAATCGACTGAAAAATGAATAAATGTAAAAACGAAATTCAGATTGCCAGAATTTTCTGCAGTACTGTTATGATGCTGGAAAGCGTAATTTCTTGCTGTTCACCGGAGGACATCGCTTTAAGATTTGCCTTGTCTTGTTTTATTTCATTGTTACCAATCACGATTACATATCTTGCCTGCTGGCGGTCAGCTTCGCGCATTTGCGATTTCAGGCTTCTACCGAGCATATCGGTTTCACAGGAGATGCCGTTGCGACGGAGTTCCATTGCCGTTTTCGATGCCCATTTCCTGCCGTCATCATCCGCCGCTGCAATGAAGAGATACGGTTGAAGTTCTTTCCCGGTGTTTAACGATTGCCGTTCCATGACCATCAGCAAGCGCTCGATACCAGCGGCGAATCCGACGGCAGGTGTTTTCTTACCGCCGAGCTGTTCAACAAGAAGATCATAACGCCCACCGCCGGCAAGCGCGTCCTGTGAACCAAGATCGGTGCTGAGGATTTCAAACGCCGTCTTTGTATAGTAATCGAGTCCGCGCACGATTCTTCCGTCGACAATGAATTGTATGCCGAACAACTTCAGTGATGACTGCAATTCTTCAAAATGCGCCCGGCATTCTTCGCAAAGATTATCTTTCATCAGCGGGGCGTTTGCAGTCAGCTTCTGATCGTTTTCATCCTTTGAATCGAGGATGCGGAGCGGATTTTGCTCGAACCGCTTCTGACTTTCTTCGGAAAGCTTTCCCTTTACATCGAATAAAAATTGCTTTAACTTTTCTTTGTACGCAGGACGGCATTGTTCACAGCCGACGGAATTGATTTTCAACGCAACATTTTTAATCCCAAGCGCGTTGTAAACTTCCATCGCAAGAGCGATGATTTCAGTATCGATGACAGCGGATGCTCCGCCGATAGCTTCGGCGCCAAGCTGATGAAATTGACGGAGTCTTCCGGCTTGCGGACGTTCCTGCCGGAACATCGGAGAAACATAATATGCTTTGACAAGCGGTTGTTGTTCACCGAGATTATTCTGAATGTACGCACGGATAACGGAAGCAGTCATTTCCGGCTTCAGCGTTACACTTGTTTCGCTCCGGTCCTGAAACGTGTACATTTCCTTCCCGACAATATCAGTCAGTTCTCCGATACCTCGTGCAAATAAGGCGGTTTCTTCAAACACCGGCGTGCGGATTTCTTTGTAATTGAAGGTATGCATCACCGTCCGGATTACCTGCTCGACAAACTGCCAGCGGTGGCTCTCGGAAGGAAGGATGTCCTTCGTACCTTTTAACGATTTAAATTTCACTGCGTCTCCGTTCTGACTACGGATTGATATGAAGCTGCGGGAAGGAACCTCGCGAAATTACATTTCGGAGTAGTTTGCTTCTTCTTGCCTGAATGTTTCAATAATATCTTTTGATGATTTTGTTTCCAGAAGCTTGTTCCGGAATTCTTCTTTGTTCATGAGCCGCGAGATACGGCTTAACAACTTGATATGCGGTCCGATGAGATTGTCTTTGCCGACCAGCAGGAACACCAGGCGTACCGGTTTTTCATCAAGCGACTGGTAATCGATCGGCTGTCCGGTTACACAGAACGCGGCGACAATTTCAGAAACTGCGTCCGTCTTCCCGTGAGGTATCGCAAAGCCATTGCCAACGCCGGTAGACATGATTTTCTCGCGTTCGAAAATCGCGCTCCGGACTTTTTCTTTTTCCAGGACTTTTGGTGAATGACTTACCAGGTCGACCAACGCGTTGATGACTTCTTCTTTAGATTTCCCGGGAAGGTTGCTGACGACAAGTTTTTCGTCAAGGATATCGCTTATTTTCATTTCTCTCTTGCTTTCTTATTGTGAAGCCGGTGTTCTAACGTCCGGGCTTCACCGCTGGTTCCAAAATGTGTAGCTGAATGTAGTAAAAATATTTTTCCATAGCAACCGCAATAATGGAAAAATCGGATAAATCGGTGTATTTCCTGAATGTTACCGCAATGCCTGTTTCAAATCGGCAATCAAATCTTCCACATCCTCTAATCCTACCGACATGCGCACCAATCCGTCGGTAATACCGATACGTTTGCGCTGTTCAGCCGGAATGGAGGCGTGCGTCATGGTTGCCGGATGGGTCATAAGTGTTTCGACGCCGCCCAGACTTTCTGCAAGAGTGCAGACTTTCAGATGTTTGACAAAACTTTTCGCTGCAGACAGCGAGCCGAGATCAAATGAGATCATCCCGCCGAAGTTTTTCATCTGTTTTAACGCAAGGCGATGTTGTGGATGATTGACGAGTCCGGGATAGTAGACGTGTTTTACTTTCTTTCTCCGCTGTAGCCACTTGGCAATCAACATTGCGCTTTTACCGTGACGTTCCATCCTTACTGCAAGAGTCTTCGTTCCTCTCAGGCATAACCATGCATCGAACGGACTTAGAATGCCGCCAGCCGCTTTTTGGAAAAAGCGCAGACGTTCCGCGACCTTTGCGTTATTGGTAACCACAATCCCGCCGAGCATATCACTGTGGCCGTTGAGATATTTTGTCAGGCTGTGAACGACAATATCGATGCCATGTTCGAGCGGACGCTGTAAGTACGGCGTCGCGAATGTGTTGTCGCACGCGACAAGCAATCTGTGCTGATGCGCCATCTTCGCGATAGCATGAAGGTCGGTGATTTCCATTGTCGGGTTTGTGGGAGTCTCAATGAAAATCATCTTTGTGTTTTTTGTAATCGATTTTTCAACGAGTCCAAGGTTTGTCGTATTAATAAAATCAAATTTCAATCCGTACTCCTCGAGAATCATCTTCGCGATGCGGTACGTTCCGCCGTAGACACTATCGGAAACAAGGATGTGATCTCCCGGCTTCAGCAGGCGAAAGATAGCGTCGATGGCTGCCATACCGGAACCGAATGCCATGCCATGCTTCCCGTTCTCCAGTGCGGCGATATTTTTTTCCAGAGCATCGCGTGTCGGATTGGAAACGCGGGAGTATTCATAGCCCTTGTTCTTGCCGAGTTCGGGCTGGTAATACGTTGATGTTAAATAGACAGGTGTCATCACCGCCCCGTTGGTCGGGTCAGGGTGCTGTCCGGCGTGTATCGATTTGGTTGAAAAGCGCATAGTGGTATGGAAAATGTGTATGTTCTGAAATTATTTTTATTTTTGATTTATTGCAGAATTAATTTGAGTAAAATTAAAAAGTCAAAAGGAAAAATTAAAAAATATTAATGTTTCAAGTTTCATGTATCAGGTTTCACAAGTATGGAAGCGTGAGACCTCAAACCTGCTTTACCTCGCCATATACTCTATCACATCATACCGCGTAAGAATTCCAATGATCTTCTGTTCTTCTTCGATCAGTACGGCAGAATCTTTTTTCTTCAGAAAGTCAATCGCGTGCTCAATCGGCGCACCGGCGCCGATGATCGGAAACGCAGGCTTCATATGCTTGCTTACAGGATGAGAAAGCTTTGAGTTATCTTCAAGCACCGTTGACATTAAATCATTATCAATAACGGTACCGACTGGTTTGCCTTTGTCAATAACGGGAAGCTGGGAAACATCATGTTGTTTGAAAAACTCAAGCGCTTTTTGTACCGTTGTTGCCGAATCGATGGAAACAAGCTGGGGAACAGTTTTGGACTTGTTCTGAAGGACATACCGCACGGTAACGCGGTCGGGGGTAAGGAATCCGTTCTCCCGCATCCAGTCATCATTATAAATTTTGCTGAGGTAGCGTTCGCCGGTATCGGGAAGGAGAATGACCATTACTTCGTTTTCCTTCATATGTTCGGCTGCATACTTGAGTGCGCCTGCCATGGCAGTACCGCAGGAGCCGCCGACAAAAATTCCTTCCTCACGCGTCAAACGACGCGCCATCAGAAATGATTCTTTATCGTTTGCTTCGACCATATCATCGATGACGTCGAAGTTTAGTGTGCCGGGAAGCCAGTCTTGACCTATGCCTTCCACTTTGTATGTCTTAAGGACGTGGGGATAATTTTTTGTATAGAAATATTCTTTCAGGATGGAACCCTTCGGGTCGATGCCGATGACTTTAATGTTGGGATTTTTTTCCTTGAGATATTTACCGACACCGGAGATTGTTCCGCCGGTGCCGACACCGCAGACGAAGTAATCGATCTGGCCGCCGGTCTGTTCCCATATTTCCGGTCCGGTGAATTTCACGTGCGCTTCAGGATTCTTGGGGTTGAAATACTGGTTCGCGAGGATGGAATTTGGTGTTTCGCGTACGACGCGCTTGGCGACTTCGGTATAACTTTCCGGGGAATCGTGTGGAACTGCCGTTGGAGTAACGATAACTTCCGCACCGAACGCACGAAGGAGGCGGATTTTCTCGATGCTCATTTTATCCGGCATCGTAAAGACGCATTTGTAGCCTTTAATGGCGGCGGCGATTGCTAGTCCCATACCGGTGTTGCCAGATGTCGCTTCGACAACGGTTCCCCCGGGGCGTAACCGGCCTTCACGTTCCGCTTCTTCGATAATCTCAATACCGATACGGTCCTTTACGGAACCGCCCGGATTAAAACTTTCCACCTTGGCGAAGAAATGTCCTTTGAATCCTTTTGTGATCTTGTTCAGCTTCACAAGCGGCGTGCCGCCAAGCGTGCCGAGAATGTTTTCGTGAAACTTCATCTTCTTTATATCTGAAAGCATGTAATCTCCATTCAGTGAATATCGTTACAAACGGTCAAGCAGTGTTTTGGATTTCATCAGTATTTCTTTGCTGTTGTCGTGCGTGATTCGTTCGAGTGCAGCGTCGTACGTCAGCCATTCAAAGCCCTGATGCTCATGTGAAATTTTTACTTTTGATTCTTTTGTCTCGGCAAGGTAGTAACGGACAACTTTGTTGATGTACAAACCTTTCCATGTGTACGCGTAGCGGATTGATTCTTTGAATTGCTCAATAAACGTTACATCGGTGATGCCGGTTTCTTCTTTTATTTCCCTTCGCACAGTCTCATGATCCTCTTCGCCGGATTCGATATTGCCTTTCGGAAAATCCCAGTGTCCTGCCGTGTAGTGGAGGAGGAGAAAGAAAGTGTTATTCTCTGCCTTACGGAACACCACAGCGCCGGCGGAAGTTTCGCGTGCCATTTACCGGTTCATCAGGCTTGCGGCAAATCCGGCGCCGAAACCGTTATCGATATTGACGACGGTAATTCCGCTCGCGCAGGAATTGAGCATCGCAAGCAGTGCGGCTACGCCATTGAAGCTGGTCCCGTAGCCGATTGAAGTGGGGACCGCAATTACCGGCACATCCACAAGCCCGCCGACAACGCTGGGCAATGCGCCTTCCATTCCTGCCACAACGATAATAACGTTCGCTTTGAGAATCCTGTCTCCCTGCGAAAGCAGCCGGTGAATACCCGCCACGCCGACATCAAACATCGTTTCGACCTTATTGCCGCACATTCTTGACGTAATCGCGGCTTCTTCTGCAATAGGGATATCGGATGTCCCGGCAGTAATAACCAGCACAGTTCCCTTGCGGCGGGTTTTTACCAGCGATTCTCTGGCTGTAATAACTCCCGATGCTTCATAAAATTTCGCGCCTGCGATTTTCTTCCTCACTGCGGTATAATGCCCGCGGTTTGCCCTTGTGGCAAGCAATGGCTGACGATGTTTGACAATGCGGGCGGCGATTTCG
Source organism: uncultured Chlorobiaceae bacterium (assembly GCA_964523395.1). GTDB lineage: Bacteria > Bacteroidota > Ignavibacteria > UBA10030 > SZUA-254 > JANYJZ01. Next base: position 61,169 of record CAZFXS010000012.1, on the reverse strand, counting down.
GCAACCTGTGACGGTGTTTTGCCCTGACAAAGAATAACCTCCGGAAATCCCTGCCGGAGCTGCCGGTGATGATCGACGGTGGCAAATCCCAGCGACTCGGATTTGAACATGGTAAGTTTGTGAACAAGATGATCTTCACTGAGAATCCCCTTCCTGAAATCGCGGAGAAGGAGCTTCAATTCATTCTTTGTCATTTGTTAGATAGTTCTCGGGAAAAGAATCAGTATGCGCGATGAATGCGGCTATTGCGCTGAAAATATACCTGTTTTTTGGAGGAGATGCAAGGTAAATTCGGCTGCGTAATATTGATATCCTTGTTTGTTTCTCCCTTTTTTTGTAATTTGGTTCAGCAATTTTGGAAAATACCTTGTCTGGTTTGCCGGTTCAGTATATTATTGTTTTTCTTGCGGGTTATTTGATTGGCTCATTCCCGACGGCGTACCTTCTGGTGAAACAAAAAGCCGGGTTAGATATCAGGAATCAAGGTTCCGGCAATGTGGGGGCGATGAATACGTTTGATGTTACCGGTTCCAAATTATTAGGAGCTTCCGTTCTTGTTACAGATTTAATCAAGGGTGTTCTTGCGGTACTTTGCGGGCGGTTTCTTTTCGGCAATGAGTTCTGGATAATGGGAGTCGGAGGGATCGGAGCCATCATCGGACACAATTACACTCCCTGGTTAAAATTCAAAGGCGGCAGAGGGCTTGCCACAGCCGCGGGCGTTATGCTTCTCATGGGGTGGATATTCGTCGTGGTCTGGTGTACAATGTGGGTTGTTATTTATCTCTCGTCAAAAAATATTCATATGGGAAATATCCTTTCATCCGTTGGAACACCGATTGTCATGGCTATTGTCCCTCAGCAATTCCTCACAGAGGTTATTTCACCGCACCCCGTTAGCAGTTTTATGTTATTATCAATTATCGTTTGCACTCTTATCCTTATCCGGCATGTTGATGTCATACCGGGCTTATTGAAATCAACCCATAAACCAACTTTGTAATTACTTATGATGATGCGATTTGATATTGTGGAATTGAAAGTCATGGCACAACAAATCCGCCGTGACATTATTAAAATGCTGATGATCTCCAAGTCAGGACATTCCGGCGGAACGCTTGGTCTGGCAGATGTCTTTACGGGACTCTATTTTTACCTCATGAACATCGATCCCCAAAAGCCGAACTGGGAAGAGAGGGATTACTTCTTCCTGTCGGCAGGTCATCTCTGCCCTGTGTGGTATGCCGCGCTTGGGAGGAGGGGATATTTCTCTCTGAACGAATTGAACACACTGAGAAAAATTAACAGCCATCTGCAGGGACATCCCGCGCCTGCGTACACGCACGGAGTACCCGGTGTCGAAATTGCTTCAGGCGCGCTCGGTCAGGGACTTTCCGTGGCAGTCGGTTGTGCTCTTGGACTCAGGCTCGACAAGAAACCCAATCGTGTCTATTGCTTGATGGGCGACGGTGAACTAAACGAAGGCCAGATCTGGGAAGCGATGATGACCGCGTCTCATCATAAACTTGAAAACCTGTTCGGGATTGTCGACAGAAACCATTGCCAGATCGATAACAGAACCGATAAGGTGATGGAAATCGAACCGCTCATCGATAAATGGAAATCATTCGGATGGAACGTGCTGGAGTGTGACGGGAATAGTATGGAGCATTTTCTCGGCATCATGCAACAGGCGCATAAACTTAAAAACGGAAAACCGACCGTGCTGATTGCGAATACCCTGATGGGTAAAGGCGTTTCATTTATGGAAGATGATTATAAATGGCACGGCGTTCCCCCGAATGAAGAACAAGGGAAACAGGCATTGAGCGAGATTCCCGAAACGGAGTATGCTGACTTCACGTATTTTGATTGGGAAGACAAAAAGATAACCTTCGCAGTCAGTAAATAAATATATTGTCAACTTCAGAATAGTATTAACATGCCAAAATTTCAATCAAAAGAATTAAAAGCCACACGCCTCGGATTCGGAGAAGCGCTTGTCGAACTCGGTAAACAAAACCCCAACGTTGTGGTGCTTGGAGCAGACGTTTCCGGCTCCGTAAAGACAGATTTATTCATGAAAGCATATCCCGACAGGTTCTTCAGTGTCGGAATCGCGGAACAGGATATGATAGGCACTGCGGCGGGACTTGCAGTCGCGGGAAAAATTCCGTTTGCCTCAACATACGGAGAATTTGCGGTCGGCAGGCCGTTCGATCAGATCCGTCAATCGCTTGCGTATAGCAACCTGCCGGTGAAAATCTGCGCCTCGCATTGCGGTATCACGGTCGGACCTGACGGCGCGACGCATCAATCGCTTGAGGATATTGCTATCATGCGCGTTCTTCCGCATATGACGGTCGCGACGCCGTGCGATTATCTCGAAACAAAGAAAATGATTCACGCGTCTGTTCAATGGAGGCATCCGATTTACATCAGGTTCTTCCGCGATAACACACCGGTATTTACCGATGATACGACACCGATGGAATTCGGCAAAGCCAACACGCTCATCGATGGCTCGGATGTTACGGTAATTGCGTGCGGACTGCAGGTGTGGGAAGCGGTGCTTGCGGAAGAAATTCTCGCGAAAGACGGTATTAGTGTCCGTGTCATCAACATGCATACTATCAAACCATTAGATAAAGAAGCGATTTTGAAAGCCGCAAAAGAAACCGGCGCTATTGTCACTGCCGAGGATCATCAGATCCATGGCGGATTAGGCGGAGCTGTCGCGGAAGTGTTAATTCAGTCGCTCCCGACACCGCAGGAATTCGTTGCTGTCAACGACACCTTCGGTGAATCGGGAAGAGGCGATGAATTGATGGTGAAATACGGCGTTGCGAAAGATGATATTGTGAAAGCTGTCAGAAAAGTTCTTCAGCGGAAAAAGAAATAAAAACCTCTGAGTGACATTAATGTTCAGATAGCGTTCAGTTTATTTTCTGATCCCACCCCTTTCCCCTCCCTTACTAAGGTAGGGGAATTAAAGGGGAGGGATCGAATTAAATTGGGACCTCAACATTCTGATTTTTTCGAAAAATTCAGTTAAAAATGTTTTAAGGATTCGATGCTATGGGAAAGAAACTCATTGGAATAGTCGCACTTCTTTTTGGTTCGATTGCCTTCGGTTACTGGGCAGGGTACGGAGCCGGCCAAAAGACGGAAAATCAATCTGAGTCAGGTAACGTTCAAGCAATCACAGCTTCCAATATCGAACAACAAACATTCGGTTCGGTACAACGTGACAGCGTTTCGTCACAGATTTCAGGATCGCGGCGCAATGCCATTACAAACGCAGTCGCGCAGGCAAGTCCTGCTGTTGTCGGTATCAATGTTACGGAAGTGCGTGAATATCAGTACCGTGATCCGTGGGGCGGTTTCTTCGGTAACGATCCGTTCTTCAGGCAATTCTTCGGTGACCGCACATATAAGCAGGAATTAAAAAGCCTCGGCTCCGGTTTTATTGTCTCACCTGATGGTTACATTCTCACCAATGACCACGTTGCGGGCAACGCGAAAGAAATTACCGTAACTCTTACCAACAAAGAAAAATACAAAGCAGAACTAATCGGAACCGATCTCGTTTCAGACATATCATTGATAAAGATAGAAGGGAAGAATTTTCCTTATTTGAAACTGGGAAATTCCGACGACGTTCTTATCGGTGAATGGGTGATTGCGCTGGGAAATCCTTTCGGGTTGTTTGATATCAATGATAAACCGACGGTTACCGTCGGCGTTGTCAGTGCAACAGGAATGAATCTGAATGCCGATGGCGGAAGATATTATCGCGGAATGATCCAAACAGACGCATCTATCAATTCGGGAAACAGTGGCGGACCGCTGATTAATTCCGTCGGTGAAGTTATCGGCATTAACGCGGTCATTTTTACACCGAACCAGGGAAGTATCGGACTTGGCTTTGCTATTCCCATCAATCGCGTAAAAACCGTAATGGCCGAATTGAAAAAGAACGGCAAGATCGAGCGGAATTTCTGGACGGGACTTGAGGTACAAACTGTCGATGCGCGTGTTGCAAGATATTTCGGACTGGAAAAAGCGGAAGGCGTTATCGTCAGTGATGTCAGACGAGACAGTCCTGCCTCCCGCGGCGGATTTAAGCCGGGCGATATTATTCTTGAAGTAAATAACGAGCGAGTGATGAATGAAGACAATATCATTTCAATTGTCAGCGACGCGAAAGCAGGGGATGTTCTGAAAATAAAAATCCTCCGCGAGAAAAAAACTCTCACCCTTGATCTGAAACTGGAGCGCCGCCCGTCGTGATTCCACGCTACACACGCAAAGAAATGGGAGCCATCTGGTCGGAGGAAAACAAATACCGCACCTGGCTTGAAGTTGAAATCCTTGCCTGTGAGGCGCAGGCAACACTCGGAATTATTCCCAAAGAAGCCGTCGATGTCATCAGGAAAAAAGCGAAGTTCGACGTTAGCCGCATCGAAGCGATAGAAGCTGAAGTAAAGCACGATGTCATTGCGTTTCTTACCGCGGTCGGCGAGCATGTCGGACCGGAATCCCGCTTTATCCATCTTGGCATGACATCGTCGGATGTGCTTGACACGGGACTTGCGGTACAGATGAAGCAATCCGGCGAACTGCTTCTTAAAGGCCTGGGCGCACTGAGGGAAGTATTAGCCCGGCGCGCGAAAGAATTCAAATACACGGTGATGGTGGGAAGAACGCACGGCATTCACGCGGAGCCAACGACATTTGGGTTGAAGCTTGCACTTTGGTATGATGAAACGGTTCGCAATATCAGAAGGCTTACCCAGGCAGTTGAGACTATTTCGGTCGGTCAAATCTCCGGCGCGGTCGGCACGTTCGAGCATCTCGACCCCTCCGTTGAGAAATATGTCTGTGAAAAATTAGGATTGAAGCCCGCGCCGGTTTCGACACAAGTGCTTCAACGTGATTTGCACGCGGAATTTCTAACGACACTTGCTGTTATCGGTAGTTCACTCGAAAAATTCGCGACGGAAATCCGTCATCTTCAGAAAACGGAAGTGCTGGAAGCGGAAGAGTATTTTTCCAAAGGACAAAAAGGCTCCTCGGCGATGCCGCATAAGCGTAATCCGATTACCTGCGAGCGCATTGCCGGGCTTGCGCGCGTACTGCGCGGAAATGCTCACGCCGCAATGGAAAATGTCGCGCTCTGGCATGAACGGGATATTACCCATTCATCTGTTGAACGCATCATTATTCCCGACAGCTGTATCCTGCTCGACTACATGCTCGCGCAGTTTACCAATATTATCGATAAACTCCTTGTCTATCCTGAAAACATGAAGAAGAATCTGGAACTGACCCACGGTCTTATTTTTTCGCAATCCGTTCTTCTCGCGTTAACCAAAAAAGGGATGAAACGGGAGGATGCATATGCTTCCGTTCAAAAAAACGCGATGGATGTATGGGAATCGAAAAAGAATTTTATGGATGTTTTGAAAAATGATAAAGCAATCGCTTCCTATCTTAACAATGGTGAACTGGAAGAATTGTTTGATTTGAAGAAAAGCACAAAACATGTAGGTGCTATTTTTCAACGGGTCGGTTTATCCTAATCAGAATTACAATCTTATTCACACAACGAGGTTATTATGAAGAAGTACCAGAATTTTATTAACGGTAAATGGGTAGATGCGAAGTCGGGGCAGGTGTTTGAAAACAGAAATCCCGCGAACTGGACTGAGCTTCTCGGCACCTTTCCAAAATCGTCCAAGGAAGACGTTGAGGATGCTGTGAAGGCGGCGAAAAAAGCATTTGACACATGGCGGCTTGTACCAGCCCCGAAACGCGGAGATATCCTGAAAAAAGTCGGCGATATCATGGTTGAGCGTAAAGAAGATATTGCTAAGATGATGACACGCGAAATGGGAAAAGTGCTGGTCGAGACCCGCGGTGATGTTCAGGAAGGCATTGATACAGCATACTATGCCGCGTCGGAAGGAAGGCGCCTCTTTGGCCATACGGTTCCATCTGAATTGCCGAATAAGTTCAATATGGCAATCCGCACACCCATCGGCGTAGCGGGCATTGTTACACCGTGGAATTTCCCGATGGCGATACCGACGTGGAAAATTTTTCCCGCGCTTCTTTGCGGCAATACAATTGTCTTTAAGCCCGCTTCCGACACTCCCGCGACAGCAACGATGCTTGTCGAAATTCTTGCAGAAGCCGGCGTTCCCGACGGTGTCGTGAACATCGTGCATGGCGGCGGCAGTGACGTCGGCATGGCGATTGTCGAGCATTCCGATGTTGACCTCATCAGCTTCACCGGCTCAACCGGGGTTGGCATTAAGATTTCCGAAGTTGCAAGCAAGACATTGAAGCGTGTGTCACTTGAGCTCGGTGGAAAGAATGCCCAGATTGTTATGGACGATGCCGATCTGCATCTTGCTATTGACGGTGTTCTGTGGGGCGCATTCGGAACGACCGGACAGCGCTGTACAGCAACGAGCAGACTGCTTCTGCACGAGAAAATCCACGATAAATTTATGGCTGATCTTGTCGGCCGGACGCAAAAATTACGACTGGGCGACGGTTTGCTGGAGACAACTGATGTCGGTCCCTGTATCCATGAGGGACAACGAAAGAGCGTGCACAGTTATGTTGAGATCGGTAACAACGAAGGGGCGAAACTCGCTGTCGGCGGTTCATTTGCGTCAGGTAATGGTTTAAGCAACGGCTGGTTTTATCAGCCGACAATCTTTACCGATGTCAAGCCGACAATGCGCATCGCGAAGGAAGAAATTTTCGGCCCGGTATTATCCGTTATTAAGATTAAGGACCTTGATGAAGGCATTAATGTTCTTAACAATACGATCTACGGACTTTCATCATCGATCTATACAGGAAATATCAACAACGCATTCAAAGCTATCCGTGATATCAAGGCGGGCATAACGTACATCAACGGCCCGACAATAGGCGCGGAAGCGCACATGCCGTTCGGCGGCGTAAAGCAAACCGGTAATGGGCACCGCGAAGGGGGCTGGACGGTATTCGAGTTCTTCAGCGAGTGGAAAACCGTGTACGTTGATTACAGCGGCAAGCTACAACGAGCGCAGATCGATGCATAGATTTGGAATGCAAAGAAAACCTGGGGAAGATCACATACTTATTATATATAATAAAGCCAATGCCAACTTAGTTCATGGAGTATCATTAAAATAAAAATCTCGCCATTGTTGCATGGCGAGATTTTTGTTGTTGCGATAGAGGTCGATTACAAATTTAGTTAACCGAGCATTCAACAATGTAATCTGGACATGTTGGGCATGAAATTACTATTTGGTCCACCCCGCACGCGACCGAGCATTCTTGAGGAATTTCAACTATGCAAAGGGTAGATCCATCACAAGGGCAGCAGATCGATTTCGGGCCTGTACAATACGTTCGTTCAGAGGATGGCGGATCTCCTTTTTTTCCTTTTGAAGTAAAATCTTGAATGTCTTTATAGGAGATCGTTTTTTTACCGTCAATTACTTTAAATGGGAGGTCAGAAGCTTTTACTTTAATAAGTTCATGCACTCCAGACCCCGCTTCTTTAGCAAGGGAATTAAGATCTTTGTATGCTATTGTCTTTGTCTTCATTGTAGTAGGTTGTTGACCAAGGACATGTGTCCAGCTAAATATTACAAGCAAAGCGGTGATGGTGAGCAAGAACCTGTTAAGCATAATACATTCCTCCAATTTATGTTTGACAATTAATTACAACCAGTTTTTACCTTCTCCTGTAAGAGAGCGAGGTATGATTACTTTGGTTGGATTAATTTATAAAAGCAATTGATGATTGTCAAGTAGAATAGATGCCAAACTAAATCACATTATTTTACGTAAAAACCGAATTGTTTTTGGTTGATTCCATTTGGCAGCACCGGTTTGTTTGATTCGGATAGTGCCTGCCCGATCAAGAACAAATGTGCTCGGTATGCCAATAAAAGAAAATGCCTCAGGAACATCTTCACGAGTATAGTATACAGGAAAAGTGTATTGATGTTGACGAATAAATTGTTCGATCTTACTTTCACGTTCGTTTGAAACCATAAGAAATGCGATGTTCTCACGTTGCAGAGAATCATATAATTGTTGGATTTCAGGTAATTCAACAACACATGGTGGACACCAAGTTGCCCAAAAATGTAAGTAAATCGCTTTTCCTTTGAAGGTAGCGAGTTTAACACTTCCACCACGTAAATCATTGACTTGCCAATCCCATAAATACGAGTACATTCCGACGGTATCTGAAGGGAGGTCGATCGGATCTAGGCTTTTATTTACCTGGGTTGAAAAACCATTATCCGATTTTGATTTTTCTGAAAAATAGAAATAAAGAATTGAACTAACTAGAGTAATCATGATTCCCACAATAAAACCTACCGCAAATTGCTTAGATAATGTCATACTCAATAGCCCGTTTGGAATAAAATGATAGAGTGGACTTGTTGCAAGTTGCTTGAATAGTACTTAGATTTGGACGTAATTTACTATTACAATCATAAAATTTTGGGAGTAGCCATGTCGAAAATAGTGTCGGTAATACTGATATTGATTACAGCCTTTTCTTCCGAGTTGCTATATGCACAAAAAGTAGTGACTGTTAATTATGAAGGCCTCAATAAGCTCGGTGTAAAACCCGGCTTGAATACTAATGAAAAAGAATCCAAAAAAGTGACAGTTAAAGAACTTCTAAAAATTGCTACTAACGGTAAAATAAGTTATCAGGATTTACAAAATTATTTTGACAAGAAAGAAGGAAAGGAGCCGTTACCCGAGAGGACTGTGTGCGTTGGTAATCAAGTATGCTTCCTAGATTGTGAAAATACCACACTCATTGTTTATGATATACCTCTTTCTTGTCATTGTGATTCCCATCCCGATTGTTGTCTAACAATTAGCTGTACTGGTTGTCCTTCATATTATATTTCGTGTTCAGTTGAATAACCATGACGATCTCCATCGCTTTCTACTGGTATCATAAGAATATTCGACGTACACCATAATAGTATGTAATTTTCAATATAAGTCTGACTTCCCCAGAATACGCTAAGATTCTGGGGAAGGTTATTGTTAACTGGTTATTTTGTAAATTAAATATACAAATAATTCTATCCTGTAACAATATCCTCATTTGATTGGGGTTTTTCAGACCTACTTACATGCTTAATTATTATCCGAATGCAATTTACTTATAATAAAATACAATGACTTTTTCACAGATAAGATTTGAAAATTAGGATCTCAATATCTGAAGTTATTGTAACTTACCTTCCCTTTTTGTATATTTTCCCATGCAAAACTTCCGACATATCGAATTCAGAGCCTATACACAAACTTTACCCCGCTTTGTCGGAAGACCCTACATTGTCTCCCTCTTCGAGCACCAGGAATTCTTCTAAGAACTGAGATTTTCCACGCGAAATCTCAATAATTTATTTTAGAACGAATTTTTTAAGGTGCTGTTATGAAACCCAACATTTTAGCTCCGACCGAAATGGTCGTCCAACACAATGTAAAGTCATCCATTCATCCGATGGCAGTACATTCCACTATCGGCAAGCATATGCTTGTCGACGCGCTCGACTTTGTGGTGGATCTTGAACGAAGCCAGGGTTCGTATATTTACGATTCGAAGACCAATAAAAAGTTTCTCGACTTCTTCACGTTTGTCGCGTCCATGCCCATCGGCATGAATCATCCGAAAATGAACACGCCGGAGTTCAAAGAAAAGCTGATGAACGCGGCGATGAACAAGCTGACGAACTCCGACGCGTATTCCGTGGAGTTTGCCGAATTTGTCGATACATTCGCGCGGGTTGCCATGCCCGACTATATGCCGTACGTCTTTTTCATTGAAGGCGGTGCGCTCGCGGTTGAGAATGCAATCAAAGCCGCATTCGACTGGAAAATCAGGAAGAACTTTGCGAAGGGATACAAGGAAGAAAAAGGAACGCAGGTTATCCATTTCCAGAGAAGCTTCCATGGCCGGTCGGGATACACACTTTCGTTAACGAACACAGATCCGACAAAGACCGATCTTTTCCCGAAATTCAAATGGCCGCGGATTCTGAATCCTGCAATTAAATTTCCGTTGAACGAGGAAAACCTGAAAGCTGTTCAACAAGCTGAACAGACCGCACTGAATCAGATAAAGGAAGCCATCACCCAAAACAAAGATGATATCGCGGCGATTATCCTGGAACCGATTCAGGGCGAAGGCGGTGACAATCATTTCCGGAAAGAGTTCTTCGTTGAACTCCGCCGCATTGCCGACAAAAATGATATTCTGCTGATTTTCGATGAGGTGCAAACCGGTGTTGGACTGACCGGCAAGATGTGGGCGCATCAGTATTTTGTCAAGCCGGATCTGATGACGTTCGGCAAGAAGACGCAGGTCTGCGGTTTCATGTCGACCAGGCGCATCGATGAAGTGCCGGATAACGTGTTCAAGGTTGCGAGCAGGTTAAACTCCACGTGGGGTGGTGGACTTGTGGATATGGTTCGGTCACAGCGTTATCTGGAAATCATCCAGGAAGAAAACATCGTAGAAAACGCGCGCGTCATGGGTGACCATCTGCAGAAGCGGCTTGAAGAATTGCAGCAGGAATTTCCGAAAGTTGTCAGCAATGTTCGCGGCAGAGGTTTGTTCTGCGCGTTCGACCTCCGCAATGGCGATGAACGTCTTGCGTTGAGGACAAAAGCGTATGATAAAGGATTGGTGGTGCTTGGAAGCGGTGACAAGTCGATGCGTTTCCGTCCGCCGCTCACAATCCAGAAACATGAGGTTGACGAAGGCGTCAATATCATTCGCCAGTCATTAAAGGAAATGAAACTATAACTCACAGGCACATGCTTCGCATGTGGATTGTAACATACGCCGGTCTACTCGTGGTGGATTAGTGTCCGGTGGAGAAACCCCGACGAGCAATAGGGACGTCGGGGTTTTTATTTTATGAATGTCAGTTTTCTTGTTTGAGAGAAGTTACCGGCAGTCATTCTGTATATATAGAGCCCGGCCGGAAAACCGCTCGCGTCCCATCTGAAGGTGTGCACTCCGGGTGATAGTTCTTTCTTTACGATTGTTGTGATCTTCCTTCCGAGGATATCAAATACATCCACTGTCACCATTCCAAATTTTGCAATCAGTATTTCAAAATTGGTTTCCGGATTGAACGGGTTAGGGTAGTTTTGGGAAATCCCATACTTCGTCGGAGCGGTAAAGGGGTCTTGCACATTGTCGGTAAGTGATGTGGTAAAATTTTCTATAGTACTCCACAAATAATAGCAACCGGTATAACCACCAATTTTCCAATAATATTTTGTATTACTTTGTAATTGAATGGATTGAAAAGAATGCGACGAGCCAAGTATTGAATCAAGAACTGGTGTAGAAAGGAGGCTATCTTTTGCAATAACTATCCTGTAATGCTGTAAGCTGCCAGTCCATGAAAAAACCGGTTGAAGGGAAATGTTATCTGCATTTTGTGGTGGAGTATTCAACGTGGGGAAATAATTCCAATCTTCACAAATAAAATTCCCTGAATACTCGATTAGTATTGTTAAGGGAACCGGGGATGGGATTGAAAGTTCATTTTGAGTTTGCATATCTAGCCATGGAAACGGGTCAATTCCAATTTTCGCCCAATGTCCCTGAATGTCTGATGACCACGTAAGTTCAAAGACCGCACGATAATTTAGCGGCGGTTGTAATCTTAAAACGTATTTTTTGGGCTTGCAGCATAGATAGTCATAACTCTGTATATCCCATTTTGAAGTTCCCTGAATACCGTCCGTGCATAAACTATCCGCAAGAAAGCGTACGTCAAAGGAATCAGGATTGGCAGGTTGTAATATATACTCTCCCAACATTGAATCAATGCCGCAAGTGGCATTATCTGCTAACCCAAATATAACTGTGTCACGATAGATGCCATATGTTATGCAGAGAGGATAGGTGTCGGAGGGTGATTGAGAAAATCCGTTGATGGGAAAACAATACTGAAACCCCAGCAAGAGAATGAGTTTGCATGTAAATGGCAATGTTATGCAAACTTTGCTTCGTCGTTTAATTTTACTAAGCAATTTTATTAAAACGATAAAGTAAACTTTAATAAGTTTTGCCATATACAATTTCCTCCACAGTTAGAGTGCTTTGAAAATTTACATAATTATATAACAAAAATAAAGGAGTCTGGTGAGACGCCAAGAGTTGAATTCCCCTCCGATTTTCCCTATCTTCAATCTGCATGGAAACCTCAGGAAAAAGTTCAGAAAATCTCCAATTGAATGCCGAAATTGTCCGGAAACTGCTTGTTGGGTTTATCCGCGATGAAGTGACAAATACAGGATTCTCGCAAGCTGTGATCGGGCTTTCGGGAGGCGTTGATTCCGCTGTTGTTGCGTACCTTGCCACGGAAGCGCTTGGCAAACAAAATGTTCTTGCTGTATTGATGCCGTATAAGACAAGCAGTCCCGAGAGCGCAGCGGATGCGAAGCTGGTCGTAGAACAACTTGGCATCAGGCATGAAACTGTTGAAATCACTCCGATTGCTGATCCCTTGATCTCGGCAGACGGTGCCATGGAAAATGTCCGCAAAGGAAACATCATGGCGCGCGCGCGCATGATTGTGCTTTACGACCGCTCCGCAAGAGAAAAAGCGCTGGTTATCGGCACGAGCAACAAAACGGAAATCATGCTTGGTTACGGGACACAATATGGCGACACGGCGTGCGCGCTGAATCCTGTCGGTGATTTATATAAGACGCAAATCTGGCAACTGGCTGAAGTGCTTGGTGTTCCCAAAAAGATTATTGAGAAGAAACCAACAGCGGATCTCTGGCAGGGCCAGACCGATGAGCAGGAGCTCGGTTTTTCCTACAAACTTGTAGATCAACTCCTTTACTTTATGGTGGATGAACGGCGCACGGAAGAAGAGCTTGTGGAGCGTGGATTCGAAAAGCATTTCATCCAGAAAGTTCAGCGATTGATTCAGAGGAATCAATTCAAACGGGTGCCGCCGCTTATTGCAAAGATTTCCCACAGGACAGTCAACGTCGATTTCCGCTACGCCCGCGACTGGGGCATGTGACATCATTTTCACCAATGAATACTACCGTCCAACCAGGAACGCTGTACATTGTCAGTACACCTATCGGTAATCTCGAAGACATTACCTATCGTGCAGTCTCCGTTCTCTCTCATGTTGATCTCATTGCGGCGGAAGATACACGCACAACTTCCATCCTTCTGAAGCACTACAATATTCACAAACCGTTGATAAGTTATTACAGTTATAATGAAATTCAGCGCACGCCCGAGTTAATTCAAAAGTTGAAGGGGGGAGTATCAATCGCTCTTGTGTCCGATGCCGGTACTCCCGGCATTTCCGATCCGGCATATCGTATTATCCGCGCCTCACTGGACGAACATATCATTGTAGTTGCTATTCCCGGTGCTTCGGCAGTACTTCCGGCCCTTATCGTAAGCGGATTGCCGGCGGACCGGTTTGTTTTTGAAGGATTTCTTCCGATTAAAAAAGGGCGTAAAACTAAATTGGAACATCTTGCGACGGAAGAGCGAACAATTGTGTTGTATGAATCGCCCCACCGTATATTGAAAACACTTCGGGAGTTACAGGAGTATTTCGGTGACCGGGAGATTTCCGTTGCACGGGAGCTCACCAAAAAATTTGAGGAGATAATCCGCGGCAAGATTTCCGATGCGCATTCTTATTTTTTAAGTAAATCTATCAAAGGTGAATTTGTTCTCGTAGTTGCAGGAAATGTTTCTTCCTAAAGAGGTATCCCCTAAAAGGTACTGGCTCATTTTGAAAAATAATTCTTAAACGCGGAGACGCAGAGCTCGCCGAGTATCGCAAAGTGATTATTTCTCTGCGTTTCTTTGCGCTCTTTGCGACTCTGCGTTGTTCTTTTCTTTAAACTGAGCCAGAACGCCCTAAAACGTGACCTTGCTTTTTTTCTTGAAGTTGGATATATTTTCAGCGTCATTAATAAGTATTTCTTCTGATTGTTCAATTCAATTTGTATTCTGCGTTATTTTAAAGGAGATTTTGTATGAAGATTAAGCCAATGGGTGATCGTGTTGTTATAAAACCATCGCCTGCTGAAGAGAAAACAAAAGGCGGTATTTTCCTTCCTGATACTGCCAAAGAAAAACCGGTTGTCGGCGAAGTTGTCGCAGTTGGTCCCGGACGCAAATCCGACGATGGCAAAACGATTGCTATGGAAGTAAAGGTGGGCGATAAAGTTCTCTACGGTAAATATTCAGGAACCGAGGTCACAGTAGACGGCAAAGAACTCTTAATTATGCGCGAAAGCGATATTTTTGCGATAGTGTAATTACTGTATCGGGCAGGGGACTTGACAACCCCTGCTTTTTTCTTTATCTTGGCTGTAGCTCACAGAACGACACCCTCCCGAAGTTTTCTAACTTGCCGTTCATCCCGCAAAAAATTTGCGGGAAAACCCACATCATCAATCATTATTCAACAGGAGGCAGTATGGACGCAATATTTTCGAAAACCATTAAGGCAGGGAAGTCGACGTATTTTGTCGATGTAAAGGAGGCGAAGAATAAAAATAAATACATCAGCTTCGCCGAATCGTCTCTGCAGAAAAACGGTGACGAGAAAAAATTCACGCGGAAAAATATTGTTATCTTCGACAATGCCGCCGAGCAAATCTGTGATGCGCTCACGGAAGCAACCGGCATGTTGAAAAACAAATAAGTTCTTCCGTTCTATCCTCGCAATCCCGCTTTACCGGTTTCTCCGATAAAGCGGGATTCTTATTTTACAGCGGATGAAGGAATTACAGCGGATTAATGAATTGATGAGACAATCATAAAATTGCATTGTTGATTATATGCATCGGTTCAGCTATCTTATTCAAACAATAATACAGAATCTTTTCCAAGAGTGTATATGAAAAAACTTATTTGTGCCATAGTGTTGTTGGTTCCCCTGCAGTTGTTTTGTCAGCAAATACAGCAGTCAGATGTCGATCGTGTTATTAAAACGTTAAGCAATGACGCGATGGAAGGGAGATCATGCTTTGCTCCGGGAATTGAAAAAGCAGCACAGTTTATCGCGCAAGAATTTACCTCTGCCGGATTGAAGCCATACTCCGGCGATACGGATTTTTTTCAGTCATTTCCGGTGTATCAGCTTACACCTCAATCTGCAGAAGTGATGATCAATGATAGAAACGTACCCACGGAGAATATTTTTGCCATGACGAATTACGAATCTCTCCGGTGGAATACATCTGACACTGTTGTGGTTCGTTATATCGGTGCAGGGGATAATTTCCGTCAGGCAATGTCGGCTCTCCGGGAAGGAAACATGAATTGTTTGGCGCTCGTAGCTCCTGCTCATCAAAAAACATTTGAACGCTACAAGAATTTTTTTGGAAGAGGCGGGGTTGAACGAAAGCTAAGCGAAGGACATTCGCTGGTTGCAGTTATGATAGATTCGGTAAATGTCAATACCTTTTCAGTGCAAATAAAAAACAGTGTTGCAACAAAGACGCTTGCCAATATCGCGGGGATGATTCCCGGAAAGCGGGAAAAAGAAAAAGTTATTTTTTCAGCACATTATGATCACCTTGGCATACGAAAGCCGGTGGATGGAGATTCTATTGCAAATGGTGCAGATGATGATGCATCAGGGACAACCGCGGTTATTACCCTGGCAAAGTATTTCAAGTCGCTGCCTCAGCCGGAACGGACGTTAATATTTGTGGCATTTACCGCGGAAGAAATCGGCGGGTTTGGATCAAAATATTTTTCGGAACAAATGAACTCCGATGAAATTGTTGCAATGTTTAATATTGAAATGATCGGTACTCCTTCAAAGTTCGGGCCGAATACAGCATGGATAACCGGTTTTGACAAGTCGACGTTCGGTACAATTCTACAAAAGAGTTTACAAAATACCGGGTCGTCGGTTTATCCTGACCCGTATCCTGAGCAGGACCTATTTTATCGATCGGATAATGCCACACTGGCAAAACTTGGCGTACCTGCGCATAGTATTTCCTCCAGTCAGATAGATATTGATAAAAATTATCATACGGTGAATGATGAATATGAAACGCTTGACATTCCTCATATGACAAAAATTATCAAAGCAATTGCGTTGAGTGCAAAAAGTATTATTTCGGGAGAGGAGACGCCAACGAGAATTGATTTAACGGAAGGCAAATAAATTGTTCAACCGTTTGGCAGGTGCCTATTTTATCACATTTCCGATTTTTGATTCTCTTCTTTTAAGTCCGTATATTTTGCCATAAATCACTCCAATCCGAACAACTGCCGAAGTACGTTTATGTCAGAACTCTCTCCTTCACCCGCAATGGTCCAGCGTGTTAAACTCATTCAACAAGCGCTAACTGAACAGAACATTGATGCATGGCTGTTTTACGATTTCTGGAAACGCAACGAGTATGCCCAGCGCATTCTCGATTATCCGAAACACATACTGAATACAAGGAGATTTTTTTACCTCATTCCCGCGCAGGGGGAGCCGCGGAAGCTTGTCCACAGCATCGAACGATGGAATCTTGATCATCTCCCCGGTGAAAAAACTATTTTCCTGAGCTGGCAGTCTTTGGAAGATGGTTTGAAGAAACTTCTTTCGGGAGTGAAGACTGTTGCCATGGAATATTCTCCCGGTAACGCCATACCGTACATCTCGAAAGTGGATGCGGGAACCATTGAAACGGTAAAAAAGACAGGCGTCAATATTGTTTCATCGATGAATCTGACACAGTATTTTGAATCGCGGTGGAGCGAGGAGGCGTATCATGATAATTTGGAAACCGCCAGAATTATGCGCGGTGTTGTGGATAAAGCATTTGCATTTATGAAACAGCGGATTAACGGAAAACAACGGATTACAGAGTATGACGTTCAGCAATATATGGTAAAACTGTTTACAGAAAACGGACTTGCCACGAAGGAAGATCCGAATTGTTCCGTCAATGCAAACAGCGGCAATCCTCACTACGAACCGACGAAGGAGGTTCACTCCGAATTGCATGAAGGGGATTTTGTGTTGATTGACTTGTGGGCGAAAAAGGATAAACCAGGGTCGACATACAACGATATCACATGGACCGGTTATCTTGGAGCATCCGTGCCGGAGAAATACACGAAAGTGTTCAACGTTGTCCGTGATGCGCGTGACGCGGCTGTTGATCTGTTGAAAAAGTCATTTGCCGAACGTAAGCCCATCCGCGGATGCGATGTTGATGATGCGGCCCGGAATGTCATCGTGAAAGCAGGGTATGGCGAGTATTTTATCCATCGTACGGGACATTCCATTACCGAAGACCTTCACGGCAGCGGTGCAAATATGGATAATCTCGAAACACGTGATGAGCGCACGATCATTCCTGAAACTTCGTTTTCTATTGAACCGGGGATTTATTTCATGGGAGACTTCGGCATCAGAAGTGAAATCAATGTCGTTATATCAAAAACCGGAGAGGTTATTGTGCCGGGTGAGCCACGCCAGCAGGAAATTGTTCCTATTCTCCACTGACGGGAAACTGTATATGAACTTGCATAGGGTGGTATTGTTCTTTATTCAGGTGCTTGCACTTTTCGGACTCTATTGTTCTGGAAATAACGAAGAGAAGATCACCGCGTCTGGGACAATTGAGGCGACCGAAATTACCATCAGCGCAAAAGTCGGCGCAGAAATAGTTTCCCTGCGTGTTGACGAAGGTTCTGATGCAAGAAAAGGAGATACGCTTGCCATTCTTGACCACGCAGATCTTGATATCCAAATGAAACAGGCCGATGCTAATGCAGCGGCATCGACGGCACAATGGAAACTTGCGGTCAACGGAGCCCGGAAAGAAGATATTCTTCAGGCAGAGGCAACACTTGCCAGCGCGCGGGATGACTGGAACCGTATGCAAAAATTATTTGAAACACAGAGCGCCACGCAAAAGCAGTATGACGATGCCAAGACGCGATTAACACTCGCTGAACAAACATATAATAAACTGAAAGAAGGCTCGCGCTCCGAGGAAATCGATGCCGCGCGGGCAAGACGCGACCAGGCAATCGCGCAGACGGATGCGATCCGTAAAAAGATCGCCGACTCATATGTTGTCTCGCCAGTCAGCGGTACCATCACGGCTAAATCCGTTGAAGCCGGAGAAACTGTCCTTCCCAATACTGCACTGTTTACTGTAACGCAGCTCGATAAAATTTATCTTATGATTTACGTAACCGAGAAAGAGCTCACGAAAGTCCGGATAGGACAGCAGGTAAGCATTTTTATCGATGGCGCACCAGACACACCGGTTTCCGGAACGGTGACGTATATTTCTCCTACGGCAGAGTTTACTCCGCGCAATATCCAAACAAAAGAAGAACGGACAAAGCTTGTCTTTGGCGTAAAGGTGGAAGCTGAAAATCCCAACCGGTTGTTAAAGGTTGGAATGCCTGCTGACGCCGTCATTGATGTACAGGAAAACACCTCCACCCAAAAGTAGTATGGCATCTGCCATCGACATTCAGGGTATCGGAAAAACATTTGATGTTCTGAAAGCTGTCGACAATCTTTCCTTTTCGGTTAATCATGGTGAAATGTTTGGTATCGTCGGACCAGATGGCGCCGGAAAGACAACGCTTCTTCGCATGCTGTGCGGACTCCTTTCGCCGACGTCCGGATCAGCAACCATTCTCGGTTTTAGTCTTACAACTCAATCCACTCAAATCAAACGCAATATCGGTTACCTTTCCCAGCGGTTCAGTCTCTACGGCGATCTCACCATTGATGAGAATATAGAGTTCTTCGCCGAGATTAATGAGGTGTATGATTTTCAAGACCGCCGCAACGAATTGCTTGAATTTACCAGGCTCATGCCATTTCGGAGCCGTCTGGCTGAGCAGTTATCAGGAGGGATGAAACAGAAACTCGCTCTGGCGTGCACGCTTATCCATCATCCGAAAATTATTTTCCTTGATGAACCAACGACCGGTGTGGATCCTGTTTCCCGGCGCGATTTCTGGAAAATACTTTCCGATCTCCTTCATTCCGGAATTACCATCGTTATGACGACACCGTATCTTGATGAAGCGGAACGCTGTCACCGTGTAGCGATGATGAATAAAGGATCGTTAATGGTTGTCGATACGCCGCAGAAGATTAAGTCGCTCATGCAGGGGATTATTGTGGAAGTGACGTGTGAGAATGTCCGCGGGGTGGCAAACATCCTGAAACAATCCGGAATGTTTATCGATGTGCAGACATTCGGTGACCGTGCGCATGTGGTGATAGATCATGAACGGTCAATCGATAGTTTAGAAAAGATGTTGTCTGATGCCGGCGTTGTTTCTTCGGGTATCCGTGTTATTTCTCCCACACTTGAAAATGTCTTCATTTCCCTCACCACCCGTGAACCGGTACCGCAGCATGTCTGATGAAGCAATCATCGTTCAGGACCTGACAAAGAAATTCGGCGCGTTCACTGCGGTGGATAATGTCAGTTTTAGCGTGAGAAAAGGCGAGATTTTCGGATTTCTTGGCGCGAATGGCGCGGGCAAATCGACTACCATCCGCATGCTCTGCGGCTTGCTCGAGCCTACATCCGGTACGGCGAAGGTGGCAGGTTTCGACATTAATACCGAGACCGACAACGTAAAACAGCGCATCGGTTACATGTCGCAGAGATTTTCGCTGTACGATGATCTCACTGTTGAAGAAAATATCAGATTCTTCGGTGGTGTCTATGGTTTATCTACCGGTGAAATCAACGAACGGAAGGCCTGGATTGTCGAAATGGCGGGTTTGCAGGGACGAGAAGCAAGCCTGACGCAAACATTATCCGGAGGATGGAAACAACGGCTTGCGCTTGGTTGTGCGATTCTCCACAAACCGGAAATTGTTTTCCTGGATGAGCCTACCGGAGGAGTTGATCCGGTGTCGCGGCGTAATTTCTGGGAGCTCATTAATCGCCTTTCCGAAGAAGGCGTCACGGTTCTTGTCACTACGCACTATCTTGATGAGGCTGAATACTGCAATACAATTATTCTCATCAATGCCGGAAAACTGATTGCCCGAGGAAGTCCAAAAGAACTTAAATCGGAGCATATCAACTACACAGTTCTTGAAATTGAAGTCCGGGATGTCGTTCGGGCGATGGAAATACTCGGGACTCAGCCGTGGGTCATAAAGATATCACTGTTCGGGACACTATTGCATGTGGGTGTGCAAGATGAAGCGAAAGGAAAAGCTTCTGCTCAATCAGTTTTATCCTCTGCCGGTATTGATGTTCTCAGAATGGGAAAAATTTCTCCTTCACTTGAGGATGTGTTTCTGCATCTTCTTGAAAATGATGCGGTAAAAACGGTGTAACATGTTCAAACGCATCAGCCCAATAGTGGTAAAAGAATTCAGGCAGATACGCAGGGATAAGCGGTCGCTCGGAGTCTTGCTTGTGCTTCCGGCGTTTCTGGTATTTATGATCGGGTACGCGCTGAACTTCGACGTGAAGCATGTGGCTGTTGCGGTATTTGACCAGGACAAATCATCAACCGGCAGGGGGTTTATCAGAGGATTTTCTAACTCTGAATATTTCCGCATTGTTGAATACGTGGAGAATTATCGCGAGGCGGAGAAACTGCTTGATGCAGGGAAAGCGGTTGTCGTTATCGTTCTCCCCACGGATTTTTCAAAGAAGCTGTCCGCGGGAACTAATGCCTCAGTTCAACTTCTTATTGACGGGTCGAACGCGAATACCGCGACCACGGTCATCGGATATTGTACGGGAGTAATTCAGAATTTTTCAACAACACTTGCAATCGAGACGCTTTCGCGATCCGGGCGTGAAGCGTATATGCCGGTAGATTTCCGCCCGACCGTCTGGTACAATCCGGAATTAGCCAGTTCTAAATTTCTTATCCCGGGAATGATCGGATTTATTCTCATGATTACGGGCGTAGTATCGACATCTCTTTCCGTTGTGAAAGAAAAAGAGCGGGGGACATTGGAACAACTCCTGATTTCTCCGTTACGGATGGTGGAAATTATTCTCGGCAAAACTATTCCGTATCTGGTCATTGCATTGTTCGCATCAGTGCTCGTGGTGCTGGTTGGATTTGTAGCATTTGGTGTTGCCGTCAAAGGTAGTTTGCTCTGGCTGTATGCCGGCATTATCCTGTTTCTGCTTTGCGCGCTTGGTCAGGGACTGCTGATTTCCGCCATTGCGCAAACACAGCAGGTGGCGTTTATCGTATCGGTATTTTCGTCGTTGCTCCCTACATTTTTGCTTTCGGGATTTATCTTCCCCATTAAGTCGATGCCGTTCGTGCTTCAGATAATTTCTTATGTCGCACCGGCGAAATATTTTCTTGTCATCGCGAGAAGCGTAGTGCTGAAAGGTACGGGGCCGGAGGCATACTGGGAACAATTTCTCGCGCTGGGAATTTTTGCAGTTGTAATACTTGCGGTTAGTACCCTTCGACTAATCAGGAGTACGTCGGCTCGGTGAAAACCATCTACCATATTATCATCAAAGAATTTATCCAGCTTCGTCGCGACAGGAGAATGCTGGCGCTTTCGTTTATGGCGCCCATCCTTCAGCTGGTACTGTTGGGGTATGCTGCAACGACGGATATACGTTCGATTCCTATGGTTGTCGTGGATTATGATAAATCGAGTAAAAGCCGTGAGTTTATTTCTCAGTTTACAAATTCCGGATACTTTGATGTTCAGGAGTACCTGGAATCAAGCAATGACATCGACAGGCAGATTGACCATGGCAACGCATGGGTTGCGTTAATAATACCGCCGACATTTTCCAAAAAACTCATGGTACGGGAAACAGTCTCGGTGCAGTTGATAGCGGACGGAAGTGACGCCAATTCAGCGAACATCGGATTGGGTTACGCATCACAGATTGTGGCCCGGTATTCCCAGTCAATTATGCTGGAAGTATTGCGGCAAATGCCGCAAGGGAAAATCCCCGCCCGTGTCAATCCCGAAATCCGCGTATGGTACAATCCTGACCTGAAAAGCCGAAACTTTATGCTGCCGGGCGTGGTCGCTTTGGTAATTATGATTGTAACGATGACGCTGACTTCCATCGGTATCGTGAAAGAAAAGGAAATCGGAACGCTGGAACAGCTCCTCGTTACTCCGATTAAACCATACCAGTTTATTCTCGGAAAACTCTTGCCGTTTATTATTATCGGCGCTGTTGATGTGACGTTGGTACTTGCCGTGGCACGGTTTTGGTTCGGGGTGCCGATGCAGGGGAGTGTGTTGCTGCTTTACGCGTTAAGCGGATTGTTCGTTCTTACCACCCTTGGCCTGGGATTATTTGTATCCACGATTTCCAGGACGCAACAGCAGGCAATGATGACCGCGCAGTTTTTTATTTTTTTGCCGTTCATATTCCTTTCAGGTTTTGTTTTCCCGATTGAAAATATGCCCGAGTCGATACAGATTCTTACCTATGTCATACCGCTGCGCTATTTTATCGTTATCATCCGTGGGATATTTTTGAAAGGGGTCGGCTGGACGGAACTCTGGCCTCATGCTGCTGCGCTGATGCTTTTCGGCATCGGAATTCTGACGCTCAGTGTTCTGAGATTTAAGAAGCGGCTTGGGTAAAAAAAAACCCTTCCGAGTTGTTAAGTCTCGGAAGGGCATGAGTACACAAAGGCAAATTTATTTCATCAAAACCATCTTCTTAATGCTTGTAAATGTTTGTCCCGCTATCCCCGTTTCTTCATCCGGAATTCCTTCCGCAACCAAACGATAGAAGTACACGCCGGAGCTCAGACTACTTGCGTCAAAATTCAACTCCTGGTAGCCCTCTTCCATGTCTTCACGGTCAACAACAGTTGCCACTTCCTGCCCGAGCATGTTGTATACCTTTAATGTCACAAAGCTCTGCGCAGGCAAATAGAATTCTATTGTGGTAGTGGGGTTGAAGGGATTGGGGTAATTCTGATACAGAGCAAATTCTTCGGGTACAAATTCCGAATAGTATTGCGACTTAATCAGATAGCTTGCCCGCTGTGCAGCTGCCGCATCAAATCTCAGGAACGGCACAGAGGAAAGGGGGGCAACCGGTGCGAATTTTAGTCCCGGACCGAAGCTCGTCGTATCTACAGGACCAGAGAATGCAGAATTGATCTTCCGGATCTTCGCGTACAATGAATCCACAGAGAGACCTGCCAGCCCTGCCGGCATCGCACAGGGAATTGCGGGCACGGTATCTTTGTAGGATGACATGAAGCTGTCCGCCTTCGCCGCGATTTCACGGATGGTTAATCCGTTCAGTACTGAACCTCCGCCCGTTGTGTCATCAAATACGAGGTTACCGAAACCACCGGGCAGAATAAGCAGATCACTTCCGCGGATATTTGCCTGCAACGCGATGAGTTCGGCGAAAAGCTTGTTATTTCCTTTTGTCGGCGTCAAATACCGTTGCTGTTTCTTAATCGATCGCGTTGTACCGGCAAATTTATCAAGACACCGCGGGTCGCCGATGTGCATCCGGTCTGGTTTCATCCATAATGATTTGATAATATCCTTCCACGAAAGGTGAACGACGCTGTGTGGACCACCTAATCCGACTTTTAACCCGTTTCCGACTGTTCCCTCAAGAAGGTTAAGTCCGTTCGGCATTGGATTTCTGTTGAGTTGAGTGATAGATGTATATAGTCCGGGATCAGACGAATCATTAAAATGCAATGTATACACCGGTGGTGTTGTAACTGAAATATCAATCGGTTTCTTGGTAAAATAATGCAAAGTAATCTCTTCGTTCATTTGAAGAGCGGGGGAAAATGTCAGGTCGAGAACCCTGTTTTTGGTTCCGACAGGTGTTATTGTTGAAGATGGGGAAGTAGTCAATGTGCCTGTCTGATAAGCATGTTTGAGAGTAACCCTTACACCAACTGCAGAGTCAGCATAATCATTTCTTAAGGTAATCCACATTTCGGCTTTGTCTGCTTTATTCACTATAGGTTTGTGCTTGGCTTTCTTATCAACCGCAAGCGCGAGGCTCTCGGGCAAAAACGTTCTGAAAGAAACACTGAATTCGTTATCGGCAACATTGCCAAAATCAATCCCGGTCATATTTTCTTCAACACCAAGATTGACAAAATACGGAGCCAAATCCGCCGGCTGGGTTTGCCGCCATCCTGATTTCCAGACTTCACTCACTACATAATTGCCGGGCCACAATCCTGTAAACGAATAGTTGCCGCTGCCGTCGGTGGTTGTCAACACGCTGACAGATGTATTAAAATATGTCGAACCGGTAATGACAACATCCCAGCCAGATAATCCGGTCTCACCGCCATCCTTGCTTCCGCTTGTATCGGCATCGTTATATTTTATGCCGCTTAATGAGCCTGTGACAATTTCATAGTTTCCGAAGTCGATGCTGTCCAGCGTTTCACCGCTGTTCAGAATGAGTGAGTGAGATGAATCTGGATACGATTGCCACCATCCCATGCGCGGAACTTCTTTTACGCGGAACGTATCCGCCGGTAGGCTCAGGAACTGGTAAAACCCACTGCTGTCCGTTGTCCGTGTTCTGTAAAGGTTATAATTATTTCCACCGCCTTTGCGGTAGAGTTGTATTTTAAACCCGCCCACACCGACATCCCCCGGATCCATGATGCCGTTACGATCACGGTCGTTGAACTTTTGTCCCAAGATGGAATTTGTCAGAGGGGAGAAGTAATTCCCAAAATTGTTGCCGGGACTGTCGGTGTTGAGATCAGGAATCGTAATCGTATATGTCTCAGCCGGAGGATATGTCTGGAGCCATCCCGATTTTTCTACTTCCTTGACGATATACGTTCCCGGTTCAAAAACATACAATGAATACTCACCGAGGGAATCCGTTCTGTCAAAATCGATCTGTGTACCGTTCGTATCGCAGAGGAGAATTTTCCATTCGTTCAGGACTGTATCCCCGCCATCATAGCTATTGTTATTATTGAGGTCATGAAACTTGATGCCGTTGATAAAGCTCGCGTTGATGTAATTCCCGAAGTGTACGCTATCGACGATGGTATCGGGCGTAGCGAGATTAATTGACCATGTGCCGGAGGGCGGATAGGTTTGTGTCCAGTTCGGTTCAAAGGTTTCAGAGACAGTATATGAACCGAGCGGGAGTGTCAGCCAATACCTTCCGCGATAGTTTGTTGTTGTGGTAAGAGTAACCGGGCCGGTGGCGGTAATCAACCAGTTCTTTACGCCGCGCTCGTCGATGTCTTTTACGCTGTTATTGTTGACATCAAAAAATTTCTTTCCGGTAATTTGCCCGCCCTGGTCGAAGACGATCACATCATCGACAAACCATCCCGGAAATGCGTTAAAGTATTGATCACCAGTATCGAAGTAAAACCGGATGTTGATTGACTGTCCGGCATATGCCGAAAGATCAAGCGAAGTGATTTTCCATCCATCGCTTCCGCCGGTCGGTGCAGAACCGTATCCGCCGCGGAGGTGAATCCAGTTTGTACCTCCATCGGTGCTTACATCGACCATACAGTAATCCCATCCAACTTCCGTAGCGTAATTTTCCGTGAAGAGGAGGGAGACGGGGGCAACAGCTCCGGTAAGATCTATTGAGGGAGAAACGACTGCGTTATTAATACGGGCACTGTTGTTATAATTCGATTGCAGTTCAATGCCCGGCCACCAGCTGTGTGTGGTGGAACTTGAGTTCAAAGTTGATTGATGCCAAAGATCGCTTCCCGAATAAGTCACAGAGGTCCATCCGTTCACACCGGATTCCATGTTATCATAGAAAAAGATTGTCGATGAGGATTGGATTTCCCTGTTCACTTTGAGTTGAACGGCAGCAGGCGATTGTGAAATACCGCGCATCCGTGCTTTCTTTTCCTGTGCGAGAGCTGTTTGACGGTATTCGCGAAGCTGTTGTTCTGCGTTCATCGCCCGTTCACGCATGGAAATAGTGCGCTGAACTGTTTGCTCACCGGAAAACAATGCGGAGACAGATGAAAAAAGAATGAGGAGTGAAAAGATTGTCCGAAGGCATGCTCTGTTACTCAGAGGCAGAAAATGCAACAAGTGATTACAAGAACGCATGGTAGTTCCCCCTTCTATGTTGGGTGAATGGGTTACAAACGGGCTTTGTGAGATTGTTTACGAGGGCGAATCCAAACAAACATACACACAAAGCCCGTGAAAGTCAATAGGTGCGCAGAGTTATTCCATAAAATGTTTAAAGAATTTAAGGCTTTTTTATTTGAAATTATTTATTTGAGCCGGCGGAGCGGAATTGGCGCCGGAGGACCGGATCACCATTTCATTCAGCAGACTCTGGGCATTCGAGTATTTGTCCATAAAGAATAACATATACCGTGAATCGACATTGATGGAACGGTTTAAGGGCTCCTGATACAGATAATCACCGACCACTGCTTCCCAATTGCCGTCAAAAGCGAGTCCTATGAGTTCACCCTTGCCGTTGATAACCGGACTGCCCGAGTTGCCTCCGGTTATATCGAGGTTGGCAAGAAATGCAACAGGAACATCACCCAGTTCGGGGTCTGCATATCGTCCGAAGTCTTTTGCTTCCCAGAGCTGATGAAGTTTTTGCGGAACAATAAACGGATCCTCATTGGATTCTTTTTCGATAAGTCCGGTTAATGTGGTGCGGTAATCATAATGCACGGCATCGCGCGGGCTGTACGGTTTTATTTCGCCGTAGGTGATTCGTAATGTGCTGTTCGCGTCCGGATAAATTCCGTTTCCTTTCCAATCCATCCATGCGTTGAGCAAGCTGGTGCGGAGCTTTGTCATTGAAGCGTTGAATGCCGCCGTCTTGGCCTGCAACGATGTATTGTCGCCATCAAAGTTTACCGCCAGTTTTACAAACGGGTCATCCAGGATATCATCTGAAGACCGTTCCATAAATTTTAGGCATTCTTCCTGACGGGTCAGCTTTGATTCTTTGTATATATCATCAACAAATTCACTGATTTTCTTTTCACGTTCCGCGCCGGTCTTGCCGCCGACAATTTTCTTTATCGCATCGATCTGATCGTTTGCGGGAAGATCCGCCGCCATGAGAAAAAGCGCAACCATTGTCTTGTGGTCGACATGTTCATCGTGATCCTTGAATGTCGCGGCAATCTGGGATTTTAATGTGGAAACATTTTTCTCGGATGGCGCTTTTTTCCCTGATGTTTGCTCTTCGTACGAAGCTGCATAGGCCTTAAACTGATTTGCAAGGGAAATCATATTCACTGCGGATTGAATCTGGTTGAAGATGATCGATTTCCTGTTGAACGATTGCAGATTTTCGTATGCGGATTTTATTCCCGGCAGAATCTGGCTGTATTTTGCCTCAAGCTCAGGTTTGGATTTGAGGAAGTTGTTGAATTCCTGCTCTTGTTTCTGACGTTGTGAAATAATATTTGCGCGGTGCATTCCTTCCAGTGTTCCCTGATAGTTTTTGTAGGTGTTAGCCATACGCCTCCAGATGGAAGCATATTTCAGTTCTGTCTCGCGGTTGTTTTTACCGGCGGCATCGATAATGTCCATCCGTGTTTTGAACAGATCCATAGTGAGCGGAAGGGATTCATCTTTTGCAAGCTGAATTTCATATGATGTTCTGTAACGGAATGTGCGTCCGGGAAATCCCATGACCATGGCGAAGGAATCATCTTTAAACCCTTCGAGTGAAACCGGAAGGAACGCGAGAGGTTTGTAGGGGATATTTTCCTTGGCGTATGTTGCGGATTTGCCGTCAGGTCCGACATACGCGCGCATAAATGAAAAATCTCCTGTATGACGCGGCCAATACCAGTTATCGACTTCTCCGCCGTAGTTTCCGATTGTTTCCGGCGGTGCGTACACGATGCGGACATCTTTCAGCACAAGGTATGTATAGAGGTAATACCGCGCGCCGCTGTATGTTTCGGAAACTCTTACTGCCATGTCGTCGGAAGTCTTGGCTGCTTTTTCAAGCTCGGTGGTTTTTGCGCGGATTGCTTTCATCCGGTTATCGGCAGTCATAGTATCGGATACAACACCTAACACTTCATTCGTAACATCTTTGATAGAAGTAACGATCTGGGCGTTATAATTTGGTACAGGAACTTCGTCTGCGGATGTTGCGGCGTACATTCCGTTCTTCAGGTAATCCGATTGGACTGAACTGACTGACTGAAGGGCAGAAAATGCAATATGATGATTGGTGACGATCAATCCTTTATCTGAAACGAACGAACCGGTGCCGCCGGGAAGTTGAACGATCGCGTCTTTCAGACTGACGCCGTCCGGGTTGTAAATTTGTGATGCTGTGAGTGTCAAACCGTGCTTCTGCATGTCGGCAAACGGAAGCTTATCGACCTGCGTCATAAGCCACATGCCTTCATCCGGTGCAACCCACGCAACAGAGGCGACTGAAACAAGAATTAAAAGGAAAAAAGAGAGCTTTTTCATGGTAAAATTCCTTAGAAGGTGAGATTTTGATATGCAAAGATGCGAAAAAAAGAGGATTAGTGCAAGAATGATTTGCACAGCGTTCACAGATTTAAACACAGATTGTCGATTTCCCTGATTGTATTGTATAGATATCTCAGAAATCTGTGTTACTTTTGCCAATCAGCAAACCTGCGGCTACAACTGAAAATATTGAAACTGATGCACTACCAACCTGCCACCTGCGGTTACATCTGTGCAATCTGGAAAATCATTTAACTTTTTTCATATAAAAATCCTGCACAGCATTCTTCCCATTCTCAACCCCTTCAAGGTGGGCGTGAAGAGAATCGGCTCCCTTTGCCATGTAAACAATCTTTTGCGGAAAATCATGTTGTGGGTTTTCAGCAGTAAAACTTCCATTGGTGATCGAAGTGAAAACAAACTGAATTTGCCTGCCTTCATTCTGATCCGGCACGGTAGGATTATATGATGTGACCCCGTTACGATGCTGTATAATTACTGATTCAAGATATGTGGTGTCAGAATTTTTTATGATAAAACTTTGACCTGTGAATGTCGAGTCGTCGCGTTTCTTCCATTGTTCGCACAGAATTCTTTTTGGAGAAACATTTTCCCAGTTGCCAAGCAGCCATGTGATGGAAGAGAGTGCATGTGTGTTGTTTGCGGGCGGTAGAGAAGCAGAACAGATTGAAATAAAAACTGCCGGGAGAAGGAGCAGTGGAGCAAGTGAGAATAGGAGGAATCGTTTGTTCATAAAAGCTCCTTTAGTTTATCGTGTCCTGCACGGCTTACCTGAAGTTTAGTTCCGTCTTTAAGTATTGCCAGCCTGCTATCCTTTGCATACAATTCAATTTTCGAAAGACGGTCGATGTTAAGGATGTATGAACGGTGAATTCTGACAAACCGGTGTGGGTCAAGAGATTTTTCCAATTCTGCAAGTCGCTGCTGTTTTAAATGCCGTTTGCCCGACGCGACAAAACAGGCGTAATCATCCTGTGCCTCAATATAATCAATGTTGCCGACAGGGATGATGATAACATCGGAGCCATTGCGGATTAACACCCGTTCCAGTTTTTGCTGTTGAGGCGCAGCAGTTGAAAGCAATTCGTGAACCGGCAATGATTCCTTGCGTTTGATTTTCTCCATTGCTTTCAGCAGTGCCGCATCGAAGCGGTCGCGGGTAAACGGTTTCAACAGATAATCGACCGCGTGTACTTCAAATGCTTTAATTGCGTATTGATCGTATGCGGTAATAAAAATAACGGCAATATCTTTTTCCACAAGCTCGAGGACTTCAAACCCATTCAGCTTCGGCATTTGGATGTCGAGGAACACCAGGTCAGGCTGTTGCTCTGTAATAGCTTTGACGGCCTCAAACCCGTTGGCACATTCCGCGATGACATCACAACTACTGTGATTTGCTAGATGTTCGCGTATGACGCTTCGCGCCAGTTCTTCATCGTCAACGATGATACAGCGGTTTTTCTGTTGTGGCGATATTGTTTTCATTGAGTTGCCGGAAGAATAAGGTCAACACGAAAGGTGTTGATATTTTTTATGATATCAATCGAAACATCATTCCCGTACAATGTACGCAACCGACGCTTAACATTTTCTAATCCGATACCGGATCCTTTGCTGGCCGGCATTTCAGGGTCAAACGGATTCTCGACAGATATTTTGAGCGTTACAGCGCTCCGTGACACTTGCACATTGATTGTCCCGCCATCAATGAGGTGTTTGATGCCATGATTAATGCAGTTTTCAATTAATGGCTGCAAAATGAGAGGAGGAAGAAGGCATGGTAATGCGGCTTCATCAACATTGTGAACAAATGAAAGTCGTTTACCAAAACGTATCTGTTCAATCGAAAGAAAATGTTTGATGAGGGATAACTCTTCTTCAAGCGTAATCAGATCTTTCTCGCCGTACTGGAGACTTTTTCGGAAAAAATCGGAGAGGGTTGTACACATTTCCCTTGCCGATTCCGGTTTCTGCATGATGAGTGCGCTGACAGAGTTAAGGCTGTTGAATAAAAAGTGCGGATCAATCTGTGCCCGCAACGCGCGCAGCTCCGCTTCATTTGCATGGAGCTTTGCCTGCAGTGTACGCCGCTCTGCTTCACGCGATGTCTCGAACGTTATGATCAGATAATATACCGCCGAAGCAAGAAGATAAAGAACAATGCCAAACCCGAACAACTGTCGCGGCTGGAAGTTGGAAAGCTGCTGCGGTGTCTCAAGCAGTTGTGATTGTTCTATGATCCACATCCAGCCGTTTGCCAGCCCAATCCATAATGAACTGGAAATAACGGCAGTAACGATAAACACACCGAGAATTTGAAGGATGTGGTATTTATGAATCGGGAATGCGCGGCAAATATACCACGCTGACAAACAGACAAAAGCATATACCGTGAGGAGCGGCAGAATGATTGTTATTGCAAGAAACCAGGGCATTCCTCCCGAGACTGAAAGAAAGCCGACAAACAACAGCGCGATAACCAGCCATCCGGCAAGATAAACGCTCAGCTTTTGGATGTCATTGAGAAACGGGTGCATCAGTTTGTAATCTCAACGCCGCCCATGATGGCGTAGCCGCGGATAATAAGTGTTTTCTTGGAACCGCCCACCGGCGGGTGTGTTTTATCCTCGATAGCTCCCATGAACGGGAATCCCTGGACAGAAACTCCCCAATCTTCCGGTATTTTAATATTGACGCCGCCCCAAAACGCAAAGACATCAATGACCGCTTCAGCGCTTGCGATGGATGCGCGGCGTAAGTCGAGCTCGCACCCTCCCATGATAGCGGTGAGATCCCCGCCCCGGAAATCCTGTGAACTGTTGGTGCGTTCAAATCCTCCGAACATCGCGAAAAGATTTGCAATAGAATTGTTGTCACCGTTCTCCTTCAGGGGTGCGCGCCTATTCAGGGAACGGAAGAATAATGATCCTCCCAACGCGATGAGCAATAACGGCCACCAGTCGCGGAAACGGAAGTCAATAATATCCATTCTGTGTAGAAGCATAAGTGTGCCAATGGCAACAAAAAATCCGCCGAGCATTTTCCCCGATGTTCCGGTTGGTTGCAGTAACCTGCTGACGCCATAAACGACAAGAAGAACAGGCCAGTACCGTATGTAATTTCCCGCATCAATGATGTCGAGGTTATCGAGAGTAAACAATACTCCAATCAAAATAACGATAAACCCGACCACGAGCTGAGGAGTGATGCGAAATGAATTATTGTTGTCCATAATATTCGCCTTTGGGAATTTCTTTGCTTTGATTTTTTGTTGTCTCTTTCCAGAGAATGCTTATGCCCCACGCCACAATGAGTAACGGCCAGCTGGTGCGAAAACTCAGTCCAAAGATATGATTAAAAGAAATGAAAAGCCATGTACCGATGAATGCAAGCCATGCACCGTCAACGAGTCCCTTTTTGCTGTCGGCGTCAATCATTTTGCCTGCGCCGGCGATGATCAGAATGATCGGCCAGTATCTCCAGAGAGGTCCGATATCAAGAACAGAGGTGTTGTCGAGCAGGAAAAATACACCCATGAGAAGAATTGCGATTCCCAGGATGGTCTGGCTGTTAAACCACGAGCGGTAGTGTGTTTCCATTGCGTACTCCTTTTGATATTAAATTCGTACGCAATATACAGAGGTAGGATCGTGCAATCACCAATAATTCGGTGAACGGAGGATATCTGTCGGTAAACAGCGGTGACAGCGGATGAAATGATGATAAATGGATTATGAGAAAGTTCTTAATTATTTTTGCTTGAAATCAAAGACGAATTTTTTCTTAATGATGCTTGGCCAAGTCGCGAAAAGTTAATTGATTCACCAAGAATACGTGCGGCTTCCTGCGGTGCATGGAAACCGGTAGAGTTTTCTGCTTCGACAAAATCAAGATAGAATTGTGCCTTACGCTGGAAGTTTCTTGCCTCAATGAGATCATTGTCAGTGGCTCCGGATGATTTGGCGGTTTTGATATTGTTGATCAGATCAATCACCGCATCCATAGCGAGATTGCGGAGCCGGAACGTGCGCTCCTGGATTGTCTCAACGCGTGCTTTCAATTCTTCTTCCGGCCATTTATGACACGTCTGACATGCTTTGTTGATATTCAGTAACGGGCTTTGTACATGATGGTCGCTGATTTTCAATGCGCCTTCGCGCTTATACGGCATATGGCAATCTGCGCATGCAACGCCGGAACGCGCATGGATTCCTTGGTTCCACATTTCAAATTCAGGATGCTGAGCTTTAAGGGCTTCCGCGCCTGACTCAGCATGGACCCAATCTTTATGCTTTACTTCTTCATAGTATGACATGATGCTGTCGACTTTTAATCCTTTCGACCACGGATACGTCAGCCGTTTCTCGGGCCCTTTGAAATAATATTCAACGTGACACTGACCGCAGACGTACGCACGCATTTCCTGCCGTGTTGCCATCGTGTTCACGTCGTAGTTTGCGATTCCCTGGGATGCTTTGAACGCTCTCATTCCCTCGATAAATCCCGGCCGCGTAATACGCAACTGCATCGTCTGCGAATCATGACAATCAATACATGCAACAGGGTGGGAAACAAGTTTCCGGGCTTCGCTGTATGGCATCTGGTTCATCTTTTCGAATCCCTTGATGAGATCCCCGTCACCCAGTTTTTTGGAAGGGACATAAATAGAGGCATGACATTGCATGCATGTTCCCGGTTGTTTTACCACCACCTGCCGTTCAGTGTATGTCTGATCGTCGAGCATATACGCATGCCCGCGTTCTTCACGGAAGTCTTTTGAAAAAGCGTATCCGGCCCAAATGGTTTTCAGACGTGGATCTTCTTCAAGACGCGATTGCGCCACAATAGACCGGGGGTCTGCCTGTGTTGGTGTACGGGGAATGGCCTCGCTCCCGCCGAATCTTGTTCGGATCTGATCAACAGTCTTTTTATAATCGTCATACTGCAATGGAAAATTTTTTCCCCACATTACCGGGTCTTCCGTGGTGTCCGTTAACTCGACCACACGGTAAAACGGGTTACGCGCTTCCTGTTTTCGTTCCATGATATTCACAAGCAAAGCAATGATGCCGAAGGCTGCCGCCGCGACTACCACCGTGATAACTGCATTGAACGTAACAGAACGAGATTTTTTTGTATTGTTTGAAGATTGCTGTGTACTCATAACATATTCCTGTTAGTTAAGGATGGCCTACTGATCCGTGACAAGAGACGCAACTCAAGGACGAGTTTTCGTGAGGTTGATTATCAATTGCTACGACAATTTCCTGATGGCATTTACGGCATGCTTGTTCAACTATTTCCCGGTTATGCGGTTTGATACGCAGTGGATCCGGAAACATTCCTGTTGTGAATCCGAACGAATGCCAGAATCCGTTTGAAGCTTTTGTCATGTACTTTTGAACTACTCCGGGAGGCGTGTGGCAGTCATTGCATGTTGCGACAGAGCGGTGGCTGGATTTAATCCAGGCATTATAATGGTCACTCATGACATGGCAGTTCGCGCATGCGGCAGGATCATTGGTAAAATAGGATCCACCTTTGGCATAAATGAACGTATACGCGCCCACGCCAACCATGATGCCGCAAAGCAGGCTGAATGATACTGTGAAGAGATTTCTCGGCTTCATGTTCTTTGCCTCAGAATATAACTAATTTCACATTATGGCGCTTGTTCCTTTTCAGTTGATAAGAGAAATTTCTTCATGAACAGTACTGTAGAATAAAATTGGTAATCCTGATTTTTTTTCTTTGCAAACCCGTGTCCTTCATCGTTTGCCATAAGGTACCAGATAGGAGTTTTATTGGTCTTGACTGTTGTAACGATTTGTTCGGATTCTGTGAAAGGAACACGCGGATCGTTTTTCCCCTGAATGACGAACATCGGTTTCGTTATTTTAGAAGCATTATTCAGCGGAGCGATTTTTTCAAGGAACGCGCGCATTTTCGGTTCGCGTTCGTCACCGTACTCAACACGCCGCAGGTCGCGGCGGTAACTTTCCGTGCGTTCGAGGAATGTGACAAGGTTTGACATTCCAACGACTGGCAGAGAACAGGCAATTTTGTTGCTGTACATTGTGGCTACCGCCAATGTCGAGTGGCCGCCGTAACTTCCACCTGTTACCATAATCTTTTTCGAATCGAGATGAGGCTGTGTGGCTATCCAGTCCAGCAATGCCCCAAGGTCCTTGTAAGAATCTTCACGCTTGAACCCGTTATCAAGTTTTAAGAATGTTTTTCCGTAACCGGTTGAACCTCTGATGTTTGGGTAAATGAGTGCAACACCCAATTCATTCAGGTAATAGTTGGTACGTCCCAGGAACCCGGGCCGCGATTGTCCTTCGGGCCCTCCGTGAATCACGATCATTACAGGATATTTTGCATCGGATTTCTTCGGGGGAAGATACTGGAATCCGGAAATCATTTTTCCATCAAAGGATTTCCATTTAACCAACGTAGGTTCCGAGAAATTATCGACGTTCAATCCGCCGGTTTCGCTGTAGGTCCAGCGTTCAACAGATCCTGTTGTAATGTTCAAAGAATAGATGTCTGTTGCCGAGCGTGCGGAACTCATATTGAATCCGAGCAAGCTCCCGTCTTCATGCCATCTGATTCCCGAAATAAGTCCCGGAGGTAATTTCGGAACAGGTATTTCCTTTTTTGTCTCTGTGCTGAGTAAATGGAGTACCCCGATTCCATCTTCGTTCGTTATGAACGCAATGATCTTGCCATCAGGCGATAATCTGAAACTCTCAACATCCCAGTTGATGTTTTCGGTAAGAATAGTGTGGTTCAGTGTTGCAAGATCAACGTATGCCAGGCGTTGAAATTCGGAGTTACGGTCACTGGTTATATAAATTCCCTTGCCGTCATGACTGAATTCCGCACCTCCCCGTAAAATCTGCTCTTTGACATCTTTTGGAGTGAGGATGGACTTCACTCCGCTTGCAACATCAATCATCCAAAGATAACTTTCATTGGCCGAAATAAATTCCATTAACAGAATCTTCTTGCCGTCGGGTGACCAATCAAGCGGTGACCACCCGCCGCCTTCAACTTGCGTAAGAAGTTTATCGGTCTTGGGATCAGCAGGGTTGATACTATAGACATCGACGTCTGTTTTATTTCTCCGTGTCGAAGTATATGCCATCATTGTGCCGTCTTTCGACCAGACACCGAGGCTGTTGCGCGAAGCGCCGTCTGTTAGTAATGTGATGTCTCCGGTGGCGACATCGTAGCGGTAATTCTGGAACCATTCCCCGCCGCCGGCATCTTTGCTGAACACAAAATAATCGTCCCGTTTCGGATTGTAGGATGCCCCGCCGACTCTGTCGGTAAAGAACGTCAGCTGCTTCCTTGCCCCACCGGGAAAAGCAACCTGATGTATCTGCGGAACGTCGGCAAACCGTGTTGAGATTAGCATTTCATGTCTAGTCGGATGCCAACTGGAAAGGGATGCTGAACGGAATTCCGTGTACCGCCCGACGCCCTGAACAATTGATTGCGGGATGGGAGGAACAGCGTCAACCACAAGGTTGTCATAGGGAAGAAGGTCATTCTGTTGCGCCAGTATACTGAGGCTGGCAAACAGCAGAGCAACAAGCATGGAAAATATTCGGTTCATAACGTACTCCAAAGTGGGATTTAAGTTAAATTTTTTCATTTACTCATTGATTCATTAATCCAATGTTTCAATGAACCAATGATTAAATGATTCAATCCTATATTACCACCATGCATCCCGCCCGTGATGGATGATCAATCACGGTGGCCTCCGGCGGAATCGAACGCATGAGCCAGAGGCAAAGAAAATCGCCTGACGCAGCACCAAGAAAAAATGCGGCAAACATTGTCAGAAAACCATTCTGTAATATAACTCCGAGAACCCCGGGGATAATCCCGAGTGCAATTCCCGGTAATGCCGTGCCGATTTTGTATGCAGAAGCTTTCAGCGGAACAGTGCAATGTGCGTAGGGTGTTATGGTTTTCCAGTTGAATCCATAAGTAATAGCGCTTAACGGTTGGTTTCCAAAAAACGACCAACCGAACCCATGCAAACCCTCGTGGACAAAAATGCCGGCAATCAATGCCGGAAGAAAAATTTGGAAAACCATGAATTCATTGAATGCCAGGAATAACGATACCCATCCCCAGGCAAGTCCGTATGGCACGGCAACAACTGCTGCTAACACAATAAAGATAGGAATGCCAATGACGTTTGCTTTCGCAAGAGAGATTGAGTAATCGGTGTGCCCGTCAATTGTACCGGCGGGTTCAGCGATGGAGTTCATTTCAAACTAAAGTGCGGGTTCTCAATAATGCCAAATATGTTACCGAAGGGATCAACCACGCTTGCGACTTTTATTCCGCCGCCGACATCCTGCACATTGGAATGTTTTTTTCCTACAAGCTTGAGCAGTCGTTTGTACGCGACATCTGCGTTTGCGACTCCCCAATAAACCCCCACACCATAATCCTGTTTTCCAGTGCCGGCAGTGCCGGGATGCAGGCCAAGTTCGTACCCGCCGACATTAAATCCTACATAGAACGGTTCATCAAAATACGGTTTGATACCGAGAATTTCTGAGTACCATTTCTTTGCTCCATCAAGAGACGGAACATAATACACCGCAGTCCGCAATCCCTGAATTGGTTTCCTGGATGTCTTCGAAGTTTTTGCTTTACGTTTTGCCGGCATTATTTTCCTTTCATTGCCCATTCCGGAGTTATGACCACATCGATGCGGCGGTTTTTTGCTCTTCCATCCGGTGTATCATTGCTAGCAACAGGCCGGCTCTCGCCGAATCCCTGCGACTTCACCGGGATTTCCACGCCCATATTTGCCATTAAGTATTCCGCCACGGCTTTCGCCCTTGCCTCGGATAAAATCTGATTGGCCTCGTCGCTTCCCTGTGAATCGGTGTGGCCTTCTATCGCTGTATTGCATTTCGGGAATTTTTTGATGGCATTCTGCACTTTTAACAAAAGGTCATCATACTGCGGTTCGATAATATTTTGTCCGACAGGAAAACTTAGTCCGTATAACCGGATGATAATGTTATTGCCGTCCCTGATGACACTTCCTTCTTCCTCGGTGAACATTCTCGTTACCTGTTTGACTGCGTCTTCCTGTTCATTCTGCGTATTGAGCTTTCGCTGGAGTTCATTCCCAGCTTCCTTTAGCTGTCGCTCTGTTTCAGTCAAAGAGCCGACTCTGTTTTCCATCGATGAAACGCGTTGTTTGAGATTGTCGATCTCGCTTTCCTTTCCGCGTATGGTCTCGGCTGATTCCAGCAACGAGCTGGCATCTTTTTTAATTTTCGTATCGCGTTCTTTGATTGCGTTAATAATTTCTTTTACGGGAGGAGCCGTACCTTCATCAAACCGGGCACGTACACTGACAGCTGAAGCGATATCCTGTACGTATGCTTCGTTCTGCACTATGACGTCCTCGAATGTTTTGTCTTTTTGTTTCATCTCGGAGATGATACGATGCAGATAAATTGCATGTGCGGCTTCGTACTTTGCTTCCTGCGCGAGATGTCGTGCTTCGTCGGTGTCGTAACGGTTTTGTTTGAGCAAGTCTTCGACTTGCGCGACAAACTTTTTCGCGCGGGCGAGCGCGTTTGGTGCGTTCTCCTTGACTCCAAGGTCATCTGCCTGCTTCAATAATACTCTTGCGGGAGCGAGGTAATTCGTTTTGATCGCTTCCAGTTCGGCGGACCGGAATGATGCCTCCGCTTCGCCGGCGGTTCTTCGCGCGCCGGTTTCACTGCCGCTTTCAAGTTCACGCGCGGCCTGATTAAACTGCGATTCTCCTTTTTTCCAGAGTTCGGCAGAGTGAGTTGTCGCACCCGCGCTTGCGGCATCCGTACGGGCTGCCATGACACCGCGGAGCGTTACTTCGGCGGCTTTACCGTCATCCAGGGCTTTCGCGAAGTAGACCATCGCGTTCTTTACTTTTTCGCGGATGTCTTCAAGATTTGCCCCGCGACCAAAATCCGCTGTCGCTTCATTGTAATACTTCATGGCCCGGTCATAGCTTGTCGGCGCAAGGAGATCGGCTTTCTTTTCCTTGACCTGTTCGAGCATCTGGTTCGCTTCGCCAAAGAGCTGGTTACGGACGTTGTCCTGTCCAAACAAGGATGAAGTTAGAGAGAGGGAGAAGATGATTGCGATCTGAAACCGTAAGTAATACTTGTTCATATTCACCTAATGTAAAATTAAGGTAAGAAGGCTAATAAACTTGGAAAAATATAGGGGAAAACGGTTAGAGTGTCAAGTTTAAACAAAGAGTTTTATGCGTATATGAATCTATAAATATTACAAGTAATTCAGAGTTACATTCTTGTTTATAAAAGTAAAAAAAGGTAAATTTATGCCATTAAACCGGGAGCATAAATTTCTGAAATGCAATAGGTTCAATGCCATTCTCTATTCATAGGTTCTTATTACCCTTCTTCGTTCTCATTAATTCTTTTGTATTCTCACAGAGTTTTCGTATTACTGAAATTGAGAATTTAGAAGAGGTCTCGTCAGTTAATGAAGTTGCACCATTTGAGAACAATGTTTCCTCCTTTTTAAGCCATTCACTTGATGGTACCTGGCTCGGCGATTTTGGTCAACCCAACGGTGTCCGAGGAGCTGTTTTTGCTATGGCTAAAGATTCTCTTGGAAATATTTATCTCGGTGGCGAATTTATATGGGCAGAGAATGTCTTGGTAAATCACATTGTAAAATGGGATGGACATAAATGGTCAGCACTGGGCGGGGGTGTGACGGGAGGTTATGTGTATGCAATTGCTGTAAAAGGTACTGATATATATATAGCAGGTAGCTTTACAAAAGCCGGTAATATTACTGCTAATTCGATAGCGCGTTGGAATGGTACAAGTTGGTCGTCTCTCGGTTCAGGGATGAATGGGTATGTTTATGCACTGTGTATTACCGAAAATGGGAAGCTGTACGTTGGCGGTGAATTCACTCAAGCTGACACCACAATTGCGTCAAATTTTGCAGAATGGGACGGTTCAAAATGGAAAGCTTTTGGAACGTACCCTAATAACGGAGTCAGTTCTTTGGTAAGGGTCTTGGTATCTCGCGGTGATACAGTGTATATTGGAGGAAATTTCAATCGAGCGGGAAATGTTGGTGTTTATGGTTTGGTAAAATTTTATCAGGGCGAATGGTTTTATGTAAATAGCCCTGTGGGAGATAATGTCTCTGCAATCGCAATCGATTCGACCCATGTCTATGTGGGTGGCAAAAATGGTGGGATTGGTCTGGTGACTGGAGAAGGTCCAGTTATGATCGAAACTGGCTTGCCAAATAATACTTATTCGATCCAATCATTGGCGATAGCCCCCGATGGTGATCTTTACGTGTGTGGCTTTTTTGTCACGTTCAATGGAGACACGGTCAATAGTGTTGCTCGTTGGGACGGAAGCCAATGGCATCCAATGTCAAATGGAGGCCATACAGGATTAGTCGGACTGGGAACCGTTATTGCGAATATGGGATTTGCGTTAGTAATAAAAGAAAATGAAGTGTATGTAGCTGGTAGTTTCTGGGATGCCGGAGGTACAAATGCCGCAAATATTGCTAAATGGAATGGATCCGAATGGAGCGCATTAAGCTCAGGTTTAAGCAACGGTCTTACCGGCTTTGTACAAGCTATTGGCGTTACAGAAACAGATAAGGTTTATGTAGGAGGGAATTTTTTACAAGCCGGAAATGTTAAAGTAAATAATATTGCTTGTTGGAACGGCACAAATTGGGATTCTCTTAAAGGTGGTTTGAACGGCAATGTGATGTCAATAGCGGTTAGAAACGATACAGATATTTACGTGGCAGGAGGTTTTACAATGGCAGGGAGTGTTCCTGCGACAAGGCTTGCAAGATGGAATGGACAAAAGTGGCAGGGAATTTCATTTAATGGAACATTGTCGTCGGTAGCTGTTGATAAAGATGGTAATGTCTACGTCGGCGGATTTTTTTCAATGTATAGTTATGGATATTATTCTTTTAATGTCGCAAAATGGAATGGTACAACGTTTATTGCCTTAGGAACAGGGTTAAACTCACCTGTAAATGCTTTAGCGGTTTCTGATGATGGGACATTGTATGCAGGCACAGGTACTCCATCAGGGGGTATACAAAAGTGGGATGGAAACAGTTGGCAAGTACTCGGGGGTGGAGCTAATGGAATTGTGTATACTGTATCCACCAAGGGTTCTAATGTTTACATTGGTGGTTATTTTAGTTATGCTGGTACAACACCCGCAAATGGAGTTGCAAAGTGGAATGGGACAAGTTGGGACGCTTTAGGTACAGGTGTTTTCAATGGTTATTCCACTCCAAGCCAAGCGATGGCTATTTCTACGGATGATTATGGTAACGTTTATGCAGGAGGTTGGTTTAATACTGCAGGAGGAGTTCTTGTAAATTATATTGCTCAATGGAATGGTAGTCAATGGAGCAGTTTAAATCTAGGAATGGATAAAGAAGTCGCGGCTGTTGCTGTTAAGAATAATTTGGTATACGTTGGAGGGTCATTTACACAGGCAGGAAATGTTCCATCAACCGGGTTTGCAATTTGGGACTCTGGCATTACACCGGTCAAAGATAGTCCTGATGTGCCACACAATTATGCATTGTTCCCTAATTATCCGAACCCATTTAATCCATCAACAACGATTCAATATTCCCTCGAGAGAGAATCCGAAGTTGTACTTGAAATTTTTGATCTTTTTGGTAGAAAAATTGAAACTGTTTTTCATGCACTTCAAAGAAATGGTATCCACAAAGTTGAAGTTAATTTGAGTTCTTACTCTAGTGGTATTTATATTTGTAGGCTAACTGTGGAAGAGAAATCTTTAACACAAAAAATGCTTCTGATTAAGTAATTAAATCTTGTGTGGTTTCTTAAAGTTGTAAATCGAAATTTGCAATTCGCAAATGCCTCTCTCTTCCTTGCAACTCTCTCTATATTGTGCTATATTTTGTCCGAATCCCGCTTGATTTGAGCGGGATTGCTTTTCTTACACTCTGAATTTTGCTTATTTTCCCCACATATCATCGTTGAATGGAACACATTCGGAACTTCTGCATCATCGCGCATATTGATCATGGCAAATCGACCATTGCCGACCGGCTGTTAGAGCGGACCGGCACCATCACCGCCCGCGAGATGAAAACCAACCAGGTGCTCGATGATATGGAACTCGAGCAGGAACGCGGCATTACCATCAAGCTTCACGCCATCCAGATGAAATATAAAGCGCAGGATGGCAAGCAGTACACACTCAATCTTATCGATACTCCGGGCCACGTCGATTTTTCATATGAAGTTTCCCGTTCGCTCGCCGCGTGCGAAGGCGCCATCCTTGTCGTGGACGCGTCACAGGGCGTTGAAGCGCAAACCATCAGCAATCTTTATCTGGCAATCGATGCCGGACTCGAAATCATCCCCGTCATCAACAAAATCGATTTGCCGAGCGCGATGGTTGATTCCGTCAAGCACCAGATCATGGATTTAATCGGATGCAAGGATGAAGATATTATCCTTACAAGCGCGAAGATGAAGTTGGGTGTGGATGAGATTCTGGAAGCAGTAGTAAAAAAGATTCCTTCTCCGAAGGGCGATCCAAATGCTACTCTGAAAGCACTGATTTTTGATTCACTGTTTGATGGTTATCGCGGCTCTGTTGTATATGTCCGTGTTGTTGACGGAACTGTCAAAGAAAAAGATAAAATAAAGTTCTTCGCGACGAATAAAATATTTGATGCCGAGGAAGTTGGTGTCCTTGATATGCAAAGAGTTCGCACCGGTGTTCTGTCAGCGGGAGATGTCGGATATATTATTCCAGGTGCGAAAGATGTGCATGATACAAAAGTCGGGGATACAATTACAAATGCAGACAATCCATCGGATGGTCCGCTCTCCGGTTACAAAGAAGCAAAGCCGATGGTGTTTGCCGGACTCTATCCGGTGAACGCCGATAACTTTGCCGACTTGAGGGACTCGCTTGAAAAGCTCCGCATGAACGATGCTTCGCTTATCTTTGAGCCGGAATCGTCTGTCGCATTGGGCTTCGGTTTCCGCGCGGGGTTTCTCGGACTTCTCCACATGGAAATCATACAGGAGCGTTTAGAGCGTGAGTATGAGCAGGAACTTATCACCACTGTACCAAACGTAGAATACCGTGTGGTTAAATTAAACGGCGAAGTGGTTCTGGTCGATAATCCCGCGTTCATGCCTCCGGCGGGAGAAATCGAGCATGTTGAGGAACCGTATATCAAGGCGCAGATTATCGTCCCGACGGAATACATCGGCAACATCATGAAATTGTGCACAGACCGCAGAGGCGTCTATAAAAATACAACATACATCGATCCGACACGCGCTGATTTACGGTATGAAATTCCTTTGTCAGAAATTATTTTTGATTTTTACGATAAACTGAAATCAACCTCGCGCGGTTACGCTTCGCTTGATTATGAGTTTTTAGAAAACCGTGAATCCGATCTCGTTAAGTTGGACATCTTACTGAACGGCGAACCGGTTGACGCGCTTTCTACCATCGTTCACCGCGACAAGTCATACGAATGGGGAAAGAAGCTTTGCGCGAAGCTGCGTAAGCTTATTCCGCGACAGATGTTCGAAGTGGTGATTCAGGCGGCAATCGGCAGCAAGGTTATCGCCCGCGATTCGATTTCCGCGATGCGGAAGAATGTTATCGCGAAATGTTACGGCGGGGACATCAGCCGTAAACGCAAACTTCTTGAGAAACAAAAAGAAGGCAAACGCCGTATGAAGCAGGTAGGCAGAGTGGAAATTCCGCAGGAAGCGTTTCTCGCGGTACTTGCAATGGAAGAATGATTTCATACTGAGCGTAGTCGAAGTGTGAGAGAAAAGTAAGAAAATATTTTTAGAAGTTTGTTAATTATACTGGAGTAACAATGGCAAAAGCAACGGAGAAAGAGTCGAAGGCGGGAAATCCGGCAACCCCAAAAAACACCCTCAAAGCATGGTTGAAAGAATTCGGCATTATTGCCGGCGCGTTTCTTTTGCTGAACAGCTTTGTGCTTGCTTCATTCGAGGTGCCGACCGGTTCGATGGAAAACGAAATTATGACAGGGGATTTTTTGCTGGTCAACAAATTTATTTTCGGCGGGACGACACCCAAGACCATACCGTTTACCGCGACGAAAATTCCTTCATTCAAACTGCCCGCTCTGTGGGATGTTGAGCGGAACGATGTCATCGTTTTTATCTTTCCGGGAAACCGGGACGAAGTTGAGCCTCAGGATTTTGCCTACTATCTGAAACGCTGCATTGCTGTCGCGGGGGATACGCTCGAAATTGTTAACCGTGTTGTCTATGTGAACGGGAAACAGGCTTCAAATCCCCGCAACATCAAGTTTAATCAGACAATGATAAAACCGCCGCACTTTCCTGATCCGAGAATTTTTCCCAAAGGATCGAACTTCAACGAAGACAATTACGGACCGGTTATCGTTCCAAAAAAAGGCGACATTGTTGAACTTAACGGCAACAACATCATGCAGTGGGATACCTTCATCAAGCGTGAAGGGCACAAGTTGGAAATTGCCAACGGCACGATACGGATTGACGGCAAAGAGACGACAAGCTACACTGTTGAACGCGATTACGTGTTTGGCATGGGTGACAACCGTGACAATAGCCTTGACAGCCGCTTCTGGGGATTCATCCCGAAAGAATCTGTTATTGGTACGCCGCTCATTGTATACTGGTCGTGGGATCCTGATATTTCAATTTTCAATGTTGCCGATAAGATTCCCACCATCAGGTGGTTGAGGTTCGGAACGCTCGTCCGGTAAACAGGCGAAGTTGTATGCTTCGTTCTTTCCTGAACATAGTGAAAGAATATCTTTCGATCATCCTGCTTGCGGTGGTGGTCGCTTTTCTCACAAAATGCTTTGTGCTCGACGCGGTGTATGTTCCTTCCGCATCCATGGAAGGAACATTGCTA
This sequence comes from uncultured Chlorobiaceae bacterium, assembly GCA_964523395.1. Lineage (GTDB taxonomy): Bacteria > Bacteroidota > Ignavibacteria > UBA10030 > SZUA-254 > JANYJZ01. The sequence goes on along the minus strand of CAZFXS010000012.1, from coordinate 16,621 downwards.
AGGGGGGACTACGTGCTTGTCAATAAATTATTGTATGGAGCAACAACACCGAAACGTCTTCCTCTGCTTCAGTCAGGACTTCCTTTCTTTCATTTTCCTGGTCTCCGTTCCGTACAACGCGGAGATGTGATTGTGTTTGAATTTCCTGACGAACGCAGAGACGAGGAACTTTCTCTTCCCAGATATTTTGTGAAACGGTGTGCCGGATTACCCGGCGATGAAGTTTCACTGCAGCGTGGTAATATTGTTGTGAATGATGCAGTGTTGAATATTCCGAATACTAAGAATATTGCACAGGGAGATTTTGAACAGGTGCGTGTGCCGAAAAAAGGGGATGTTGTGGAGCTGTCCCGCCAAAATTATTCGATGTGGAAGAGTTTGATTCAGCGGGAAGGACACACGACAGAAATTCACGGCGATGGCGAAATATTTATTGATGGTGCCGCGGCGAGTAATTATACAATAGCAAAAGATTATCTCTTCGTTCTTGGTGATAATCTCGATCATAGTTTCGACAGCAGGGCATGGGGATTTCTTCCTGAAGAAAATGTGGTCGGCAACGCGATGATGGTCTATTGGTCGGTAAATCCTTCCCGCACTAAAGATGAACCTGAAAATTTCTTCTCGGCAGTGCGATGGAGCCGGATCGGCAATTTTGTTCGTTGATTTCCATTCACTCACCCATGAATGGGTGGGATATTCCATAAAATAATAATCTGAATTCCGGTGGCAAGTTTTTACCTCCATATCCCTTTCTGTGAACACAAATGCATTTACTGCGATTTTTATTCCATTGAATCGCTGGATCCGATGGATGCGTTTGTGCAATCGCTGAAAAAGGAAATCGGCATGTACGCGCATTATAATGACGAGGCCTTCGAGACGATTTTCTTCGGAGGAGGGACGCCGTCACTGCTTTCCCCCGGAACAATCGGCGACATTATTCATCTGATTCGTGATGCGTTTGATGTTACAAGTGACGCGGAGATTACGCTCGAAACAAATCCTGGAACAGTTGACAGAAAAAGGCTGGAAGGATTTCAGAAAGCGGGAATTAACCGGCTCAGCTTCGGTGTGCAGTCGTTTCATGAAGATGATTTGAAATTTCTGACGCGTATTCACTCAGCAACGCAGGCGGAAGAGTGTGTGCGGTTCGCGCGCGATGCCGGATTTACAAATATCAGCCTTGATTTTATCTTTTCACTTCCGGGACAAACATTGCAACGCTGGGATGAAAACCTCCGCCGCGCCATCGCACTTCAGCCCGACCACATTTCAGCATACAGTTTGATTGTAGAGAAAAATACCCCGCTCGCGCGTATGGTTGAATCGCGTCAGGTATCGACATTGCCGGCAGAGCAGGATGCCGAGCTGTATGAGCACACCATGAACGTGCTTGCAGGAGCAGGGTATGAGCATTACGAAGTGTCAAACTACGCGAAACCCGGCTTTCGCTCTCGCCACAATTGCAATTACTGGAACAATACGAATTATCTTGGCGTCGGCCCGTCTGCTCATTCATTCTGGATGGGAAAAAGGTGGTGGAATATTTCAAACCTCCGGACGTATTTGGAAAAAATTTCCAACAGTGAGTTCCCTGTGGTTGGCGAAGAAACCCTCACTGCCGATGAATTGCTTGATGAAGCAGTAATGCTGGGATTACGAAGCACCGGTGTTAACCTCGAAAATATAAAACGACAGCATGGGATAGATTTGCTCGACGCAAACCGGGAAACAATTCAACACATATTAAGTGACAAACTCGCTGTTCTGGACAGGTCAATCCTTCGCCTTACCGACAAAGGGTATCCTGTTTGCGATGAAATCAGCGGTTTGCTCCTTTCGGGGGTACCCGCCGCCTGATTTCCTTGCGAATGTTTGATATTTCTTCTATATTTAATCCACTTTATTCATAAAATTCACGCGCAAAACGCGATTCGCTTCATTTCCCGAGGATGTAATGTCAGATAAAAAGATCAACCGTCTTGTCGCTTTTTCTGTATTCCTGATATCCGCCATTGTTTATTTTAAAACGCTTTCCACTACAGTGGTGTTCTGGGATGTGGGTGAGTTTATCGCGGCCGCGGTGTTGTTGCAGGTTCCCCATCCTCCGGGTTCGCCTCTTTTCATTCTCATTGGGAGAATTGTTTCCATTATTCCCTTTTTCACCGACATTGCGGCCAGAGTTCATTCGATTTCTGCGGTGGCCAGCGCGCTCGGCGTCATGTTCCTCTATCTCGTATCGGTAAAGGTACTTTACAGAGTTCGCGGTGAGATTAAAAATAATTTTGACAGGATAGTAACGTATGGCGCGTCGGCAATCGGTGCACTGACACTGGCATTCACCACCACGTATTGGGACAATGCCATTGAAGCTGAAGTCTATGGCCTCAGCATGTTGTTTGTTACGGTGATCATCTGGCTTGCGATGCGATGGTGGGAAAAAGCCGATGAACCGCATAACGAAAAATATATTCTGTTGATTGCCTACCTCGTAGGCCTTTCGGTCGGTGTCCACCTGCTCGCGGTGCTCGCTATTTTCTTCGTGCTTATGATTTTTTATTTCCAGCACTACGAAGTCAATCGTCAGACCGCTCTTAAGTTCGGCGCAATTGCCCTCGGCGTGTTCTTTGTTATTTATCCGGGTGTTGTTCAGCTTCTCCCGTCAATGCTCGACGGGGAATTCAAAGATTTTAAAAGTGATCTTGTAAAATTCATCCCTCCGGCATTGATCATCGCCGCAGCTTACGGTGTCTACAGAACGATCCAGACAAAACAGAAATTGATTCATATTGCCTGCCTTTCATTTTTGCTGATTGTTCTCGGGTATACAACGTACACCATCGTGCTCATCAGGGCAAATGTTCCCAATATGCCGATGAATGAAAATGATCCGAGAGACCTTGCGGGCCTCACAAGTTACCTGGGACGTGAGCAATACGGTGATACCCCGATGCTGAAAGGGGAAAGCTGGGATAATAATATTCAGGGTTTCCGCGAGAAGCTTTTCCCCCGCCGGTATTCGCAGGAAGCGATGCACCAGCCGACCCGCGAAAATTATACCAGCGATATGGATTTCATGTGGCGGTATCAGATTAATCACATGTTTATCCGGTATGTACTGTGGAATTTTGTGGGCGCCGAAAGTGACATTCAGGATTCCGGCGTAAGCTGGAAGAATACGTGGGGGATCCCATTTCTTATCGGGCTTCTTGGACTGTACTATCATTTCAATAAAGACTGGAAACTCGCGCTGAATTTTACCGCGTTGTTTTTAATTATGGGGGTTGTCCTCGCGTTGTATCAAAACCAACAGGAACCACAGCCGCGTGAGCGCGATTATTTCTATGTCGGGGCTTATTACGTATTCTGTATCTGGATTACGATAGGGATCGTAGGCATCATTGACTTCATACGGAATGTATTGAAACAGGAGTCAGCCGCAACAATGGGCGCGCTGGGAATTCTGGCGATTTTTACGGCTGCCATACCGGTAAACCTCGTGCGGGTAAATTGGTTTGAACATGACCGCAGTAAAAATTATGTCGCATGGGATTATTCTTACAATCTTCTCCAGTCATGTGAACAGGATGCGATTCTTTTCACGAACGGGGATAACGACACATTCCCGGTCTGGTATTTGCAAGATGTTGAAGGCGTCCGCCGTGACATCCGGATCGTCAATCTGAGTCTTGTTAATACTCCCTGGTATATTGACCAACTGAAAAACCAGATGCCGCACGGGACAAAGAAAGTTCCGATCTCACTTTCAGATCAGCAAATAGAACGTATCAGTCCTGTATTGTGGAAACCGCGTGATCTCGAGCTTCCGGTGCCGAAGAGTGTGTTTGACAAATTTGTTTCAACTGACGTTCCGAAGCAGACCAATCTTACGCTTGCCGACAGCACAGTCGCAAAACAGGGCAAAATTACCTACACAATGAATGGCGTCGCGATCCGTCAGGACACGAGGATACTTCGTGTACAGGATATTATGGTGCGGGATATTATCACGGCAAACAACTGGGAACGCCCAATCTATTTTGCCGTGACAGTCGCGCCGGATTCGAAAATTGGTCTTGATAATTATCTCTGGATGGAAGGCCAGACGTACCGGCTTAAGCCGTTCAAAACGAACTCAATGGAAGGCGGGCTGGATGCCAAGGCTCTGGAAGAAAATATTATGGCGCAGAATGTTACTCCTTCCAAAACACCTCAACGGGGATTCCTCTATCGTGAACTGAATAACCCCAATGTATATTACGATGAAAATGTGAGCCGCATGGTGATGAATTATCGCGCAGGATTTATCCGGCTTGCAGAAAACGCCAATAGGGTTGAAGGGAATAGAGAGAAAGCGAAAGCAATCATGGCCCGTATGGAAGAGACTGTTCCTCTCTCGGTTATCCCGATGAAAGACTGGCGTTACCTGGTCTATCTCATGCGCGTGTATAAAGACCTGGGCGATGATCAGAATTTCGAAAAATATGCCTCTCAGGTTGAGGCAGAAGCAAACGCAATGCTTGCATCCCCGTCTGCTGATCCGGCAAAGCAGTTTGAACCGTATCAAATACTGCTTGAGGTCTATGACGCGAAGAAAGACTATGCGGCGGCAATTGAAGTGTTGAATAAAGTTTCGGTGTTGTATCCGACTGATCCTGAAATCAAACGCCGGATACAGATGTACGACCAGCTGTTGAAAAGTTCCGTCAAAGATACAAACAAAAATTGATTTACGCACCGGGTGATGCCAAATGGCGTCACCCTTTTGTTTCATTATCCTGAGAATATCATCGGCTGCGCGTTGCCATCCACACTCTGCGGAAATGAATTCATCTCCCCGTCTTGCGGAATGCACGGGAGAGATGAGTATTTTCCCATATGCCTCACTCTTTTTACAGCACTATTCTTGAATTATCCCCCCCATGAACATTCTTATTTTTAACTGGCAGGATGGCAGCAATCCGCTTGCGGGCGGAGCGGAAGTGCATCTTCATGAGGTTTTCTCGCGCATTGCCGCGATGGGGCATTCCGTGACGCTCTATTGCTCAAGTTTTAAAGGGGCACCAGCGGAAGAAATGATGAAGGGCATCAGAGTTATCCGTGAAGGCGGAAGATATTTATTTAATTTTCGTGTTCCGGTAAAATACTTTTCAAGATTTAGAAAGGAACGGTACGATCTCGTCATCGATGACATGAACAAAATTCCTTTCTTCACGCCATTATATGTCCGGGAGCCGTTGTATGTTGTCACTCACCATATGTTCGGCAATAGTATTTTTCTTGAAGTTTCCTGGCCGCTGGCAATGTATGTGTACATTACCGAGAAACTGGGATTCGGACTTTGTCGTTCAAAGAAAATTCCTTTTATCGTCGGTTCTCCCAGTACAAAACAGGAACTTCTGGAGAAGGATTTTCCCTCCGGGCAGATTGAAATAATAAATTATTGTGTTGATCATGATGTGCATAAGCTGACGGGTGTTCCAAGAAGCAAAACACCGCTCATCGGGTATTTTGGAAGGTTAAAAAAATACAAATCCGTGCATCATATCCTTCAGGCCTTTGCTTTGGTAAAAAAAGAGATCCCGGAAGCCCATTTTGTTATCGTTGGCGAAGGCGATCACCGTGCGGAGCTGGAAAAATTAACCGATGAACTTCAGCTGAGGGATTCAGTGCGGTTCACGGGCTTTGTAAGCGAACAGGAAAAAGTGAAACTGCTCCAGGAGGTTTGGTTTGTCGTGAACTCTTCTTCCAAAGAAGGGTGGGGATTGACGGTGATTGAAGCCAATGCCTGCAACACTACGGTGCTGGCAAGCAATGTCCCCGGTCTTCGTGACGCGATAAAAGACGGTGAAACAGGTTTGCTCTACGAGTTCGGCAATATTCAAGAGCTTAAAGAAAAAATGCTAATATTGTTGAAAGATTCAGACTTGCGCGACAGGCTAGCGGTAAACGCGAGAAACTGGTCGCTGACATTTGACTGGAACGTGGCCGCCCAGCGAACACTTGCATTGCTCGAAGAGCGGGTACAACACTATTCAAAAAAATAGCTATTACACTTCGTTGAAAAGAGAAACATCCATATTGTTTGTTTCTGCATTCCGTGCCCCTTTTATCCAGGATGATCTCGACTATTTATCAAAACAATATCATGTCCGGACACGTATAGGTTCGGGTTTTGCCCAGATTCTCGGTATCATTTTCAATGTGTTCAAAAGTGATGTTGTTTTCTGCTGGTTTGCGTCGGTGTACGCCGGTGTAGCCGTTTTCATTTCTAACATAGTTTCTTCCCGTTCAATTATTGTTGTTGGCGGTGTTGATGCTGCGAAAGACAAGGAATTGAATTACGGAATATGGCTGAGTCCGTGGAAGTCCAGATTTGTCAGATACGCCTTTCGCCATGCCGACCATATTCTTGTCGTTGATCCGAGTCTGAAGGAGGAAGCGACACGATTAGCGGAATACGATGGCAGAAATATCAGTTATGTTCCGACAGGATATGATCATTCGTTCTGGAAACCGATGGGTGAGAAGGAGCAGATTGTTGTAACAGTTGCCGTTGTACGCAACGAAGTAACAATGCGCAGAAAAGGAATTGACACGCTTATCGCTGCTGCCCGCAGGCTGCCGCAGTTTTCATTTATTATTGTCGGGATTGAATCAAGCATTCAAAAAAAATTGGGTGTTCCTGAAAATGTTACAATGATTGAACCGATCTATCGCGAAGAAGTATTGCCATATTATCAACGCGCAAAAGTTTATTGCCAGCCGTCGCGCCGCGAAGGATTGCCGAATGCGTTGTGCGAAGCGATGTTGTGCGGTTGTGTGCCTGTGGCAACCGGAGTAAATGGCAATCCAACGGCAGTGGGCGATACAGGTTTTTTGTCGCCTGCCGGTGATGCCGAGGCACTGGCGGCAGGGATTGTCAGAGCCATGGCAGATGAAGAGCAGGCAGGTGAGAAGGCGCGTACACGGATCATTTCCCTTTTTCCCCGGCAGAAAAGGGAAACGGAACTGACAAGATTCATCGAAGGGAATCGCTTGTGAAGCGGCTTTCGAAAAATGTCGTTTCAATCGTGTTCGGTGATGTCGGAAGAAGATTGCTGGGATTTCTTGCTGTGACATATCTCGCGCGCAATATCGGCCCTTCTGAATTTGGGTTGATTAATATCGGTTTTGCGGTGCTGTCGTACGGAATGGTTGTCGGTTTGAGCGGAACAAACGCGTTTGGAACCCGCGCTATTGCGCGCGGTGAAGGGGCAGGCATTGTACCGCCGATTCTTGGTGTCAGGATTGTTATGTCTGCTATTTCATTTGTCATTATCGCGATTGTGGTGTGGCTTGGTATCAGTGATAAACAATCGGCAGAAATTATTGTACTGTTTTGTTTGTCACTGTTTGCGTTCGCGTTTCTCCTCGACTGGTATTTTCAGGGAAAGGAAGAGATGCATATTAACAGCATCTCGCGCCTCGTTGCAGCAGTGGTGTATCTCGGCTTGCTTCTCGTGCTGGTTCATTCTCCTGAAGATGTATTGTGGGTCGCGATTGCGGCAGTAGCAGGGGATTGCGTCTCATCATTGGTAACGCTCTATGCATACCGTCGTTCTTCGGGTATGGATATCCATGTTTCGTTTGCGGGCGGCATTCCGATGATGAAACAGGTATTCCCCCTGGGTGTCGGAACCATCCTTGCCCACATTACCGTAAACCTTCCGCCGATTGTTCTTGGCATTATGCTGAGCAATATTGAAGTGGGAATGTACAGTGCCGCAAGCAAACTTGTGTTTTTTATTCTGATGTTCGATCGTGTTCTCTCGTCAGTCCTCTTTCCCGCATCGTCACGCTCATTTGCTGTCACGCCCGAAAAACTGTCGAGGACATTGAGTACTGCATTCAAGTGGGTTCTGCGCATTGCACTCCCGATATGTGTCGGAGCCGCATTTGTTTCAAAACGTCTTGTCATTATTATTTTCGGCGCCGACTATGCGGCATCAAGCGACGTGTTTACAATACTTATCTGGTTCGTAATGATGACAATGATTCACACAGTGTATACATCGGGCATTATCGCGGCAGGCGGCGAAAAAAGTTTCGTAAAAGTGATGTCGATGAGTGCAATCATATACGGAGTCTGTGTTATTCTTTCCACAAAACTGTATGGTGCAGCAGGTTCCGCGATGGGGGTGGTTATTTCTGAAGCGGTAACAGTTCTGTTGATGAGACAGTATTCAAAACAATATATCAGTTTTATCATCGATAAGACTACCTGGCTTGTTATTCTTTCAACGATTGTTATGACTATTGTTCTGTTCCTCCTTCCGCCGGTGCATCCGGTGTCAATGATATTGATAGGAGGTGTTGTGTACAGCGCGGTTCTGTTCGCAACAAAGGGCATCAGCATTGCAGATTTCTCAATTTTCCGGGAGAATACAGCGTGAGATTCTGCGTCGGGATTTTCGGAAACCGGACAAACGGAGTGGAACTGTTGCTTCGTCAGATTGGTGTTCCGTTTGAATTTGCCTCCGGTCAGGTTTCTCCCGAAAGTTATAGCGTGATTATTGCAGAAGATGTTTCTGAACCTTCATCTGTTGCTGTGTTGCGAAAATATCTGCAGGAGGGCGGAGGTGTGCTCTGTTCAGGGAGAACATACTCCATGCTCACCGGAAAACAAGGCACAAAAAAATTTATCCGTTGGCTGAGGGAAAATCCGCAGGATTCGATTTTCAATGGAATAGGATTTGTCGATCTCTGTATGGAATGCCATGTGCCGGACGGTGCAACTATCCTGTACACTAATGAGGGCGTACCGTCAGCTCTTTCCGGCAAAAACGGCAATGGGTATGTTCTCGCTTTGCCGTTTGACCTCAGCGCAGTCCTTTCGGATGAACGGACGATGGCCAAATCATTTTATGCGAACCGTTCAAGACTTCCGTTTGAAACCGTTTCATTGATTGCACGGTCAGGGATCAGAAATATTATAACGCGGGCGTTGGAAATCTTGCATCACCAGCGCGGACTTCCTTTCCTGCACTCATGGTATTATCCCAAATCAAACGCCAATCTCTTTTCATTCCGCATAGATACCGACTACGCCAATCTCGATGATCTTGAATCACTGTACGGGCTTTTACAAAAACATCAAATCCAGGCAACATGGTTTGTCGATGTGAAATCCCAGGAACATATTCTTTCTTTCTTTAAAAAAATACAAACAGAAGGACAGGAAATCGGGGTCCACTGTTATGAACATACGACCTTTGATGATTACGAAAAGAATTTTGAAAATATTGATAAGGCAAAACAGCGACTCACTGAGGCAGGTATCCAACCGGCGGGGTTCGCGGCTCCGTTCGGGAAATGGAACCGGAATCTTTCGCGCGCTGTGAGTAAGCTTGGTTTTGAATATTCCTCTGAATTTTCATATGATTATGACAATTTTCCCGGCTATCCGGTTGTTGAAGAGACATTTGAACCCGCGTTACAAATTCCCATCCATCCAATCAGTATAGGGAGTTTACGCAGGCAGGGTTTTTCACAAAGTGAGATGATCGCTTACTTCGATAATGCAGTTCGCGACAAAATCGATCGGTGTGAACCATTATTTTTTTATCATCATCCGAAAAATCATCACCATGAAGTGCTTGAGCATCTTTTTCAAGTAGTGCATCAGCATCAACTGCAGAATATGACAATGGCGGAATTTGCACGGTGGTGGAAAATCAGAGCGGCAGTACGGTTTTCCGCTGTTCTTAAAGAGGGGAATATCTATATTAAAGATAGAATGCCTGCCGATAACATTGCTCTGCGCATCAGCAGGGATAGCAACACAGAATCAATTGTGAGCCCGCAATCGGTTATTAATCTTGATACTGTTGTGTGGAAGAAAAAACCGTCGGCGACTCTTCCCCCGGATATTCGGCGCATCAGAAAGTTTAATCCGTGGATTCCCGTCAACCGGATTGAAAATTATGTTCACTCATTACTGACACGAACAGTATGAATGTTTGCATAGCATCATATCAATCTGCAATGCTGCTGAAAGGCGGCCCGCGCACGCAGATTTTTCAAACCAAAAAGGGGCTTGAAAATCTCGGGGTGAACGTAACATTGTTCGAATCGTGGCAGGAATTTAAGAAAGAAGATGTCGATCTGATTCATCTCTTCGGCGCAAATATCGGAACGTTTCACCTTGCGCGCGAAATTCACAAACTGGGTATTCCGATGGTAGTTTCACCGATATTTTTCAGCAGGCACTCACCGGCGTATATACGTTCCGTGAGTTTCGTTGACGGGCTTGTCAAAAACATCGCGCTTGGCACATGGACTGACTATGGCATCGTAGCCGATATCTGCCGCTGGTCGAAAGCCGTATTGCCTAACACGGCCGGAGAGGCCCGGCTGATCTCTTCGGGTCTCGGAGTACGAAGGGAACGTATAACGGTAATTCCCAACGGTGTCGATGCGCGATTCTTGAAAGCAACGCCGGATCTTTTCAAAAAGACATACGGCGTGGAAAACTTTGTATTGAATGTCGGGCATATCGGTCCCGGAAGAAAAAATGTCTTGCGCCTTATTCAGGCGCTGGAGAACATTAATGTTCCTTCCGTTATTATCGGACGGATTGAAGACAACGAATACGGCCGGGCCTGTGTAACGGAAGCGAAGAAAAACCAACGGCTGATCATGATTGATTCACTGCCGAATGATTCGGAAATGTTGGCTTCGGCGTATGCCGCGTGCGATGTATTTGTGCTTCCTTCCTTGTTTGAAACTCCAGGCATTGCTGCGCTGGAAGCAGCGCTTGCCGGAGCGAAAATCGTTATTACCAAACACGGGGGCACGGAAGAATATTTTGGCGACTACGCTGAATATGTTGAGCCTACTTCCTGGGAGTTAATACATCATGGTATTGTAACTGCATTGAATAAACCAAAAAATTCCGCGTTACGAACGCATATCATGGAACAGTATCTGTGGCAGCGTGTGGCGGAGAAAACACTGGATGTTTACAATTCAGTTTTGAAGTAGTACCTTCGTTGTTTTTCATCTCAAAAATTCCTATCTATCAAACCAGATCCTGAACAGAATTTGCCAATCCACGTAAAGGGGCATCATGAAAAAAACTCAAGCAATTGTTGCGATTGCATTGTTCGTTGCGATATCTGCTTCCATTATTGACCACTCCGTTAACAGTTCAGAACTGACATCTGCTCAGAGACAGAAAGATTTACTGAGCATTGCCGGTCAGCAAAAGGCCGCGGCTGCCGAGATTGATAAAGACTGGTTCATGACGCAACGCAGTTATCCCTTCAACGATATTCCCCAGCGGGCGCATATGAAAATGCGCACGGCAATGCGTCAACGGTACACCGGCAAGAAAACGGAACGCACTCAATTTTCAGCAAGTGACTGGGAACTGGTTGGCCCTTCCAATATTGGCGGCAGAATTTCCTGTGTTCTTGTGCATCCTACCGATGCGAGCACTATTTATGCCGGAGCTGCATCAGGCGGGGTGTGGAAGAGCACCGATATGGGAGGAACATGGGCGAATGTGTTTAATGAAAGTTTTTCCATCGGTGCACTGGCGTTTGAACCGAATAATCCCAGTGTTATTTATGTGGGAACGGGTGAAAATTTACCTGCCGGTGTTGCGACGTACCCCGGCAACGGAGTGTACCGTTCTACAGATGCTGGCGCCACGTGGACAAATCTGGGGTTAAGCGAAATAGCTTATACAGGAAAAATAGTTTTGAATCCCGGCAATCCAAACGAGATTTTTGTTGCGGGAATCGGATTATACAGAGCAAAGACAATTGATCGCGGCGTGTACAGGTCTTCTGACCGCGGCAATTCATGGACGAAAGTACTCTACCTGAATGATTCGACAGGAGCTATTGATTTAGTGATGGACCCGCAGGACACGAACAGAATCTTTGCCGCGATGTGGACACGCTACCGCACTCCGCAATTCTCTATTCTTACCGGGCCGACGAGCGGCCTCTATCTTTCAACGAATGGGGGCAGTTCCTGGACACCGGTGACTAACGGTTTCCCAAATAATGATAATAACCTCGGCAGAATTTCAGTCACGTATGCCCCTTCTTCACCTTTTACAATGTACGCGCTTACGGAATCGGGTGTCGGATGGGGCGGTGTCTATAAAAGTGTCGATGGAGGAGACAGCTGGACGCAAACCTATGACGGCAGTTCCTCGGGAGAAGGACAGGTCTGGTATAACAATGTTATCACAGTTCATCCGACGGACCCGGATTTTGTCTGGGCTGGTATGACAACGATGTATCAGTCTACAACAGGCGGCACATTTTTCTCACCCGCTTCTATTTTTGGCGATTATCATGTTGATCATCATGCCATAGTGTACGCGCCTTCAGATCCAAATATCATTATTTTTGGTAACGACGGTGGGATATTCGTTTCAACCAATGGTGGTGCGTTGTGGACGAAATCGTATAACCTTCCCATCACACAATTTTATGCGGGATGGATTGCTCAGCAGGATCCGTTGTATCTGCTTGGAGGGACGCAGGATAATAATTCCATGAGGACATTTACAAGCACTCCTTCTTCATGGAATTACATGTTCTGTTGCGATGGATTCTTTTGCCTGGTGGATCCCACAGATCTTAATTATGTATATGCCGAATATCAAAATGGCGGATTGGGTTATTCTACCGACGGTGGTTTCACATTCTTTACCGGGACGACCGGTATCAACGGCTCTGACCGGAAAAACTGGAGAACACCCATCGCCATGGATATGCAGCGCCCGAAAACATTATACACCGGTACCCACCGGATGTACGTTACGCATAACAACATGCAGTCGTGGACTGCCATCAGCGGCGATCTTACGTATGGCAATGGCGGAAGGGTGGGAACGATTTCGGCAATAGATGTTTCACGGACTGATTCCATGGTCGTTTATGTCGGGACTGACGACGGCCGCGTGTGGGTAACAACCGATGGCGGAACGAACTGGAACGATATTGCTGCGACATTGCCGTTGCGCTGGGTAACAAGTGTTACTGTTGATCCGTTATCACCAAACATCGCTTATGTGACACTGTCCGGCTTCATCCAAAATGATTACGGCGGACATGTGTACCGGACGACAAATTACGGAACGACATGGACAAATATCGGGGCAACTCTGCCGGACATTCCGGTTAATGATATCGTGGTTGACTCGGTCAATACATCGCATCTGTTTATCGCCACGGATCTGAATGTTATGTACTCTGCTAATCTGGGGGCGACATGGAATATTCTCGGTACCGCATTGCCTGAGGTTTCTGTTCATGACCTCGCGATGCATTGGGGTGCGAGAAAACTTGCTGCGTTTACTCATGGCCGTTCGGTATTTACGTTTGATTTGACCACTCCTCCTCAGTCATCGTTGAATGTCTCCATTCATGACCGGTGGAATCTTGTTTCTGTTCCCTTGCTAGTGATAGACTATTCTAAGAACTCAATCTTCCCGACGGCGGTTACAGATGCGTACGCGTATCAGGGAAATTATGTCTCTTCACCCACGCTTATGAATACCCCCGGTTACTGGTTGAAGTTCAGTGGCAGTCAGACGGTCAATATACCCGGAGATGCTATCTCAACCGATACGTTTGATGTCAATATGGGATGGAACCTGATTGGCTCGATAAGCGCGCCGGTACCGGTCAGCAGTATCAGCAGTGATCCGGGCGGAATTATTACCACTCAGTTTTTTGGTTATGACGGCACCTACTCTCCGGAAGATACAATTGAACCCGGTAAAGGGTATTGGGTGAAAGTAAGCGGAGACGGGGAACTCATTCTTTCATCTGCCGGTAATCTTCCGGTCGCAGGCAGAATCAGAGTGATTCCAACTGAAGAACTTCCCCCGGCACCTCCGTCGTTAGACGGACCTGAAACCCAACACTTGAAACCTGAAACATATCAGCTCAGTCAGAACTACCCAAATCCCTTTAATCCGTCAACAATGATTAATTATCAGATGCCGGAACAAGCGTATGTATCATTAAAAGTGTATAATACGGCCGGTCAGCTTGTTGCAACATTGGTTGATGAAATGCAGGAAGCAGGGTTTAAATCAGTCAGGTTTGATGCGAAATCAGCCGGTGGCGGCTTGCCTTCGGGGGTCTATATTTATCAAATCACTGCCGGTCGTTTTACTGAATCAAAGAAAATGCTTTTGATTCAATAGGCTCTCTTCAATATTAATTATATGGGTGCGGACTGCGTACTGTCTGCACCCGTTTTGATTTTCCTCTTTCAAAAATCTTTCCTACATTCAAGTCGCGAGATCATCAACTGCATCTATTTCAATCACACATGAAAAAGTTATTCTTTTTCTCTCTTTGGTCTTCAATCGCACTCTCCCAAAGCCTGTCGCCGTTCAGGCCAATTACCATGGATGAATTGGTCGTCGAAACTTCGTTTGGCCGCTCAAGAGAAATTGCTTTTACAAATAAGGAAGCGGGAGTCTATTATACTGAAACGAATGGCAGTCACCGGACAGGCTGGCAGGGTTGGCGGATAATGTCAGTGGAAATGATGGAAGATTACCGGATTCGAATTGACGGAAGGGAAATAAACAAACAGGATGCCTTGCGTACGCTTGTGTATCCGCACCAGATGGTGCGAGAATACAACGGCGGAATAACCGAGACCGTCACATTCCTGGATTCGATTGATGCGTTGACGGTTGAAGTAAAATGCGATTCGGCAAAAATTGTGGAAGTACGGCCAACATTCTCGGATGCGCTGTCAATTGAAGAGTATGATAAAGATTTTCAACAAAAAACCTTATTGCTGGCAAAGAAAAAGCACCTCACCCGAACCGATGCTGAAAATTACCCCGTATGGCTGGGTGTTACAATTGTAACAAGAAACGGTAAACTTTCGCAACGGTCTCAGCCAGTAACTGTGAACAGAGTGTTTTCCCCGGCATCCCTTGCTACGACTGTACGCCACGGAAGTGTAACGGCAATTTTTGCGTTTGGCGATACAAAGGAACAGGCAATCAAACTGACAGGTTCTTTGTCAAAAAAGTTTGTGTCGCACATTCTAAAACGGAAAACCAGAATGGAACGTTTGCTTAACCGATCGTACATCCGCACTGACAACGAGCCGTCCAACAAAGCATTGCAGTGGGCAAAGATTTCCATGGATGCGCTGATTATGAATCAGGTGAAGAAAGGAATTTTTGCCGGTCTTCCGTGGTTTGATAACTACTGGGGACGGGATACGTTCATTTCTCTGGCTGGCGCGACACTTGTGACGGGAAATTTTACAGATGCAAAAGAAATTCTCCGGTCATTTGCCGAATGGCAGGATGCCGATTCGAATAGCACTACATACGGACGCATCCCGAACCTTGTGACAACACTTTCGAAGTCATATAACACCGCAGACGGTACGCCGAGGTTTGTGGTTGCCCTTGATGATTATTTGAAATATTCAGGTGATACCACAATTATTTCCGAAATGTATCCGATTATCAAACGTTCGATTGAAGGAACAATACAACATCATTCGGACAGTCTTTACTTTTTAACACATGCCGATGCGGAAACATGGATGGATGCCGTGGGCCCGAACGGGCCATGGAGTCCGCGCGGAAACCGTGCGAATGATATCCAGGCGCTCTGGAGCAGACAACTTGAAGTCGGAAGCAGATGGGCGGCGTATGCGGATGATGAAGAATCAGCCGCGAGATGGAGCAGTATAAATTCAAAACTGAAGACTAATTTTGTTTCCCATTTTGTTGACACCGCTCAGCATCTGGTATTTGACCATTTAGACATCGACGGGTCGGCAGATACGCAATTACGGCCAAATCAGCTTGAGACAATTGATCTTTTCGACGGAACAGCAAAGAGCGATGAAATCAGAAATCGCGTCTTTAAGACCGTCACAGAAAAACTTGTGTATCCTTACGGCATCGCTTCATTATCGCAGGAAGACGAAAATTTTCACCCGTATCACCACTACTCGCCTTTTTATGTCCAGGATGCCGCGTATCATAACGGTATTGTCTGGACGTGGCTTGCCGGAAAGTGGATTGATAAGGCCGTGTCATATAATAAGCCTGGTTTGGCGTTTGCAGTAACTCAAAATATGGTAGAACAGATTCTCTACCGGGGTGCAGTTGGAACACTATCGGAGTTACTAGATGCTGCACCGCGGAAGGATGAGTATGAGCCGCGGCTTTCGGGGACATTTTCTCAGGCGTGGAGTCTTGCTGAATTTATCCGGAATTTTTATCAGTCGTATTTGGGAATTTCAATGGATGCGACACGGAATATGGTGAATATTGATCCGCATCTGCCGTCGGCAATCCGGAGTGTCCAGTTTACTATTCCTTATCAATCTGGAGTTTTGCGCGGGCGATATTCGACCTCATCGAAGGGTGACACACTTGTTTTGGAAAGTAATAGCATATTCAAAAACATTTCCACAGGTGTATCGTTGGCATCATTGAGTAGTGATCGTTTGCATACTGTTGTTTCAATTCCGGTGAACACGCAGGTGACCATGACGGTGTCTGAACATGTGATTGTTCAGCATGTGAACGGAGAATCACGCTCTTTGCAGGCTGAAA
>CAZFXS010000011.1:0-101631 GCA_964523395.1 uncultured Chlorobiaceae bacterium | reverse complement strand
TGGCAGACGCGCTGGACTCAAAATCCAGTCCGGCTTACCCCGGGTGTGGGTTCAACTCCCACCTTCAGCACTTACTGCTTTTCTTTCCCTCCCATCAAATATTAGTCGCTGCCCTATGAAAGCGCCTCTCTGTATTGTGCTGTTGCTATCCTTATTTTTTTCTGAAGCCAGGGGACAAAAACTTATTTATAGGGAAAACTTTCAAAGCTATTCCGATGGGTCCGACGGGTCTCCGGTATGGCATCCCATAAAAGGATCCTGGCACATTCGTAACCGGGTATATGAACAACACTCGACTGAATATGATTGTGCTTCCATGCTCGATATGTATATGGATCACTCATTCCGCCTGGAAGCAGAATTTGAACACCTCGACGGAGATATCGGCGTTGGATTTATCTTTGCGTCGAAAGAATATGATGATATTTCCTTTTCGCAAATGATACGGTACGACGGCGGTACAACATTTCTGATGGGATATTTTCAGAGTGCCGAATTCAATGCAATCGCTTCTGTGAAAGCCGCCGTCATCACCCCAAACATGAAACACACACTTACTTTGGAGGTAAATCGCGATGCGAATTCATTTAAAGTCTTTATCGACGGTAAGGCAATAACATTGAAACCCGTTCCGTTGACATACGCAGGTGGATACATCGGATTGCAAAGTTCTGCCGGCAAGGTCCGTTTTCATAACGTTACGTTAACTGAATTAACAACAGATGGAATCCACCGGTCGATTGATTGGATTGAGCGATGCGTAATCCTGCCCGATGGGAAAATTCTCATTCCTGATCCAAGGCGCAGCGTAATTCGTGTCATATCACCGTCCGGGGAGGAAATCCGCGCCATTGGAAAACCTGCCAAAGAGAAAGGACAACTCACACATCCGAACAGCGTAGCAATGCTTGACTCCGCCACCATGGTGATTACCGATCGCGGGACGAACAGAGTACATTTATTTTCACGTTCAGGAACATGGCTGCAGTCAACCGGATGGACAGGTTCATCGAGAGGTCAATTCAACAATCCACGTGCTGTTGCCGTGAACGAGAAGCGCCGGATATTCGTGGTGGACAAAGGAAACAACAGAATTCAGGTCCTGGATAGTACACTGAGTCCCATAACTGATTTCGGCAGCGCAAAACTGAAAGCGCCTGCTGATATCGCTATTGAAAGAAACAGGATATTCGTTTTGAACGCCGGGCTTTGTCAGATTGAAGCATATGAATGGACCGGTGAAAAAGCCATATGGAAATCCTCGATTCCTTATGGCGGGGGCGAGGCAAGAGGGCTTGCGGTCAGAGACGGCATTCTTTACCTGAGCGTTGTTAATCAGGTCCGCGCGTACGATATCAACGGCAGTCTCCTGCACACGATCTCCGGAAGAGGCTTCAATTTTATTTTTCCGCAGGGAATAACCCTGCAGCATGACACTCTTTCCATAGCCGATTATTTCGGCGGGAGAATCGTAAGAACATCCCTTATCCGTTTGGATGATTCGTCAGAAATGATATACAATGATTCCCTCGTTTTCGGTGGAAAGAAAACATACCACTACACGATTCGTCCGGACATCATTGGAACAATTCCACCCCGGATGCAGCCCTCACGGGAGCACTCCTTTACAACCGCCACGGAGCCGAAGACAAAGTTGTACACCCGGATAAAAATGGCAACGCTCCTCTTTACGCATATTCTCGATGACAGCGCAGGCATGGCACGACACGGTGAACCGCCGGCAATACCTGCCGAAGAAATCGAAAGAATACGGCAGCAGATTAATGACGGCATCCGCTTCTATTGGATACATTCTGGCATGAATTTTTTCATTGATATGGACTTTATTATCGTCAATGACAGGCTCAGGAGGAACGAAATATTCGGAACCGAGTGGTGGTATCCCCCAAAAGAAGATATCTTAGAAAAATACCTGAACCTAAATGGAAGAGACAAAAGTTTATACGGCGGCTTTTTATATCTCAGCTGCACCCAGGCATATGATACCGCAAGAAATACCTACGCGCTCTCAGGCAAGGGCGGAGGTTTTACGACCGGTGCGGGAACGGGAAAAGGATACGGTATTTCCTGGTGGGATGTGACAAAGAAAAACCATAACGCAGGCAATAACTGGCTCATGGTTCATGAATTCAATCACCAGTTGGATGACATATTCATGCTGAGCGGTTACCCCGAATACTGGTTCAACCATATCTCACCTACAATCGGAACAGCGGCCGATTTTGGCGAACACTTCGACGCTAATGCGTATATCCTGCGCATGGTTCCGGTCGCCGAATGGTCTGATCTTCAGTACACAGATGTTGCCCTGGCTCGCGACGGAGACAGCGATGGCATCCCGGACAATGACTCTTCCCTCCCTCTTGATGAAGTACGGTTAGAAAGTGATTCAACATCTTCTGATTCGGATCAGGATGGTATTCATGATATCGATGAGCTGAAGCTCTCGAACTGGATAACGGAAGGCTGGGGGGAAACATTTGGCGGAAAAGCAGTCTTTCCGAATCTTACGGAGAAGGACACGGATCATGATGGAGTGCCGGACAGTGCGGATAGTTATCCGTGTTATCCTCAGCTAACCGGGATTCAATTTACATCCGGTAAACCTTCTGCGAAGGATGGGTTCATCGGTACACTTGACGATACAGGAATCCGGGCTACGCTGCGTGCGGGGTGGGATTCAGCATCGCTTTCATTTTCATTTGAGATGAACCAGCGCGTTCCGGTAAAATTGATGCTCGATGCTGAAGCAGATGGCTGGTTTTTGGGCAGGGGAAATTATCTCATTAATCTTAAACCTGTTTCCGACACGGGGTATGCAGCGACAGTTCAAATCTTCAACGCGATGCTCCCCAACGCATGGCCCTTCATGGACAAATCCATTTCGGATACGCTGAACATCTTCACTTCAATGCATGTTCGCAATAAACAGACCGTACTTACTGTGACTATTCCTAAAAATGAATTTCTTAACCTGCACTTGGTCGAAGGTGAACAGATTGGAATATCTGCAGGTTTTTACTGTCCCGTTGATGATACCGGCGCTCAGCGTTTCATTACGATATTTGAGCCAAACAGATTTTTTGATGTGAAGCTCATAAAATAACAAAGCCGTCCGGAAAATTCGGACGGCTCTGTTCAACTTACACTATTGGGTAAAACTATTTTCCTTTTTGACTGTACCAGCCGGGTATCGGCGTCGGTGACATATAGAATGACGCCGCCGTGCTGATTTGATTTACCGGTCCTCCGGCATCATTGACATACCGTGAAAGCGAATACCACTCAGGAATAAATCCTGCAGGTTCATTATTCGGATAAAGGTGTTCCGGCAAATATAACGACGGATCCGGACGGTAACCGCCCCAGCGCACAACATCAACAACTGCCGTTGTTTGCGGGCCAATATCAACACCGCCGGCAATGAGTTGTTTACGGGATGTTCTCACTAACCGTAATTCACCGGCATCAAGCAAATCCCAGAGCACGCCTGTCGCCCGAAAGACGCTAGTATCGGTGAAGCTTACTGCAAAGTTAAGAAAATCAGTATGACCAGGACCGATATCAGTATGATCCTTAAATCGTAAGCTGTCGCTGTTAATAATCACAAATCCCTGAGGCGGAACCGGAGGAGGAGGATCAAAAAAACCACCGGACAAATCGAACAGCAGTCCTGGATCATAGAATACCTTGCCGGTATCAGAGAAAACTATAAAATCGAAATTCGGATTCACGCCTTCAATAAAAGGAGACCGGGGGTCAAGGAAGAAGACATTCCGTTTCGCCCACATTTCCAAGACAAGCCTGTTCCGAACACGAACTGTCCGAGGGTTAAATTGCATACTGTAAAGGTTTGCTGTTGTACCGGATTCCTGCAATGTCCAGCTGTCACCGCCATCGGTTGTGTGGAGAATCGTTCCGTTCGCGCCAGCCGCCCACCCTTTAAGCTGATCAGCAAAGACAATCGTACGAAGCGAATTCGTCGTGCCGCTCGGCTGTGGAGTCCAGGTTTTGAAGCCGTCTTCGGACATCAGAATGACACCATTGTCACCCGCAACCCACGCCTTGTTGTAACCGCGGTTGTAGAACACGGCACGCAATGTGACGGAGACACCGCTCGATTCAGGGAACCAAGTCCCTCCGCCATTGCGCGAGACCAGTATGGCGCCGTTTTCGCCGACCACAATGCCGGTATCGGATTGAAAATAGACTGCCTGAAAATTATTTGATTGATACGCCGCGCCAACAGATCGTGGTTGCCATTGGTTCGCACTCGGTGATTTTAAGATTGTGCCCGAATCGCCGACTGCATAGATAGCGACAAATGATTCAAAGTAAACACCATTCAGGTTTTTCGTGGTGTTTGTTGTCTGTTTCGTCCATGTACTGCCGCGATTGATTGACCTCATGATATACCCGCTGTCGCCGACTGCATACAGCGTCGGGCTGAATGTCGGGCCGGCAACTCCCTTCAAAGATATTGCCCTTCCTGCCGCGGGATTAGTTACAGGATCGCTGAAGTCATACGTCGAACCCAATTTCCGGATGATCTTAATTGTCCCGTTCCCTCCAACAACATACCCCGTATCAGGATACGAAAAGAACACGGAATAAAAATCGGGATTGGAAAAGGGGGATATTGAAGACCAGGGAATTCCGTCATTCTCTGTCCGCAATATTGTCCCCGCCGCGCCTACGACATGGCCGGTGGCCGGAAAAGTGTTCTCGAACCATCCGATTTCCCGGTTGGTCGGATTAAACATCTCAATCCAGGAATAGGCATAGTACTTACTGGGAGAAAGCGTAAATACTTCATTGATGATTAAATCATCTCCTTTTACAGGAGGGGGCTGTTGAATCTTATTATCTGTGACTAATTCGCAGCCTGAAGTAAACCAAAGGGCTATGATTACGACGGCAAATATACTTTTAGACAACATATTCATCATTATCTCCAATAAATAACTGAGTCCCGGAAATACTAAAATTGAACTTCAAGTGTGAATGAGTGCGTTCCGGGCAAATACTTAAAGTTGTTATATCCGTAATCGAGTACCCCGTTGAATCCGAGCGATGTTGTTTTGAGTCCGAATCCGGCTGTGACGTCTTCCTGATCGTAGGCAAATTTCCATCCTCCACGTAACGCAAGAATCTCATTGAATTTATATTCCGCCCCAACGCTGTACTGTTCGTCGGCGTCATTGACACGATTTACCTGCAGTGCGGTCACGAGTGAATTCTGGCCGTCTTTAACGACGTCAACAAGGACACCGAATTTCAGCGCCGTCGGCAGTGAGTACGTTTCATCGATATACTGGAGATCCTTACCGATATTCGTCAATGAGACACCAATCCGGCTTTGCAGAATCGGAATGTCATAGAGCGTTCCGATATCGAACGCGAATGTTGATGTCCCAAGATCAGAATTATACAAGTACGATTGAATTAATTTCCCACTGATCCCGAACCTGAATTGTTCTGTAACTTGTCTGGCATATCCCACATTGATTGCGTATTCGGTCGGGCGGAATGTACGTCCGGTACCTTCCGGAAAGGACGGGGTTGTTTCTATCATTTCATCTGTGGTTAACAGTGTTAATCCGATACCAACAGCTCCGATGCCCGGAAAATTTTTTACAGCACCTGCAAATGAATGCTGAATATCAGCAAACCAGGCAGTGTAGGTCATACCCACACCGAGATCCTTGACACTCAAAATTCCCGATGGGTTGTATCCGAGGGAGTTTATCCCGTCAGCAAGAGCAACCTGGGCTCCGCCCATTCCGATGGCGCGGGCGGAAGTTGGTATTTTCAGGAATTGGGCTGATACTGTCCCGGAGCGATTTCCGGCATAGCTGATGCCACCGGCGACGCACAGTAGTGCTGCAACGACACACACGTGACAAACGAGGTTCTTAATGTTCATGCTCATATTCTCCTTTTGGTCCGGGTCAACGAATCAATACAAATTTACCAATCTGAGTACCAAGCTCAGACTCCACCGAGAAGACGTACATACCGCTCGCGAGCGCGCGATTGCTTTCACTAAGCAGGTTCCAGTCCAACTGCCCTGCATCAGGATTACTTTCAGGTGCCTCATAGTTTAGCGTTGTGACAAGATCTCCCGCGATAGTGAATACCCGGATGACGCACTTTCTCGGCAGGTGGATAAACCGGATTAACCTGTTTTGCTCACTCCATGATCTGCCAAGGCCTTCCCATCCGCCGTTCTCATAGGTATAATCATTATCAACTCTATAGGGGTTTGGAACAACAAGCACTTCACCAACCTTTTCAGACGCTGAAAAAGTAAGATCTACGCGCTTTCGATTCTCAACAAGATCTGATTCAGGGCTTTCGGTAAATAAACTGTCAAATCTTACCCCGCCTCCTTCTACAGGAACTTCGACAATCGAAACGTCCGGAATTCCAAACGACGTTACTGAATACCAGTATCGCTTACCGCGAACTAAATTCGAGTCAACAAAAACTGTATCAAGACCTACGTTATACCCGTAGTCATCATCCGGAATATCAAACTGTTTTAGCAACGTAAAAGATTTCGCTGAGGGTGGATCATTCGGATCCTCACTTCTGTACAGCCTGTACCCTTCAAACACACGACCTCCCGGCAAGTATCCGTCAACACAGCGATGACCCGTACCGCAGCCGCCGGAACCTCCCGTAAGATCACACGGGGGGTTGAGCCTTCTCCAGCTGTCGGGAGGGAAACCCTGGGCAATTTTGTTCGAATCATCCCACAGCTCCGTGGGATCCTGAGCAAACCATCGACCAATTGCGCGGAGCGAATCGCCGACAGAACGCCCCCATTCTAACGTTATTTTCCTAAAACCTTCTGTAATCTTTAACGCAGGCGATGGAGGGACCGTCGGAGCAATAAACCCACGTTTAAAAAGCTTAATAGCTTTTTCGGCATTCGCTTTCAGATTATTTGGCCCTTTATCTACTCCTTCACCACCAACGAGAGCGATCGAGATCTTCAGAGTATCCCCGGGTTTAAACAAGCGAGTGCTTTCCTGATCTAAGGGATTCTCTGGAGTTCCGAGAGGTCCAAACGAGAAGAAGAATCGCGTATCTGAGGTACCTGTCGGCGATTGACATGTCGCAATGGGTTGTGTTGGAAACGCTTCACCGCTCATCCAGCTATAAAGGTTTGAATCAACTGTTCCTGGTCCTTGAAGAGTTGTAAAGTCATACCATTGAAAAACGTAATCTAAAGAATCGACAGGCCTCGGTGTATTGAGCACCGTGATCCCGAGCGGTGTGGAGCCTCTATCAATCGGGTTGTGGATATAAGCCGTTCGTAATGATTCTTCATAACAGGCAAAGTCATTCTGAAAATATCCTGACACGTTGGTAGGACCGACATCCATATCAGCAAAAAATGCCACATATACATCTTTGATGATATTTCTGCCAACATTGACAAAATAATAATCAAACGGAAGAACGCCTTCCGCAAAACTTCCTGACCAGGCGTATGACTTTTGAATCACCTTCACACCGAGAGGAAAATGACCCCCGGTGGCAATAGTATCGGTAGCAGAGGTGTAATAATCCCGTTCAGAAATGGCGGCGTAATCTTCATCAACATGCGGCTCGCCATGATCCTGAAGTCTGTTTTTTTCAGTGTAAAGGTCAACATCATTTTTCCGGCGGAAATTGCCTAACGCATCCGGGTGACATTCATCCACTTTGGAAGGTTCAAAATTATCAAACGCAGGATCGAGGTTCGTCGACGAATACGGGCCTTTGCAACCGATCTCAAGAGAATCAGGAATTCCATCAGCTCCAACGTCATCCAGAGCTAAAACCCAGTCGCCGTCGTTATCCATACCGTCAAGATCATCTTCATCCACTCTGCCGTCCCCATCGTCATCACATCCCCGTCTGTTTGGTTCGTTGGGATCCCGCTCAGTGGTCGAGGTGTGCCAGATAAGTTCTCTCAAGGGACGGTTTTGATTAGGCAAAAAGAATTTTTCTGCGCTATCACCGTTGTAACCCTCAGAAACACGCCGCGCACCGTTCACAATGCCCCCAATCCATGGACCTGCACCGAATAAATGCTCGATACCGGATCCAACCGGATATTCAAGGCCATAATTCGGAGGGACGGGGACTTCCGCGCCGGATCCGACATCCCATGCCTGCAGGCCAAGACACATTTGATTGGATATCCAGACCTGCATATTAAATCCCTGCGCCACTCGCTTTGCCCACCCTACAGAAGATTTTGAAGGTTCAAAAAAACGATCATTCTGTTTTACTTGAGCGCCGGGCTTTGTGCCCCCGAACGATTCAAACCCAACAACGAGAATAAACAGTACTGTCATTCCCACAAACTTCATAATCTTATCCTTCTTCATAATTGACCTTATTCCCAATTTAGTTTTAGACCAAGAAACACCTGACGAGGGGCATCAAAATTCGTGGGGTCAAGAAGTCTGTATCCCGCTTGATACCATGGATATGTATAGCCCGCCTGCGGGTCATAATCACCAAATTTTGGAGCGTCGCCATTATATGACTGGACGGAGATAACATTTCTCCTGTTCAAAAGATTCGTCACATCGAGTGTTGCGATAATGTTAATATTATCCGTAAATCTGAATCCCTTATACAGGGACAGGTTAATGGTAGAGGTATACGGTTTCGTTTCACTGTTTTGCAGGAACTGACTTTGAACGCTTGTTCGCCCGGGAATATACGGACTATACGGGAATCCGCTTCCAAAACTCCATGTTAATGAAACACCGTAATTATTCAGTCCCAAAAATTTTCCTTCTTCTTTCGGGCTCACACGATACGTTGCAAACACATTGGCCGTATGATTCTGATCCCAGTCAAGACGAACTTCGCGGGGAAGCTGAAATTCCGGCTGCAGATAATTTGAAAGCGCGTTTGACGATCTCCCTTTTGCGATCTGATATGAATAGCTCAGATTCAGAGAGAAGTTTCCTGAAAGAGATTGATTCACTGTAATTTCGAAACCGCGCGCGGACGCGTAATCCAGGTTTCTATACATTGAAATCTGTGAAGTTAAACGAACGGTTGTCAGATAATCAAAGATATCTTTGTAAAATGCTCTGAGAGCAAACGCCATGTCATCTGTAAACTGATCTTCAAACCCCGCCTCATATGCGACTGTACGCTGTGGCTTAAGATCGGGGTTTCCAATCAGGTGATTATCCGTTGTCTGCGCGAACGGATCCCTGAAATAATTATCCCTCTCCGGGAATTGCAGGAAGTGGCCATAGTTAAAATAAAATACGATACGGTCTGTGACGGGATATCCGATAGAAAGTCTCGGGCTGAAATTCCCGTGAGTAGCATACCATAGGAAGCTGCTGCCATTCGAAAGCCTTACGAATTCGCCCGGAACTCCCGGGGTTGAACTCGGCTCCCTCTCCGCCCATTCGGGCTCCAGAAACGTATTGTCTTTCCATTCCTGAATCCAGTCATCGTAAAACACCTGCTTACCAATATCAAGATAATCATATCGTAAGCCGACGTGAATATTTAATCCTGAAAACTCGATGTTATCTTGGATATAAGCACCGCCTCTGTTTGGATAATTATTCAGATTCCAGCGAACGAGCCCATAGCCCGGATATTGTCCGCGGTCAGGACCATTTTCGCCCACAGGAAACGGCGGAGAAACTGTTACGCCATTGATGTCTTTTGGCGCAGTGGGATTCAAAATTTCTGTCGAATTGATTTCCTCATAATTGAATTCTATTCCAGTCTTCAGCAAATGCAAATCATGTATCTGACTGTTAAAGTCAAACCGGAACGCCCACACTTTGTTGATGGAATTAAACCAGCGCTGGCTCGTGCTTAGGTCGAGGAAAAGGTCATTGTTAACATCTGTGTTTTCATATGCGGAGGAGTATTGGGGCGGAGCGATACCGGCGACATCATTGCCATCCTGGTTTTCGTTACGCGCAAGATACATCTTGATAAATGACTTACCCCCTCCAAAAAAGTGTGTCCATTGTAAATTATGCTGGATTGACAGATTCGAACCAAGCGATGATGAATCAGCCCTGAACCTGTATGCCCGGTTGTAGCCATGGCTCGAGGCGAGGCTGGCACGGTAACCGTAGCTGATTTGATCGTTACCGCTGATATCATAACGCAGCTTTGAATTAAACGTAAAATTATTTCTTTGGTTTTCACGATACCGGAACCCAAACCCGTTGAGCAGTCCGCCAAGAAAACCGTTGAGCTGAACTTTCCGTTCAATGGGGTTGTAAAAATCATTCTTCTCATAGTTGTATGCGCCGTCACTGCGCGCCATGTCGGCGCTGAAAAAGAACGTAAGGTTTCCGGGTATCTCTGCGCCTAATTGCGGCAACAGGTATTTTGTGAGAGGTTCAGGTCCGCCCAGTGAAAATGCGCTATAGATTTCATTCTGATTACTGGTCGCGATGCGATCTGTTCTGTATTGAACAGAGCCCGTATATTTATCCGTTCCAGACTTTGTTGTGATGTTAATAATACCCGATTGCGCGTTTCCATAATCGGCGTCAAAACCGCTTGTCTGCACACTGACAGATTGTATGGAGTTTGCGGAAACTGATAATCCGCTTGCGCCGCCGCCGACCGTTCCCGACTGTACGCCTGCGTAGAGAGCGGCAAGTTGAGCATTTGCGCTTCCTGTCGCGACAAGGTCACCGGAATTTCCGACAATGTTATTTGTCGGAATACCGTCAACGAGGTACTGCACTTCATTCGCGCGCCCGCCCCGCAGAAACAGGTTATTACCTTGTTTAACGACGCCAGCCTGAAGTTTCAACACGTCTTCAACACTCTTAACATTCGGAATACTTTCAATGGCTTCTTTACCGACTGTCTGAGTGGACGAAGTAGTCAGTTTATTTACAAGCATTGCATCGGCCGTGGTTGTCACACCACCGATTTGAACTGCATCATCTACAAGCTTAAAATCCTGGGAAGTTGTCTCATCCGCGCCGACACGCACGCCTGTAACTTCGACCTGTGCATACCCCACCTGACTTGCACGGAGGGTGTAAGAGCCAATCGGAACACCGATGATAACATATTTACCATCCAGATCTGTGGTAGTACCACGCGTTGTTCCGACTACAAGCACGTTAACGCCAAAGAGAGGATCTCCCGTTGACTTATCGGTTATTTTCCCAATGATTTTTCCTGTATTTCCGGCAAGGGCTACACTGCCTAACGCAATCAGCAGGATGCCAGTGAAAACCAAAATCCGTTGTATCATTTTCACGTTATACTCCTTTAATGTGGACTATCAAATTCTTCATGAGCTTTTCGCACAAGCGCTATCGCTGAGGTCTTATCTACGTAATAGAGCGGGAATCCAAAAAAGAACGTGTCATAGGTAATTCCGAGGTAACGCACACCCAGAGGAAGTCCGTCGAGCCCGGGTGTCCTGGCATTGAGGCGATATATGATCTCTCCAAAGCCGCTTAACTGATACCAGAAAAACGCCGGAAGCCCACCCCGCCACGCGGTGGCAGTATCAGCCTTTGTTTCATCAAGTGGTGCATCGGGATAACCCGAGCCCGCCTGAGCAAACGCCCCATAAAAGAAAGCCGGAGTAAGTGAAACCGGAGTGCGCAGTTCAACAGCCTGCTGTGTAGAAATATGCAGAACATTGTTCCAGAATTCTGGTTGAGGCGAAGTCTGGTCAACTCTGGTGGAGTTCCAGCCGTTAAATATAAGTTTTCCGCCGATATAACAATAATCCAGCAAAATACGTTGTGGACCGGGGCCAAAGAATAATTCTGTTCCTGCCGGTTTACTCCATTTGAAGTTTACAAAATTGACGACATCGCCGAAGAAATGGATTTTATCAAACTGACCTAACAGACCTCTGCCGGGAAAACCCTGATCACGAACCCTCCACATGACATAGTCCACGCCTTCTGTCTTACCCAACGCGTTGTAGATATCACGGTAATATTGTTCAAGTGCCTGATAGTTCGGCCTGCCCGGAAGAATGGCACTTGTATCAAAGTCGTATGAGTTATTAATCAGAAGTGTTTTAGGACTATACCCGGGTCGTTTAAACCCAGGGTATACAGTATAAAAATCACGATGAGCAAAAATAGTATCTACGCGCGTTCCTCCGCCGGCCAAATTAACAACACGGGTATAGTACCCTAGCGTATCAATCGATCCGAACTCATTGCGGGCACGGACATAAAATCTGTGGTTAATAGCATACTTATCAGGAAAATCGGCTGCCGTAACGTATGCCTCCGTTGACGAGCTAAAGTCACTCCAAGGAACCCGGCCTGTCGTAGCCTGCCATATGTCTTTATCAATTACCCACTGAAAATCTAAGGTGCGACTGTTTTCGTCTATTCCAAAAAAGGTAAACCTGATACCGTTGAATGTATCTGTTTTATAATCCAAAACAAGAGCCGTGTCTGATGGTGCGATATCAATATCAGTCGAGGGAGGGGCAACCTGAGGTGTCTGGAAAAAGATTTGAGCCGGTGTTTGATCAACCATCCCATCGTTATCGATCGATGCGACTTCAAACGTATGGGGGTTCAGAATATCCTGCGAGTCAAAAATGAATGTTCCGCTTCTGGGGTTGGTATGAATCGGATAACGCTCACCGTCAGGATTCGATGCAAATACTCTCACACCTTCAATAAGTATCGTGTCGCCAAGAATTAACGGGGCCGCAAGAGAAATATCAAGCCCTTCCGGCGGTAATGTTGAAAAATATTTGTAAACCTTTGGCGCAACTGTTTCGTCGCCCATCATCACAAGCGCAAGTGTTTGCCCGTCGAGATTGGCAAGGTTATTAATAGTAACATTAAGAATGGTCGTCCATGGTTTATATTGGAATGTGTCGGCGGCACTCAATCTGAAGTTCCAGCGGTATTTGAATGCCACGACATAACCATCGGCATCATCGCCAACCCATGCAAGAGATAAACGAGGATTCTGTGAAATGATTCCATTTGGAGGGACATTAGACAACCGTGTTTCAGGACTTAACTTATTATAAAGGCTTCCTCCGCCATCGAGATTACAGCCTCCAGCCAGCAACAGGCTGAAAAGAAATACAATGGCGAACGTTGCTTTAACAATCGAAGAAAGATGTAACTTCATTGGAGAATCCCTAAATATTTTTAATTGGGAGAAATGTAAAAGAACGGACGAAACCGATATGTGTTTGCGCGCTGTAAAAGTGTCGAGTCCAGATTTACGACAACGGTAATAAGCGTTGTTGCAGACTCTCTCACTTCATAGGGGCTTGCGGAGATTAATGTTCCAGCGTTACCCTCAGGATATTCAACGGGAATAATCCTGTAACCATCCCTGATTACTGCGTCTGCCCCTTCAATACTAATCGTAAGACCGGAATACGATCCCGGGGAAACATAAGTTTGCCCCATCACCAAATTGCCATCTCTTGCACGAACATCCAAGGTATTATAAACATTGGTTGTCCTCTGTGTTGCACGTAGATCCTCGAAAATTACCGTTCGTACTCCATCATTACGGATTGCTTCAACATTCGAAACCTTGATGACATAATTATTCAATGGATCGAAAGTGATGTTATTGGAAATGGACTTGAGACGGACTTCGAGAATGCCGGGGAGAGGCGAACTGTAATCGTATTGACAACTGATGTTAAAGAATGATACAAGGGCAAGGCAGAGTACCAAGCCCGGCAAATAAACGAAATTTAGCTTGAACTTCATATGTCTCTTAACTAGGTGGTGGATAGGAAGATAACTGCAGTACAACAAGGCTAACGAGTATAGCAAAAAAACTTAAAAGTGTCAAGTTTGTTTCTACTAATTTAATTGAAAATTAAAGAAAATTTCCTTTTTGTTTGATGGAATAACCTGATCCATACAGAAGCATAAAGAAAGTTTTATCTTAGTCTTTAGGGCTAAATCATATCTAAGTTGTAGAAAATCAATACTCTCGAGTGTGAGATTCCTATTAATTTTACCAACATTTTAACGGTGTACCGTCCAATCCTCACTTTAAGAGACGCTGGTATAAGAGGAATGGTTTGAAAAGAGGAGAATAAAAATACAGTCAAGAGGCCTCTTTAAACTCAAATCCTCGTACTCCGTCAAATAAAGCGCACACAATGTTGCGCAAATTTTTGTATCTTATGTGTCTTACTTTTTTGCGGCAGTGACTAATTTCGCAACACTTTACATTTCTTGCCGTAAGCTTTCTTGAAACAATTATGGAGAATTTTGTGAATCGATATGTTATTATTAAAAAGCTCTTCCCTTTTAGTTTTTTCCTTGTAATTTTTTTGCTGATTGCCGGTTGTAAAAATGCAGATAACACCTTAGCCCCTCCCCCGCCCGGTCCTCAGTGGGTGACGTTTAAGCGCCCCGATGTCACAACACTTCTTGATAATAAAATTAACTCATTTGCGATTGGCGTGGACGGAAAAGTGTGGATTGCCACCGACAGCGGAGCAACAACATTTAATCAAAGTGTCTGGGGACTTGTCAGGGATTCTCTCGCATACCCAGTTTTTGGATCCGGAGGAACTTCTATAGGTTATAAAGTCAATACCATTTCGCCTGGTATAGATGGGAGCGTTTGGTTCGGACTTGATGGCGGCGGGGTGAAGAGATATCATTCTGGTTCTGCTTCGAAAGTTTGGCAAACATATTCATCGCCGAGTGTTTCTTCAGGTTTTATTACAAGTATCTCCGCTGATATCTTGCAGGTGGGAGATGTCTGGGTAACCAGTTCGCTGGGAGTCAACCGCTACGTTCCAAGCACAACCATCCCTGATGAAGGAACATGGAGAACGTACACAACATCAAACGTACCTCAAATACCCACAAACCAGGTTATCTCTTCCGCCTACGATAATCTTACAAACTCAGTATGGTTTGGTACCTACAGCCGCGGTACATTTTTCTTTACCATTAACAATAGCGGAATAGAAAATTGGGCTAATCTGGAATTTACTTCGGATAATACCGGACCTATTGTATCAATTGCATTTGATCGTTCCAACACCGTTTGGTTTGCAAAGAATGCTGGGCTTGGCGCCGGGGTGACGTCCTACAACCCTCTCAGCGGCACCATCACTCATTACAATAACACAACCACGAGCGGTACCATTCCGGCTTCCGGTGTGAATGCCGTGGTGACCGATCTCGACAGTACCCGGTGGTTCGGTACCAATGAAGGATTGATCAGATTTAAGGGCTCCACCTGGACAACATTTACGACCTCCACTACCGCAGAATTACCGAGCAATATCATAACCTCATTAATTATTGACAGGAGGGGAAATCTTTGGATTGGCACGGCAAATGGCATTGCGGTATTCAACGAGGAAGGAACGCGTTTGAATTAATCGGTAAAGTGAACAAACTCAAGGATTGAAACTGAAAGCATCTAGTTTCAATCCTTTTTTATTTATTGCTCCCGAATAATACTTCTTTCCATCAATCAGGATGTTCCATACACTTTTCTTCTTCTCAATCCTCATTCTTTTCCCGGCGATCACAACAGTATCAAGCACGATAGAATCAAGCCTGAACGGGAAAGGCCGGAGAAATGCCCCCTCATGATTTTCCTGAATTCCCACCACATACTTCATGATCAGGTCAACAACCCATGAGTGCTGGTAATCATCCACTCCTCTGTATTCGCTGGGTGTTCCGGTCAAAGGATTATAATGTTCAAAACAGTTCGGCTGTTTCGGATCACCATCGAAAAACATCATCCGGATAAATGCGGAAATATACTCTGCCGTTCTTTTACGCAGGGCATCATCATCAAACCGGATTGCCGACTGTCCCAGAGCTTCGGCAATGTGACTATTGGTCATCGGCCAGACCCTGCCATTCCAGGGACAGTTCATTCTCTTTCCTTTCCACTCAGCCTCCGGGGAAAAGTACACATCATCAACAGATGATGAAGGGAGAGGAAAATTCGTCCAAAACTCTTTGGAATTAAGCAGGTGAGATTTGAAACCTGGAATATGAGACTCATTTACTATGTCAGTCATGTACGGGTAAAAACAGGTTGCCGCTTTTATCATCGTTCGTTGCCCTGTTACCGGATTCACATCAAAAAACATTCGTTCGACCGGGTCCCACATGTTCTGAAGTATTGCGTCCTTAATCACCTCCGCTCCTCTGCTCCACACAAGCTCCTCATCTTTCGATTTACCAATACCCTTCGCGATTATTGCAAGTGCCTTCTTTAGCTCATACATATACACAGTAACATCCACACCTTTCAGCCGGAACACCTCTCCCCAGTTATCCTTATCGGCATCAGGGTCAACGGCAAGATACCGGTGCATGTATTCCTGGCCAGTTTCGTAGTGGTTGTGGATGTCATAGAGACCACTTCCCTCCATATCCCGGGTTCGATCAAAGTATTCGACATATCGGACCAAAGCGACATACACCGAAGCAAGGAAATCATTATCTGGGTGAATTATATCAAGCGCAAGCAGTGCTTTTCCCCAGTTCGCATGATAAAATGGTTCGCCAAGCCGGTCGCGACGATAATGATGCGGATCGATGTAACCACGAAAAGCTCCGTCCTCCCTTTGATGATTGATAAATGTCAGCAGGCTTCCCTGCCCGAGCGCAGGATTGTGCATCCAGCGGTTTTCCAACATATGACACATGGCACTGTACGATATCGGCGCGCGGAAGTATCCGATCCCTTCGCTTACAAAAGGATGTTGATAGTTCTTTTCGCTGACATTTGTCGTGAGAAGCTTTAAACCATACCAACGATACCAATAATATCGGGTGATATACTCGTCTGAGCACTCAAAATAGGGCACACCGGAGAAGTAATCTTCCCAGCTTTTCCGGCTTACTTCGACAATATCTTTTTGGCGTCCGGCAAAACTCAGGTTCGAAGTACACTCAGCCTTGGACGGAGCCGCTGAGAAAAGCACACTTACTTTTTCTTCACTTTTAGGTTTTATATCTAAGGAGACGTGCAATGCTATATAAAGGAGTCCGTCGTTATTAATGCCGGAAAGTTTAAACTCATTCTGGAGCTTTCCGTTGCTGAATTTCTCAACAAATGGAGAGAATCTCCAATGCGGTTGCAGGACCGACCCTTCACTGAGATTGATGCTATAGGAAGTTACCTTGCGGTTTACACCCAGCGAACAGGAAAATTGAAAGTGAGGTTTCTCGTCAGATTGAATATGTTTGGTAAAATGAACTCTCCCATTCTCATACTCCACGCCACTAAGCCATGAAGTTTGCTGAGACGGATATGTTGGTTGGATTGTCCAGGCAACGAGATGAAGTTTGCGTCTTTTATTTGATCTGTTTCGAATGGTAACTACTGAGGCGAGAACGTCGTTGGGAAGACAGCATTTGTCCTCAGAAAAGCGAAGAGAAGTTTTGAGTTTTGAGTTTTGAGATTTGGGATCCTCAAAACCCAAACCGCAAATCTCAAAACTTGTTTCAAGTTTCGATGGATCCCACCTCCTCTTATTTGCCCGTAAGGGAATTTCTACTCCATTCTCATCTAAGATCGTCCATGTAAACACCGGATCAATTTCCAGATTGTAGTAATGCGCTTTATCCCAGAAGCCGGGATAATCAAGCCACACAGGAAACGGCGGCGCCCAGAGCAGGCGGTTGCCTCCGCCAAGGTACCATTTGTCGGGACGGGAGAGATATGTGAGAGGATTGAGACGTCTCATGTTTCAGGTTTCACGTTGGCAGTTAATGTCATTGCGAGCTTATGTTGTAGTAGACGACTACCAGTCGTCGTTATACACGGGTTTACCATATACCAAAGCAAGCGACGTCGGGTCGACGTCTACTACTCACCATAAATATATAGATACTTCGCTTCGCTCAGTATGACATAGATGAATCGGTATCACTTCAATTCGATAATAATTTCTTTGCGGATGAATTCTGATTTAGGTCTTTGATCGAATGTTACTACCTGCCAGAGACTTCCTCTGGTTGTGCCTTCATAAGATGCACTTGTGAAGAATAAATCTATATCATATGTCGTTCCGCTCATTCCTTCGACCGTAAGAAAAATTTTCCTTCCCATTAATCTTTTAGATATAATTCGAAGTCCTTTATTCGTGGATCCAAGGTCGGTACGATAGCTCACGAGACTGTCATTGCGCAATAACTTATATCCAGCAAGACCAATATGTCCATAAGAATTGTATTCTAAAGTTATGAGGTATGAGTCCCAAACAGCAAATTTGGTATCTACATGAACATCCTGGTTAACATTAAGTACCTGATATGGCAACCGTGACCTATCCGTATCTGGAAGAAGCATAATTTTTGACTGTATAAAAACATCTCTTACCTCAGACCCCAACTCCATAAATGGTGAGAATTCAACTCTGATGGTATCAGGACCATTTTTGTTAACACCAATTGATTGACTCCGTTCATGGTTACCGCTTCCAAGACTCCTTGCAATACTAATATTAACGAAGTTCCTTCCTGACTTGATGTTGCCGATCGAAATACCTGATTGTGCAAACTCGGGGATGTGTGGTGAAATTCGAATCAAGTTGTTGACTCCATCCACTTCTAACCCCAACAACCCTCTCACCAACGGCAACATATACCCAGTCGTCGAAAATCCCTGGTGATGATACGCTTCGCCAAGCTTTTCATTCAATTCGCCAGAAAAAACTTCGGGGACAATGCCAAGCCCATGATCAAAAACGTGCTTGATGTTCGCTTGCAGAATCTGATATCCCGACAAACTATAATGATGCTTGAACTGAGCAGTGTTGAAGAATGAAGAGATAAATGGCCAGACTGCGCCATAATTATAATTTGTCGGTTCGAATAATGGTGACTTGTTTGAAAGCGTCCGCACGCCCCAATCTGTACAAAGATCAGCTGAATTAAATGCTTCTATACTTTTCGATGTCCGTTCTTCATCCAACAAACCAAACATCATTGCCACTCCTGACCAGGGCGTCTTTTCTCTGACCTGCACGCCTTTATCAGTAGCGCCATAAGCATAGAATCCTTCTTTCTCAAGCCAGAACAATTTCTCCAATCTCGGCTGAGCTTTTTTAAATTGCGCCTCTGCCTGAGTTGCAGCTTTGGTATCACCAACCAACTCAGCCATATATTTCATTTCTTTAACGCCCTGAACAAAGACGCCACAAGTATAGACATCGGCATAAATGCCGACAAGTTTGCCGAACTCCAGCGCGCCAAGCCCGGCGCCTTTTAGGTCCATCAGTCCATCACCATCCGAATCTTTGCTCAGGCACCACTCATATGCCTGCTTCACCGATTTCCAGGATTGTTTCAGAAACTCAATATCGCCGCTTGTCCGGACGTAATCGCCCATCGCGGCAAGATACCATGGCGATGTATCCGCGTGATTATAGCCGTAATGGTAATCGTTCCACCAATCGGTGATACCGTCGCTTTGCGAAAGTTCATGCGACATCTTTCCTACATCTTTCGGCGGATCGTTTGGATTTTTCTTCCTAACCGGAAAATTTTCTTGCTTCTGCCACTTTTGCGTGAACGCAAGCGCGTCACGTGATTGCTGGAACATGCCGACACTGTTCATTGTCAGCACATTGATAAACGCGTCACCGCCGAAGAACCATCCAAATCCGGGTCGTGCACCGCCGCCGGAAAGTCCGAAGCCGGCAACCATGCCATAGCCGAGACGCGGGTTTTCAATCATCAGGTTATCAAGCGCGACTTTTCCCCATTCGTATGCGAGGTTGATTTCTTTGTCAGGTGTTGTCACCTGCATTGTGCTTCGTCTCAGATTCTGATAATATTCATAGTTTTCGTTGTAATACTTTTCCGCGTTTTTCCAGAGACGTGTGTAAGTTGTTTTCACCGAATCAAATTTCATTTTCCATGTTGTGGTATCGGGCAATGCACCTGCAATGACTATGGGAATGAACTTGCCGTCCGTTTCTCCCGGCTTGACATCAATCCTGAACTGCAGCGGATTGTCCGCAAACATATGCGCGGGCGGAGCCGCCATCTGTTTTCCTGCCGGAGATCCGCAGAGGAAAATCGCACGCCACTGCCCTTCCGAGATAGCATAACCGTTAGCATTGTCATCCCAATAACTGAATTGTCCGCCAATCCCTGCAGGCCACATCGGTTGCATCACAGGTATGAAACCAGGGATGATACTTAATGGAGTGGTAGTGTGAACATCAAGCAATAAAATTGCGCCCGGTTCATTGCGCGGGATAAGGATATGCTGTTTAACGGTAAATGCCTCGTAGGTATAAGTAATCGTGGTAACTTCAGGTGTTACGGAAACCGTTCGGACAATATCTTTCGCAAGAATCGGCTGCGTGGAAGTGCCGAGGAGAAATGTCAGTTCAAAATTCCTCAGCGGCTTCCATGGCCAGACCCACATTTCAAAGTTTCCGCTTTCGTATCCCATAAGTCCGGCACGCCTGCCTATCTTATCGAAATATTGCGTCGGTTGGGCAAGCCGGGAGAGTTCGAGATCATTTGGGTTGAGAGGAAATGCCGGAATAGTACCGTCGGTATTTTTTTCTGTTTGGGAGAAGGAAATAGATACAAGGGAAAGAAAAACGAGAAGATAGAATTTCATATTATTTTCCATTTCTTCATTGAATCATTGATTCATTAGACTCCTCACAATCTCATCATCTCAATTACTCACATACTCAATGTCTTACAACATCCTCTTAATCAGCTGTATCTGTCCCGCATGGTACACATCATGCATTGCAATACCGGTTATGATTGCGCGGTTGCTCACTTTACTGCCGCGGGGCTTATCGGATAAATTGGACGCCTTAATTTGTTTGACTGCATCAATCAATAATCGATGCATATCTTCCAAGAGTTTGATATCCTGCCTCCAATCTTTTTCTCCTGCTTTTCTAAGAGGACGGATGAACCAATTACTGCCTTCAAGAGGAAACGAGCCTTTCTTTTCATTCAGAATTCTGCGCCGGACAATATACTTCCAGTAGGCACAATGCACAACAACCTCCCAGATATTGTGCCTGCCTTTGCCCGGTCGCTTTGCCGCTTCCTTCGCAGTGAGTCCGCGGATTGATCCTCGCAGGTTCGTCCCATGCCATGCCTTTTTAGAATACCCTTCCTCGATTGCCTGAAGAAGTATGTTCATTTCAGAAATCCGTGCCATAGCTCTTTTTTACTTTTTAATTTTGACTTTTGACTTTTCAGTTATAGTGGATGTTCAAACGAAAGATACCCGAATACCGCCGCATTGCTTTCAGATTCGATGAATCGAATCGGCACGGAAACCCCCGGAACGATCTGCAGTGTCCCCGCGTTGACTGCCATACGAAATCCCGGATTTACGATATGAGCAGAAGAAGTTTCGAGATCACCATTCGGATTAATTCCACCCTCAAACACTGCGAGATATTCGAGCATGAAATTGACATTCGGATGAAGCAGCCAGATACCGCTCGCACCCAGGGTGTAGTTAATAATTGAACGTTTAACTTCTAACCCGGTTGATGTCACGCCTTTAAAATTCGGCAGAAGAGTCGCACCAACATTAGCATGCACGACAAGTTCCTCAGCCATCCTCTTACTCACGGGGAGATTAATTTCAAATCCGGTAATCCCTGAGCCAAGCCCTTTTGCTTCATCGCCTGTTGGCAGAATTAACGAAAGGCGCGGAGCAATCGCAACTCCGTCGATTTTATCAAACAACTGATACCGGTAATTAATCATGATGTCGCCAATCCCGCTGAACCCTCCTGTACTGAGGTACGGGATTTCATAACTGAACTGATGCTTCACGCCCCACATCGGCCACTCCTGCGTAAACGAGTATCCCAGTTCACGCGATGGCTGGCTGATGTCTTCCAACGTAGAAATATGCTGAATCACTCCGTCTTCCTGATTAAAGGCTTCCTCGATCAGAAAAGAATTATCCTGAATACTCAGAGAATACTCCTTCTCCCACACTTCAACGGCTTCGTTTACCTGCGCGAAAAAAGCTATTTCCAAATTGCTCACTACGGTAAGCAACAGGCCGAAAAATACAATTGTAAACCGAAAATTGAAAATTGTCAATGGATTTATCCTTTCATTCCTGTCATCGTTATACCACGGACAAAATACCTCTGCGCAATGAAAAACACAAGTACAACCGGCAGCATGACCGCCACCGCGGCAGCCATTTGATGGGGCCAATCGGTCTGATACAGGGAACTGAAGTTTGCGATACCCACTTCCACTGTCCTCATATCCATTCTGTTGGTAACAATTAACGGCCAGAGAAAATCTTTCCAGCTTCCCATAAACGCGAAAATCGCCAGCGTTGCCAGTGCAGGCTTTGAAAGCGGCAGTACAATCCGCCAAAAAATCTGAAACTCCGATGCACCGTCAATGCGTGCCGCATCTTCGAGGTCTTTTGGAATCGTCTGGAAAAATTGTCTGAGAAGAAAGATTCCCCAGACACTCGAAACCGTCGGCGCCGCAAGCGCCCAATAGGTATTCATCCAGCCGAATGTGACAATCAGAAGAAACGAAGGAATAATGGTGACGATCGCCGGTATCATCATTGTCGCAAGATATACTCGGAAGATGGATTCTCTCCACCTGAAACGAAGCCGCGCAAAAGCGTATGCCGCCATAGAGCAAAACAAAAGCTGACCGGTAACTGAAATTCCCGCAACAATAGCTGTGTTCAGAAAAAACCGCGCAAACGGCTGCATCGTCAGCGCTTCCGAAAAATTCTCCCATCGCAATGATGAAGGGAAAAATTTTGGCGGGAATTGGTACACTTCTAAATCTCCCATAAGCGATGTACCGACCATCCATAAGAACGGCAGAAGCATACTGAGTCCAAGCAGGAACAGAAGTGTATATCCGCTTATGTTGATGATCCGCTTCATGCTGTTAACTATATTCGACTTCTTTTCCGAAATATTTGAATTGAACCCATGTCAGCATCATGATAAGAACAAACAATATCCACGACATTGCCGATGCATATCCCATCCGCAGTTGTTCCCACGCTGTTTTATACACATGGTAGACTGCAACATCTGTACTGCCAACAGGCCCTCCAGCTGTCATGATATACACTGAAGTAAAAACCTGAAATGAACCGATAAGTGATGTCACAAGAATAAATAGCGTAGTCGGTTTTAATAAAGGCACGGTCACATTCCAGAATCTTTGCAAGCCGGTCGCGCCATCAATTCGTGCGGCGGCATGCAACTCTTCTGGTATTCCCTGCAATCCGGCGAGAAACACCACCATCTGGTATCCAATCCCCAGCCATATGCTGAAGATGATTATGGAAACCATGGCAGTGTCAGTTGAGTTGAGCCATTCCATACGCGGAAGTCCGAATGCAGTGAGAATATAATTTGCGATACCGAATGAAGGATGATATATCCACATCCAGACGAGCGCAATCGCAACAAACGAAGAAACTCCAGGGAGAAAACAGAGTGTTCTCAGGAACCCAAGTCCTTTCAACCTTTTATGGAGGAATAATGCAACCATCAGTGCAATAACCATACCGATGGGGACATTAAGTGAAAACAGAAACGTATTCGCGAGCGCATTATGGAATCCCGCGTCATTGAGTATCTCTGAAAAATTATCCAGACCGACAAACGGCTGGTCCGGAACAACAATATCCCACCTGTGAACACTCAGGTATCCTGCAAACACGATCGGCGTCGCGATAAATACAACAAGATGAAGAAGCGACGGCGCTAGAAATCCCATTGCCGTGCCGGTTTGATCTTTTTTCCGGAAGTGAACATACATGATCACGCAACATATCATAACAATGCTTGAAACTGCGAGAAGGAATGTTAAAATTTCTGAATGTTCCCGTATGGGCAGGAACGTCATATGCTGGTGGCTCCGGATTTTTTCGAGCTCGTTATCAACTTTTCCGGCAAACCTGGTCATCGTTTCTTCCATCGGCTTCCCATTTATCATTACTTCATCAACGGCATCCTGTAAGATCCATTCGATTTCGCTGAAGCGTTCGATAACGGACCCCCAGGGTTGACGGCAATAGGAAACCTCATCAATAAAAATTTGTTCAAGCCCGGTCGGGTCATTCTTCGCAAACTCTTCCGCTACTTTTTTGACGGCAGGAATTTCGAGCCTCCCTTCAGAACGTATGCGGGCTGCTGTCTCTCCCGCCATAAATGAAGCGAGGAGCGCCGCTTCGCGGGGATGCTTTGTATTGACAGGTACACACCATCCCGATTCGTACATGACATTCACTTTATTTCCGGATGGGTGTTTGGGAAACGGCGCAACTCCGATATCGAGCGTTCCATCCTGAATATATTTTATGAATTTTGGAAGCCGCCAGTGCCCGTCGACGATCATAGCTATTTTCCCGCCGGAAAACAGAGCGTAGTTTGTACCTGTTTTTTC
This sequence comes from uncultured Chlorobiaceae bacterium, assembly GCA_964523395.1. Taxonomy (GTDB): domain Bacteria; phylum Bacteroidota; class Ignavibacteria; order UBA10030; family SZUA-254; genus JANYJZ01. The sequence continues at coordinate 77,188 of CAZFXS010000011.1, read as the reverse complement.
TGCCTGAATCCAACTGCCTACGTCAGGTGCTACTCGTTCAGTATTGCGGAGCGAAATTAGAAACTGTAATGCGCTTTTTGTTTGGTACGAATTTAAATATCCGGCTGCATTCATTCCATCGGACGAAACAACGTCCCCTCCTGCAGACCAGATCCATGGAATCCAATAAAAATAATAATTGGTAAAAGCGGTTCCGTACTGTTCCGGTGTTCCGTCTCCGTCCTTATCAATGGTAAGATTGCGTGCGGTGCTGAGAAACTTGTCCCATGTCCAATCCGGCTTCGGCAAATCAACTCCGGCGTCTCTGAACAGCCGTTTATTATAAAATATCATCAGCGGTGTAAAACCCTTGGGGAACGCATATAACCCGCTTCCTTTTCTTGCAATCTGAAGAACGTGCGGATACCATTGCGAGGAGTCAATCTGAAGTGAATCGATATACGGTGCTAAATCGAGAAGAACCTGTTTATTCGTAAATGTCGGAATGAGTTTTGAATCGAGAAGAAAAACGTCAGGGGGTTCATTGGCAGCCAGACCGGTAAGAATTTTCTCTTCATACTGGCGGCCCGGGTTAGGTTCATAAAGAACAGAAATCCATGGAAATGTCTTTTCAAACGCATTAATAGTTGCTTCGTCGATCGGCATTTCATCGAGACTGGCCCAGTCGATAAGACGAAGGGTAACGGGTTGCTGGGAATGAAGAGGGGAGAAAAAGAAAAGAAAAAGGATGGGAAGAGCGAATCTCATAGTGTTGAAGCGAGAGTCCGCGCTTCCATCGATTGCCTTGGAAAAACCACAGCCGCACCATGATGAGGTTGAGTGATGTAGATCGTAAACGATCTTCCCGCCTGTTTCGGGTATTCGGTTTTCAGGGAATCCACCAGTTCGTCGATGTGTCGCTCATCGGCGATGCAAATAGCGCTTCCGCCGAATCCGGCTCCGGTCATCCGCGCGCCGTAGACACCCTTCATGCCGGAAACAATATCCACAAAAGCATTCAGTTCATCACTGCTGACATCGAAATCGTCCCTGAGGCTTTGATGCGAATCGAGCATCAGCCTTCCCAGTGTTGAAAGATCCTGTGAACGTAACGCCGCAGCGCTCCTCACCACACGTTCATTTTCGGATATCACATGCTGCGCGCGGCGGCGCGCCAGAGAGGTCATTTTGGGTTTCAGCTCGCGAAACTCTTCAACCGATATATCCCTGAGTGATGAAACTCCCGGTTTCATCTTAGAAATTTGCCGCACAGCTTCTTCACACTCTGCTTCCCGCTGATTATAAGCGGACCGCATCAGTTCACGTTTTATTCCCGTATCACAAATAACTATCTTAACGTGCCTGGGAAATTCGACATGATCGAAATAAAGATTGCGGCAATCAAGAAACATCGCGTGGTCCTTCTTTCCCATCATCGAAATAAACTGGTCCATGATGCCGCATTGTACCCCCACAAACTGTGTTTCGGCCTGACAGGAAATTTTGATCATATCCATTAAAGAAATATCATGGGTATTCAGGACTTGAAATGCAATTGTGCTTGCCACTTCAAGTGCGGCGGAGGAACTCAATCCCGCCGCAATCGGAACATTTCCCCTGACACAGATATTTGCGCCCCGGACAGGCATTCCCCTGCCGACATACTGCGCGGCAACTCCGATGGTGTAATTTGACCATGTCTCTTTTGAATTAAACACGAGTGAATCGAGTGGAATCGAAACCGATGACTGGAGATCGATCGAATGAATGGAAAGGATATTATCATTTCTCGGACCCGCCGCAAGATAAATCGAGCGGTCAAGCGCTACTGGCAGGACAAAGCCGTCATTATAATCAGTGTGTTCACCAATGAGGTTAACCCTGCCCGGCGCAGAGACAAGAACTTCCGGCTTCTCGCCATAAAGAGAAGTGAATCGCTCAAATGTATTTTGATAGAATTCCATTTGACCGAAGAGTGTCTATAGTTAGGTTCTTCGGAAATTACGCCAGACAATTTCCCATGACGTGGCGGTCCCGTCAATCGTTGCGCGGGGTCCGTTTTTGATCACGGTAGTGCCCGTCACTTTATCCATCTGGAAATTACCGGGAAGCCGCGTAGGCATTTCAATCGAAGTCAGGGGCGGCATCTTTTTTTCATCAAAATCGGTCCGTTGGAATTTTGAAACCCAGGCTTTTGCGTCTAATTTTTCCAGTGAAAGCGTTACACGTCCCCATCGTGTCGGTGAGGAAGCAATGCTTAACGGTGTCCCCGGTATGAGATCCGGTTCACCAAGACCCTCAAAAAGGCGAAGCGTTTTTTCATCTTCGAGGATCAGGATATGCCGGAGAAAGCGAATGCATTCAGCGCTTGCCCAGTTATGAGGCATGTCCCCGACATACTCTTTGAGAGCGCTTCCAAGCAACGGTTGTTCTTCCCGCCATGCGTAAAGTGGAGAGGCATGATTTAAAAACCCGATAAATGTTTGACGCGCAAGGTCAGGCAAACCTGCCCACATGTACATTTGAGCAGTAATCGCCGCATTATAAGTCCATACTCCGTTGTTTGAAAGCCATCCCGTCTCGACAGGAACATCTTCGCGGGTGATCGATTTCATAAACTCAATATGCCCCTTCACGAGATTATCATCTTTCTTGAACAACAGACCGGGGAAAAACGCCTGCGATAAATATATCTGAGCGGCCTGAGGTTTAGGTTGTTTAAGAGGATCGGTTTCCTGCCATTGAGGATCTGATTTCATCAGCATGGGAAGATACGAGAAACGATTCGGATGCTTCCGCAATTCCTGTTTTGCGGCAGCAAGAAAAGCAGTGCGCAATTGGCCGTAATACGTCCGGATTTCTGAACGCTTGTCAAGGAAAAATCGGTCGCTTACCTGAAGAATTGATTGAAGCGCCATCATAGTCCAGAGCGTATTGGTAAACTCATCACGGATGCCGCTAATCCCGCTGTCTCCGAAACCCTTCGGAAGAAGTCCATACTTTCCGATTGCAGAGCCGTCGTTGAATGCCTGACCCGACATATCCTTCAGCGCCATCAATCCTTTGTAAGCGTCGGGATAAAGTTCATTGAAATAATCCCAATTCTGAGAGAGCTCGGCTTGCCGGACCAATGCAAAAACTGCCGCAGCAGTATCTTTCCAATGCGAAGAACCGGCAGCACTTACAATCAGTCCCTTTTCGTTCTGCAAATCCCATATTGCCGATAATGTATCCTGGGCTTCTTTGTCTTTACCAATGTATCTTGCTGCCTCCGCAAGAAAGTGGCCGTCAACTGCCCATGTTCCGCAGTATACTGTTGGACCCACCTGTAGAGGGCCCTTCCCCTCTTTAGTCTCCCGCGACTGGCTCATATTTCTTGCCGATGCGATAAGAAAATCATTGTACGGACCGGAATAATTCCATGTAATGTTTTCACTAACCGGTTTCCAAGTCTGCCAGAAAATTCTAGTATCTGTCAAAACCGTATCAATCAAAGTCAGATTATCCTTAATCATATCATATGATTGGCCGCTCTGAGGAAATCTTGCCACAAACTGCACTGGAACACCCTCGCTAAGAGTTACCTCCTGAAGGTTAAACTGATGTATCCCCTCCTTCTTTAAATGATCTATTGGTGAATCCGTAACAATAAACAAACGTTCTTTTTCACCCTGCAGAGTGACAATGCCAAATTCTTTTCTTGGAGCTTTCCCGTCACCCCGATTATCATCGGAAAACTTTGCTTGAGAGGTGACAAGAATTTGGGGAGTGAGAGTTACGGGTGCTTTTCCAGAAGCGGAAATTTTTATGATAAGATTGTCAACGCGGCCTTCCTGCGGAAGATTGCTTGCGAAAGAAACGAGCTCTGCATGGCAATCTTTCCAGTCAAGTTTCGTTGTAATAACGGGGACACCGGGCGCCTCCAGTGACTGATGTACAAACGTGCCGCTTTCCTGATTCTTAATACCAAAGGACACCGTATGCGCGAATTCATTATAGGGCGCGCCCACGCCCTTATGCCCGTAGAGCAATTCCCCGAATTTTCCCACAAGACTTTTGTGCGGATCATCCGGAAAACAATACGTCGATTGCCAGGTCGCTGGTGAATATTTAAAATCGATAGTCGTCGCCGAAGGTGGAAGGTCCGGACGTGGTGATGTTCTGATTTTCTTTTGCTGGAATGGCAAACCGAATGTGATATCCCTGCCAATTGCTAACGCACCAACCGTTACCCCTAAATCTCTCAAAAACTTACGACGATTCTTACCGCTCATGCAATGTCCTTTTGTTATACCAAAAAAAATTGAAGTGAGAATAAGATGAAATTTTTATTTCAAAATTACAAATTTTCCGATTTGCGTGCCAAGTTCGGATTCAACTGAATAGACATAGATTCCGCCAGTAATCGGTCGGCCGCTTTCACTGAACAATCTCCATAACTCTTCGCCGATGGGGGATGTTCCATCGCTATCATCATGTTTGATTGTGGTAATGACATCCCCTGCGACGGTAAAAATGCGTATAGTTGCCCGTTCGGGAAGATTGATGAATTTTATCGACCGCTGATAGCCATTCCACAGCCTCCCCGGTCCTTCAAATCCGTCCCCGTCGGTGTACGATATATCGCCGCGGTACGGATTAGGAACTACCATGACTTCACCGCGCACGGTTGACGGACCAAAATTTAACCTGACACGCTGAGCGTTTTCACGTAAAGGCGACTCCACAGGATCAAGCGTGTAATCAATTTGCCGCACTCCTCCTTCCGTCGGAATCGTAAATGAACCGATCGTTGGTATTGAATACGAAGTAACAGCATACCAATATTCATTCCCGGTTCTGACCGCTGAATCGACATAAGAAAACTTCAAGCCTGTTTGATATCCGTAATTCAAATCATCGTCAATATCGTATTGATCGAGCAGTGAAAACGATGTGCTGTCAAATGCGGCCGACGTACTTCTCCAGATTTTAAAACCTTCAAACCCTCTACCCCCTCTTGCCATTGGATCCGGATTATTACGCACACGCCAGTGTGTATCGGGCAATGATTCCAAAAACTCGTTATGCCGGTCAAATGATTCCAGCGGGTCCGGCGCGCCAACTGCAGAACCCCATTCAAGCACTGTACGATGTTTTTCAGTTGTTATTTTTAGTGCGGGTGACGGCGGCGCAACAGGTAAGTTATAATCTCTCTGATAGAGTGCCATCGCGTTGACCGCATTTTCCTTCAAATTGTTTGGACCAACATCAACACCATACCCTGAAACAAATGCAACCGACATATTGAGAGTATCACCCGGGCTAAACCGTTCGAACGGACCGAATGAAAAGAAAAATCTGGTATCGGAAGTATTCGTAGGAGACTGACAGGTAGTAACATCCAATGGCAGCGGAGTACCTCCGGACATCCAGAGATAAAGCAACGAATCAGAAGTACCCGGGCCAACAGAATTTGTGAAATCATACCATCGGAAAAAGTAGGATAACGAATCAGCTCGACGTGATGAGTTAAGCAACATCAATCCAAGTGGTGTTGAACCACGGTCGATGGGATTATGCCCGTAGGCAAGCCTTAAAGACTCATCATAACAAACATAATTGTTCTGAAAATAACCTGGAACATCTGTCGGCCCGATATCAACATCAACGAAGAATGCCAAATAGACATCTTCGATCACATGATTACCGATGTTAACAAATGTATAGTCAAACGGCAGTACCGCATCGGTCATTGCCGAGGGCCATGCATACGATTTTTGTATGACTTTTATTCCCATGGGAAAATGACTTCCCTGCGATACGGTATCAGTTGCAGAACAATAATAATCACTCTGTGAAACGGCGGCATAATCCTCATCGACGTGATGCTCGCCATGATCCTGCAATCCGTTCTTTTCAGTATAAAGGTCAGGATCATTTTTCCTGCGAAAGTTACCATCCAAGTCGGGATGACAAACATCAACCGTGGGGACATCGTAGTTATCAAAAGCGGGATCCTGGTTCGAAGGCGTATAAGCACCTCTGCATCCGACTTCAAGTGAGTCAGGAATCCCATCAGCACCGACATCATCCAGCTCCAGAATCCAGTCGCCGTCATTATCAATCCCATCAAGATCATCCTCATCTGTTTTGCCATCGTTATCATCATCATAGTAGCGTTTATTTGGTTCATCGGTATTTAATGTGGAAGTGAACCACATCCGTTCACGGAAAGGGTGTCGCTGATTCGGCAAAAAAAACTTTTCTGCACTGTCGCCATTGTACCCTTCCGAAACCCTCCGAACTCCATTTATGATACCGCCGATCCATGGACCAGCACCGTAAAGGTGCTCAATATTGGAACCTGCAGGATAGACAAGTCCTGCCGCCGGAGCTACCGGTATCTCGGGTCCGCTCCCTACATCCCACGCCTGAAGACCAAGCGCCATCTGATTGCTAATCCAAACAGTCATATTAAATCCCTGCAAAGCACGCTTCGCAAAAGCAACAGAAGGAGTTCTCGGCGACTTAGTCTTGGTCAAAAACTGAGTTTGCGCAGGATGATTTGACAACAGAAGTAAAAAAATCAAAGAAAGTAAATTTCGTTTCATAGATCCTCCACGAGAAATTGTAACATTGGAACATTTAGCCACTTATTCATTGCTCATTGTTCCAATGAGCAAATGACTCAATGAGTAAATGTCCAAATCTGATTATACTTTTGGCTTCGGCGGCGGCAACACATACGCCTTCACAGTTGATTCAAACGGAATCCGTTTATGCGCACCATCGCAGAACGGTTTGGTTTCGCTATGGCCGCAACGGCAGAGTTTTACCAATGTCCTCCCGTTAACATCATACTTTCCTCCCTCCATATCGTAAATTTCAAAATCGCCTTCAACGTGAATACTTCCATTATTCTTAATTGTTATTTTAGCGGACATCGTTACTCCTTATTTAATAAGCATGAGTTTCTTTACGGCAAATTTATTTCCGGATTGCAATCTGTAATAATACACACCACTGGCAATACCACTCGCATCCCATTGCACCGAATACGTACCCGGCACTTTTATTTCATCCACAAGTGTTACCACTTCTCTTCCGAATACATCGTAAACCTTCAAACTGACGAATCGGAAATTCGTAATCCGAAATCCGAAATTCGTTACCGGATTAAACGGATTGGGATAATTCTGAAAGAGCTCAAATGCCGCGGGTTGAGCCGGCACAACTGAAACATCACTCGGAAAGTCATTCCGGTAAACATGGAGCCCGCCTTTTGTAGTTCCGATAATCAAATCGAGGTCGCCGTCATTATCCAGATCGCCAAACGCTGGTGCTGATTCCCGCACAGGATCTATATTTCCATAGGAATCAGTTTGCGGAATAAAAATCGGTGATGTTGAATCACCGACATTCTCATAATACAACAGATTCCCTTCCGCGTTGCCGATGTAGAGATCGTAAAGCCCGTGCGAACTATTGTACACAAGAACCGGTTTGGCGTTTTCTCCCACATCGATAGCATCAAAAGACGCGGACACCAATACAGGTGAAAAATCCGACAGAGTCCCATCGTTGCGGTAAAAACTTAACTGCCCGTTGCCTTTGCCAACAAACAGATCGACGTCACCATCGGCGTCGAGATCAGCTCCCGCTGGGAAAGCGAATTGTGCCACTGTGAGGGAATCGGTTGCACTGAATATACCTGCGGTATTTTCATATAAAAAAACCTTGCCGTCAAATCTTCCTAAAAATAAATCCTGATCATTATCATTGTCCGTATCAATAAAATCAGGCGCATACGAGGAATTTCCTTTAATCCCGGCAAAGATAGTGTCGAGCAAAACAAAGGAGGGCTGTACCGGTGTTCCTTCGTTGTGAAAATACCAAAGCTGACCATTGACATTGCCGGTAACAAGATCAAGCTTTCCGTCATTATCAATATCTGCAAGCGACGGGACTGCATCCTTGCCGACATCAATCATCGAAAGATAATCTTTTGTCCTCAATTGAAAATCGGCATTTGCGGTGTCGCCGATATTCTCATAGAACCAGAAGCCATGGCGGAACATATTGTTCAAAACCCCCACAAAAAGATCGGCATCGCCGTCGGCGTCAATGTCGGCAAAATTGGGCTGATTAAATCCGAACGTGGACACCGGTTCGGCCGGCGGGTAATTGTTGGAAGTACAATGAATCGAAGGAACAGACGGAGTCCCGTCGTTCTTCATAAAAAAAAGCCCCTTAAAAAATTGATCGCCATGAAAGAGATCGTTCGTACCGTTTGCGTCGATATCGATAAACGATAAGGCGCCCGATCCGTGCATTGCAGTTTTAGCATTTACTGAAGTCGTGCATTGATCGCCGAGAACAATAATTCCCTGAAACGATGATGTAATAAATTTAAATAAGGGTGATGTTGAAGTCCCGATATTTTGATAGTAATTGATGGAACCATCCGCACCATTATTGGAAAAGAAATCAAGCTTACCATCACCATTGATATCCGCAAACGTCGGCACGTTGCCGAAGCCGGCGTTGATGATTTCGTTGCTTGAATCACGCATCGGAGAAATATCAAGAACAAACTGCGGGTTTTGGATAGTGCCGTCGTTGCGGTAATACCTGATGCCAAACGAAGAATCATCTGTGGCTAATTCAAGTTTGGAATCAGCGTTCAAATCTACAAATAGAAACCATGACTGGAAATTGGGAAGCACGATCGTATTTGTTTCAAGTTTGAATTGCGGGTTAAACTCTGTCCCGGTGTTGCGGAAAAAGTACTTCGTCGAAGAAAGGTCAGCATCAAAAATAAACAAATCCAGATCGCCGTCTCCATCGATGTCCGCAAACTGATGCTGCGGAGTATTTATCCCGCCGGCAAACGGCTGCGATACCGTGTCTCCCCCGATGATGACAGGTATTGTATCAACCTCCCGTATAAACGGCTGTGAAAAAGTAATCCCGTTTTGGAATAAGACCATACAACAGACGAAAAAGCATTTAGGAAATAAGAACTTCAGGGACATCAGAATGTGTTGTCTGAGGATAGTGGAATGTTTGAATTGAGATTGATTGCAATGCCAGATCAGCAAGTTCTTTGATGTTTAACTGCGATTCAGATTGCTGGACTTCAACGAGGCTTGCCCACGTTTCCGGTTTTCTTGGTGCGAGAAACGAACAGCAATCATCATACGGTTCTTTTGAAATATCATACGTTCCGATTGCGCGCGCAATCGCCATCGTTTCCTCTTTATCGGTACCGGAAAGCGGCCGCAGGATTGGATACTCTGCCGCGCTGTCAATTGCACGGATATTTCTTAACGTTTGCGATGCGACCTGTCCGACTGCCTCGCCCGTCACCAGCGCTTCTGCTTTTTCTTTTTGCGCGATAATCTCCGCGACACGAATCATCATTCTCCGGTAGAAAATTACTCTCAGATGCTGGGGTGTTTTCAGTACAATCTGATTCTGAACATCGGCAAACGGCACGAGATATATTTTAGAGTGAAACTGATATTGCGTCAACATCTCAACAAGCCTGTGCACCTGATTCACAGATTGCTGACTCGTGTACGGCATGCTGTGGAAATGGACAAAAATAACATGCGCTCCGCGCCGCATCAGTTTCCATGCCGCCACTGGTGAATCAAACCCGGCGGAAATAAGGCAAACCACTCTGCCGCTGATGCCTGAGGGAAGCCCGCCGGCGCCCTGTACTTTGGAACAGTAGACGTACGCGGCACTATCCACAATATGGACGTAGATTGTCTCATCAGGGTTGGAAAGATCGGCTCTCACACTGAATTTATCGCACAGAAACGCCCCTACCTGCGCATTGACATCCATCGATCTAATGGGGAAATTCTTATCAGGTCTCCGCGTTTCAACCCGGATTGTCGAAAATTTACGATCCTTTAGTATCTGTTCGGCAGCAATGCAGAATTCCCCAATGTTCTGTTTCACCTGAAGTCCGGTACAAATATTTGCTATACCGAAAACATTCTTTAACCGGGAAACTATTTCGTTGGTAGCACTTTGACTGTTGAGTCTGACAATAAATTTGCCGTACCCTCCGCCAATATGTTGTGAGGGAACCAATCCGCTGAGAGCGGTTCTGACGTTTTGAAGCAACTGGCGCTCAAAAAATCCGCGGTTGTTTCCTTTCAGAATGATTTCGTGATGATGAAGAATAATGACTGACTGCATAACGAAAGATAGGGTTTATAGGAAGGAAAAGCAAAGAAGTAGATGAGATGTTGAGTATTTAAGATACGAAATATGTGATATGTATTTTGGGAAACGTGAGGGGATATTCGATATCTGATGTTTGATATTCGATGTTCGTTATTCGCCAATAGCAATAATTTATAATTTTTCAAAACACGAAACTCTGACCCAAAATCATTTTTCACTTTTTTGTTTTTTACTTTTAACCTTTGACTTGTTCTTCTCTTTTGGTACAGATCCAATCCTCCTATCACCTTTCAAAATCATCTCACACGCAGTAAGTACCGACGATTCAAAATCTTCCGCTTTCTCCTGAAGCACCTGCCAGTTTGTAACTCCTTTGCCGAGGACATGAATCGATTTCATGGACGGAAATATTTTCTTTAAACTTTCATGATGTTCTTTCTTTGTTGCAATTCAGACACCATTAATCGAAGGATGATCTTTACGTTTTCGCAGTATCAGAACAATCTTCTTGCCGGCATAAATTGCGTAGCACCCGAACATTGGCTTTAATTGCGGATGAAGCGAATAAAGCTCATCAAGGATAAAGTTAAACGGTACTTTCTTCGAGCTGGAAAGCAATGATTAGCCTTGTAGTTAAGATAAAACTAACGCTGAAATTTATTTACTCTGTGCTCTCTGTGTCTCTGCGGTGATAATTAATAAGAGTTATCAATCATTTTGCAACATGGCAGTTTTCACCAAACTAACGGGATGCATAACTTTGCAGGCGAGTCCCGCGTTTTTGATTCCGTACTGAAGCTGCAGATGACACCCCGGATTAGCCGTCACCACAACATCCGCACCGGTAGAAGCAAGGTTGCCAATCTTGCGATCAAGCATCTTCATCGAATCTTCATAGCGCGTGATATTGTAAATTCCCGCACTGCCGCAACACCATGTCGCTTCCGGTAACTCCACAAACTCAGTACCCGGCACCGAACTGATAATTTGCCTGGGTTGCCTGCTGATTTTTTGTGTATGCACAAGATGGCAGGCTTCATGGTAAGTTACCGTGCAATTCATATTTCCGGCAGGCTTAGAAAAACCAACTTCAGTCAGAAACTCGGTGATATCTTTTGTCTTTTGGGAAAGTGCTGCCGCGGCTTCTTTAAGATCAGCATTGTTCTCAAACAGCCTTTCATACTCCTTAAGGAATGCTCCGCATCCGGCCGAATCTACAACAAGTGCGTCAAATGTATATGTACCAAAAACACTGATAATACTCCGGGCGAATTCTTTCGCCTTTGTTAAATCACCGTTATGCCCATGAAGTGAACCGCAGCATGGCTGAGATTTTGGGATAATAACTTCGTATCCGTTTGCGGTCAGTACATCAATGCAATCATGATGAACATCGGCAAACGCAATATTCATAATGCAACCCGACAGAAATGCAACTCTCCCCCGTTGCTTCCTTCTGGCAGGAACAACATCCGGAACGGTATCATCGAAAAATGTTTCGGAGATAGAGGGCAGAAGCAAATGTTTCCGGTGAAGGTTCTGCGGGAACAAATTCAGAATTCCTGAATGTTCAACCGCTTCGCGCAAACCGGTTTTCTGATAAAGTCTCAGGACCCGCCCAAAGAACTTCGTTCGAGCGTTTGAACCAAGAATGCCCCGAAGGAAAATTCTTTTCAATACTCTGACTGCAAACGGCTCTAACTGTTTGTCCGCAACCAACTGGCGCGATTCTTCGACAAGCTCACCGTATTTCACTCCAGCTGGACAAGCAGTCTGACACGCCTGGCAATCAAGGCAGAAATTCATTTCATCGGCAAATGTTTCGGAAATCGCCAGACTTCCGTCAAGTACTGAGCGGATAAGACGGATTCTTCCCCGAGGTGAAGATTGCTCCTGTTGTGTTATGGCATAGGTTGGACAAACGGGTAAACACATCCCGCAGTGCAAGCAATGATTGATGACGTCGTCGAGATGAACTTTGTGAGAGTTGCTTAGAGACATGCTATAAACGAAGAATTACGAGGCCTGTGCCACAATGGGAAATCATTTTTTACTTTTTCATTTTAACTTTTTACTTACCTCATCTATCACAAGTGCCCCGACATCCATTTCATCAGATCATTAAGGTTTTCTTCGCTGATTTGATGTCCCATGTCATATTCCCGGTAGGTAATATCAGCTTGTGCTTTTTCAAGGAGCTCTTTCGCCCGTTTCGCAAAAGAAATCGGTATGACAGGATCATATGTGCCGTGGGAAACAAAGAAGGGTTTGGCCTTTATCTCATTCCAGGAAAATGTCAGATCCGTGTCTTCAGGAACATACCCGCTGTTAGCGACAACCCCGCGTACTTCGGCAGGATGAGTTAGCGCAAACGCGTATGACATCATCGTTCCCATGCTAAACCCGCCTAAAAATATTTTTTCGGAATCAACCGGATATCCTTTTTTCACATCGGCAATAAACTGGACAAGTCTTTTATAACTATCCGTAAACATCTTTTTTTCCGGCTTCGCCACTTCCTCAATTTCATACCACGCATATCCTCCGCCATAGTGAAAAGAAAACGGCGCGCGAGGACTGATAATCAGGAGCCGTTCATCAAGATATTCAGCTAACCCAAGCAAATCGTCCTCGTTTGCACCCCTGCCATGGAGTAAAATTAGAGCAGGTGACTTACCGGAACCCTTTCGCTGAGGTTCAAGAACTTTGTGAATTAATGTGGTTTTGATTGGGATCATATATCTAAATCAAAATTCAAAAGTAAAATGTCAAAATAATATTTCGAATTGCGAATTTTGGATTGCGGATTGATTCTTTCATTTTCAACTTACAATTGCCAATTTACGATTAAGTTCTTTCTTATTCATTTTTTTGAATTTATACTTTTTACTTTTGACCTGTTCACATCCACGCAACTTCCTCAAACTTCTTTATCTGTTCCCTGTCCCTCGGCAAATTCCCCTCACACTTCGGTTTCAGATCAAACACTTTTCCGGGATTCAGGATATTATTCGGGTCCATCATTTGCTTCAATGTCCGCATCATTGTCATTGACGGATCACCAACCATCTTTTCAAGTAACCGTTTCTTATACAATCCTACACCGTGTTCACCGGTAATCGAACCGCCGAGCTCAATAGCCGCTTCCTCGACTTCAAAGACTGTCTTTTCTGCGCGGGCAAATTCATCGGGGTCACGTTCGTTGGTTAAATAATTCGGATGTAAGTTTCCGTCGCCCGCGTGACCGAAGTTTCCTATCATTACATCGTTCTTTTTTCCGATCTCACGGATACGTTCTACTAGTCGCGCGAGATCAGCGCGGGGGACAGCAACATCTTCCATTATCGTTGTCGGTTTGACCCGGGCGAGAGATGTAAACGCGGAACGTCTGGCTATTTTTAGCTGTACCGACCCCTGTTCATCTCTGGCAGATTTTATTCCTGTTGCGTTATGCCGCCTGCAAATCTCAGTAATAAGTGCGGCATCCTCCTCAACGACTGCCTTTCTTCCATCAACCTCAATCAGGAGCATCGCTTCCGTTTCAACAGGTAACCCAAGATGTGTATAATCTTCAACACAGCGGATTGTGGTATTGTCGAGAAACTCCAGCATTGCAGGAGTAATTTTTGCAGCAATAATCGCGGACACTGTCTTCGCGGCATCGTCCATAGAGGAATAAAATGCCAGCATCGTTTTGTGCGTTTCCGGTTTGGGGATTATTTTGAGCAGGATCTTCGTAAAAATACCGAGCGTGCCCTCAGAACCGATGAGGACATCTTTCAGATTGTAGCCGGCAACATCTTTCACCGACTTGCCGCCGGTGTTCATGATGTCACCGGTCGGAAGAACAACTTCCAACCCCATGACATAATTCTTGGTGACACCATATTTCAATCCACGCAAACCGCCGGAATTTTCGGCGACATTGCCGCCAATGGTGCAAATGCTTGAGCTTCCCGGATCCGGGGGATAAATAAATCCGAGCTTCTCGACAGCATGATGAAGCTGAGCGGTTATGACTCCGGGTTCGACTGTTACAGTAAGATTTTCTTTATCAATTTCGAGGATACGGTTCCAGTGGTTGGTGAGAAGAACGATCGAATTTTCCATCGGGAGCGATCCGCCGCTTAAACCGGTACCGGAGCCTCGCGGCACAAGCGGGAATTGTTCCTGATTTGCAAGCTGAACAATACTGGAAATTTCCTGAGCGGATGAAGGACGAACAGCAGCAACGGGGAGTTGCGGCTTCATTGCGGCGGCATCGTACGAATACACAGTCCGCGCTTCAATTGAGTCGAGAACATTTTCGGACCCGACTATCTCCTTCAGCTTCTTCAGTATCGACGGATTCATCATGCACCGCAAACGTAATCAAATATGGTCTGAAAATCAAGATGGTTACCATAAAGCAGCAGACACCGATATGAACCCGCTTATCAGATTGCTACGAAGGCCAGCCGGTTATTACATTGACCTTGACAGTCGGATTAAATCTTGTTATGTTTGTTTGGTGTCATACCAGAACAATCCCACAATAAAATGGCTTATACGAATAAAAAGATTCTTTTCATTTTTTTTATTCTTTTCTGCTCCATCGCCTTACTGCTTTCGATTTCGGACCGCTCTGCACTGCACCTCAAAGCAGACGATGGAACGCTTCTCTTATCACGGAATTTCATGATCTACTATCATGGAGTAATCGATCAATCATTTCCGGCGCCATATTCGTATAGAATTTTAATCCCGTTTACAATCTATGGAATAAACATTGCTTTGCCGGCTCTAAATCCTGTTACCATCGACTTCGTTCTCAAAATAATTTTGCTGATTTCATGTCAATGGCTCTTTTTCTGTTACTTAAAAATATTTTTTGAGACAGCTGCTGCGCTCACGGGCATGTTTCTTCTAGATGTTCTGATGAGTTTTTCGCTAAGTTCGATTCAAGGACCAAGCGTTATTGAGACGATCGATCTTTTCAACCTCGGAATTTTTATCGCCGCGTTCATACAGCTGCAAAAAGAACAATGGGCACCCCTTTACCCCCTCATTTTTCTTGGGATGTTTAACCGCGAAACACCGCTCTTCATTATTCCTATAGCATTTATGGTTAGCGCTTCTGTCAGGCAGAATCCTGTTCGTTTGTTCGCTGTGAGTATGTGCGGACTTCTTCCCTTTGCAGCAATTCGTTTTTTTCTGCACCCACCCGTCACCGAGTGGTTTACCATGTCAGGAATCGGTCGTAATATCCCGTTCCTCTCTGAAGAGACAACCATGAACGCGGTTATGGGAAACATCCACTTTATTTCGTTAATCGGCCCTCTGGCTGGCATTTCATTACTAAAATTTTCACAGCATCCCCCCTTCCTGAGAAAAGTTGCATACATAACGCCTTTTTTCATTATCGTTCATTATACTGTAGGAAATCTCGTGGAAAGCCGTATGTGGATGCCGCTATTTGTCATACTTATCCCTCTTGCACTAAATTCTATCTTCTTGCTCTTAAATAAAAACGAAACGAAATGATCGTTCATCATGAAAAATGGTGCATAAGAAAATTACTGTTCATCCTGATTTTCTTCTTAGTTCTGGTTTCCGGCTGTTCAGCAAACTCTTTAGTTGCTTCGCGTTACGAAGGGAATACTTCATTAAGGAAAGATGGCTCTTCAATCATCCTTGTGGGAGACACACAACGCACTTCCATTTGGGAAACACTGCTTCTCCGCGAACAAAATGATGAAGCAAGAGAGGCAGTAGTACATAAAATAGCCGGAGAAAATCCCGGTGCGTTGGTTATTCTCGGCGACCTTGTTTCGGATGGAAGTAATGAAGAAGAATGGCACAGGTTTGACGAATTCCTTTCACCCGTTCGGCAAATGCAAATACCGGTATATCCCGTACTTGGTAATCATGATTATTTCGGGAATAATCAAAAAGCCCTCGATAACTTTTTCTCGCGTTTTCCGCATCTTCAACAACGATCGTGGTCCGCGCTTGTGTTTCAATCGGTGGGGATCATACTTCTCAACTCAAATTTCGATGAACTTACCGATGCCCAACGTCAGGAACAAACTGATTGGTATAGAAAAACATTGGAGCAATTCCAGCGTAATGACTCTATCCGGGCAGTCATCGTGACATGCCACCATCCTCCGTTTACAAACAGCAAAATTGTTTCCGATAATACTGGTGTTCAGGAATACTTTGTCAAACCGTACATACAAACACCAAAGGCAAAGGTCTTTTTCACAGGACATTGTCATTCATATGAACATTTCAGGAAAGAAGGAAAAAACTTTGTCGTTTCCGGAGGCGGAGGCGGACCGAGGCAAGCCGTTGAATCCGATTCGTCAAAACAGCATCATCAGGATTTATTTAATGGAAAAGAAATACGGGACTTTCATTACTGCAAAGTCACGATTGAAGGAGATCGACTCAGAATTCAGATGATACGAGTGGATAAATCGTTAACCGGCTGGAGTACCGGTGATGAATTCACCATTGAATATTAAATGCCTACAACATACTTCTCCCTACCGCGCCTGCAATAACGTTTGCCTGTTTCATTAACTCTGCAAAGTTTTGCGGTGTCAGCGACTGGTCACCATCGGAAAATGCTTCCACCGGTTTCGGGTGAACCTCAACAATGAGTCCATCCGCGCCGGCGGCAATTGCCGCACGGCTCATTGGCAGAATTAAATCATGCCTACCTGTGCCATGGCTCGGATCGACAATAATCGGCAGATGTGAGATTTGCTTAACGGCCGGGACGATGTTCAAGTCAAGTGTATTTCTCGTGTATTCCACAAATGTTCTGATACCCCGTTCGCAGAGAACCACCTGGTCATTCCCTCCGGCGAGAAGATATTCCGCGCTCATTAAAAATTCATTAAGTGTCGCCGAGAAATTCCGTTTCAGAAGCACCGGCTTCCTGATTTTCGAAAGCGACCGCAGGAGCTTCGTGTTTTGCATGTTCCGCGCGCCTACCTGAAGAAGGTCCGCATAATCTGCAACCAGGTCAACTTCCGATGATTCCATAATTTCCGTAACAATGCCGAGTCCGGTCTTCTCTCTTGCCTTTGCGAGAATTTTCAACCCTTCCTCACCCAGTCCCTGGAATGCGTAGGGGCTCGTCCGCGGTTTATATGCACCGCCGCGAAGCAATGATGCCCCGGCCGCTTTTACCGTTTGCGCAGTGCTTAAAAGTTGTTCTTCGTTTTCCACGGAACAGGGGCCCGCAATAACGACGACACCTTTCCCTCCGATTTTTACTCCGGCAACATCAACTATTGTAGTTGATTCCTTGAAGTCGCGGCTCGCGAGTTTATACGGCTTTAGTACCGGAATAACATTATCAACCTGAGGCAGAAGCGAAAGCTGTTCTTTTTTTATCAGCCGTTCATCACCAATAACACCGATAATCGTCCTCTCAACACCTTTCGAGAGATGTGCCGATAAACCAAGCTCTTTAATCCGCTCGACAACGTGCTGAACATCCGCATCCGTGGCGTGCGATTTCATCACAATAATCATTTGATCAACCTTTCATAAATAAAGAACCCTGCCATTCTCAGCAGGGCTTTTCCTCCAACAGGATAATAAAGCTCCTTGCGAAAGTCAAGAAATATTCAAACAGCTTTGACGAGAAAATAACTTCTGGAGCCTTTTCTCAGAACAATAAACTTTCCGTGTATCACATCATTCATTCCAACTTTTTTATCAACTTCCGGCACACGGCGATTATTCAAATAAATACCGCCGCCCTGGACTAACTTTCGCGCTTCACCTTTTGATTTAGCGACAGAAGCATTCACTAACAGATCAATAAACGGGACACCATCCCCGTTGAGTTGGTCGCGCTGAATTTCTGAAGACGGAACATCTTCAAAGATATCAAGCAGTTCACGTTCTGAAATACCCGTAATCTCTCCGCCAAACAGAATCTGAGAAGCTTTCATCGCCTGGGTTACTGCGCTTTCATCATGTACTGCCCTGGTTACCTCGTGCGACAGCAGTGTTTGCGCCTCTCTTTTTTCGGGAGAAGTGTTAAGTGAATGTTCAATCTCAGTTATTTTCGATTCAGGCAGCAAAGTAAAGAATTTCAGATAACGGAGAACATCTTTGTCATCTGTGTTATACCAGAATTGGTAAAATTTGTACGGAGAGGTCAATGCGGAATCAAGCCAGATCGTCCCGCTTTCAGTCTTCCCAAATTTTACACCGGTTGATGTGGTTATCAGCGGAAATACAATCGCCTGTGCTTCCGTGCCTCTCACCCGCCGTATAAGATCGACACCGGCAACAATATTTCCCCACTGGTCTGATCCGCCCATTTGCAGCGTGCATTTGTAGCGGTCGTAGAGCTCCAGGTAATCATACGATTGCAGAAGGGAATAACTGAATTCCGTGAACGACATCCCCTGTTCCTGCTCAATACGGTTCTTGACAGAATCTTTCGCGAGCATTTCATTCACGGAAAAATGTTTTCCGATATCACGAAGAAACTGCATCATCGAAAGTTTTGTGAGCCACTCGGCATTGTTAACAAGCTTGGCAGGATTTTGTTTCGCGTTAAAATCCAGAAACTTGCTGAGCTGGTTCTTGATTCCTTCGAGGTTTGATTCAATATCCTGGACAGAAAGAAGCTTTCTCTCCTGAGTTTTGCCGCTCGGATCACCAATCATCCCGGTACCGCCGCCGGCGATTGCTATCGGAATATGTCCGGCACGCTGCAAATGAACGAGGCCCATGATGGGCAACAATGATCCGACATGCAGACTCGCCGCGGTGGGATCAAAGCCAATATACCCCGTCACCTGTTGCTCGGCAAGATGTTTTTCGGCATTCGCTGTATGAGAATGGATTAATCCCCGCCATTGTAACTCTTTAAAAAAATCTGTCTTCAAACCGGTAAACCTTATTGTTATTGTACTTGTGCTGCACAAGGTAGCATGTTATCACCGAAAAATCAAGAAAACAATACACAGTCATAACAAACTGAAAGTGATGAATAAACCGAAATCTTCATTTTTATATTGACACTCTTTGCAAAATCCGTTATCTTGTCTGCCGTTAAATTTCATGAAAGCATTTTACATCGGAGAATAATGGCATTACTGGAAGAAGAACCACGGCACTCAATCAAGACCCTTCTGCTTATCGGCATTCCTTCATTCATTCTGGCGGTTGCACTTTCGTTATTCTCACATCAGTACGCTCATAAAATAGCAGCCGATACATTTTGCCACTCGCAAACTGATCAGCAACAAGCCGCGTTGCTTGACATTATTGACTTCCACGGTACGCAGGATGGATGTGCAGGAGCAGCACTTGCGGGTCCGGTATGGACATTTGGCCTCGCACTATTTTCGTTCGCATTATTGCTGAGACAACCGCAAAATCTCTTCTTCGCTTCAATGGCCTTTGTCAATGCAACCATACGCCTCCCCGAAACAATCACGGTGTTTCTCCAGCTTCTCATTAATAATAACATCAAACTCGTAGTCGATGAAAGCTCCTCGTTATCATTGATACGATTGCATGACATGACAATCCCGACTGTCATCATGTGCTTTTATACTATCACGGCAATATTCTTTGCGATCATTGTTGTGCATGATATTAAGAAAGTACCATATAAGTGGGTGGTAGCCTTTGTGTGCTTTTTACTGCTGGGTTCAATTGAAAATGTTGTGTGGGATGTAGTGAAACCCTTGTTCATCTGAACCGCATCACCTAGCCTCTTTCCTTTATCAATCCGGCGGCATAAAAACCGCTTTGAATTGCGCCCTCAATTGTTGCGGGTAACCCTGTATTTGTCCAATCACCGGCCAGGAAAAAATTTTTCAGTGATGTTTCTGCTGATGGACGCATCCGTTCAATCTCCGGTGTCGAAGAAAATGTGGCCCGTTTTTCTTTAATGACATAGGAATGAACAAGTCGGGAACTTTTGCTCTCCGGAAAAACTTCACTGATTTCCCGTACCGTTAAAACCACAAGCTCATCTTTAGATCTATCAACAACATCGTACGCTCCGCTTATTACTGCTGAAAGGTATGCTGTTTTATTGTGAGCCTTCGCTTCAATTTTCCGTTTGTTGAATACCCACTGTATTTTTTTTCCTATTAATCCGCAATAATTCATCGGCATAAAATCTTTTTCAAACCATAAATGCAATGAAACGATGGGCGATGAATTGAACTTTTCAAATGGAAACGTATTAGATAATTTGTCAGGTAAGATCTTTGCCAGTGTATAATGAGGAACGGCGGAGATAATATGCTCTGCCTTCATCTCGGAACCATCGGCCATGCGAATTCCGGTAACGTACTGATCATCAGAGAGAATCTTTATAACTTCAGATCCCGTTCTTATGACACACCCGTTTTGTTCAAGGATATGCCGGGCACCGTCAACATATAATGCATTCTGTCCGATTGTCGGTATCATAACCGAGATATCTTCCTGTGATCCGAAAAATGCTGAACGTAATGAATGCGCGAACAGCAGTGCCGACGCTTGTTCGGGCAGTTCGTTCATAATGGAAATTGCCAACGGGTTCCAGAGAGATTCCTTGACGGATTTTGACTGGCCAAGGCTGGTAAGCCATACATCTACCGTCATCCCTGTCAGAATCTTGGAGGTTGCATCTGTCCAATTTCTAAGGAAGGAACCAACCTTCAGAACATTGAGCCGGTCTGTAACGGATAAATGGCTGTATCGAAGAACTGCAGCGATAAGATTCAATGGCGCCGGAGCGGTGCCGAATGTAACCGAGGAAAATCCGGAAACTGGATGATGAAGAGGAATCGACTTTTGTGTGGCAAGGAATTTTCGTGTCCCAACATGAGTCAGATAGCGAAGTGTATGATGATACGCACCTATAAGAACATGTTGCCCGTTATCGACTTCATCGCCAGTCGTTTCATCACGAAACGAATAACACCGTCCTCCCAGTTTTTGCGACTGCTCAAGAAGGAGGACTTTTTTACCGCTCAGCGCAAGATCGACAGATGCCGCAAGACCGCTGACACCCCCTCCGATAACAGCTACATCAGCAATCATGCGCCGAACAGCCGCTGCTTGACCCAGTATTTCACGGCAATCATCAGTTGAAGTGTCCTGGAAAGATGTATAGTTTCACCGAAAACATTATAGTTTGCATCCTTAATGCGCTGAAGCGTGTGAAAGTAAATCCGTTCCATGATTTTCGCCGCGAACATTGGCCGTTTATCTTCATCAGGCAATGATTGTCTTGCGATCGCGAAGAATTTCTCAGCGCGATCTGTCTGATATTTCATGAGGTCGATAAAGTTCTGATTGTAGGTTTTCGTCAAAAGCTCATGTTCTGTATAGTGAAATCGCCGGAGGTCATCGAGAGGCAGATATATTCTGCCGTAGTTTGCGTCGATGGCAACATCACGGACTATATTGGTAAGTTGTAATGCAATGCCAAGGTTAATCGCGTATTCTTTCGAACGCTCATTCTTTGGACCGAAGATTTGAAGCGACATGAGACCGACTGTAGATGCAACGAGATAACAATATTCTTTTAACTCTTCAAATGTCTCGTACCGGTTCTTTGTAATATCCATTTCCGCGCCGCGGAGCAATTCATACGCGTGAACAACAGGTATATGAAATTTCTGAACAACAGATGAAAACTGATTAAGAACAGGGTATGCCGAACTTCCTGACAACGATTGTTCTAATTCGCCTCTCCATAATTTCAACCGTTCAATATTTGACACTGCATCGTTTTCATTATCGACGATATCATCCGTAGTACGGCAGAAAGCATATAACGATTTTAATGCTTCACGCTGGATCTTAGGAAGGAATGAAAAGGAAAAAGCGAAACTGCTTCCGCGATGGACTTCTGCCTGTGGAGAAGGAATAGTCAGGTAAGATCCCATTGCTTCCGCTTTCTGCCAAACCGTGAAAGATTATTGTAAAAGAGTCCAAGCAGGAATACCGTACTTTTGTCCAGAGTGTTCAGCGTAGGACGATGTAATAATACTTCAAAACCGGATCGCTCAATTTTTTTAAGGATCCTCATTCCGCCAAACCATACCAGCCGAAGTTCCAGCTGGAGATCGTTCTCAACGAGAGAAGGCAATTCAGCGCCATCGTAAAACATATTTTTCGTTCTCTCAACTTCAAACTTCATGAGGTTATGAAATTGCTTTTCGGAACGGCCATGTTGTAAATCATCCATCGAATATTCAAAACGCTCCATATCCTCTATCGGTACATAAACCCTTTGCTTTTCCTTGTCAACACTGACATCCTGCCAAAAGTTTGTCAGCTGTAATGCGGTACAAATGTGATCAGAAAGTCGGAACAATTTCTCATCCCTGTATCCGAAAATCATGAGCACAAGTCTTCCTACAGGATTTGCCGAACAACTGCAATAACTCATCAAATCTTCAAATGTCGCGTAAGAATGTTGTGTCACATCCCGCCTAAATGCCGTCAGAAGGTCGCGAAACGGTTCCACGGGAATATCAAGGCGGCTGACTGTTTCGGAAAGCGCAATAAACACCGGATGACGAGCTTCGCCCCGAAAACAAAGCTCCAGTTGTTCTTCCCAGTTTTGTAAATTTGCAAGCCGCTCTTCAGGAAGACGGACTGATTCATCTGCAAAATCATCAGCAATACGGCTAAACGCATAAATCGCCTGAATATAGGGACGTTTTTCCTTCGGCAAAAACAATGAAGCAACGGGAAAATTCTCGTAATGTGCATTTGTAATTCTCGCACAAAAATCAAAAGCATCATCAATTGAATAGCTGTGCCCGCTCCGTATGGTCTGTTCTGATATCAATGAAAATTTTCAGTGAATGCGACTTTTGCATCCATAATAAGAAAGAATGAGCAAAAAGAAAAATAATTGGCACGGTTGAGAGATGCAGCTGGGATAAAAACTTAGCAGGAATGGCTGCGAGTTTACCTTGCATATCACCCCTTTTTATCGTATATTTTCAATCATTTTTTGGCGGGGTAGCTCAGTTGGTTAGAGCAATGGAATCATAATCCATTGGTCGGGGGTTCGAGTCCCTCCCCCGCTACGCAACAATCCTCCCTTCCCGGAAATACCCGGGAGGGAATTTTTTTACAGTGGAACGGCACATTGCATTATGCCTGAACATCACTTCCTCCATACTGTCCGCGAATATATCCGCAGGGTATCCCTGATGAATAACGGGGATAAGATTATCGTGGCCTTGAGCAGTGGAATTGACTCCATGGTGTTATTGCAAGCGCTGTACCTGATGCGAAATGACCTGAAGATTGAACTCGCTGTTGCTCATTTCAATCATCAGTTGCGAGGACAGGAATCTGACGAGGATGAAACATTCGCCCGGTCTGTTGCCTCCGCGTTAACATTAGAGTGTTATGTCGAACGCGCAAATACCGCCGCAATCTCTGATGCAAAAAAGCTCTCGATCCAGGAAACGGCGAGAGAATTGCGGTATGCATTTTTCAATAAGCTTCGCACTTCTCTCGGTTTTCAATCGGTGGCAACTGCGCACCATGCCGATGACAACGCGGAAACGATTCTCTTTAACATCATCCGCGGTGCAGGAGTGCATGGACTATCCGGCATTCCGGCTCATCGGAAAGATATCTCGGTGATCAGACCATTTCTTTCAGTAACACGCGAAGAGATCAGAGGCTTTGCGGAAGAGCAAAAAATTCCGCACAGGGAAGATTCAAGCAACGCGCACAACGATTATACGAGAAATTATCTGCGTAATAGTCTGATCCCTGAAATCCGGAGCAACATTAATCCGAATTTACCGTTAACCCTGCAGAGAACCGGAGAATTATTTGAACAGCTTGAAGTATATCTGAAAGATGAAGCGGCAAAGATTCTGGTTGATATTATTGTCCATCGTTCGTCTAAAGAAATTATTTTTAACCTGGAGTCGTTCGATGCGAAGCCGCTCTTCTTGCAGGAACACATTCTGCTTCATACAGCACGGGAATTCGGCAACATTGAAGTGGATTTTGGAACAGTAAAAAGTATGCTGAAAATCGTTCACGCGGAAACTGGAACGTCATGCTCATTATCAAAGGATATCGTCTTCTACAGGAACCGGAATCATATTGCGTTCAAACGAATTCCTGCAATTCAAACGTACCGGTACCACATTGATCTGAACAAAAATTACAAATTTGAGTTTTTCGGATTCCAATCCTCCATAAGCTCAAAAGCTGAATACACAAACGATAAGAATACCGAGTATATCGACGGTGATACACTCGGAAAAGAATTCATTCTGCGCCCATGGGCTGACGGAGATTGGTTTATCCCGCTCGGAATGAAAGACAAAAAAAAGCTCAGCGACTTTTTTATTGATGAAAAAGTTCCGTTGTTTGAAAAAAGAATAATACCGGTCTTATTTTCTGACGAGGCCGTCGTCTGGATCTGCGGCAAACGGCTCGATGACCGCTATAAAGTAACTCCGAAAACAAAGAACATACTTAAAATCGAATATATTCCTCAATCATAACAGTGAACGGATGAAGAAAGAAATTATTGTCAACAACGACAGATTTATCCCCTATCTGACTGAAAAGAAAATTCAGACCCGCATTAAACAGTTAGGAAGGCAAATCAATAAAGAATACAAAGGAAAAGTTCCCATATTTATCGGCGTGCTTAACGGCTCCTTTATTTTTATGGCTGACCTGATCCGCCATATCACTGTTGATTGCGAAATGGATTTTCTCAAACTCTCAAGCTACGGAGATGCGAAAATCAGTTCCGGCAACGTGAAGATGCTGAAAGAACTCAACTGCCAGATTGAAGGAAGAGATATCATTGTAGTCGAAGATATTGTCGATTCCGGGTTATCAGTCGATTTTATTAAAAAATTAATCGCTACACATAATCCTCGCTCTTTTAAAGTAATTTCGTTATTATATAAGAAAGATGCCCTAAAAGTCGACGTTTCCATCGATTATATAGGGTTTAAGATTCCAAACTATTTCGTGATTGGATATGGCTTAGATTACGCGCAGAAGGTGAGAAATCTCAGGTCGATTTATCGCATAGCAAATGATTAAATAAAAAGGAAACGAAACAGGTATTATGGACGAACAGAAACAAGATTCAAGAGAGAATACTGGTAAAAAGCTGCAAAGAAAATTGACGCGCAGAAAAATCCGTCAACCGAAGAATCAATTTCGTAATGACGATGATTTTAACTGGAGTAAAGTTCTCAAAGTAGTGTTAAGCTGGTCGGCAATTATTCTCGGTGTCTTCATTGTCATGACGCTGTTCCGGACACAGGAAGGTACAGAGTACGACCTGGAATACACACAGTATGTACAGCTCCTTAACGACGGGAGTATCGCAAGCGCGACAATCCGGAAATCTGAACTCAACAATTACGACTTCCACGGTGTACTAAAACAGCCGATGGAGCTTA
This sequence comes from uncultured Chlorobiaceae bacterium, assembly GCA_964523395.1. Lineage (GTDB taxonomy): Bacteria > Bacteroidota > Ignavibacteria > UBA10030 > SZUA-254 > JANYJZ01. Next base: position 51,587 of record CAZFXS010000011.1, on the reverse strand, counting down.
AAACAACAAGCGGGAAATTCGTCAAAATGGAACGGTTTGTTGTAACGCTTCCGTTCATCGACTCGAATGTTATTCAGGAATGGAGTGCAAAGGAGATTCGCTTCACCATTACCAAGGAGGATAACACCTGGATGAATGCGTTGTTGAGCGCATTACCATGGGTGCTGTTGCTCGTTGTGTGGCTGATTATTATGCGCCGCATGCAGGGAATGGGAACAAAAGGAATTTTTTCCTTCGGCAAGAGCCGCGCGAAAACAATTTCGGAAGGCGCCCCTAAAGTAACGTTTCAGGATGTCGCTGGAGCTGACGAGGCAAAAGTCGAATTGCAGGAGATCATAGAGTTCCTGAAAGAGCCATCAAAATTCCAGCGCCTTGGCGGAAAGATTCCGCGTGGTGTTCTGCTACTTGGACCTCCGGGAACAGGCAAGACATTGCTTGCGCGCGCTGTGGCTGGTGAAGCCGGCGTTCCTTTCTTCTCAATTTCTGGCGCTGATTTTGTGGAAATGTTTGTCGGCGTTGGCGCTAGCCGCGTTCGTGATTTGTTTGAGACTGGGAAAAAGAACGCGCCGGCAATTATCTTCATCGATGAAATCGATGCAGTCGGACGCCATCGCGGCGCAGGTTTAGGCGGCGGTCATGACGAACGTGAACAGACATTGAATCAACTGCTTGTGGAAATGGATGGATTTGAACAAAACAGCGGTGTTATTATTATTGCCGCGACCAACAGGCCCGACGTTCTAGACCCTGCTTTGTTACGACCGGGAAGATTTGACCGACAGGTCGTCGTAGACAGGCCTGATGTCCGTGGCCGTGAAGGCATCCTCAAAGTGCACACACGCAATATCCCACTCGACGAAAATGTCAACCTGGAAATATTGGCAAAAGGTACACCCGGACTTGCCGGTGCTGATCTTGCCAATCTTGCGAATGAAGCTGCACTTCTGGCTGCACGTCAGAATTGCAAAGCGGTAACAATGCGACATTTTGAAGAAGCGAAAGATAAAGTGATGATGGGCATTGAACGGAAAAGCCTCATCATATCTGAAAAGGAAAAGAAAGTCACTGCTTATCACGAATCCGGTCACGTGCTGGTGGCAAAAAAAATTCCGGAATCTGACCCGGTGCACAAGGTGACGATTATTCCCCGCGGAAGGGCGCTTGGTGTTACGACGTATCTCCCGATCGATGAAAAACATACGTACGCGAAGGAATATCTCGAAGCAATGATTGCGTACGCGTTGGGCGGACGCGCGGCAGAGAAAATTATCTTCAACCAGTTTACTACCGGCGCAGGAAACGATATTGAACGCGCCACCTCCATCGCCCATAAAATGGTCTGCGAATGGGGCATGAGCGAACGCCTCGGACCACTGGCATACGGTGCAAAGGAAGAAGAAATTTTCTTGGGAAGAGAAATCACACGCACAAAGAATTATTCCGAAACTACGGCAGTCGCCATCGACGAAGAAGTAAAAGGAATTATCACGCGCGGTATGGTTCGGGCTGAAAGCCTCCTCAAAGAAAATATCGACCAATTGCACGCCCTTGCCGCCGCATTATTGGAACGTGAAATCCTTGACGGCGACGAGATTGATAAAATTCTCCGCGGTGAAGCGCTTCCGCCGCTAGAACAGCGGACAAACGGACGGGAACAAAGCAGTACAGCCACCGGCACGATGCCTAATTCCGACCAATCTGGAAGCACAAAATCATAGAGTGAACACGCACTCCCACCCGCACGAAGATGGCTATCGCACCGAGATTATCCGGAAGGCAATACATTTCAGTTCGATAGTCATCCCTATTTTTTATTTTTTTACTCCCCGCGAAGCCGCATTGGAAGTCTTTGTTCCTCTTACAATCATCGCCCTTGTTATTGATGTCACCAGGCACTATTTCGAACCGCTGGAGATCCTCTTCAACCGCACGTTCGGCAAAATTCTCAGACACCACGAAAGCAACCGAGAGCGCAAACGCCTCAATGGCGCCACATGGGTGCTGATTTCCGCGACATTGGCGGTACTCATCTTTCCAAAACTCATTGCGATTACTGCGTTTCTCGTTTTGATTATCTCCGATTTGACTGCCGCGTTAATCGGGAAGCGGTTTGGAAGGCATCGATTCCTTTCAAAAACCCGCGAAGGAAGCCTCGCATTTTTCCTCAGCGCTGTTGTTATTGTTGCGGTTGTTCCGAAAATTGATTACCTCTTTGGTGAATACCTCATCGGCATTTGCGCCGCAGCAATAACTGCTGTTGTTGAAGCGCTCCCTATCGACGTGGATGATAATTTTTCCGTTCCCATGAGTTTTGGCGGAATGATGTGGTTGGGATACTGGATGCTGTTCCCTATGTTGGATATGTACAGGTTTGGATGAGATATGAGAGTGTATCTTTCTGGTGGAATGGAATACGCCGACGGTGAAGGCGTTCAGTGGCGGACAGAGTTACAGACCTGGCTCGAACGACATCTTGGCCATTCGGTGTTTAATCCTAACACCGAGAGCGACAAGTTCTTTTCTGTCCACCACCCTTCCGTAAATTTCCGCCTTTTGAAAGAGGAAAATATCGAACACTACACTTCAATTATTCAGAAGTTAGTTGATATCGATTCCAAAGAAATAGCTGATAACTCCGACTACGTCGTTTGTTATTGGGATGAAGGTGCCGCAAAGGGCGCCGGCACAAAAGGTGAATTGACGATTGCCCGTTTTTTTAAAAAACCGGTCTATTTAGTAACATCATTCCCGCTTCATCACCTTCCCGGATGGGTTCTCGGGTGCGTTACAAAATCCTTTTCGGGATTTGAGGAACTGAAACAGTTTCTGTTATCTCATCATGGAAATAGCAAACAGAAAATATGAAAGCATAGATATGGACACTGGAAGAAAGCAAATTATAGTCATCGGCGATAAAGTATTGATTATCCCTGATACGGATAAAGATAAGACAGAGCATGGATTGTACCTTCCCCCGAGTGTGAAAGAAAAGGAAAAAATTCAGAGCGGCTATATATTTAAAGTCGGACCGGGATATCCGGTACCAAACCCCAACTTTATCGATCAGGAATCATGGTCGACAATTCCAAAAGATCCGGTAAAATACATTCCATTGCAGGTTGAGGAAGGAGATTACGCGTTGTATCTTCGGGATCAGGCAATTGAAATCGAGTACGATGGAAAGAAATATCTTATCGCCCCACAATCTGCTGTACTGATGATTATCAGAAGAAATCCTATTGGAGAACTGGAAAAGTAAGTACAGCGGCGGACCATCATATCCGCATGTTGGTAATTTTTCATTGTCTCTCCCGGAACAATCGTGCCTATTTGCACCCCGTTTTTCCTTGTATGGTCGTCCTCTACGCTTATTAATGACAATCAAACATTACACATCTTTATTTCGCTGAAGCTCTTTGATTGCTTCGAGTTCCAGAGCAACCGGAATATCTTTTGACCTTGCGATCTTCTTTTTGATAAGGATGAGCGTATCAATATCTACTACCCTGCATTGAATTCCGTACACATCAACATAAAGGGAATGTTTGATAATATCAGCATAAAAACCTACCGGCTGAACTTCGCCAAGAAAGTCTATATCACCGACATCGGTGGAAAACGCAAAATTTAAACCGCATTGGAGAGTGGGAACATCAGGAATAAAAGGAAGTCCCGGTGAAGCTCCGCGTAAGGCAGCATTGTGCCGTTGTAACCATTTGGCAATTCTTTCAAGATTACCCGGGGTTCGCGCGTAGCAAAGATCAAGATCATCCGTTGTATAACACGAACCATGAATACGTGCCGCAAGCCCGCCGATAATAATAAACTCAATTCCCTCTTGACTGAATTCCTGCAGAATATCCCGGAACTTAGTCATTCGAATGTTTTTCCTGTTTTTTGAGAAGAGATGCTCTTGCCTCTTCGACAAATTCCAGCACTGAAATCATTGCTTCAATTCGTTCGGTGGGAGTCCGTTTAAGGTTCATTTCAAGCAAAGAAATATCAATTCCATACTCCCGCGCACGCTCGACTGCGGTTTTGTAAGGTTCCTCTTTGTCATGAACTTTGGACATAGTGAAAGATACCTTTTCGGAAAGATTAAATCAATGTCACTACTGCTCAATCGCCTCCAGCACAAGCTCGGCAATGTCTTTCACCTGCACCTGTTCAACGGCATCTTTCGCCTTCACGCCGTCAGTCATCATTGTCATGCAGAAGGGGCATGCAGTCCCGATAACATCGGGTTTTAGTGCCAATGCCTCTTCTGTCCGTTCAATGTTCACACGCTTTCCAATATGCTCTTCCATAAACATCCTGGCTCCGCCTGCACCGCAGCAGAACCCCTTATCTTTTGAACGGCTCATTTCCACAAGTTCAACACCGGGAATAGCTGCAACTGACTTTCGCGGCTGATCGTAGACTTCATTATACCGTCCAAGATAACAGGAATCATGATAAGTAATCTTGGCTCTCTTCTCTTTTGTTAGTTTGATCTTGCCGGAATCAATCAGTCCCATGATAAAATCGGTATGATGAACCACCTCATAGTTGCCGCCGAACTGCGGGTATTCATTCCGGAAAATGTTAAAACAATGCGGACAGGTAGTAACTATCTTCTTTACTTTGTAATTATTCAGCGTTCCGACATTCTCTGTCATCAACATTTGCGCAAGGTATTCATTTCCCGCACGGCGAGCCGGATCGCCGTTGCATTTTTCCTCGTTGCCGAGAATGGCAAAGCTGATATTCGCCATCTTCATTAGCTTGGCAAATGACTGCGTCACCTTCTTATACCGTGCATCGTACGCACCGGCGCATCCCACCCAGAACAGTACCTCCGCGCCCGGATTATCAGCCAATCGCGGTATTTCCAACCCCTCCGCCCAATCGGATCGCGTGGAATGGCTGAATGCCCACGGCGTATAATTGCGTTCGAGGTTCTCAAATGTCGCCTGCATTTCTTTCGGAAAACGGGATTCATTCAGTACCAGGTACCGGCGCATATCAACTATGGAATCGACATGCTCAATCATCACCGGACATTCCTGTACACACGCCATACAGGTCGTGCACGACCAGAGTTCATCTTCGGTGATAAAATCATCAACAAGTTTCTTTCCGAAAATTGCAGTCGCATCTGCATTATTTCCGTTAACACTATCAGGAGTTACCCCGGCAACAAGTAACGGTGCTTTTTCAGCAGTACGGCGGCGAATATCGACAATAATTTTTTTCGGTGAGAGAGGTTTCCCGGTGATTGCAGCCGGACAGGATGCTGTACATCTTCCGCACTCGGTACAGGTGTAACCATCCAGTAATTGTTTCCATGTAAGATCTTCTATATCGGAAGCGCCAAACTTCGTGGCAGTTTCATCCTGAAGATTTAACGGTTTCAATGCAGCCCTGACGCCGAGCTTCGCGAAGTATGTATTTGGAACAGAAGAAATGATGTGAAAATGCTTTGAATACGGAAGGTAGTTCATGAAACCGAGAACCAGAAGAATATGCACCCACCAGAAGAAGTGAAACCATCCTTCTAATCCCTCGACGGATGATGAAGTGAACAATGAGGAAAGGGCAAACGAAAAGAAACGCGAATCGCCCGCAATCTGCGCACCTCTTACAATGTTCACAGCATTCTGAAGAAACATGGAAACCATAATCAACAGGATTGTACATAAGATAAATGTCGCATCAAGCCTTGCGTGTTTGTCGCCTTCCAGGCGCTGCGGGCGTATCACATATCTTCTGAACAACGCGAATAGGACGGAAGCAACCACCAATACTCCGATAATATCCTGCAGGAATACTAACGGCGGATAAAGCGGGCCGAGAAACGAAAGTGAAAATCCGGGTGCCAATCCTTCACCAATCGCTTCTGCAATTGCGAGGAGCAGAATGACAAATCCCCAGAAGATGAAAAAATGCATCAGGCCGGCAAGCGGTTCACGCAGAAGCTTTGATTGTCCGAACGCAATCACCAGCACATTTTTTATTCGCTGCACAGGATTATCGAGCCTACCCTCCGGCTTTCCCACTTTCACATACGAAATAACTTTCCGCAGGCTGTATAAAAAGAAAACACCGGCTCCGAGAAGGACTATCAGAAAAATCAAGGAATGAATATTCATATGAACGCGATAGTAAGTTGAGGATTATTCGTGAAGCAGCATTTCGCCTTCCATAACGGTCACAGCATTGCCGCCAATCTTCACTGCGGTTGGTTTTTCATCTTTCACATGCAGTTCAATCTTAACCCTTCCGCGGCGGCCAATAGCATCTCCCTGCTCAGCCTGACATACACATTGTCCATCATGTGTTTCCAAAACACCGCTGTCATATAACAGGACGGCAAGCGGCCCATGTGCGGAACCCGTCACAGGATCTTCATTGATGCCAAAATTCGGCGCGAAAAATCTTGAATGCACCACTGATTCCCGGTCAACGGTTTCTGTCGTAAATAAACACATGCCGGATAATTTCCTGCTTGATAAGAAATTCGAAATACTCAAAAAATTCGGCTTCATCGTGAAAAGCGTGTGCAGGCGGCGAACAGGAATGTAAAGATAATCATGGCGAAGAATCGGAAGTTCGCTTTCAAACTCACCTGCGGTAATATTTAAGACGCGAACAAGGTCGATTTTGTAATGATTCGCCTTTTCGAATGTGGGTATCTTCAGTCCAAGCATCACCGAAATCTTCTGTTCCACTTTGTTCACATCGACCGGCAGTATTCCCGACATAGTTTCAAGCTTGAATGAATGCACCCCCTTTTTATTCAATCCGAATTTTCCCTCTTCGGCAAGGGCATGGAATCCGGCGACGGTTGCATGTCCGCAGAGCGGAACTTCCACAGAGGGAGTAAACCAGCGGATGCGGAGATCAGCTCCAGGCTTTGTAGGCGGGAGTATAAATGCGGTTTCGGAAAGATTCATCTCCCGGGCGATGGTTTGCATCTGACCATCGGTCAGGTCTTTTGCGTCGGTTACTACTCCGGCCGGGTTTCCAGTGTGCGGAACAGTGGTAAAGGCATCGACCTGCTTGATTTTTATTTTATTCATCAAGCCCGATGTTCTCCCGCAAACTCAAAGGCACAAAGCGTGGATTTTTCTTTTATGTAATAGATAAAATTACCCTTCGCGAAAAACATATCAGGCACGGGAATTGTCAGACTCTGATTCATTGTATCTGAAAAGCTCAATACCTGATCTGCTTTTCTATATACATACAACTCTTGCTGATACGAACGCTGAAGCGGCTGGGTGCTTACATTTCTGCATACAGCGGTAATAATATGATTGCCGGAATCAATCGTTTCGACCTGTGCATCTTCATCTGTGATACCCGGAATCTTCCCCATCATCGGATATTGAGCAGTAGCATATCGGATAACTGTTGGAAAGACGACTCCCCCGGTTGTTTCGATATCATCGTGCTGACGAATTTCGTTGATATGCTGACTGTTCACTTCCCGCAAGAGTTTACCGGTCATGAGTTCAATTTCGAAAAATAAGCGTTGATCATATGTATCTTTCGCGGCATAGAGAGAATGAGCATGACAAAATAAAAATTTGACGTCATCGTTTACCCACATGACTGACCCTGATGAAGCATCAACGGCATGAATCTTTTTATGATCAGGCATATCTGGAGCCGCGTACTCGTGCAGGATCAGGACATCATTGTGAATTGCTTCCATGCTTACCCACCATGGCTCCGCACATCGGAGCCCGTTCCAACGCGGACTGCCTGTCACTTCGTCCAGACAAAAAAAGGAAACCGTCTTTTTATCTGTATCTCTGTCTTCACCGATGATATATCCGGCTCCGAACGGAAATAATCTCCATATGATTCCCTCGGAAACATATTTCCATGTTGGGACTGATTGTTTCTCCCGTCCGAATATCCATCGCATACCCATTATCGTTAAAATTCTCGGATAAGATAAGAATAACTAAAGCGAATATCAAGGAAAGAACATACGTCAATGAAAAAGACGTACGGGGCAAAACCTATTGGTAGAGCGAAAGAAGAAATTTTCTCATCTCTTCAAATGCCCTTGCGCGGTGACTGATATGGTTCTTTTCATCAACGGAGAGTTCCGCAAATGTCTTGTCATAACCGTCTGGAATGAACAGCGGATCATACCCGAATCCTCCATTTCCTTTCACGGCAAGACCGATGTTACCGCGGCACACACCGGTAGTAATTTTTTCAATTCCCTTGCCGACAAAAGCTGCGACACACCGGAACCGCGCTGTCCTGCGTGTCATGTCCACGCCATTCAGCTCCGACAACAACTTTCGGTTATTGTCATCGTACGTCACGTTCTCTCCTGCAAAACGTGCGGAGAAAACGCCCGGTCTCAAATCAAGTGCAAAGACTTCAAGTCCGGTGTCATCTGAAAGCGATGGTAATCCCGTATACTTAAAAATCTCTTTGGCTTTTTTAATGGCATTTTCTTCAAGCGTCTTGCCATCCTCAATTACTTCAGGAATATCAGGATAGTCCAACACACTCTCGATAACAGCAGGAACTCCATGCAGGATGGATCGTATTTCTTCCACTTTTCCTTTATTGCGCGTGGCAAGGATGATTTTATCCATAAGAATTTTATAATAATCGAATTACAAAAAGGTTGGATGGAAATAATCAACGAAACCAGATATCGATGGCATCTTCAATCCGTTCAACACCGATTAGCTGAATGCCGTTGGCCCGTGTTATTCCTTTAAGGTTATTTTTGGGAAGTATAAATCGCTTAAACCCAAGCTTCGAGGCCTCCTGTACCCTTTTTTCTATCTGGCTCACGGTTCGGACTTCCCCGCTCAAACCGATTTCTCCTACTCCGACAGACTGTGAATCAATCGGTACGTCACGCATACTGGAAATAATCGATGCGGCAATACCGAGATCTACTGCCGGTTCATCAACGCGAACTCCGCCGGCGATATTCACGAAAACATCCTGTTGTCCGAGCCTTATTCCTGCCCGCTTCTCGAGAACTGCTATCAATAATCCGAGACGGCGATAATCAAAGCCGGTGGTATTCCGTTGCGGGACACCATAACTTGTGGGTGTTACCAGCGCCTGTACTTCGATGAGAATCGGCCGTGAACCTTCAACACTCGCGACGACTGTCGAGCCCGAAGCACCAAACGATCGTTCTGAGAGAAAAACTTCCGAAGGATTGGTAACTTCCCGCAAACCTGTATCGCGCATCTCGAAGACGCCAATCTCGTTCGTGGAACCATATCTGTTTTTCATCGCGCGAAGAATGCGGTAGGCATAATGGCGTTCACCTTCAAACTGAAGCACTGTATCAACCATATGTTCGATTACTTTGGGGCCTGCGATAACGCCTTCTTTCGTGACATGCCCGATAAGAAACACGGGAACCGACTTCTCTTTTGCAAGTTTGGTAAAAAGGGCTGTCGACTCACGCACCTGCGCTACACTGCCCGGAGAGCTCTCAAAGATTGGCCGATACATTGTTTGGACGGAATCGACAATGATAACATCAGGCGGCGAACGGTCTATAACCTCTGCAATGACATCGACGTTGGTTTCTGAGAGAAGGAGGAGAGATTTTGTTGCCTTAAACGATAAGCGTTCCGCACGGAGCTTTATTTGCTTGGCTGACTCTTCTCCGGAAACATACAATACAATTTTATCCTTCAACTGCGCCGCAAGCTGCATCATTAATGTCGATTTCCCGACACCGGGATCACCCCCGAGCAGTATCACCGAGCCGAGGACGATACCGCCGCCAAGAACGCGATCAAACTCTGAAATGCCTGTCGTAAGCCGATGGTCATCAACCAGATCAATTTCATCCAATGGCACGGCTTGTAGTGCGGTTTGCTTGTGAGCTTTTTTCTGAGATGATTTTTGACTCAATTCCTCTACAAACGTATTCCATTCACCGCAATTCGGGCATTTACCGACCCACCGCGGCGACTCGTACGCACATGATTGACAAACATATTTCGTGAGAATCTTTGACATGTTACAATTTTATCCCCAGACGGACATCCCTTCCCCACATTAATTTCGCACGCAAAAGATCGTAGTAGGTGTGCTTTCCGCGCTTAATGAGTTTTATGGACTCCTTTGCTTTCGTAATGGTAAATTCAACAGGAGGTTCATAGAATGCTTCAACTTGTCCGTCCGCGGTAATATGAACCTGCTTTGCCGCGGATTTCACTACAATTCTGATCGTGCTGTCATCGGGGACAACAACGGGTCGTGCCGTAAGTGTATGCGGTGAGACGGGATTGATCGTAATGACATTGCTTGTCGGAGCTACAATCGGCCCTCCGGCCGCAAGCGAGTACGCGGTTGAACCGGTTGGTGTCGTAACAATAATACCGTCAGCTGAGTGTGTAACCAGGTAATCACCATTAACATACGTTTCAAGCTCGATAACACGTGCGCTGGAACCCTTATCAATGACTATTTCATTTAGCGCGAAGAAATGCTCAGTCTGTTTTGTCCCTGTTGTTGTCAGTGCAATTCGCTCCTCAACGGAATATCTCCCCGCACATACATCAAGGATAGCATCGTGCATATCACTAACGGAGACCTCGGCTAAAAAGCCGAGTTTTCCAAGATTCACGCCAAGAAGAGGTACTCCAAATCTCCCTATCAACCGGGCGGCCATCAGCATCGTGCCATCACCTCCAAGCGCGATAAGAACATCAGACTTCTTTGAGAAATCATTAATTGGAATACCCTTTTCCCTTACAACATGACCACCAATGCCCTGGGTTGCTGACCATCGTGCCAGATCTTCGGTCAGCACATATTGCAGTTTGTTCTCTTCAAGAAATGAAAAGAGATCGCGAAGCACATCTTTGAGAACGGGTTTCCCGGTATTTGCGATTATTCCGAATCTCATATCATTTATTTCGGTTGTTCAGGAGTTTCAGGTTTTATTTTTGAAACTTCATCGACATAATTCAGTCGCAATTCGCTCAGTACACCTGAAAGCATTTTCTCTTCGGCTGATTTTAGGTTTCCCTTCATTTTCGTCTGCATCATATCAAGTATATCGATGGATATCTGCGCCTGTTGAAGATCCCGTTCCACTTTATCACTGATTGGGTTTTTTAATTTCCCCATATGTTGAAGCGCGGCAGTCTGGAACATCAGAATTAATTGCGCAAGAAGTAACTCGTTTTTTTCATCAATCGTCATAGGTCATGCACCTCCGTTATGAACATGTATAGAGATATAAATTATTTAACTTTACTAACATGAGCCAGCATCTTGTCTACCGCTTTTTCAACAGTGAGAACATCAATATTGTCCATGTTGCCGGTGGAAGATTGAATGCTTTGTACATTATCGTTAAGCGGTTTCCATTCGAACGAATTTGTCGGTCCGAACAATGCAAGGGTCTGCACTCCGGCACCGGCTGCTATATGCATTACCCCGGTATCATTACAAAGAAAAATAGTGCACAGGCGAAAATACCCTGCCAGATCATTGAGAGGCGGATGGCCGATATTATGAGATTTAAATGAGAGACGATGACAAAAGGTCCTCATAAGTTCCTCCTCTTCATCGGATGGCCCCCAAAACAAAAGTATCTGGGCATCATATTGTTTCTTCAGGAACTCGGCAATCAGTACAAACCTGTCTACCGGCCACCGGTTACCCGGCTTACCTGCGCCGATATGGATTCCTGCAAGTAAACGTGATGTGTCGATGCCGAATTTTTTGCATTCCTCCTGTAACCGTATCCTGTCATCCGGAGAAAGACTTATCGCAATGCTCAGATCATTTGTCGCACAACCGATATACCGGACAATATCAAGGTTACGCTCACTTTGATGACGAAAGCCCTCGTGTACAGGGGCAATAAAATTATACAGAGAATTTTTACCGGATCCCTGAAATGGTTTGTCATCGAAACCAAGCGTGTATTTCGCCCGCGAAAGGAGTGCGAACAGGTCTGAAGTCAGTGAGTGACTCACGGTATTCAGTACCACAGTCAGATCCCTTCTGCTCCGAAGCCTTCTCCAAAACAACCGGAAGGAAGAAAATGTCCATTGTGAACTATCTTCCTGAAACACAAGAACATCATCAATGTAGGGAACTAATCTCGCAATCGGTGCGAAATACTCTCTGACAAGGAGGGAGATAGTGCTTTCAGGAAACCGTTCACGCAACGCACGTATTGCCGGAACTGAAAGAAGAAAATCCCCCAATTGATCATGCTGTCTGATCACCAGAATCTTTTTTATCGACGACGGATCAAATGACTCCGGTGTCAGTGTCTCACGTTCGGCGAATTTGACAAACCATCGTACAACATACTTCTTGAGAAACTCTTCAACGTTTGACCAGGCAGAACGTCGTTGCGGCCGGATACCCACCCTTGTTCACTTCAGATATGATGCATATTGTGATTCGGTTTTGAAAGCAATTATTCCGCTCCGTAAACCATTCGTTTCCAATGTAGAAAATTTTACTGTACTATTCAACCGAATCCCGGCCTCGAATTATATTTTGTAACCTGACCGTTCAATTCCTTTAGCGTATTTCGTAAAAACATACGCGGACGAGAGGAGAGATAAGACAAATCCGTGCATCCCGTCGAGAAAGCCTAATCGTACAATATACATTTTGAAAAAAAGGAATGGGGGACGAACGAGAAGATCAACCAGAGAGCTTTTTTTTCCGGATTGCTCCATATCCCGCGCGGCAAGTGAGGTATAACGGTTAAACTTATGAAAATAGTGGTAGAGATTATCATCAGTGTAGTGCAGAATATCGGAGTGAAGCCTGCCAACATTACCAATTATATCGAGACGTTCATGTACATGCGTGGCAATAAACCTAGCATGGCTTTTCCGGAATAGCCGTATCACATATCCCGGATACCAGCCACAATGACGTATCCACTTTCCCAAAAAAAAAGCCTTGCGCGGGATCTGGTAGGCAACCGGGGTTGTTTCGTTTGAAGACAGAACATTGATGATCTCGGTGCCAAGAGGTGCGGATACACGTTCATCGGCATCGAGCCATAATACCCACTCATACGCTGTTTGCTGAAGCGCGAATGCTTTTGTTTCTGCATATCCCTCCCACGGGCGGACAAAAATCTTCTTCGTGAATTGAGAAGCAATACGCACAGTCGCATCACTGCTTTCGGAGTCAACAACAACAATGTCATCAGCCCAGGATACACTTTGGAGACAATCACGGATATTACGTTCCTCATTCTTGGTTATGACAATCACCGAAAGCCGGGTTGTTTCAGGCGGCATTATTATCTCCCATGTTCACGGATTCATATAACCGTTGGGAGACAATTGCGGCGCCCACCGAGAACCAGAGCAAAACAGCTATTTCATGGTCACCGAAGTTCCATTCAAACAAGCCGTTAACATGAAAACCGACGTAAGCCGCAAAACATCCCATGGCAATATTGCCATACAACCAGTGCGATGATGTCAAACGAACTGCCTTCAATTCCATCAAAAATATTTTTATAAACAGCGCCATGACGATCAGGCAACCAAACCCTCCGAGTGTAACGAGCAGTGTCATGAAATTATTATGAAGGTGCCCGCCTTCCGCATCGTCAATGGGAACGATATAGGTGACATAATATTTTTTTAAATCCACGTCGCCGAAACCAAAAACAGGACGGTCAAGAAACATCTTCCATCCTGTCGTAATCATATGGATTCTGGTAAGATTTGAATGCATTGTCGGATCGACGATGCTTTCCGCCCTTTCTCTGAGATCTGCAGGGGCAAAAAGAAAAAACAAAACGACAAGTACCACCAGCACGATGATCAGTTTCCAGTTCTTCATAACAGCAACAACCGCAACACCGCTCAGAAAAGCCAGCCAGGAGCTTCGTGTTTGTGTCAGAATCAGTCCCGTCAACAGTGGAAGAGAGCACAGTATGGCACCAATGCGCCAGTTTCTTGGAGTGGCGGGATGAATAATAAATGGAAGTACCAGAAGGAGACTAAGCATTTTAATTCCTCCCTCTGTAAGAAAATACTGGAACAAAGATACGCGCATCAATTTTCCGCCTACTGAGGTAAGAGAAAACGCTTCAAATAACGATACAGTTGCTCCAACAATAATCAGGGAAGCGATTAATAATCGTAACCGTTTTTCATTAGTTATTGAGATTAATGCAAAATAGAAAATGGAAATCTGAAATAATCGTTTCATATTGACGAGCGAAGCAGAGGGTTCCCCGGAAAAAATTGTCGACAGGATTTCGGCACAAAGGTAGAGGAGAAAAAAGATCGTAAGCTGGGTTTCGGGAAATTCTGTTCTGCCTCTAATGATAAGGAGTATCACCCCGACAAGAATTGCCGTACCCATGGCAATTGAGGATACTGCAACCGAAAAATTGACAGAAATGACGGCGATACTAAACAACGCAAAGATAACCGTGATCAGGGTGTCACGGTTCAATGATGGTATGTTGCCTGACACTGACATGGACTGCTACACGCGAAACTGGAGATCATACAGCTTTTTATACAGTCCTTCAGTATTCTTGATGAGTTCAGTATGAGTGCCGATTTCCACTATCTTCCCATTCTGCAGAACAACAATTTTATCCGCATGCTGAACCGTAGAAAGACGATGAGCGATGACTATTGACGTCCTCCCTGTCATAAGATGATCAATGGCTTCCTGGACAAGAATTTCGGAATTCGTATCAAGCGATGACGTAGCTTCATCAAGGATAAGTATCGGAGGATTTTTCAGGATTGCGCGCGCCAGTGAAAGCCGCTGACGCTCGCCCCCGGAGAGTTTAACTCCGCGTTCGCCGACAAGGCTGTCATATTGCGAGGGCATTGCCATAATAAACTCGTGTGCATTTGCTGCCCTGGCGGCTGATTGAATTGCTTCCATCGGACAATTCTCCAACCCGTATGCGATATTATTTCTGACAGTATCATTAAAAAGTACAGTCTCCTGCGTCACAATGCCGATGTTCTCCCGCAGCGATTTTACATCAAGATCCTGAATATTATGGCCGTCAATCAAAATATCTCCGCTCACCGGGTCATAGAATCTTGGCAGCAAATCCACAAATGTTGTCTTACCGCTTCCGCTTGGTCCGACAATAGCGACAACCTCCCCTTTCTTGATATTCAGACTTATATTCTCCAGAACAGGATCACCGGGGTTATACGAAAAAGAAACTGAACGGTATTCTATGTTATTGGAAAATGCATGAAGAAGAACAGCATGTTCTTTGTTTCTGATGCTCGGTTTCGTATCCATAATTTCAAAAATCCTCTTTGCCGCGGCGCTCGCTTCCTGAATGCGGTTATTGACGCTCGCCAGCTCCTTAATCGGAGGCATGAGTTGAAATATGATAAACAGGAAACCGAGAAATTCACTCGCCTTCAATGTTTGGTCGATCAGAACCTGCCGTCCGCCATACCAGATAATTACCACACCGGCAGCGACACTCAGAATTTCTGTTGTGGGAGAGGAAAGGTCTCGCAAACGCGTTATCCTGATCAGTGATGAAAAATATTTTTGCGTGAAGTGATTAAACTTTTTATTCTCAAACTCCTCCATGCCGAAAGCTTTGACCACTTTGACACCGGAAATTGTTTCCTGCAGCACCGTTGTAATTTCTGCCAATCTTTCCTGCGACAGGCCGCGCTCCTTGTGAAGTTTGACCGCTATCCATCCGATAATGGAAAGTGAGAACGGAAAAACCAACAGAGAAATGAGAGTCAGTTTCCAGCTTAGCGCCAGTGCAAGGCTCAGAAAAACGACGATCAGCAGAGGCTCTTTCACCATGGTGCCGAAGGAAGCGCTGATTCCGCCATTGACTATAGCTACATCATTAACAATTCTTGAAATTAACCCGCCTGTGCGTTCATTGGAGAAGTACGCCAGCGGCAGATCATGCAGATGCCGGTAAACCGCATTCCGCAAATCCTTGACCACACCTTCCTCGGCGTAATTCATCAAAAAGGATTGCATGTAGCCGAAAATATTCTTCAGTAAAAATGCCGCAAGTATGATCAGACATATTTTTAACAAGACCTCCATCTGAGAACCTTGAAACATAACTGTATGAAACCACTGTTTTATCCCATCGAATGAAAAGCCCAGTATTCCTGTCGATGAAGATAAGCCGGAGCTCTGGGATTGAACTTTCTCCGGATTAAAAAGCACATCAAGCAAGGGAATAAAAAGATAAATCGATGCTCCGCTAAAGAGGGAAAAAACAGCAGTACACATCATTGCACCGCCAATATGCCTCCAGTATGGCCGTGAAAATTTCAGGATCCTGAGATATGTTTTAACAACATTCATGAAAACCCATTATGATTTTAGCTTGCGCAATCCATTTGGGCAAACTGGATTTCGGGAAGCTATCATGCTTTTGTAAATAGTCTGATTGGCCTCTCCGACTACTGTTCTAGGATGATAGAGATGATATAAAACCGCTAAATATCTTAATGTAAACAGCTTACCGCCAATCATTTCAAGTCGGAAAGCTATATCACTATCTTCTCCAAGACCTGGTGCTTTATAATCTTCATTGAACCCATTGACAGCTTCCAGGAGGGATCGTTCAACTGAAAAATTGCAGCCCAGAATACGTGCCTTGTTTTGATGAAGAATCTTCCTAATAAATGGACTTTCTATTCTAATCGCATCTTCAAGGTTGGCGCTTCGCGCCATGAGCCCATCCATGAGCAATCCAACACTCCAACGCTCAAATGCTCCAGATATTATAGTTTCACTTGAAATCTGCCCTGTTATTTCCCGGCTTAGATTTACCCTTCTGCCACAAAGAACTTTCTTGTTCCCTCTATTGCCCGCGTGGTCCATCAGAAAATGACGATGCGGTATGCAGTCGCCATCGATGAAGACAATGTAATCGGTCTGAGAAGCGAGAATAGCCTTATTCAGCATTGCGTTCTTACGGAAACCTGAGTCCTCCTGCCAAAGATGGCGAATGGGAAACGTTACCTGCGGTTTCACTCGCTCAACAAGGTTTTTTATTTCCGGACCCGAGCCATCATCTGCAATAAGAACCTCGAAATCTTTGAATGACTGCCGCTGAAGTGCCAGGAAAATAAATTCCAGATTTCTGACCACATTATAAACTGCTATTACCAGTGACAATGCCTGCTTCGCCATCTCCAAAGACAGTAATTATTATTTACGGTGATATACCCGGATGGCCGCGTTCGTCACAGGAGGAAGGTTTCCCTTTTCCTCCTGCATGCGCATCCGGTACTCCCATTTTTTTGCTTCGAAACTCAAACGATAGATACCATGAAAGACCGCGTAGATAAATCCCCTGATACCAATTCTGTAAAAACGCTTGCCGATAAACATCCGGATAAAACCGTTTACCAAGGCTACAGGCAGTCTCAGAATATACAGCATTGTGCTTTCCCGGACATTACCTTTTTCTACATCTAACGATGTGCGTTCATTCATCTTTGCAATCCATTGTTCGATAGAATCTACAGGGCATGATTCGAGGCGATGTATCAGCGATTGATTTAAACCTTCAAAAAGAAGAGAACCGTCTTTAGAAAGTGTGTAATGTACGTTACGGTGAAAGAGTTGGTTATTTCTTGCCCTTCCCACTTTCGGAAGCATCATTACCGAATTTATGACATCAATATCAGCCCCAAGAGTAAAATGCCGCGAAGAATGTTGCGAGGAAATAGTTTGAAGAATTTCCTGTTTAAGATTGGATGAAATATACTGGTCTCCGTCAATACACAATATCCACTCATTTCCTGCAGTCCGGAAAATAGTATCCCATGCTTGACCCGGTTGCTGAGGAGATGTTTCGGATATTTTGCAGGGGAAGAGCTTTGCCACAGCAAGGGTATCATCCCAACTGTCCGAATCATGGACAATAATCTCATCTGCCCATGCGACAGAGTCCAGTGTGCAACGAAGAGTTGCCCCGTTATTGAATGTTGAGACAACAACAGTGAGCGGAATACGTTCACTCATTTCGCAACAATACTCACAAGTTTGTTTTTTACCACAACAATTTTCTCAATCTGTTTGCCGTCGGTGTGACGTTTCACCTGTTCGTCTGCCAGCGCCATCGCCTTTAATTGTTCATCAGGCATATCAAACCCGATCGAAAACTTTGTCCGCACTTTTCCGTTCACCTGCACAACCATTTCCAACGAATGTTCTTTTGTTTTTTCTTCATCATAACTCGGCCAGGGTGCATATGCCAGCGAGCTCTTATGTCCGAGTTTTTCCCATAACTCTTCAGCCAGGTGCGGGGCGAACGGGGAAAGCAGAAGTACAAACGACTCCATCGCGTGGCGTGGTTTCACTTCGCTATTCAGAAATTCATTTACAAAGATCATCATCTGGGAAATAGCCGTATTAAAACTCAGCGACTCAATGTCCTGTGTAATTTTTTTAATTGTCTGATGGACTAATTTTTCCTGAGAAGCCGGTAACGCTGCCGGACGCACCGACGGGAGGATGTTTCCATCTTCTCCCACCAGCATTCTCCATGCCCTGTTCAGAAAACGGTGTACACCTTCAACACCATGTATTGACCAGGGTTTCGATTCAATAAGCGGACCCATAAACATTTCAAAGAGCCGAAGGGAATCAGCTCCGTATTCACTCACAACATCATCAGGGTTCACCACATTCCCTCTCGATTTAGACATTTTCTGCCCGTCCTCTCCGAGGATCGTTCCCTGATTAATGAGCCTGTTAAACGGCTCTTTCGTTGAAAGACATCCGAGATCGAACAGCACTTTATGCCAGAATCGTGCGTACAGCAGGTGAAGTACTGCATGCTCGGCACCGCCGACATATAAATCGATCGGCATCCAATATTGTTCTTTTTCCTTGGATACAAATGCCGTTTCATTATCCGGATCGATGTATCTGAGGTAATACCAACACGAACCGGCCCACTGGGGCATCGTATGGGTCTCACGGCGGTAACGTACGCCGGTCTTTTCGTCAATGACTGTGAGCCAATCCCCGGCCGTCGCAAGCGCAGATTCACCTGTACCCGCCGGCTTGTAGGAATCGATATTCGGAAGAGTTACGGGAAGTTCACTTTCGGGAAGTGCAGTGACAGTACCATCCTCGGCATAGACGAGAGGAAACGGTTCACCCCAATACCGTTGCCGTGAAAATAACCAGTCCCGGAGTTTATAGTTGACGCATGCTACGCCAAGTTTATTCTGTACGAGCCAGTCTATCATCTTCGACTTGGCTTGAGAAACATACAATCCGTTGAGAAAGTCACTATGTATCGCGGGCCCGTCACCTGTATAGGCGCCGCCGGCAAACCCTTCAGGTGGCTGCACTGTGCGAATAATAGGAAGATTAAAACTGGAGGCAAACTCCCAGTCACGTTCATCTTGTCCCGGAACGGCCATAATCGCACCGGTGCCATACGTCAGGATAACATAATCTGCTATCCAGATAGGAATCTTTCGTTTTGTCGCCGGATTAATTGCGTAAGCACCTGTAAACACACCGGTTTTCTTTTTATCGGCCGCCGTCCGCTCCATCTCGCTTTTTCGTTTTGTTTCTTCCCTGTATTGGTATACAGCTTCGCCATACTCAGGGGTGAGAAGAGCGTCCACGAGTTTATGTTCCGGCGCCAGCACCATATATGTCGCGCCAAATAGTGTATCCGGCCGTGTTGTAAATACTTTTACTTGCGGCGATGCATTTTTTAAAGCTTTTCCTTCTTCAGAATCATTGAGCTTTTCAATGGCAAAATGAATATACGCCCCCTCCGATTTACCGATCCAGTTTTTCTGCATCTCAACAATGCCGGGGGGCCAGTTGACATCTGCCAGATCACGCTCTAAACGTTCGGCATATTTTGTAATGCGCATCATCCACTGACGCATCATTCTGCGTTCGACGGTATATCCCTTTTCAACCCACTCATCAACTTCCTCATTGGCGAGCACAGTTTCAAGCTCTTTACACCAGTTCACCGGCATCTCAGCAAGGTACGCCAGCCTGGCATTTTGAATATATTCATAAGCTTCCTGCTTTGATAACCCGGAGGGTATCGGAAGTTCGGAAATAGGCCTTGCTTTCTGGTGTTCTTCATCGTACCAGGAATTATAAATCTTCAGGAAAATCCATTGCGTCCATTTATAATATTTTGGGTCTGTGGTATTTACTTCACGTGACCAGTCATACGAGAGTCCGAGCATTTTGATCTGACGTTTAAATGTCGCAATATTTTGCTCGGTAGTTATGCTTGGATGAATGCCCGTCTGCATCGCATACCGTTCTGCGGGTAATCCAAATGCATCCCACCCCATCGGATGGAGGACATTAAATCCCTGCATGCGTTTGTAACGGCAATAGATATCCGTCGCGGTATACCCCTCCGGATGGCCGACATGTAATCCGGCTCCGGAAGGATACGGGAACATATCAAGCACATAGAGTTTTTTCTTTGTCAGATCTTCCTTCACACGAAAAGTGGAGTAACGCTCCCAATACTCTTGCCACTTTTTTTCTATTTCCAAAAAATTATAACTCATGAATAGTCTACGATAAGATATTATTGTTCAACCGGTTAACGAATGACACATAATACGGATTTTACCATGCATAATCAAAAACGAACAGAAATCAGGTCAAAGAAAAAAAAAGGGTCTCTTTAAAAAGAGACCCTTCGTAAAAAGCGAATATGCAAAAGAATTATTTCGCGGCTTCTGCTTCAGCAGGTTCAGATTTCTTTGGCTGTTTTTTCTTTGGCGATTTTTGAGACTTTTCCTGCTTTGTCGAAGCTTTTGACGCCTCACCGGTCTGAAAATCTACCAGTTCGAGAATCGCTACTTCAGCGCCATCACCAAATCGCTGGCCAAGTTTCACAACACGGGTATAACCGCCTGCGCGTGAAGCCACTTTGGGAGCGATCTCAGTAAAGAGTTCTTTTATGACATCCCGGTCATTGATATACCTTGCAACCTGGCGACGGGCATGAACGTTCTTTTTGTCCCCTTCAGTCGCGACAGCGTTTTTCGCGCGTGTAATAATTTTTTCGACAACCATTCTGGTTTCTTTCGCTTTAGCAATGGTCGTCTTAATTTTCTTGTGGCGAAGAAGCGCCGTACATAATGCGTTCAATGTCGCCTTACGGTGACTTGATGTACGTTTAAGTTTTCTGCCTGATTTTTTATGGCGCATGAAATACCTTTATCAAAATATTAATCGTTACCTTCGTGGAGATATTTTTCCACATCCATTCCAAAAGAAAGTCCGAACTGATCAATAATTTCCGAGAGTTCAGCGAGAGATTTTCTGCCAAAGTTACGGAATTTCAGCAACTCGGGTTCATCGCGTCTTACCAGATCGGCAATCGTTTTAATATTTGCCGCCCGGAGACAATTGTGCGAGCGGACGGAGAGTTCAAGTTCATCCACACTCATCGTAAGAATTTTCTTAATGCGGGCGAACTCAGAATCCTTTTCCATCATTTCCTCGGCAGCTTCAGTTTCGATATCAAAGCTGAGGAACAACTGGATATGATCACGTAAAATGCTTGCCGCCTGGGCAAGCGCGTCATCCGGAGCAATAGAGCCGTCGGTTTCCACCTCAAGAATAAGCTTTTCATAATCTGTCTGCTGACCGACACGGGTCGGTTCTACAAAGAAGCGGACATTCTTAATCGGTGTAAAGATGGAATCGATAGTAATAAGCCCGGAAGTTTGCTCAGGCAGTTTGTTATCTTCGGCGGGAACATATCCTTTGCCCCTGCCGATGCGAAGCTCCATCTCAAATGCCGAACCGGCATTCAGCGTCGCGATATGCTGTTGTGGGTTCAGTATTTCGATTTCCGGATTCGCTTTCTGAATATCCGCTGCCGTGAAATCTTTCGGGCCTTTCAGCTCAACGACAATCCTGTTCAATTTTTTATTGATCAGCTTCATCCGGACCGATTTCAGATTCAGTATCATTTCAGAAACGTCTTCAACGACACCCTGAATGGTCGAAAATTCATGAAGAACGCCTTCAATCCTGATTGCTGTAAACGCTGTTCCGGGAAGAGAAGATAAGAGCACCCTCCTGAACGCGTTTCCTAATGTAACACCAAACCCTTTTTCCAGAGGTTGCAGTATAAACCGTCCCGTCGTATTCGAATAATTCGCCTCATCAAGCTGCACTTTCTCCGGCATTTGAAAATTAATTCCTACCATAGTTCACTACTCCCGCAAGTCATATTATCTCTGTTTACTGACATATCGTTTATTGATTCCAGGAAATTATTTCGAATATAATTCTACCACCAGCTGTTCGTTCGCGTTAAGCGGAATATCCGCGCGCTCTGGAACGTTGAGAAATGTGCCTGACATTCCCGCCTTATCCAGGCTTAACCAGGGGAGCATTGCACTGTCTTTCATACGTTTCATTGACGAATGAATCATATCCATCTTCTTGCTCTTATCCCTGATCTGGATGACATCGCCGGGATTAAGAATGTATGAAGGGATGTTCACGACTTTATTGTTCACCATCAAATGCCCGTGGACAATTAACTGTCTGCCCGCTTTGCGTGAAGGAGCAAATCCCATTCTATAGACAACATTGTCAAGACGGCTTTCGAGCATTTTGACAAGTGTTTCGCCGGTACGACCTGACTGACGCAACGCTTTTTCAAAATAATTCCGGAACTGGTCTTCCATCAACCCATACATACGGCGGATTTTTTGTTTTTCACGGAGCTGGACGCCGTACTCCGAAATCTTCTGGCGGCGTGCCTGACCATGCTGGCCGGGCGGATATCCGCGCCGTTCAACCGGACATTTTTCCGTAAAACATTTCGTTCCTTTTAAAAAGAGCTTCTGGCGCTCTCTCCTGCATAACCGACAACTTGGATCAATATATCTTCCCATACATTCCTTCTGAAATAAGTTCTTTGTTACTTACACTCTACGACGTTTCGGAGGGCGGCATCCGTTGTGCGGAATCGGAGTGATATCCCTGATACTGAGCACTTCGATGCCGATTGTCTGCAATGAACGGATACCCGCTTCTCTTCCCGACCCTGGTCCCTTGACAAACACATCCACTTTCCGGAGACCGAGATCAAAGGCTTCCTTTGCCGCGGCTTCTGTGGTCACCTGAGCGGCAAACGGAGTATTCTTGCGCGATCCTTTGAATCCGTTTCTTCCTGCTGACGACCAGCTGATAACGTTGCCGTAAACATCAGTGATGGTTACGATAACGTTGTTGAATGTTGCTTTGATAAAGACTTTCCCGGTAACGTCAACCTGAATCTTTTTCTTTTTCTTTGCCGCTACGGTCTGGGAAGCTGCAGCTTGTGCTTGTTTTGCCATTGTTCTCTCTGAATAAATTCGATGGTAATTACTTCTTGGCGGCGACTTTCTTTTTGCCGGCCACAGTCTTACGTTTTCCTTTACGCGTTCTGGAATTTGTTCTTGTCCGTTGACCCCGCGCCGGCAATCCTTTACGATGGCGCGTGCCCCGGTACGAATTGATGTCCATCAGACGCTTGATATTCATCTGTGTTTCACTGCGAAGAGCGCCCTCTACTTTAAAATCGGACGTAATAATCGACCTGATTTTCGCGACTTCATCGTCGTTCAAATCAGCGATGCGTTTATTGACATCGATACCGGCACGATCCAGAATTTTCTGCGCGCTGGTTCTGCCGATGCCGTAGATATACGTTAATCCGATTTCAGAGCGTTTATTTTTCGGTAAATCTATACCTGCTATACGAGCCACTCGTTGCTATCCTTTCTTCTGAGCCTGAAAATTCTTAACCCTGGCGCTGTTTATGCTTTGGGTTTTTGCAGATCACACGCACAACACCTTTCCGGCGGATGATTTTGCAGTTATCACACAAACGTTTTACTGATGATCGTACTTTCATAACATTTCCTTTTACTTATACCGGTAGGTGATGCGGCCTTTTGTCAAATCATACGGCGACATTTCAACCGTTACCTTATCCCCAACAAGAATTTTAATATAATGCATCCGCATTTTTCCGGAAATCACCGCGAGGATGTCATGACCGTTATCGAGTTTGACCCTGAACATCGCGTTCGGAAGCGTATCGGTGATAACACCATCCATCACAATGGGACCCTGCTTAGCCATTCACCACATTACATTGTGAGTATTTCGGGTTTATCATCCGTTATTAAAATTGTATGCTCAAAATGTGCTGACGGCATTCCGTCTGAAGTTCTCACCGTCCAGCCGTCGTTATCTACTGTAACTTTATATGTTCCGTAATTAACCATCGGTTCAAGCGCGAGCGTCATACCTGCTTGTAGAAGCATTCCCGTTCCGGGCTGGCCGTAATTGGGAACTGCTGGGTCCTCGTGCAACTGACGACCGATGCCATGTCCGACTAGATCACGGACAACGGAAAAACCTTCATCTTCAACGTATGACTGAACCGCCGCGGAAATATCATGCACTCTGTTTCCTGCGCGTGCCTGACTTATTCCTTCGTACAATGACTCTTCACTAACCTTCAGTAATCTCGATTTCTCTTCGGAAATTTTTCCGACGGGAAACGTCCAGGCTCCATCGCCGAAAAAATTATTTTTCTTAACACCGACATCAACCGATACAATTTCACCTTCCTGCAGTTTCCGGTTACCCGGTATGCCATGCACTACCTGGTCATCAATTGATGTGCACAGGCTTGCAGGAAACAGATTATGCTTATCCGAGCCGTATCCTTTAAAAGCCGGCTCCCCGCCCTGAGACCTGATAAACTCCTCAGCAATGCGGTCTAATTCTTTTGTCGTTACACCGGGCTTGATGAGCCCTTTCATTAACTGCAGTACTTGGGCAACAATCTTGCAACTCTCACGCATGAGAGCTATTTCTTCCGGCACTTTAACGATTGCCTTCGGCATTCCGAACAATGACTTTCTTCCGCGCATATCCGACGGATAAATTACATCCGCCGTCCCTTGATTTTACCGCTCTTCATAAAGCCGTCATAATGCCGCATCAGCAAGTGAGACTCGATCTGCTGAAGAGTATCAAGTCCGACACCGACAACAATCAGCAAACTTGTGCCGCCGAAGAAACTGGCGAAGTTTGAAGTCACGCCCATGCGGACCATAAATGCGGGAAGAATTGCGATAATAGCAAGGAAGATAGATCCCGGCAAAGTAATCTTGGTCAAAATATTGTCAATAAAATCTGAAGTATGTTTTCCCGGTCTGATGCCGGGAATAAATCCGCCCTGCTTTTGCATCGTATCCGCTACGTCCTTGGGATTAAATGCCACTGCAGTATAAAAGTAAGTGAAGAAAATAATCATCAGCGCGTATATTACAGAGTATGTAATAGATGTGTAGCTGAAGTAACCCGCAACCGACTGTAAAAACTCACTGTCAGGAAAAAACGTCAGAATAGTATTGGGAATAAACATGATGGCCTGCGCAAAAATAATCGGCATGACTCCCGCTGTATTGATGCGCATCGGAATATACTGTGTTACACCGCCGTAAATTTTACGTCCGACAACCCGCTTTGCGTATTGGACGGGAATTCTGCGTGTTGCCTGGGTAATCAAAACGATGCCTGCGACAACCAAGATCATCAGCGCAAAGATGATTAATTCGATAATAAGGCTCCGTGCGCCTGAACTGACGAGCTGATACTCATCAAGCAATGCATGGGGGAAACGCGCAATAATACCAATGAAAATAATAAGTGAAATACCGTTTCCGATACCACGTTCGGTGATCTGTTCGCCGAGCCACATCATAAACACTGTTCCGGCCGTTAATATAATCATCGTTGAAAGCTGGAAGCCGAATCCGTGCACTTCAGGAGGGATAATAGGAGTGCCGGCCGGCGACATATGTCCAAGCTGTACACTCACACCCCACGCCTGAAGAAGCGAAATACCTACCGTACCATAACGGGTCAGCTGTGTAATCTTCTTTCTTCCCTCTTCTCCCTCTTTAGAGAGCTTCTGGAAATAAGGAATAACGGCACCCAACAGCTGAATGATAATGGAGGCACTGATATACGGCATGATTCCAAGCGCGAAAATTGCCGCGTTGCTGAATGCGCCGCCGACAAACAAATCATACAACCCGAACAAAGTGTTGGATGACTGGTTACGTATTACTTCCGCGAGGACACTGGCATCGATGCCGGGAAGAGTAACATGAGATCCAAAGCGAACAACAATCAGGATTCCTGCGGTATACAGAATGCGCTGACGAAGCTCCTGAATCTTAAAGATGTTTCTAAAACTTTCGCTGATTTTACCCATCGTTTACTTTTTGGAAGAATCGATTGTGATGGTTTTACCGCCGGCGCTTTCAATTTTTTGAGCTGCCGACTTGCTGAACGCGTGCGCTGAAATTTCCAGCTTCGCTTTAATTTCTCCGTTGCCGAGAATTTTTACCGGCATTGATTTCTTTGCGACGGCGCCTGCGGCGTGAAGAACTTCGGGTGTCACTTTACCGCCGGTAAATTTCCCAGCGGCGGAAAGTTTTTCAAGAGTTTCCACATTCACCACCTGGTACTGGACCTTGAACGGACTATGGAAACCGAATTTCGGCGTCCGGCGGATAAGAGGCATTTGACCGCCTTCAAACCACGGACGGTAATGCGTTCCTGACCTTGCGCCTTCACCCTTGTGACCGCGTGTTGCTGTGCCACCATGACCGGAACCCTGACCGCGGGCAATTCGCTTTACCCGTTTTTTGGATCCCTTTGCGTATTGTAAGTTACTTAATAATGCTTTTGCCATACTCTTCACTTCATTTCTTCAACTTTGACGAGGTGCTTAACCCGATTAATCATTCCCCGGATTTGCACAGTGTCATTTTTAACAACTGAATAATTCGGTCTGCCGAGTCCTAACGCTTTGATTGTCCGCTTGTGCATCTCAAGACAATCAATCTGACTGACAACCTGTGTAATTTTAATTTGCTTTGCCATACGATCGATCCGTTAATTCACCGATGGTGAAGATTGATTGTTGAATAATTCGGATAATGACATTGCCCTTCGCTCCGCCATTGTTTTCGCATCCGATAAACTTAATAATGCCTGAAGGGTTGCTTTTACAACATTGTGAGGGTTGGAAGACCCGATGGATTTTGTCAGAATATCTTTAATACCGGCCGATTCCAGGATTGCGCGTACACCGCCGCCGGCAATCAAGCCTGTTCCGGGTGAAGCGGGTTTCAGAAGGATTTTCGAAGCTCCGTATTTCGCCTGAATCGCATGCGGTATCGTACCTTTCACAACGGAAACTTTCACGACGTTCTTTTTCGCGTCATCAACGCCCTTTGAGATGGCATCCTGGACTTCATTCGCTTTACCGAGACCGATGCCCACATGGCCGTTGCCGTCACCGACAACCACAATGGCGCTGAAACTAAACCGACGTCCGCCTTTGACGACTTTCGCCACGCGGTTTATGTGGACCAGTCTGTCTTTTAAATCCAGTTCACCTGCTTTTATTCGTGCCAAAGTATTTACTCCAAATTAAAATAGTACTGTTAGATTTCTCTGCTGCCGGGGGAGGATTCGAACCTCCACTGACGGCTCCAAAGGCCGCTGTCCTGCCATTAGACGACCCGGCAATGAAACATTAATGCGCCGGGTTCATACTCGTTTCGACATTAAAATTCGAGTCCGGCCTCACGGGCGCCATCGGCAAGCGATTTCACAACCCCGTGATACAAATATCCATTCCGATCAAACACAACCTTCTTGATATTCTGCTGAACGGCTTTCTTTGCTACCGCCATACCGACACGTTTCGCGACTTCTTTCTGCCCTTTGACGCCTTTGAGATCATCGCGGAGGTCTTTTCCAAGTGAGGAAGCAGAGACAATCGTCTTTGCCTGAGAATCATCAATCACCTGGGCATACATATGATGCAAACTGCGATAGACAACAAGACGGGGCCGTTCACTTGTACCGCGGATTTTTTTCGCGATACGCTCCTTCACAAACATTCTTTGACGAACTCTGGATTTATTGATCATATGTTATGCCCCTTTCGCTCCGGCAGTCGCTGCTGCCTTGCCCGCTTTACGGCGGATATATTCACCTTCGTACTTCACACCTTTGCCCTTATACGGTTCCGGCGGACGGAACGAACGGAGCTTAGCGGCAACCTGGCCAACCAGTTGTTTATCGATTCCGCTGACGATGATATTCGTCGGCGCAGGGGTCTCAAGTTTAATACTCGCAGGAGGTTCAAATAAAATAGGATGTGAATACCCGAGCGCAAGCTGAATCTTCTTTCCTTTCAACTCTGCCTTATATCCAACACCGACTATTTCGAGTTTTTTCTGAAACCCTTCCGAAACACCCTTAATCATATTGTTGAGAAGCGCTCTCCACGTTCCATGAAGTGTACGATCAGTCTTTAAATCTGTAGCGCGTTTCACCAAAATTTCATTCTCGGTTATCTCGAGGGAAATACTTGCCGGAATTTTAGCGGAAAGTTCACCTTTGGGTCCGGTAACTTTCAGTAATCCTTCTTTCTTATCTATTTTAATTCCCTTGACCGCAGGGATTGGTTTACGTCCTATACGTGACACGTTGTTCTCCTTCGTTCCAAATCATTTACCAGACAAAACAGAGGACTTCACCGCCGATGTTCTGGGAAAGCGCCTGTTTGTTAGTCATAATTCCTTTTGATGTTGAGACAACAGCAATGCCCAAGCCGTTCCAGACTCTCGGCATATTCTCAACCGGTGCATAAACCCGGAGTCCGGGTTTGCTTACCCGTTGCAAACCGGTAATCGCACTGACACCATCCGTATAACGGAGTGTAATGCGAAGAATGCCCTGCTTGTTATCTTTGATCTCAGTGACATTGTGAATAAATTTCTGATCAACAAGTATTTGCGCCAGCGACCGTTTAAGATTGGACGCCGGAATCTCAACTCGTTTATGCCTCGCCTGAATAGCGTTGCGTACTCTTGTTAAAAAATCTGCTATGGGATCTGTTGTTTGCATAACGTTCTGCTGTTCTCCTTACCAACTTGCCTTAATAACGCCGGGAATTTTACCTTCAAGTGCCATCTTACGGAAACAGATGCGGCAAATACCGAATCTTCGAAGGAAAGCACGCGGCCTGCCGCATGTGCCACAACGGTGATGCTTACGCACCGCGTACTTCGGCGTTCTTTTTGCTTTTACAACCATTGCTAAACGTGCCAAGGAACTTCTCCTCTGTGATTAAAGAATGTTATCCGTTTTTCGCTTCAAGTGTTTCTTGACGCTTGACAAACGGCATTCCTAATGCTTTTAATAATTCGTATGCTTCTTTATCCGACCGTGCCGTAGTGACAAATGTGACATCCATACCGAAAACTTTCGTCACTTTATCGACATCGATTTCAGGGAAGATAATATGTTCTTTAATTCCAATAGTGTAGTTACCGCGGCCGTCGAACGATTTATCCGAAAATCCGCGGAAGTCACGGATACGTGGAACGGCAACGTTGATAAATCTGTCCAAAAATTCGTACATGTGCCGCTGACGCAATGTTACCCGTGTGCCGATGGCTAATCCCTCGCGCAATTTGAAATTCGAAATTGCTTTCTTTGCACGTGTAAGAACGACTTTTTGTCCGACGATGATTTCAAGATCCTTTACTACGGCATCAAGAATTTTAGCATCCTGAGTTGCCTGTCCGACTCCGACATTAATAGAAATCTTTTCCAGCGACGGCACCTGCATGACATTCTTATAATCAAACTGCTTCATTAACGCAGGGATTATCGATTTACGGAAATTATCCAGAAGCCGCGGCGCGGCGCCTTTTTCCTGTTCGTGGCTTACCGCTGCCTGTGCTTTCGGTGTTTCCTTTGAAGTTTTTTGAACTTTTTCTTTTCCCATGAATCAATCTTTCGTTAAAACATTTCTTCGCATTTGCGGCAGACACGCATCATGTGTTTTCTGCCGGTAGCGGAATCTGTTACCTGTTTACGGCCGACACGCGACGGCTTATTGCATTTCGGACAGACAACGGTAACGTTAGCGACATGAATCGGCGCTTCCTTCTGCATAATGCCACCCTGGGGATTACGCTGGGAAGCACGCGAGTGACGCTTAATAATATTTACTCCTTCGATGATGACACGCTGGTCATCACGGAACACTTTTAATACTTTACCTGATTTGCCGCGGGAGTTACCGGCAATCACCATCACATTATCATTCTTATGAATTTTCATCTTTATCTTTCTTACAAAACTTCCGGTGCGAGTGAAATAATTTTCATGTAGTTCCGGTCGCGCAGTTCACGGGCAACAGGACCGAAAATACGCGTACCGCGGGGTTCGCCCTGAGCGGTGAGCAACACTGCCGCATTTTCATCAAAGCGGATAAAAGAACCGTCTTTCCGTTTGGTTTCCTTTGTGGTACGGACAATAACGGCCCGTGAAACCTCTCCTTTTTTCACTCCGGCACCCGGAATTGCACTCTTCACCGAGACGACTATTAAGTCACCGATACCGGCGTAGCGACGGTCATGTCCGCCAAGCACACGGATACAGCGCACTTTTTTGGCGCCTGAGTTATCCGCAACAACGAGATTTGTTTCTTCCTGAATCATAGGTCAACACACAGTTATTTTGCTTTTTCAACAATTTCAACAAGCCGCCACCGTTTATTCTTGCTCAGCGGCCGTGTTTCCATAATTTTTACAACATCTCCGACGCCGGCTTCCTGCTTTTCGTCGTGAGCCATGAGTTTGGTTGTTAACTTAAAATATTTTCTGTAGAGTTTGTGAGGTACCCGGCGCTCAATGGCGACGACGATACTCTTCGTCATTTTATTGCTTACAACTTTTCCCTGTCGTACTTTGCGTAACGCCGATCGTTCAGCCATGCTTGTCAAACGTCCTTATGATTACTTCTTTGCTGTTGATTGTGTTTTGGCTGCCACGAGTTCTTTTTCGCGGAGAACCGTTTTCATCTTGGCAATATCACGACGGACCGTACGTATCTTAATGGGACTCTCCAGCTGGCTTGTCGCTTTTTGAAATTTCAGATGCACAAGATTTTCTTCTTCGTCTTTAATGCGTTTCCGGAGTTCAACTTCCGGGATCTCGCGTATTTCCATGATTTTCATAAATACTCTCTTATTCGTGTGCGTCGTAAGTAGGACGTGTCACCATGCGGGTTTTGATCGGAAGTTTATGCTTCGCGAGCTCCATTGCTTCCGCTGCGACCGCTTTGCCGATACCGCCAAGTTCAAACATGATCGTTCCGGGCTTTACAACCGCGACCCAGAATTCCGGGACACCTTTACCGCTGCCCATACGGGTTTCGGCCGGCTTTTTCGTTACAGGTTTGCTCGGGAAAATACGGATCCAGACTTTTCCTTCGCGCTTCATTAGTCTTGTCAATGCAACGCGCGCCGCTTCAATCTGGCGCTGGGTAATCCATCCCGGCTCCATCGCTTTCAATCCGAAATCTCCAAAGGCAACAGATGCGCCCCTGGTAGCTTTCCCTTTCATTCTGCCCCGTTGGGCTTTTCGATATTTAACTCTTTTCGGTAGTAACATGGTAATCTATAATTTACACTTTCGGGTTTGCAGTTTGACGTTCAAGAACTTCACCGCGGCATATCCACACCTTCACGCCGATGGTGCCGTAAATTGTCATTGCCGTAGCCTGGGCATAATCGATGTCCGCGCGCAATGTATGGAGAGGAATCCGTCCTTCTTTGTACTGTTCAGAGCGCGCAATTTCCGCGCCGCCGAGACGCCCACCGCACATAACACGGACGCCTTCCGCGCCCATTCTCATTGCTGAGGTAATACCCATCTTCATCGCACGGCGGAAGGACATTCTTCCTTCGAGCTGTCCGGCAATATTTTCCGCCAATAGATACGCGTCAAGTTCCGGACGTTTAATTTCATGGATAAGGATTTTTACTTCCTTATTCGTTACCTGCTTTAATTCTTCTTCCAGCTGTGTGATTTCTTTTCCGCTTCGTCCGATAACAATACCGGGGCGTGAAGTGTGAATGGTAATAACTGCACGCTTCGGTGTCCGTTCAATCAGAACACGTGAGATGCCCGCTTTCTTTAAGCGGTTCTGGACGTAGGTCCTGATCTTGGCATCTTCCTGAAGTTTTTCTGAAAAATCCTTTTCGTCATACCAATTAGAATCCCACGATCTGAGGACTCCTAAACGAAAACCAACTGGATGTACTTTCTGTCCCAAAGGTTGCTCCTACTCTTCAACCGGTTTTTTGGATGATTGTTTAGGTTTCGGTGCGGAAACCTTTTTCATTTTCTGCTCTTTCTGAGCGACAACAATTGTAACGTGATTCGAGCGCTTGAGTAACGGATAGGCCCTGCCCATCGGCGCCGGAAGCATACGCTTCATGCTTGGGCCGCCGTTGACAAATGCTTCTTTCACATAAAGTGTGTCGGCTTCGACACGTCCTGATTCGTCTTTATTCTGAATATTTGATACCGCCGAACGGAGAACTTTTTCAGCAACCTTCGAAGCATGTTTCGGTGAAAAATGAAGGATCGAAATCGCTTCAGGAACTGATTTTCCGCGAATGAGATCAATCACTAACCGCATTTTGCGCGGAGAGGAATTGACATAGCGGTTGATGGCACGTGCTTCTAACATGATCTTATCCTTCCGCCGATGTCGATGTTTCGCTCTTTAACCCGGGGTGGGCTCGGAATATTCTTGTCGGCGCAAACTCGCCAAGCTTGTGGCCGACCATACTCTCATGCACGTACACCGGAATGAATTTATTTCCGTTATGCACAGCCAGTGTGTGACCGACAAATTCCGGCGTGATCGTGGAAGACCGCGCCCAGGTTTTGATTACTTTCTTTTGGCCCGACTTGCTCAACGACTCGATCTTCGCAAGAAGTTTTGCGTCAACAAACGGACCCTTTTTTAATGAACGACTCATACGATACGCTTAATAATTAAAATTACTTTCTACGTTTAATAATATACTTATCTGAACGCAACTTATGATGACGCGTTTTCTTTCCTTTGGTATGCCAGCCCCACGGGGAAACCGGATGCGGATTACCCTGGGGTGATTTACCTTCACCGCCGCCGTGCGGGTGATCTACAGGGTTCTGCACAACGCCGCGCGATTGCGGACGAATACCGAGCCACCGTGACCGCCCGGCTTTGCCTAAGCTGACATTTTCGTGATCAACGTTGCTGACAATACCGATTGTGGCGTAACACTCAAGGGAAACATTGCGCACTTCGCCGGAGGGCAACTTCAACTGAGCAAACTTTCCCTCTTTCGCCATCATCTGGATGGAGCATCCTGCACTGCGCCCCATTTGTCCCCCTTTACCGGCTCGGAGTTCAACATTATGGATAAACGTGCTGAGCGGGATATTCGAGAGCGGCATCGCGTTACCAACTTTAATATCAGCCTGCGGCCCGGCTATCAGGCTCTCTCCAACTTTCAATCCGTCGGGAGCAATAATGTAACGTTTCTCTCCGTCTTTATACTGCAGGAGCGCGATTCTGGCGGAACGGTTTGGATCATACTCAATCGCGGTAACCGTTGCTTCCATATTCAACTTGTTTCGTTTGAAATCAATAATTCTGTAAAATCTTTTATGTCCGCCACCCCGGTGACGCGAAGTGATATGACCGTTGGTATTCCGGCCGCCGGTTTTTTTCAGCGGCTCAATGAGTGATTTTTCCGGCTTTGATTTTGTTATTTCATCAAAGGTCGGAACAGACATCCATCGGGTGCCGGCGGTAACAGGTTTAATTTTTCGTAATGCCATAAATGCTTCTCAGCTTAAACGTTTTCAAACAAATTGATTTTATCGCCTTCCTTCAGCGTAACAATTGCTTTTTTGAAGTGCGATGTCTTACCGGCGAATTTACCGCGCCGCGTCATCTGCGATTTTGTTTTCCCTTTGTAATTCATCGTACGGACATTAACAACGGAAACATTGAATTTCTTCGTAATAGCACGTGCGATATCGATTTTATTCGCATGAACATCGACTTCAAACGCATAGAGTCCTTTCTCCTGAAGAGCGGACATCTTTTCGGTCACAATTGGGCGATAAATAATTCCAGTCATACTCTATACTTTAGTTAAAAGTTTTTTCCAGTGCTTCGACAGCGCTCTTTTGAATCAGAAGAACCTGATTGTTGAGAATTTCGTACGTGGAAGCTTTTGATGCTTCAAGGACACTGAATGCGTGAATGTTTCTGCCTGATTTCCACACATTCTGGTCAATTTTCGGCACCAGCATCAGTGTTTTCTTTCCGGAAAGCTCGAGGGCTTTGATAATCGATGCCATCTCTTTTGTCATTGGTTTGTCAAACGAAAAATCTTCGACAACCTTGATAGCGGCGTCTTTCGCTTTATGGCTCAATGCAGACTTTCTCGCGAGCTGTTTTACTTGCTGTGGAAGCTTCATCGAATAATCACGGGGCATGGGTCCGAAAATTGTTCCGCCGCCTTTCCATAACGGTGAACGCACAGCGCCTATTCGGGCGCGGCCGGTATGTTTCTGTTTCCAGAGTTTTTTGCCGCTGCCGCTTACTTCACCGTAAGTTTTGGTTTTGTGCGTACCCTGCCGTTGATTGGCAAGATAAACCACCACCGCCTGATAAATAGCGTGATCATTCGGTTCAACTTCAAAAATTTCGGCGGACAACTTTATTTTCTGGCCGCTCTGCTTACCGCTTTTTGTATAAATGTCGAGTTCCATAATCTGTACTTACCGTTCCTTGTGTATTTCAACATAGCTATTGTTATAGCCGGGAACTGAACCAAGAATAAGAATTAAATTCGATTCAGGAATAATCTGAACGACACGGAGATTCTTCACCGTTACTTTTTCCCCGCCCATTCTGCCTGCCATCCGCATCCCTTTAAACACCCTTGAAGGATACGAACTGGACCCGATAGATCCGGGAGCCCGCATTCTGTCGCTTTGACCGTGTGTCTGCACACCACCGCCGAAATGATGCCGCTTCACGACACCCTGGAAACCACGGCCTTTTGATTTCCCCTGAACGGAAACTATGTCACCTTTTGCAAATAGTGAATCAACGCGAATCTCCGCGCCAAGCTGATATTTTGAAATATCAACATCGCGGAATTCACGGAGGAAACGTTTTCCGGAGATATTAGCTTTCTTAAAATGCCCAAGTAACGGTTTATTAATGAGACGCTCTTTCTTTTCTTCAAAACCGATCTGAAGAGCTTCATAACCATCTTTTTCTTTTGTTTTAATTTGGGCGACGAAACAGGGGCCTGCTTCGATGACGGTACAGGGAAGTGCTTCACCTTTCTCATCAAAGATGCTGGTCATGCCTATTTTTTTACCAAGAATTCCAGTCATTGTGTATTTCTGTAAATAATGTTCATGTAGCCTGAGAGCGTTTTGTGGAGGCTTCAGGACACGTTAATAATTAAGAGAGGAACAACAGGTCGTCAGACCTTTATTTCCACATCGACGCCAGCAGGAAGCTCGAGCTTCATCAACGAATCAACTGTTTTGTTGGACGAGTTGAGTATGTCGATTAGGCGCTTGTGGGAACGCATTTCAAATTGTTCGCGGGACTTTTTATCCACATTCGGCGAACGCAATACCGTATAGAGCGTCCGTTTCGTAGGAAGCGGAATTGGGCCGGATACCACAGCACCGGTTGATTTCACGGT
The DNA here is from genome assembly GCA_964523395.1 of uncultured Chlorobiaceae bacterium. Taxonomy (GTDB): domain Bacteria; phylum Bacteroidota; class Ignavibacteria; order UBA10030; family SZUA-254; genus JANYJZ01. Next base: position 15,904 of record CAZFXS010000011.1, on the reverse strand, counting down.
CTTGATGATCTTCTCAGCCGATTTATCAATCAGTGCGTGATCGTACGACTTTAATTTTATGCGTATCTTCTGTCCAGCCACGGGGAACGTTCCTTCGATTAACTATGTCTTATTCAAGAATCTTCGTAACAACACCTGCACCGACTGTATGTCCGCCTTCACGGATAGCGAACTTCAGTCCTTCTTCCATGGCGATGTTGGTGATCAACTCAACACTGATATTATCGACGTTGTCACCGGGCATCACCATTTCTGTACCGGAGGGAAGTGTTGCGACACCGGTGACGTCCGTTGTACGGAAGTAGAACTGGGGGCGATAACCGGTGAAGAACGGCGTATGACGGCCGCCTTCTTCTTTTTTCAGGATGTAAACCTGAGCAACGAATTTCTTATGAGGGGTAATGGTACCGGGTTTCGCGATAACCATACCTCGCTCCAACTCATTCTTTTCTACACCGCGGAGCAACATACCGGCATTGTCACCGGCCTGCACTTCGTCAAGCTCTTTCCGGAACATTTCCGCGCCGGTAATAACAGTCTTCTTGTGAGCGCCAAGTCCGATCACTTCAACTTCATCACCGACTTTCGCGCGTCCGCGTTCAACGCGGCCTGTTCCTACTGTGCCACGGCCGGTAATTGAGAATACGTCTTCAACCGGCATCAAGAACGGTTTATCAACATCACGCTTCGGAAGCGGAATGTAGCTGTCAACCGCATCCATCAATTCGAAGATAGGTTTAAACGCCGGATCATCCGGTTTGGAGCTCGGGTCTGTCGCGCGTTCAAGCGCTTTCAACGCACTGCCACGAACGATGGGAATCTCATCACCGGGGAATTCGTATTTCTTGAGAAGATCACGCATTTCCATTTCAACTAATTCAATCAGTTCCGGATCATCGACCATGTCGACTTTGTTCATGAACACAACGATACGTGGTACGCCGACCTGACGCGCAAGAAGAATATGCTCTCTTGTCTGAGGCATCGGACCGTCATTGGCGGCAACAACAAGAATCGCGCCGTCCATTTGAGCCGCACCGGTGATCATGTTCTTGATATAGTCGGCGTGACCGGGACAGTCAACGTGCGCGTAGTGACGTTTATCTGTCTGATACTCGACGTGAGCAACGGCAATCGTAATACCGCGCTCTCTTTCTTCAGGAGCGTTGTCGATACTATCGAAAGTACGAACCTGAGAAAGTCCTTTTTTCGCAAGCGCCATGGTAATGGCGGCGGTCAATGTGGTCTTACCATGATCGATATGACCAATCGTGCCAACGTTGACGTGGGGTTTATCTCGGTTAAATTTTTCTTTTGCCATTGCTGAATCTCCTTAATGCTTACAGGATGTTACGTTTAATTTCAAATTGATTTATTAAGCAGCGACTGTTTCTTTGCCTTTAACTTTTTCGATAATCTGGTCGGAAACACTCTGCGGCACTTCTTCATAAAACGCAAATTGCATCGTATAGATAGCGCGACCTTGCGTCATCGACCGCAACTGTGTCGAATACCCAAACATTTCCGAAAGCGGTACTTTTGCTTTGATTACCTGAGCATCTTTTCTCGCTGTAAGGCCTTCGATCTTGCCACGGCGTGAGCTCAGGTCGCCCATAACATCACCCATGTACTCTTCCGGCGTTACGACTTCGACATCCATAATCGGTTCAAGAAGAACCGGACTTGCTTTCTTTGCGGCTTCCTTGAATGCCATGGAGCCTGCAATTTTGAAAGCCATTTCGGATGAATCGACATCGTGATATGAGCCGTCAAACAATTTCACTTTCACGTCTTCAACCGGATAGCCGGCGAGAACACCATTGCGCATGGCTTCAACAATTCCGGCAGACACAGGATTAATATATTCCTTCGGAATCGCACCGCCAACGATGGCGTTTTCAAATTCATAACCTTTGCCTTTTTCATTCGGCTCAAGGGTGATCCAGACATGACCAAACTGACCGCGGCCACCTGACTGACGAACAAACTTACCTTCCTGCTCAACCTTCTTACGGATGGTCTCTTTGTACGCAACCTGGGGTTTACCAACATTCGCTTCGACGCGGAACTCGCGTTTCATACGGTCGATAATAATCTCAAGGTGCAACTCACCCATGCCGCTGATAATTGTCTGGCCTGTTTCTTCGTTTGATGATACTTTAAATGTAGGATCTTCTTCCGCCAATTTTGACAGAGCTTCACCCATTTTTTCCTGATCAGCCTTTGTCTTGGGTTCAATCGCCACGGAAATAACCGGATCAGGAAATTCCATCTTCTCGAGAACAATCGGGTCGTTCTCATCGCACAATGTGTCACCCGTGCGGGTAAATTTCAAACCGACAACAGCGCAAATATCGCCGCTGTATGCTTCATCGATGTCTTCACGATGATTCGCGTGCATGCGCAATAAGCGGCCGACGCGTTCGCGTTTACCGGATATTGAATTAAAAATGTATGATCCTGTTTTCACAGTTCCGGAATACACCCGGAAGAACGTTAGTTTGCCGACATACGGATCGGTCATAATTTTGAACGCGAGCGCCGTAAATTTCTCAGAATCATTGACCTTGCGGACAATGTGATCCTTCATATTCAGATGATGTCCTGAAAGTTCACCGTTTGTGATATCAATCGGTGACGGGAGAAAATCAATAACACCATCGAGCAGCATCTGAACACCCTTATTCTTAAAGGATGAACCGCAAAGCACGGGAATAATGCTTACTTTCAAACATGCGCGACGAAGAACTTTTTTGATTTCAACGGGAGAAATTTCTTTGCCTTCAAGATATTTTTCCAACAGCGTATCATCTTCATCAGAAACCGCTTCAAGCATCTTTGTTCTGTATTCCTGGGCAAGGGCCTGAAGATCATGAGGAATCTCAAGATCATCCCAAGTCGTACCGGCAGAACCTTCATGGAAAATCCGCGCCTTCATGGTAATCAGATCGATGATGCCGGAGAACATATCTCCCTCACCCACCGGGATCTGAATCGGAACGGCATTAGCACCAAGACGGCTTTTCATCATTGCTATGCAATTGAAAAAGTCCGCACCGACGCGGTCCATTTTGTTCACAAACGCCAGACGGGGGACGCCGTACTTATCAGCCTGCCGCCATACTGTTTCAGATTGGGGTTCTACACCACCTACCGCGCAAAATAATGCAACGGCTCCATCTAATACTCTGAGTGAGCGCTCAACTTCTACGGTAAAATCGACGTGGCCGGGTGTATCAATAATATTGACACGATGGTTATTCCAGAAGCAGGTAGTTGCCGCGCTGGTAATCGTAATACCGCGTTCTTTTTCCTGTTCCATCCAGTCCATGGTTGCTGCGCCGTCATGCACTTCACCCATACGGTGTAATACACCGGTATAAAACAAAATACGTTCAGTCGTAGTTGTTTTGCCGGCATCAATGTGAGCCATGATACCGATATTTCTTGTTCGTTCTAAGGGATATGTTCTTGGCATAAGTATCGTTACCGAATCAAATAAGTCTAATCAAAATTTTTCATTACCATTTAAAGTGAGCAAACGCTTTGTTTGCTTCTGCCATTTTATGCGTGTCTTCTTTCTTCTTAACAGCGCTTCCTTCGTTATTGGAAGCCGCGAGAAACTCTGATGCGAGTTTCTGTGACATTGACTTGTCTTTTCGTTCGCTGGCGTAAGTAATGAGCCAGCGTATAGCCAACGCTATACTGCGGTCTGAACGAACTTCAGTCGGAATCTGATATGTGGCACCGCCAACGCGGCGAGCCCTGATCTCCAATAACGGCTTCACATTTCCAACTGCTTTCTTGAAAACATCCAGGCCGGGATTCTTGCTCTTCTGTTCGATAATATTGAGAGCATCATAAATAATCTTGCGGGCACGGTGTTTCTTTCCACTCTTCAAAACACTGTTAATAAATTTAGCAACCAACAGGTCGTTAAATTTAGGGTCTGGCGTTATAATTCTGCGTGAAGCTGTCTTTTTTCTCATAATTTCTTATTTGGGCCTTTTGGCACCGTATTTGGATCTTCCCTGCTTGCGGTCTGTAACGCCCGCTGTATCAAGTGTACCACGAACAATATGGTACCTGACGCCCGGAAGGTCCTTTACTCTTCCACCACGGATAAGCACAATAGAGTGCTCCTGAAGATTATGACCCTCTCCGGGGATGTACGCCGTTACCTCAATACTATTGGTTAGCCGAACTCTGGCAACCTTACGAAGCGCAGAATTTGGCTTTTTTGGCGTAGTTGTATAGACCCTGGTGCAAACTCCTCGTTTTTGAGGGGATTGCTGTAACGCAGGGGCTTTGCTCTTCCAAGTGACTTTTTCGCGGCTAAAGCGAACGAGTTGATTAATCGTGGGCAAACCTAAAACTCCTGTTTTTCAATAAAGCCTACAAATATATGAATTTTATAGTGATTTGTCAACAGTTATTTACTGCTAAATGATATTTTTTTCAGTATAAAAACAGCGCTTACGATGTGGTTTTTTCTTTCCTGCGAAGCTTTTTCTTTTCCGTCTGCTCTTCTTCTTGTTGTAATGTTCCAAGGTCAAACGAAGTTGTATCTTCTTTTGGTATCACAATGATATTGCGGAACTTCTTGATGCCAGTTCCCGCAGGAATGAGATGTCCCATAATAACATTCTCTTTCAATCCAAGAAGATGGTCCACTTTACCTTCGATTGCAGCATCAGTCAATACCTTTGTTGTTTCCTGGAAGGAAGCAGCTGAAATAAAGCTATCCGTTGAAAGCGATGCTTGTGTAATTCCCAACAGAATAGGTTCTGAAGTTGCAGGTTCCGCGTCGCGGAACTCCGCTACCTTTTTGGTTTTCTTTCTTAGCTCAGTGTTAAATTCCCTGACTTTCTTCTTGGATACAAGCTGACCATTCTTTAGTTTTGAATCACCTTTATTCGTGATAATAACCTGATCTTTCAGGACTTCATTCTCATGATTAATCGCCTGTATATCAACATAGTCATCTTCAAGGAACCGGGTATCGCCGGCATCGACAACGCGCACCTTCTGCATCATCTGACGGACAATGACTTCAATATGTTTATCATTGATTTTCACACCCTGCATACGATACACTTCCTGGATTTCATTAACAAGATATTCCTGAACCATACCGACACCTTTAATACGGAGGATGTCATGCGGATCAATCGCACCATCAGAAAGCCGCTCTCCTGACCGGATCACGTCATTTTCCTGAGCAAGAATATGTTTACCCATCGGGAGAAGATATCGGCGCTCATCAGTACCATCATGACTCTTGACAAAGACTTCTCGCGAACCGCGCTTTTGCTCGCCGAATTTAACCACTCCGTCGATTTCAGATACAATTGCAGGATCTGCAGGACTACGTGCTTCGAACAACTCCGTTACACGTGGTAAACCGCCGGTGATATCGCGGGTTTTTCCGCTGTCACGAGGAATTTTAACAAGGACAGTCCCTGCTTGCACTTCTTCGCCATCGTTGACAACCATATGAGCTCTCGTGGGAATAATATAACTTCCTACTTTAGTTCCCTGGGCATTCATAATATTAATTGTCGGACTCAGCGTACGATCGCGTGAATCAATGACAACTTTCTGGATATGTCCCGTCTGCTCATCAGGTTCTTCACGGTACGTGATGTTCTCTTTTAGATCCTGATACTTAATAACACCGGGATGTTCCGAAATAATAACAGCATTGTAAGGATCCCATTCGTAAATAATTTCTCCTCTTTTTACGGGGGCCTTATCAGCAACAAGCATTGTTGCGCCATAGGGAACATCATACTTTGTTAAAATACGGTTGTCGCTGTCGAAAATATTAACAACACCGCTACGGCCAAGAACGACAAGTTTTCCGTCGCCATCTGCTTGCTTAAGAAATTTAATCCCTTCGTATTTAACTTTACCGTCAAATTTCGAAATAATTTGCGACTGTGTCGCGATTAAGCTTGCCGTACCGCCGGTATGGAACGTACGCAATGTAAGCTGTGTGCCCGGTTCGCCGATGGATTGAGCTGCCAAAATTCCGACAGGCTCTCCTACCTCGACAATCTTTGAAGTGGTAAGGTTTCTGCCGTAACACTTGGCACAGACACCGCGCTTTGCTTCACACGTAAGAACCGAACGGATTTCCACCGCCTCAATTGACGTTTCGGCTATCGCAGTTGCTTTCTTCTCATCAATTTCCTCTCCGGCACGAACCAGTGTCTTTCTTGTAAGAGGATCAACCACGTCTCGAACAGAAACGCGACCTAAAATTCTCTCGGCCAACGGTTCTTTCACGTCTTCGCCTTCTTTTAACGCACCCGTTAACACACCGCGAATAGTACCACAATCGTTAATAGAGATAATTGCGTCCTGCGCAACGTCAACAAGCCGGCGTGTAAGGTATCCCGCATCCGCAGTTTTCAGTGCGGTATCGGCAAGACCTTTTCTGGCACCGTGTGTTGAGATGAAGTATTCAAGAATTGAAAGACCCTCTCGGAAATTCGCGATGATCGGGTTTTCAATCAATTCGCCTGTCGCACCGGATAAACTCTTCTGGGGCTTCGCCATGAGTCCGCGCATGCCTGCAAGCTGACGCACCTGCTCTTTGGAACCTCTTGCGCCTGAGTCAACCATCATATAGAGTGAGTTAAATCCATCACGGGCGTGCTGCAATGCATCAAAAAGTCTTTCTGCAACTTTGTTTGTCGCGCGTGTCCAGATATCAATGACCTTATTGTACCGTTCTCCATTAGTAATGAAGCCTCTGTAATACTGGTTCTGGACATTATCGACATCTTTTTCCGCTTTAGAAATTACTTCTTCTTTTTCTTTCGGAATGATAACGTCTTCAACACTAACAGAGAGTCCGCCTTTTGTAGCGTACGTAAAACCAAGCTCTTTCAAATTATCAAGAAATTCGGCAGTCTGCAGATTTCCGCAGGCACGAAATACGGCTTGCACAATTTGCGTCAATCGTTTCTTGTTCAGCAATTCATTGATGAACCCCATCTGCTTCGGAACAATCTGATTGAAGATAACTCGCCCGGTTGTGGTTTCAATTAATTTTCCATCAATGCGGACTTTAATTTTCGCATGGAGACCAACCGATGCGGCGTTATAGGCGATGATTACTTCTTCAGGGGAAGCAAAGCGTTTTCCTTCGCCAAAATCACCGCCTTTTGATTTCGTCAAATAGTAACAACCAAGAACCTGATCCTGTGTAGGATGAACAATGGGCGCTCCGTTTGAGGGCGATAGAATATTGTGACTCGAAAGCATCAACACGCGTGCTTCCAACTGAGCATCATATGATAGAGGTACGTGAACAGCCATCTGATCGCCGTCAAAGTCGGCGTTAAATGCGGTACAGACCATAGGATGAACCCGGATAGCTTTTCCTTCCACCAAGACCGGTTGAAATGCTTGAATGCCGAGACGGTGAAGTGTTGGAGCACGGTTCAGCATCACCGGATGCCCATCGATAATATTTTCCAGAATTTCCCAAACTTCAGGGCCTTTCTTATCCACCATCTTTTTTGCGCTTTTTACTGTTTTAACCAGTCCGCGCTCGATAAGCTTTCTGATGATAAAAGGCTTGAATAATTCCACAGCCATATCTTTCGGCAAGCCGCATTCATGAAGTTTGAGCTCAGGACCGACCACGATGACTGAACGGCCGGAGTAATCGACACGCTTTCCGAGCAAGTTCTGACGGAATCGGCCCTGCTTTCCTTTCAACATATCGGAAAGCGATTTCAACGCGCGATTATTGTCTGAACGCACTGCGTTTACACGGCGTGAATTGTCAAACAATGAATCCACTGCTTCCTGAAGCATTCTCTTTTCGTTGCGGAGAATAACTTCCGGCGCTTTAATCTCGATTAACCGCTTCAGACGGTTGTTGCGGATTATAACGCGGCGATACAGATCGTTAAGATCCGATGTTGCAAATCGTCCGCCTTCAAGGGGTACGAGCGGTCTGAGTTCCGGCGGAATGACTGGAATGACATCAAGCACCATCCACTCCGGTTTATTCGCCGGGCCGTTTTCCCGTTCACGGAATGCTTCCACAACACGAAGACGCTTCAACGTCTCTAATTTCTTTTGAACCGATGTTTCTTCCTTGGCACCGACACGAAGTTCCGCCCCCAATGATTCGATGTCAATCCGTTTCAACAGTTCTTTTACAGCTTCACCGCCGATCTTAGCGACAAATTTCTTTTCATCGGTATCGTCAAGATCCTGATTCTTTTCGGGCAATGACGCGAGAACATCGTAGTATTGCTCTTCGGAAAGAAGATCCATCCGATGCAATCCGGTTGTACCGGGCTGTACCACCACGTATGATTCGTAATAGATGATGCGTTCCATATCTTTCCCGCTTAATCCAAGAACGTTCCCGATCTTGGAAGGCGCCGACTTGAAATACCAGATATGCACGATAGGAACAGCGAGAGAAATGTGCCCCATCCGTTCACGGCGAACGCTTTTTTGGGTTACTTCAACGCCGCACCGGTCGCAGATAATGCCCTTGTATCGGATGCGTTTGTACTTTCCGCAATGACATTCCCAGTCGCGGACCGGTCCGAAGATTTTCTCGCAGAAGAGTCCATCTTTCTCCGGCCGGAACGAACGGTAATTGATCGTCTCCGGTTTGGTCACTTCACCGTGAGAACGGGAAAGAATCAAATCCGAAGACGCCAGCGTAATCGTGATCTTGGAAAAGTTTTTCTTGATAATCTGTTCGTGTGATGTAAAAGCCATTCGATCACTCCATTATTATTCAATCTTAAGATCTAAACCGAGACCCATGAGTTCGCGGACAAGAACGTTAAATGATTCCGGCACATTGGGTTCGGGCAAGTTGTCACCCTTCACTATCGATTCATACAGTTTCGCACGTCCATACACGTCATCACTCTTCACAGTAAGAATTTCCTGCAAAATATTTGCTGCACCGTATGCTTCAAGCGCCCACACTTCCATTTCTCCGAAACGCTGGCCGCCGAACTGGGCTTTTCCGCCAAGCGGCTGCTGCGTAATAAGGGAGTACGGTCCGATGGAACGGGCGTGAATCTTATCGTCAACCAGATGCGAAAGTTTCATCATATAAATCTGGCCAACAGTCACTTCCTGGTCAAAACGCTCACCCGTACGGCCGTCAAACAGAACTGTTTTTGAATTTGTATTCAGTCCCGCCTTTTCCATTTCTTTCGCTACTTCTTCCCACGACGCGCCATCGAAGATAGGTGTGGAATACTTCACGCCAAGTTTTCTTCCCGCCCAGCCCAGCGCTGTTTCAAAGAGCTGGCCGAGGTTCATTCTAGAGGGCACGCCTAACGGATTGAGCACCATATCAACAGGCGTACCGTCGGGCAGGAACGGCATATCTTCCTGCGGGACAATCTTCGCGACAACACCTTTGTTACCATGGCGGCCTGCCATCTTATCTCCCACAGACAGCTTTCTCTTCTTGGCAACATAGACTTTTGCCAACTGGACTATACCCGACGGCAATTCATCGCCAAGCACGATTTTCGTTTTTTCGTGCTTAAAGTACTCTTCAATGTCATTTTGTTTTTGGTTGAAGTTCTCATAAATCCGCACAATGAGGCTGTTCTTCTTTTTGTCTTCCACCCAGTCCTGTTTCGGGTTAAGGTTTTCAAGCTCCTCAACAGACAGGAAGAAGTCGGCCTTCAGTATTGTACCGCCGCGGGCAACCAATTCGCCGTCGTTATTTCTGATACCGGTGGATTTTTCTCCGTCAAGAAGCAAGCCGAGCTTCTTGGCAAGTTTTTCCCCATTCTCTTTCAACGCCTTTTTATGCGCACGGTCAAGTTGTTCACTTAAGCGTTTATCTTCTTTTTTGGATTCAGAATCTTTCTTCTTTCTGCTGAACAGTTTAGTGGAGATAACAATGCCTTTCATTCCCGGCGGAGCTTTGAGAGATGCGTCTTTCACATCGCCGGCTTTTTCGCCAAAGATAGCTTTCAGCAGTTTTTCTTCCGGAGTTGATTCTGTTTCACCCTTCGGTGTAATCTTACCAATCAGGATGTCGCCTTCCATCACTTCAGCACCGACACGAATGACACCGTTTTCGTCGAGATCTTTTACGGCATCTTCGCTGACGTTGGGAATTTCGCGCGTCAATTCTTCTTCACCGCGTTTCGTGTCGCGTACCTGAAGCTCGAATTCTTCAATATGAAGTGAAGTAAATACGTCTTCTGCGACGGAACGTTCATTTACGACAATGGCGTCTTCGAAGTTATATCCGCGCCACGGCATGAATGCTACCAAAATATTGCGTCCGAGGGCAAGCTCGCCTTTATCTGTGGCGCAACCATCGGCAAGGATCTCGCCTTTTTTAACACGCTGTCCGGGCTTTACAATAGCCCGCTGATTGATTGCTGTATCCTGGTTCGTCCGGAAAAATTTTACGAGCTGATATTCCACACGCTTTTTATCATCAAAACTCACCAACGCTTCAATGCTCGATTCATCGATATCATAGTTCACAATAATCACGTTGGAATCGATGTACTCGACGATGCCGTTACGTTCAGCGATAATCATTGTTCTGGCATCACGCGCGATTTTGTCTTCGAGGCCTGTTCCCACAATAGGAGCTTCGGGCCGAAGGAGCGGCACGGCCTGGCGCTGCATGTTTGAACCCATGAGCGCGCGGTTTGCGTCGTCGTGTTCGAGAAACGGAATCAATGCCGCCGCCGCGCTTACAATCTGGCTCGGCGCAACATCGAAGTACTGCACTTCTTCAGGTTTCACAAGAGCATAATCGCTCTGCAAACGTGCCTTTATTTTATCAGACTGGAATTTTCCTTTGTCATCGACAGAGGCATTTGCCTGTGCGATGGTATGAACGTCCTCTTTCTCTGCTGTCAGATACTCGAGTTCATCCATCACTTTTCCGTTTTTCACTTTGCGGTACGGTGTTTCGATGAATCCGAAAGAATTCACGTGAGCGTGAATGCAAAGAGATGAAATCAATCCGATGTTCGGGCCTTCAGGCGTTTCAATCGGGCAGAGACGACCATAATGTGTATAGTGAACGTCACGTACCTCGAAGCCTGCACGTTCACGGGTAAGACCGCCCGGACCAAGGGCAGACATACGGCGCTTGTGCGTGATTTCCGCCAGGGGGTTCGTCTGATCCATGAACTGTGAAAGCTGATTTGTTCCAAAGAACGCGTTGATGACACTTGTAATCGTTCGCGCATTCACGAGATCTTGTGGTGCTAATCGTTCCTGGTCACGAAGGCTTAAACGCTCGCGGATGGTTCGTGCCATACGCGCAAGCCCGATGTTAAATTGCTGTCCAATCTGTTCGCCCACTGTACGAACACGGCGGTTGCCAAGGTGATCAATATCGTCGACAGTTTTCTTTCCCTGTTGGAGGTCGATGAGATAATTTATGATCGCGATGATATCGTCTTTTGTCAGGGTCGTGGTCGAAACCGGAATATTCAATGCCAGCTTCGCGTTCATACGATAACGGCCGACATCACCGAGGTCGTAGCGTTTTTCGTTGAAGAATAAACGTTCGAGAAGATTTTTTGCTGTTTCAAGATCGGGAGCTTCACCGGAGCGAAGTTGCTGATAAATAGCATTGAGTGCCTCTTCGTCCGACCGCGCGATATCTTTCTGGATGGTATTGGCAATGACGGAGCTTTCACCAACGCCTTCATATTTCAGAAATCGAATCTTTTTAATTTCCGATTTCTTTACTTTTTTCATTAATTCTTCAGTGAACTGCGTGTCTTTATTGATAAAAACCTCACCGGTCTTTTTATCAAACACATCACTGCAAACAATCCTGTCGATATAATCTTTAAGATTGACCTTGTGAGGATCAACTTCTTCGACGAGGTTAAAAAGGTGGAGAATTTCATCATCCGATGAATATCCCAGTGCGCGAAGAAGCGTCGTTACGGGAAATTTCTTTTTCCGGTCGATATACACGTACATGACATTGCTGATATCGGTGGTAAACTCCACCCACGACCCGCGGAACGGAATAACTCTCGCAGAATAAATCGACATGCCGTTCGGGTGAACAGACTCATCAAAGAATACGCCCGGTGAACGGTGCAACTGACTCACCACAACGCGTTCCGCACCATTGATAATGTATGTTCCGCGATGCGTCATCATGGGAAGATTACCGAGATAGACTTCCTGCTCAACAGTATCAACATAACTCTTGCCGTCGTCGCTTTTGGTTGAGAGACGCACTTTCGCCTTCAGCGGAACGGCATATGTTAATCCGCGCTCCTGGCATTCGATGACGGAATATTTCGGCTTCTCCACATAATATTCCACGAACTCAAGTATATAATTTTCGCGGGCATCAGTAATGGGAAAATTCATCTTAAAGATTTGTTGAAGTCCCTTATTCTCACGTTTTTCCGGGGGAATATTCGCCTGCAAAAAACTTTCCCATGATTCGATCTGCACATTCAGCAAATCGGGGTATTCAACAATCGGAGGAATTTTGCCGAACGATATACGGCCGTTAGTCTGACTGGATTGTGTTTTCAACTGCTTCACCTTTGTTGTTTACAAAATCATTATCGTATCAACTTCTGTCGGGAATGGTATTTGCAAAAGATCCCGAGTCGCTTCATGTGAATCAAAAAAAACCGATAGTACAATCTCGCTGTAATGAAAACAGCAAACCGATAATCAGTTGTTACACTGATTACCGGCGCTGATTTCAATTTTACCTTTTGAATTTGATGATCATTAATGAGTAAAACGAGAAAAATTAAGAAAGACCGGGAGTTATATCCCTGGCATTACGGGTCGATTACTTCAGCTCGACCTGCGCGCCTGCTTCTTCAAGTTCTTTCTTTAATTTTTCAGCGTCATCCTTGCCCAATCCTTCTTTTACAGTCTTGGGTGCGCCATCGACGAGATCCTTGGCTTCTTTCAGACCAAGACCGGTCGCTGCACGGACAACCTTAATGACATTGATTTTCTGAGCTCCGCCGCTTTTCAGAACAACCGTGAATTCAGTCTGTGCTTCTGCCGCGGGAGCTGCGCCGCCGCCTGCCGGCATCATGCCGCCCGCCATCATCATCGGGGCCGCTGCCGTCACACCAAACTTCTCCTCAAGGGCTTTCTTTAATTCTGAGGCTTCGAGAAGCGTAAGCTTCTCAATTTTTTCGACTATTTCTGCTACTGCTGACATTGTATTTCTCCTTAATAGACTTTTGTTGACTAGTAATACGAAAACAGCTGTTATGCCGCTTTCTTCTTTTCAATTGCATCGATAACGCTGACAAGATCGCGCATGACCGCATTGATTGATCCGACAATACCGGAAGCGGGGGCTTGTATGCTTCCCAAAATGCTGGCAATGATCTCTCCGCGGGTCGGAAGTTTCGCGATCTCATCGAGTTGTTTACCATCAAAGACCTGCTTTTCAATAACGCAGATCTTCAGTGTTAATTTCTCGTTCTTTTCACGGAACTTCTTAATAATTTTCGCGGGAGCAATCGGATCATCATAACCGAAAGCAATGCCGGTGGGACGAACGAGTTTGTCGAGAATCGTATCGTATCCGGTAACGCTTTCGAGAGCTTTACGAGCAAGAGTATTTTTCACGACCTGATAGTCGATATTCGACTTGCGGAATTCGCGGCGGAGCTCTGTAATCTGCTCAACCGTGATGCCCGTAAAGTCGGAAAAGTACAATCCTTTCGCGCGCTCGATCTTTTCCTTTACCTCTGCAATGATCTGTTCTTTTTCAGAACGTTTCATGATTACCTCGTGATTTAAGATATGTTTTCTGAGAAGCCCTCACTTGCGCAAGGCAGAAAACGTAGCTGTTTAGTGTGCGTAATATTCTTTGTTAATGTGCTCCGGCCGCAGTCCGGTCAATATGAACACCAGGACCCATCGTGCTGGAAAGACAAATGCTCTTTATATATTGACCCTTTGACGTCGCCGGTTTGGAACGGACTACTGTTGCCAGAAACGCGTTGATGTTGTCAACCAGTTTCGGCGCATCAAAGGCAGCCTTCCCGACTGTTGCGTGAAGAATTCCCGCCTTATCGACACGGAATTCAATCTTTCCTGCTTTTACTTCCTTGACTGCTTTCGCGACGTCGGCGGTGACTGTTCCGCTTTTCGGATTCGGCATCAGACCGCGGGGACCGAGGACTTTACCGAGTTTACCAAGTTCACCCATGACGTCAGGTGTTGCGATAATGACATCGATATCTGCCCATCCCTGTTGAATTTTCTGAAGATAGTCCTGAAACCCGGCATGATCGGCACCGGCCGCTTTTGCTTCTTCATCTTTTGGCGACTTGGCAATAACAAGTACACGTACTTCCTTACCAATGCCATGAGGCAATGCGACTGTGCCGCGAATAGCCTGATCTGCTTTTTTGGGATCAACTCCGAGCCTGACAGCGATATCAACTGACTCGTTGAATTTTGCTGTCGCAGTCTCTTTTACACGCGCTACCGCCTCATCAATTGTATATGTTTTTTTCGGGTCAACTTTTTTCGATGCAGCGACAAATCTCTTACTCTGTTTCATACTGAACGATCCTCATAAATGTGGTGCAAGCGTCCCGCAGAGCGGGACTCCCACGTGAACGATTATTCTTCTACTGTAATACCCATACTGCGTGCCGTCCCCGCAATCATCTGCATGGCGGCATCGATATCATTTGCGTTAAGATCGGGCATTTTCATTTCAGCGATTTCACGAACCTGCTTCTTGGTAACTTTCCCGACTTTATTTCTGTTCGGTTCGCCGGAGCCCTTCTCCACTTTTGCCGCCTTAGTAAGTAATACCGCAGCAGGAGGAGTTTTTGTTATAAACGTAAATGACTTATCCGAAAACACCGTGATAACAACAGGAATAATAAGTCCCTGCTTGTCCTGTGTTTTCGCATTGAATTGTTTACAGAACTCCATAATGTTGACGCCCTTTTGACCGAGCGCGGGACCAATCGGGGGAGCAGGATTTGCCTGGCCTGCGGGAATCTGGAGTTTAATGTATCCTGTAATTTTTTTCATGACTGTTCTACCTTACGAAATAAATTATTTTTCAGTTTTCACCTGGTTAAAATCGAGTTCCACAGGCGTCTTGCGCCCGAAAATACTGACCATAACCTTGAGCTTCATTTTTTCTTCGTTGACATCCTGAACAAAACCGGTAAAATTGTTGAACGGACCATCAATAACCTTGACCGGTTCGCCGACATGGAACGGAACTTCCATCACCTCGACATCTTTTCTCTCTTCCATCCTGCCGATAAGCCGACGTACTTCATCAATGCGGAGAGGTACGGGTTCACCGTGAGGACCTACAAAACTGATAACGCTCGGCGTATTAAGTATGAGATATTTTGTCTCTTTATCGAGAATAGCTTCAACGAGAATATATCCCGGAAAAAAGGTCTTCGTCTTGCTTTTTTTCTTGCCCTCTTTCACCTCAATAATCTTTTCAGAAGGAACCATAACCGAAGCGATCCGGGATTCCCATTGGGCAAGCTTTACTTCGTTTTCAATATGCGCCTTAACTTTATTTTCGTGACCGGAATAGGTCCGGATCGCATACCAACGAAGCTGGTTTGTTTGAGTAGTCACCGACGTCATCCTCATTGTATAACTTTGAGAACGTTGCTGACAACCCAGTCGGCACCAAAAACAAAGAGGGCAATCACGCCGCAAACGACCAGGACAATCAGTGTCGATTCGCGGAGTTCCTCCGGCTTGGGCCAGGTTACTTTTTTCATTTCTTTCACCACATCGGTGAAGAACTCAATTATTTTCTCTTTCATCGTTTTTCCTTTTACATTCGACGGTTCAAAACCTTGCACGTCAGGAGGGACTTGAACCCCCAACCTGCGGTTTTGGAGACCGCTGCTCT
>CAZFXS010000010.1:0-142185 GCA_964523395.1 uncultured Chlorobiaceae bacterium | reverse complement strand
CTAAGGCTTTCACGCCTGTCGCGACTGTTCCGCCCGCAGGTTTCGGGCCTGTCGGCGCACCGAAGCCGAGTGTATCGAATACTCCGTTGAACTCACGGTTCAAGCGGCGAATCAACAGCTCGAGATCTGACATCGTATAGCTTCCCTTTAAACCGCCCAATGTATCGCAGGAGATGACCATATCGGCCTTATCGGAAATCTGCTGAATAGTCTGGCCATTGTACGGATTGGTCGGGTCGTTCGGATCGTTGAACACTAATCCGCCGAAGCCCTGCTGGGTCTTCGCCTTCGCGCTTGACGCAATGTTGACCTTCAATGCGATGAGCTCAGCATACAAACGGTTACCGTAGTTCAAATCGCCTTTCACCTGCACGAACTTATCGGGTGATGTGGCTTTCTGAATCTTGGTGACCGGCTTGCCGGCCAGGATGTTCAGACAGAACGGATTTCCGATATTCAGGATAGCTCCGGTCTTTCCCTTTTTGTAGAGGGCCTTCAATACATCTTTCCATTTCGGATGGATGACTTTCTTTACCGCATCGTTGCCGGCCTGTAAACCGTTGACAGCATCAAATGCCGCCTGGGCATAGAGTTCTTCGCCGACGTTGTTGATATTCGGACGAATCAGGGTCAAGCGGCCTGTACCCGGATTCGGGAGAAGAGCCGCGCCGGTGGGTCCAACCTGAGCGCCACCATTCTTGTAATACCATTTCTTTGCGTTCAATTCCTTGCCCTTGTTGCCACGCGCGCAGATGGTCGTTGAACTTGCATCGTTGACTGTTCCACCGTTGTAGGTGATCTTTGCCGGCTTTACCGGATCAACAGGTGTCGGTGAGTCATCAAAATCACCATAGGAAAGATGCATAGTGATAACCTGACTCCATTCGACATAGAGTTCATTAGCACTGCCGCCGCTTGTATTGGCAAACGTAAAGCAACCTTCGCTGCCTGTGGACTTACGTTTTTCGGACTTGCCGATCTTGCCTTTGCCGTCTTTAGCAAGTGCAATGGAGTCTCTGTCGAAGGTGCGGAACTTGCGTCCGTCACCGGCGATAATGAAGACTTCTCCGCCGGAGATGCCATTTAAAGAACTGTGGCTGAAGCTGGTCTGTGAGCTCATATCGACATCGGAGAAAATCACTCCGCCGTTACCGTCGGTCAGGTAGAACCCGCCGCCGCCGACACTGCCCAAACCTGATTGCCAGGTAAGCGTAATGGTGGAACCTTCCGGATCGCTCCGGCGGACGGACAAGCGGTAGACGTCTCTCTGATAGTCAATCACTAAGTTACGAAGGTCTTTACCGAGGCCCTGGCCGAAAGCATTGCCGCCGGTCGGGTCCACGGAACGAAAATCTGCTGCCTGGTTCGGTCCCGGCGGCGGTACGGGGGGAAGTTCGACTTCTCCGAGTCCTCCGTCAATCCCGAATGTGGCTGCTGTGTTTTTACCGATCGTCACGGAATCTATCCAGCCCGATCCGTCGGTAGCGTAAATCTTTACTGCGAAATTTGTTTGGCTCCAGAGTGATTGTGCGCCAACGAGACAGAGAACAATCACCGCGAAGAGCGAAAACCCTTTAAGTTTGTGCATAGCTACCTCGCTATTGATGTGGATGTTGAGTTAGTGGAAGAAAATTTTTGAATTGAAACCTGAAAACACCGTCCCGTCTTTCTGCTCTTGCGAACAGAAAGACGGGATAGATGAAACTACTTCATGAGCATTATTTTCTTGCTGTCGGTGAAGTCACCGGCGGTCATACGAATGAAGTACATTCCGGTCGGGGCAGTGAGGCCCTGATCGTCTTTACCATTCCACTCCATTGTATATGAACCGGCTTCGCGTTCGCCATTCAGAAGCGTGGCAATTTTTCTGCCGAGAATGTCGAATACAGAGACTTCGACCGGCGATGTTTTCGCAACATCGACACGGAAGCGGGTAACCGGGTTAAACGGATTCGGGTAGTTCTGACCGAGAGCGAACACTTTCGGCGTGTTGCCTGAGGTCAGGCGAACGACGAGGGTATTGACTTTCGCATCGGCAATTACCTTTGTTCCGGCGGCAGACATTTCCGTTGTTTTTCCTGCCGCAACGAGTTCAAATTTCTTTGATTCCACGCCGTTGACTTTCCAGCTCACGGAGATGGGGTACGCGTTTGACTGAACGCTGATCGGGAATTCGACCGCTTTGTCAATCTTCGCGGGATATGTTTCCACCATGCGCTGTGTGGCGCTGAAGCGGGCATCAAACGCTCCCGCAGGTGGCAACGGGGGCAGTTCATAGTAATTTGCGCTGACGGAGAGATTCTTTTCTTCGCCAATATACAATGTCTGGACACGGCCAATCGCGTCACGAACGGTAATGGTGTTCATGTTGTTGCCGATTTCAGCGACCGGAGATTCTTTCGGAACTGCCGCAGTATAAGTAAGCGTCAGTGTTCCTGCACCGGTTGCTTTCACCCAATAACCTTGACCCGGGGTCAGAACAGTTGTCGGATAATAGCCGCCTGCGTAACCATAGTAGGTACCCACAGCTGATGTACCACCACCAAGCACAATCGTGCCGGTTGCAACAGGGCCTGAAATCGAACCGATGATATTCCACTTATCCTGAACATTGATTACTGCATTCGTATTCCATGCACTCGGAACACCACCAGCACGCTGGTCACCGGTAAACTTCATCCAGTAGCCAGGCCCGACTTCCAGCGGATCGGCTGTGACATAGCCGGTGGAATATTTGAATGCTGCTGATGTCGCCTGCGGGAAGAGATGTGCTTTTGCAAAGTTTGCATCGTTCGGCGCGCTGGAGACTGAAACCATGTTCCATCCGTCAAGAACTGCCGCTCCGCCTTTGGGCGTAAACTTCACGCACCAGCCGGCACGGGGTTTTGTTTCATACGGATAGGTTAATCTGTTGAGGAAGAGGTACGAATCGGGTACTCCGCCGCTGTCTGCATCAAGCTGCATACCGACCAGCGAGGCTGAATCCAATCCGTTATTTCCCGGATTATCATACTGGTATTCAATCGTACCATCGCAATGATCAAGAATGATACGGAATGTTGTTTCATCGGCTGTTGAACCGTTTGCATCAAAGGTACCCAATGAATCAAACTGGAATACCATCTGGCACGGATCGCCGTTATTGCCGTAGATCAGTCTGCCGAAGTTGGTTGTCACAACGCCGTTTGTATCGATTTCAGCGACGATATGATCTGCCCACATACCCGCGATAAATGCTCTCGGCATTCCGCCGGCATCAGCTGTATCTCCGCGGTTGTTCCAGACAGGTGTCTGCGGGAAGTTGAAGTTTGAATAGAAACCGTTTGCGTTGGGATCAATTGTATCTGTTGCTGATGCGGAAAGGGTAATCGCACCGTTGGTTCCCATCCACGCATGTGTAAAGTTTTCACCAAAGAATGTGAAGTTACCGCCAAGCGAGATCGGACCCCAGCCACCGTCGTCACCAGGCGCAGAACCTGATGTTGAATAGGGCGGGACAAAGAGATCGAGCGGGTCAATTGTAGTGCCGGAAACACCAATTTCCTGCGCCACGCATGCGACTGCTGTATCAATATCGTACCAGTCGTTTGTGAACTGGAGAATGGAATAGTCTCCGCCCGTAGCATACGAAGAGGCGCTATCGTTATCAATGGCATAGACTGAGTACACGATGTGTGAACCGGTCGGATACGCCGGAATGACGCCTTCGAATATGTCACCACCGATATTATCCATAACAATATCCGTTTGCGCCACATCATTCACAAAATATTGAATCTTGGCGTACGCTACACCAGCACCACCCGGATTCGCCGGGTTACAATCCAGAATATCAGCCTGAACTGTTTGGGGCGCGGAAGCAAATGTAGAATGAATTCTGTCAAACGAATTAATTGTCGGAGGGACGTTTGAAGCGACCGACATAACATAGTAGAAGCGATAGGCAGCAGAATTTTCACCGCCTGACAACGGACCGCGTACTACCCAACCACGCTTGATATCGTCACGGGGAGTACCAAAGCATGTCGGTGACGGACCTTTATCGAACTCATAAAATTTCCAGTTACGGGCAGGATAGTCGATGCTTGTCGTGGGAACATTAAACCCTACAGCATTGAAGCTTGTTCGGAATGGCGCCAGTTCCGGCGGATTCGTGTAAGGATCAATCTGTGTTATGTTCGGGTTGTGATTCATACGGAACGACAGGAAGAAATTATCACCTGCAGTTGCAGGTATCGGGGAAGAAAGATCAGACATTGCAATCCCGAAAGTGTCCTGCGCGTGGACCTGAACAGGGAATCCACCGAATCCCCAAAGCTCTGAGCCAAACGGAATAAACGCCGCGGGAGGAGTTTCAACTCCAAGAGGATTAATGGTAGATACCCATGCGCCGGTAGCTTCTTCAATGAACGCCGCTACACCCTGATCGGGGTCATTTGTATTCGGCCAGTAACCCCAGCTACGGCAGGGAGGATAATTTACATATATTCCTCTGCCCGGACCATTGGTCGGAGTGACATTTGATTGATGGATACGAACGAATATTAAAGAATCAAACGCGCCGGCGTCAACGTTCATCTGCCAGTACACTGAATCGATTGTTCCGGAAGCGGGGACAGTGAACCATTGGCCCATAACATCTTTCGGATAGGCACCAAAGTTTGATGCGGTTCCTTCTATGAAGCCAAAACCAAATGTAAATTTATCAGGACAGACTGAGGACCCTGAGGTCACTCTTGTCCTATTCTTCATTAAACGTGCCGCGTCCTGATCGGGAGGGATCGGAATAACTTCCCCGACAGACGAAACAAGGTACCGCTTCTGAGGATTCGTGCCGGCCATCAGCAGAGTGCTCAAAAGAAATACCGAGAGAAACAACGAGAAAAATCGCATAAGCATTTCTCCTTTTTTGGAATCGATTAAGTGTTAGTTATTTAGAGAAGATATACAACAAGGCGAAAAAAAAATCAGGCACAATACATTTCTATCTTCAGCGACACAAGGTATTACAAGAATCGTTTGGTGTAACTTGAGAACTCGAGGACTTGTGAAATATAGTCCTTTTCGAAAGTATTGTCAAGCTTTTTTTTTAAAAATATCGTTTCTAACAAAAAATTCATGAACAGTTAATTTTTGCGAAATACGTGCGATTCTCATGGATTTTTCTCTTCCGGCTAAAATTCAAAAGCCAGACTAAAAACGTGATTTCCGCGCATATATTTGACATCCCTATATGCGTAATCCACATTCAAATCAAGGCCCTGAAAACTTGTCCTTATTCCCGCGCCGACAGTTACGCCGTACAAATACTCCCTCTCGCCGCTTGACGATGAGAATGCCGACCCGAATCTTACCGCGAACATTTCATCGAACAGTCCCTCGACACCAATTTTAAATTCATCATCCGAGAAATTATTGTTTTGAAATGTTCCTGAGAAAATTGTCCTGAAATGTTCCGTATACTGCTGAGCGAGCCCTAATCCGATTTCGATTGTCGACGGAAGCTCGGCTTCTGCCGCTTCAATTTTATAGATGGCATCCGGACGGGTGATATCATTGAGCTGACCGTTACGCAGTAAACCATCTCCGTCATATTTCATTTTCGGGCCGATATTTTTTATCGCAACACCAAAGCTCAACCCTTCCACTCCACCGAGTCCCGCATACTGAACACCCGCGTTTATTGCAACGCCCGAGGCAGAGACTTCCCCCATTTTTTCCAGAATCAGATTCGCCGTAACGCCGAAGGATATCTGCTGGGACATACGCCTGGAGAACGTCGCGCCAATTGTCATGAATGCCGGCGACACCGTTTCTCCCGTTCCGTCAGGATAATCTTCTGTTGTCACGGCGATATCTCCGAGCGCAAGCGACTTCACGGCAATCCCAAGCGCTCCGGCGCCATCAAGCCGTATGCCTGCCGCAATATATTGCACATCGATATCAGCCAGGTAACTCATCTGAGAAACCATGACAGCATGTTTTGAGTCCATGATTGCGAGACCCGCCGGATTCCAATAAATCGCTTCGACGCCGGCGGCAGTTGCGAGCACAGAACTTCCCAGACCAACAGAACGTGCCCCGACCGGAATCAACAATTGCGTACCGGACGCGGTGCCGATTTTGTCCCCCCGCCCTGCCTGCATTTCGTCCGCTATCAGCATCACCATGCCAAGCAGAATCAATGTGTAGACCAAACATAATTGCTGCCGCAAGAAACTCCGTACACGGGCCATCATCTCGACCCCTCCAGAAATTGTTTTTCAGGAACAATCAACAATTTGAGCGTCGCGGCTCCGAGATCATGTCCAAGTCCATCCCCCATTTCGATATGCGCGAGGTACACCCCGCCCGCCACCGGAAGCCCGTCGTGATTGTTCAAATCCCATGTCGCAAATTGCGAAGGATCATCCTTTCTCACCACTCTGATAAGTTCGCCGGCGATATTCAGGATCCGGATAGTGGCAACACGCGGCAGATGATTGAAGGTGACAAACCTGTTGAACCGGTTGAGCTCCGCCCTGTTCAGTCCGTAATACGGATTCGGAAAGACATTGACTTTCTTAATTTCTTCCCGTGCCGCCTGCAGGTCATCGTGAATTACCTGGGTTGTGGTAATGAGTTTTTCGTCGGCGTTACGAACAGCTTTCCATCGTTCAAAACGGATAATCGCTCCGGGCCTCGCGGGGAGACCGTCGTTGTCCACATCCGCAAGGTACGCTTTCCAGACTGCCACTCTGGAGGTGTTTGTCCTGGTGTTCACCCAAAGAAAACCGCGTACCCGGACCGCTTCGGTCGGGTGGGTCGGTATGTTATCATAATACCTGCCGCCGACAGAGCTCGTATCTATTCGTATACTATCATTGACTATGATAACAGGGTAAAATTCTTTAAGCGTTCTGCCGTTGTATTGCTGATCAAGAAGAACGGAAGGCCGCCAGACGCTGTCTCCGCTGTGTCCGACTATCACGGTATATAATTGACGGTTAATGGAATCTCTCCCTGATTTGCCGACCGACCAGGCAGTATAGGGAACCCTTACCCAACGCGATGTTTGCACCGTAGATCCGGCAAAAAGGGCCCAGCTGGAATCGCCAAGGAATCGCAGTTCGACATCGGAGTCGTTCGTATTACCGCCGGTCAACGTATCGATCGTTGATGTTCCCCCGGCGAAGACGATATAGTTTTCACCGGAGTTCGGCCTATTAAATACCCGTTCCCGCTTCGGCGGATTATATTCCGGCTGAATTTCAACAACTCCGCTCATGCCGTACAGCGGCGAACGAACCTCAATATTAAATCCCTTGCTGACCACCCGCAACGGAACTGTATCAATCCTCACCCGTTGTAATAATGTATCCGCGGTTGTCGAATCAATAAGATCCCACGTCGGTTTCTCATCGAGGTCAATGATCGGATTCGGGCTTCTGTGAAAGAGTATTTTGTATATATGTCCGTCCGGTTTCACAGGATTATAATAACTCAGATTAACGGTCGCCTGATTGTTCCCTACAATATTTACACCAGCCGGCAACTCCTCGTCAATTTCATACGGATAGACTGTCCCGGGATTCGGGCTGTGAGGATTCACCTCATACACAATCGGATCGGAGTAGATCCTTCCGTTCACATACGTCGGGTCAGGATTATACATCGTTGACCTGACCATAAAATAATATTTCTGACCGTTGACCAGCGGCTTGTTACGGACTCTATCTATAGTGATATTGACAAAACGCGGTTTGGTGATATCAAACGGAGGAAGGGAAATCCAGTCTTCCTGAGGTGCATCGCGCAAAGGGAGCTGGTAGAGTGTATAGGTCTCAAATTTAAACCCCTTGGATTCGTAGCTTTCAATCTTATCGGTTTGCTCCGGATTGGATTCCCAGTCGAAGATGATTTTTTGGTCGAGTTCGGAAACCCGTATATCGGGAGCGGGGACCTTGGCAGGAAATCCAAAATCGACATTGAATATATCCTGGGCAAAAGCGTCATTGGCTTTCATCTGCCTCACCGCATCACGGTTATCGGAACCAATGCCTCCGATGAGCGCGAGCACTACTTCCTGGGTATCGCCGAGAGCCATGGTAAACGGGCCAGAGGAAAACGCGATACGGCGGTCTCCCATCTCATCCTGTCTGCCGTCGACAAACCCGCGGAATGAAACCGGGTCACCCGACAGCTCATAATTTGTGCATTCATTCAGATTCGGGTCGAGATGACATGCCGGGGAGTTCAACGGCTGGGGCTGAAGTCCGCGCATCATATTGTACCACTGGCGCGTGCCGGTGTAGGTTCCGAGAGCATAATCCGCTATCCGTGACTGTTCCGTAAAATAGATGAAAGAGGCCATCGGAAGATTTTTATAGTCTGGAATCCTTCCAAGATTCCAGTGGGCGTTTGCCCCGGGAGAGAAAACACGGGGTCCCTGCAGAAAATCGTACCCGATAGCGGGCGGGGTCTTGCCAAGTTTCTGGAATTCAGCATCTTCAGGATTCGCGTTGTAGACGAACCCCATGCTTAAAACGGAATCTGATCCGGCAAAATCATCGTTGTATGTACCAATATCCGGATCAGCCCACTTGGTAATGTACATCTGATCGATCTTTGACGCGGGTGAAGTGGTCGCAGTCCCCTTGTAAATCAAACGGAATCTTTGAAAGACCGCATTGCTGAGATCAGTGCGCTTGTAGGCCCAGCAGGTAACCTGTTCTTCAATACCGATAGGCGGGGATCCGTACAGTTCCTGCGTAACGCCGGCATTCAAATCATTCACGACGAACCACAACACCTGGTCCGCGTCACCGAGTCCGGGCTCATCAGTAACCGAATCCGCGGCGGCATCCGCGGCTGGCTGATACCCCGGAAGACCGTTCCGCTCATAATACGGAGCGCCCTTTTGCCAGGGCCATTCCAGCCAATCTTTTTTATATTGCTCGCGAACAGTAGAGATCTGACCCGGAGAGACAAGCGAGGAAGGAACCTGAAAAATTTCCGAGGCATCGCGCCGCAAATCCGCAGTCGCCCAGTCTTTGCGGACACGGAAGATGCGCACATCGGCATTTGACTGATTCTCGGCAATGCCGGGCCTGAGAATCCTTCCCGGTACAGTACCGGAGACAAAGGTTTGCCCGCCGACCCTGAGCAGAGGCGAGCCGCCGTCGAGAACAATGCCGCCCCAGAGTAATCCGCCGGTATACACGACGTTCGCCGCACCGGCGGGAAATGTCACACCCGGCGCGCCTTCAATCGTGCGCCGCTCCATCATTCCATTGCTGTTTGCCCACATGGACATATTGTTCACATTGAGAACTGAAGACCTCGGCAGGCCGAGATTTTCCGATGGAGTTGCTGTCGCGGGCACTTTCTTTTCCGCGGCAACTATCCCCTGTGAACATCCGAACATCACTACTAACGCGTACAGTATACTACGATAACGCAACTCGTTGTCCCTTTGTATGTTAATATCCATTAAGAATCATCCGGACATCTGCGCGACATCCCGTATGACAGTACACCGGAGGCTCACCACTTCCCGTTCCGGAAATTTTGCGCGGAGGAGACGCGATCTCTCTTAAGGCAGGCGACGAACGTACACCGGAGAAATACATTTCAGAAGAAATTCCGGATGGTTCCGGACTGAAAACAGAAAGGCCGGAACCGTCCCTTCGGGACAGCCCAGCCTCTGAATCTGTACTACACCTTGTTCCTCAGATACGCACCGAATCGTTTATTTAATCATCAGCATTTTCCGGGTCAGCGAATGACGCACCGGGTCATTCCCCGCGTCGCGGGTTAAAGGCATGAATGTCATCCGCGCGTAATACATTCCGCTCGGCATCGACATGCCCTGATCATTGGTACCGTTCCATACCACGGAATATTCACCCGGATAATAGGTCCGGTCTGCCAGCCGCGAGACGAGCCTGCCGAGCATATCATATACATAGAGCTGAATTTCAGCTGTCTCTTCAGTAGAAAACCTGATCCGTGTCGATGGATTGAACGGGTTGGGATAATTCTGCGACAGGACAAAACCTTTCGGAATCCCGCGCTCCGGCAACGGCACATCAAGCACCGGATGAGCGCCGTACTTAATAATAAGAACGGAAACAATACCGGAGTTCGAGATGGTCAGCGTTGAATCAACGTCCATCCGTCTACGGACTGTCGAACCGCCGAATTCATCGACGATTACCATACTATCGCAAACTTCCTGCGCAACAGATTTCAGCCACGAGAATGAAATCGGATATCCGCCGAACCCGGGCTGGAATTTTACTTTGTAGGTATCAATCTGCGTATAATTTCTGAACTCAAGAATGTTCAAGCGCAGTCCTTCGCCGAGGGAATTCGGACGCAAGGGCGGGCTGACAAACCGGACATCGAACGTCCCGAGGAAATCGGGCGGCGGCAGTTCGAATTCATTGAGTCCTGGATCAATACCGGCGGTCGCGTTCGGATCGAGCCCGAAGTAAATCGTTTCCTGCGCGTTGCCGTTTTCTCGGACGTTCAGCCACATGCGCCAGTTCGATACTCCGACGTAGCTTGTTGTAAATGAAAACACCTGCGAATAGGGGCCACTACCTGCAGAATTCTTCGCTCTCACACGCCAGTAATATTTCTTGTGACTGCCGAGCGGTCCTGCCTGTGTGCTCGTAACGAAGATGGATGAATCATCTTTAACAATTGACGTAAATAATGAATCGTTCGCAAGCTGGAATCTGTACGATTCAGCGTTTTGCGGAATACTCCAGAGAAATTGGGGCAGAGCATTAATATTTGTGGCGCCGTTTGCAGGTTCAACAAGTGACGGTGCCGCAGGCACAGAAAGAGTCGTAAACTTGAAAATTGATGAATATGGACTCGTCCCTGCGGTGTTTTTCGCGTTCACCCTCCAGAAATAGGTTCTGTTGTTCAGCAGGAACGCCAACTGCTTACACCGAACCGTCAACGTGGAATCATTGTAGACCAGTGTTGTGAATGCGGAATCGGTAGCGACCTGTAGCCTATACGTAGAAGCGCGCGCAGCGGAATCCCAGCAGAGGGTTACGGGCAGCGGTACATCAGGCTGACCATTCGCTGGCGATATGAGATTCGGTCGGGTCGGTGACGTAAAAGGCGTAGTGGTAAAACTGAAGATATTAGATGGCGTTCCAGTACCGGCATTGCCTATTGGCGTTACCTGCCAAAAATATGTGATATTAGAACCAAGTGGTCCTATCGCCCTGCTTGTCGAGGAAACGATGACATCCACAATCGTGTTAGTGAAATCCGGGGGATCAAATCCAACTACAAGTCTGTAAAAATTCGTACACACATCTCCGGGAGCCCATGTAAGTGTGAAGGATTCATCCAAACTATCCTGTCCGTTCGCCGGAAAAGTAAGAGTAGGTGCAAGCGGAAGCGCGGATGCGATTTTGAAATTCCTGATTAAAGAAAAATTCCCGACGCCGCCGGCATTCTTCGCGCGGACGCGCCAGTAATATTGTGTACAGCTTGCGAGCGGCCCGACATTGCGTGAAGTATCTGTGCCATACGCGCCATTGTACACGATGGATGCGAAGCCGTTGTCTGTTGCCACCTGGACCTGATACGAATCGGCTCTCACCGAAGTGGTCCACCGTAAAATTGCGCTAATCGGCACAGTGGTATCCGCGTTGGCCGGGGATACTAAGGACGGGGGTGCAGGCGGATTAAGAATCGTATGGAATTTTCTCCAGGCAGTGTATTCGCTTGCGCCAGCGGCACCGCCGGTCCTTACCCGCCAAATATAATCGGTGTCTTCCTGAAGGCCAGAAAGCGACCGGGAATTTGTCGTAACACTGTCATCAACAACGACAGCACTATCCGGTAAGTGCCTTAACTCGAAGCGATATCCCCGTGAACAACTATCGACAAACGACCAGGTAAACGATGGTGATGTTGAAACATTATTCGCGCTATCCGCAGGAGATGTAAGGACGGGAATACCCGGAACAGCATTTACGACCGTAAAACTCCGTCCGGCTGAGTAGCCACTTGGTCCGCTGGCGCACACTGTGCGCACACGCCACCATCTTGTAACACAATTTGGAAAAGGTCCTGCAGTTGTGGAAGTCCCGCTGATACCTGTCAGATTGGTTACATTCTGTGTAAAAGTACTGTTGCTTGCTATCTGAACATCATACGTAACTGCAAACTGTGCTGCACTCCATGTAAGGGTTGGGGATGTCGATACATTTGTTGCACCACTAGCCGGTGAAATTTCAGATGGATTTTGACACGTTATTATCGTTGTAAATTGAGACGGCGAGGAAAAACATCCCCTTAATTGCGCGGTGTTAGCGCTGACACGCCAGTAATAGGTAGTGTTGTATGAGAGCGGACGAACAAGGAGTGATGTACCTGCTAACGTATCGCGCCGGAGAATAGTTGCAAATGTCGGGCTGGTGGAAATCTGAAAAATATAGGATGTCGCTCCGGCCGAGGCCTGCCAGGAGAACGTTATCGGCGTATCAATGGCTGTGGCATTATTTAATGGCAGGGATAATGTCGGAACCGGGGGCGCGGCGGTCTGCGCCTTTGCGCCGTAGACATACAGTTTCAACTGTTTGATCGTCGTGTTGGTCACGCGCAGAGAATCAACCGTGAGCATATTCGCGTTCAGGATGGTGCCGGTGATGGCGTCTTTGAGGCGCATGCTGTCGCAATACTGTCCCAACCCTGTCGGCCAGCGGAACACAAACGGATACCCGCCCGCGCCGGGCTGGAACTGGATCTGGAACGTGTCGATCTGTCCCGCGCCGGAATACTTTCTGATATTATACCGTAAACCGTTGACGCAGGGGAAATCTCCCCGTGTATCGAGGTCGATAAAGCGGGAGTCAAACACGCCGGTGGGCGGCGGCGGCGGAAGTTCGGCTTCCTTGATGCTGTCGCAGGGAGTAAAATAAATCGCGCCGTCAATACAGTACGTCGCAGACGGATGCACGCCGAAGATCAGTGTGTCGCGCTTGACAGGATTAGCGTTGCCGTTGCCGTTATCCCTTACATAGAGTGGAATGCGGAACTGGCTTGCAGCATCCTGGGAAACAACTATCAGCAGGAGACAGACCGCGATGGCCGGAGCGAGTTTGAATAATAATGTTTTCATGACCTCTCTTTATAAAAATGTCGAAACTGTTGCGCAGCAGTTCACGATCGCAAGAAATCGGTATTACGAAAAGCAGGGGGTACAACGTTCTCCACAGGTGACTCCACTCTAGTAACAAAATGCGGAAGCCCTGATGGTTAAGAACTTCCGCATACTACAACCTTCCGCCGAAACGATATTCCCGGGCGGTATTACTTCATCAACACAAGCTTATTGACGTCGGAGAAGTTAATATTCTTTCCGTCCGTGGCTGTCATGCGGACATAGTACACGCCGCTCGAGACCGCGACACCGTTGTCATCCATGCCGTTCCACGTTGTGGTGTAGAAGCCGGGGTTCAATTCTTCCGATGCCAGGGTGGCAATTCTTTTTCCAAGAATATCAAACACCGCAACATCAACCGATGATGCTTTTTCAACCGCGAACTTGATTGTGGTTGAGGGGTTGAAGGGGTTAGGATAGTTCTGGTTTAAAGCGAATGCATCAGGAATTAAGCTATTCACAGGTGTAACACCACTCGGAGGACTAACGATAGGAGTTCCGATAATGTTTACAGCTCCGATAAATGTTTGAGTAACAGTGATCTGATGATCGGGGTCTGTTAACATATCGACATTAATAAGGCTCAGGCCCAACGCGTCTTCAATACGAAGCGCGCTCCACTGCGTGGCAATCATGCTTCCGGTCCAGCTGATGACAAAATTATATGCTCCATCGCCCTTCTGAAATTTGAGCTGGAATGTATCTTCTTTTGCTTCATATTCCTGGAGATGAACTTTCTGCCCCTGGTCAAGGCAAGGATCCGGCCGATGATCGACAAAGCGGACATCAAACACACCCGTTGGCGGTATCGGCGGCAAACCTGCTTCACCAATTGAAACATCGGTGCAATATGTTCCGCCGGTTTTCACGCCGCAGACGTTATCGGTTGATGAATTAGCAACCTGTGTGACTGATATGAAAATCAAATTCTCGCCCGGCTGTGATATTGCCGGAATCGCGAACACAAAGAGTGCTACAAGCAATACTGTGAGTTGTAAACGTCGCAAGTTCATTCTACCTGCCTTCCTCTATTAAGAGTGAAACATACATTGTTAATTAAGTTCTTCGTGCCATTTGTACTTCCCCCACACGCACTCCCAAATATACAAACTGAAAAATACAATTACAACAGATTTTTTGATTTTTTTGCCCTTTACCCCTCCCTTTTTCAGGGAGGGGCGGGCGGGAGTTCCCCCGCGTCCGGCAAAGGACGCGGAGGAAAACAGCATGTTACTTCACCAACACCATCTTCTTTACCTGCGTAAAGGTCTGAGAACCAGTGACGACACCGTCGTCATTGACTGCATCAGCCACTAAGCGGTAGAGATAGACACCGCTGGAGAGTGAGCTTGCATCAAATTCAAACTCTACTTCTTCAGCACCGAACTCTTCATTGTCGAGCACCGTGGCAACCTCTTGACCCAGCATATTGTAGATCTTCAAGGTAACCTTCGCCTGCTCAGGCAAATCGAAGCGAATGGTTGTTGTCGGGTTGAACGGATTCGGGAAGTTCTGCTCAAGAGCATAGCTCGTCGGGACGTTGTTGATGACGTCGCCGGTGATTCTGTTCTTGGCCGGATTGCCCGAAGCCTTCAGGAACGGCACATCAATAACCGTGGTGACCGCGACCCACTGCAGTTTCAGTGAAGTCCATCCGCCGGTTGCTGTTGTATCGCTTACGGAGCCTGTCGCGAACGCGGCGTTGATCTTTGCCGCAACGCTGTCAAGCATTACGTACACGCTGTACGGTACACCTTCCCAGTTGGTCATTACGGTATCTGCGTAGTCGGCAATCTGATCGATTGACATACCATGCAACGCATGACCCGGATCGTTATAGAGCAATCCGCCGAGGCCGGCCGGTGTCTTCAAGCCAGACGCAACGAGGTTGATCTGCAACGCAAGGAGGTTTGCAATAAGCGTGCTGTTCTTCTTTGTATACGGAATTGATTTGAATCTCTTTAACATGAGCTTACCTTTTGCATCTGTGTCAAATCCGCGTGCGACGCCGGTATGACCGACACTCTTCACGTTGAAGGTTTTGAACACATCGCCCTGCTTCGCAGGATTGAGGTAGCCTTTTTCTTTACCGCCGGCATTCAACTGGCCGGAGAGACCGACTTTGAGTACTCCGCCCTGGCCGATAATATCGGCAAGGAGGTTACCGGTGTTCGGTCCGGAGAGAATCGGTTTGCCAGCTTTCGGCTTCTTCACCGGTTTCTTTTCAGAGTCGTTGTCCAACTGATCTGCCGTGAATGTACGGTAGGCAGTTGAATCGGTGCCCTTGAAGTTACCGAAGTCGTTACCGGTTGAGTTGGTACCGCTGGTTACTGCAATGACATAGCTACCGCCTGAAGGTTCGGTCAGAATCCATCCGGGCTGTGCAGTTTCGGTCAGGGTATAGGTACCGGGGCCGAGGTTGCAGAAGCTATATTCACCGTTGACATCCGTAACCGCTGAGCTTCCGCCCGGGTTAAGGTTAATTGTCCAGCCTGAAAGCACTTCTTCTCCGGCATCCTGGTCGCCGTCACCGTTGCGGTCACGATACTTCACACCGCTGATGCAGACGTTCTGGAAGTTACCGAAGTTGTTGCCGCTGGCGCCGGGGTTCGGCAGGTTACCGCTGATTGCCGTGAAGCTGTAGTTCGGTCCGGTCGGCTGGGTCTTTGTCCAACCTGCCTGGAGAACTTCAGTGATATTGTGTACGCCGGTTGTCACGGAGTCAACTGACCAATCGCCGTTAGCGTCGGTGACCGCTGACATCGAGCCGAGACCGTTACCGCTGACATTGATTGTCCAGCCGGCAAGATTCGGTTCGGAATCATTGGCGCCGTTACCGTTAAGGTCGTGGTATTTCTTACCTGACACGGTCAAGAACTTGAAGTCCATGTACCGCGCGGTATCTTTATCATTA
Organism: uncultured Chlorobiaceae bacterium; assembly: GCA_964523395.1. GTDB lineage: Bacteria > Bacteroidota > Ignavibacteria > UBA10030 > SZUA-254 > JANYJZ01. The sequence goes on along the minus strand of CAZFXS010000010.1, from coordinate 126,094 downwards.
CTGGTGGTGATCACCATCGGGTATGTACCGCCCTTGGTGCGTAACCAGCCGCCGGGGAAGGTCAGCTCAGTAATGGTATAGCTTCCCGTATCAAGGGATGTGAACGTGAATGATGACGAAGTGTTTCCTAAGGTAACGGTATCGAGCGGACTACCGTTCTTTGAGAACACGAAGTCAGAGCTTGCGCCTGCAGGCAATGCCGTAACGTCGCCGGCATCAACCACGCCGTCACCATCGATATCGGTGGTGAGATTGACTCTGAGCGCGCCATAGTACCAGTTACCGAATTCGTAACCGCTGGGGTTAGCTCCGCCGCTGCCTGAGATGCCGGAAACGACGATACCGTCATAACCTTCACCTCCAGCTGGTTCAGTCTGACGCGCAACCGCCTGCGCTACTTCTTTCAGACCATATGTACCGGGAACAACCTGGAATGAATAGTTACCGCTTCCGTCAGTTACAGTCGACTGAAGCAATGCACCGTTCGCTGAGTCAGCGTGCAATTCGATTGTCCAACCCGCTAATCCGGGTTCTGAATCGTTATTGCCGTTATCATTGACGTCATCATATTTCTTACCGCTGATGCTGCCGTCGTAATAACCCTGGTTCTTGCCGGTTGCCGCAATGCCCGTTCCGGCATAATTCACCGCTGACGAGTTTTGGCTGATCGCACCGCTGGTATAGTTGGTGTTGATATCATACACACCGGGGAGATACATAGCATTCGGAGTTGTGAATGAGTAATCACCGTTGATATCCGTTACTGTTGTTTCTTTCGGCGCACCGAAATAGGTCAGATACACCTGAACACCACTCAGACCGACATCGCCGCCGCCGAATGATGCGTTACCATCGCCGTCGAGATATATTTTACCGGAGAAAGCAGCATCCGTGGATGACGGACCGGCACCGAGGACAAGATCATCGATTGCCATACCGTCGCCATGCGTACCGGCATCGGTGAAGTATGAGAACTTGAAGCGGACAAAGGACTTGCCCATCACCGGATGTCCGGTCAGATCCAACGCAACAAGAACGTAACCAGCGGGATCTGCACCGGGAGCGTCATTCTCGCAATCTCCGTTTGCGGTAAAGCCCGGAGGAGGTGTAGCACCTGTTCCAGGTGTCGGGAAGTTCTTTGCCAATGCTGTGGCGTTATCCCAGCAATCCGGTGCTGCATTGGTACCCGCAGCGTTTTGATAGACTGCCGTTGAGTACCAGTTGATACCGTTCGCATCATTAAGCGATCCGAGGATCGAATATGTTGCGCCTGTATCAATGGAGTACAACACTGTCATACGATCCCAGCTTCTTTCAGTATTTAAACTGAGGTAGAAAGAAAGGGTTGTACCTGAGGGTGCTGTTGTCATATCGAAGAACGGCGAGTAGAGATTCTGGGCTGTTGCATCTACCGTTCCATTGCCGGCAGTACCGGGGTTTGTCACATAGTATTGAGTTCCCGTGCGGGGACCGGTTAATTTGCCACCGGTCGTTCCGAAACCCCATGAGGTTTCACTGAACCATCCCGCTTTTTCAGGGGCTGATTCAAAACCAGAGGTATAGGGAACTGTTGCCTGTGCGGCAACCGGCAATGTGGTATTGACAGTATCATTGAATGTGTAGTCGTCAGTACCCAAGGCGGTTGTAATCTGCACTGTTGCTGTACCGGCAGTCGCGGGTGTCCAGGTACCTGAGATACTGACTGTTCCTGCCGCACCTGCTGCCAGGGTTGCTGTTCCGGGGAAGTTATGCACTGTCGCATCCGGATCAGTAATCTTGATGTTCACAGGGAACGAAGTTTCAGCAAATCCACCAAGGTTCAGGAAGATTGCCTGGAAGCCTGAGAACGGAAGACCTGCAGGAACGCCTGCCGCGCCGGGGGCAACCAGTGATACAGGTTTCACGTCGTGCGGAAGTCCTGTACCGGTGCCTTCAAGGGCGCCGATATCGGGAGGATTCACACGCGCAGTACCTGCGTAGTCATCAGTGACGCTGCCAAATGCCGCGCCGGTTTCATCAGCCGTGCTGAGACCGCTGAAGTTAACATCGCTTTCGCTGTTAAGAACCGGATTATCAGCCTGGCTGGATCCGTCTGTTGGGAAACCACCGGCAATCTGATACTGCTGGAAGTCGTACAATGACGGGAATACCGCCTTGTTTGCACGGACCATTGTATTGCCGCTTGATCCCATAAAGAGAACGTTGTTGTTACCGCCGCGATAATCCATTACACCGCCCGAGCTCTGGATACCAAGAACGGCATGACCTGAACCGGGACGGTTGATGGCAATAATGTTATTGGTAACTCTTACGCGGTATGAGAACGCGCTTACTGCTGTTGATCCGTCACCAAACCAGTCGGGAAGACCTGAGTTACCGCTTGTTTCCGTAACGCCGTTGATAACCATACCGGCCGAGGAACCTGTACCGTTTGTTCCGGAGTGATAGATGGTATTGTAGACAACCGTATCAAACCGGCCATGATCCATTCCGATACCGATTGCACCCCATAACTGACCATTTGCCTGTACTGCATTATCGGCATGAACGCGGGTGATGATGTTGTTTTTCACCACACTCAACGTCGGAACGCCGCCTAATGAAAGACCGCCGCCGTATGTCGCTCCGGGATCCATGCTGCCGAAACCTACAACACGGATACCATAGGTCTGTGCGCTGCCTGTACCGCCTGAAACGCGCATATTATAGACGCTATCAATAAGGTTCTTGCTAACAGTGATCTCATCACCCCATGCGATGATACCGCCGGGACGCGTAATATGCGGAAGGTTCGAGCGGCTTCCGGGATTCGGAACCACCGGATCGGCAGAACCGTCAGCAGGAAGCACATAACCGATTTCAGAGGGTACTCCTGAAGTTGAGGGTATTACGATTCTCTTGATAACGTTACCGGAGATATTCGCAATAGAAACCTGCCAGAGTTCAATACCACTTCGTAACAGGTCGTGAATATAGTTGTTTGTTACCGAAATATTGTCGTCCTGTACGCCATAAAATGTATCATTGCGGACCCAGTTACCACGTGACTGAACACCGAAGTGTCCGTTGTACAATTCGCAATTGTCAATGGTGATATGTGAATTGTAGAAACCGGAAGTAGCCTGGAGTTTTACCGAGGCATTTCCATTTGTCGTGTAATTGGTAGTGTTGGAAACTGAGTTACTTGAGGAATTGCCAGGAATTTTACAGTTCGCAATGGAGACGTTCTGCGAATTCACAATACGGACAGGTGCGTCACCGCCGTCAGAAGCTCCGGGGGTTGCACTCAACTGAATTGTCATATTACGTGAACCTGCAGCTTCACCGACCGCCGTACCGTTCACTGTAACATACGTAACACCGCTAAGCACAAAGCCACCGTCGTTGGTGGTGTTGTCTGTAAGGGTGATCACGCAAGCGGTATTACCGGTATTGGGCCGAATGGTGATGGTGTTGGTGGCGCTCGAACCGGATGTGGCTCCGATCGCAACGCCGGCTTCCGTATATGACGCGTCGTCCAGCAAGAACGTCACCGGACCGGTCAGGGCGCCGATGTTCATCAAGAACGCCATGTCGTTGATTGTTTTGAAGCCTCCGGGCTGAGCCGCACCGATGTGGTACGTGCCGGAAAGGCCACTGACATCAAATCCGGGCGGAATAGTTCCGCTCTTTGAGAGAACGACGGGTCTGTCGACCTCTTTGCCGGACTTGCTGATCTGGCTGGCCTCGAACAACGGCGCTTCAACAGCTGCCGAAGATTTTTTTGCAATCTTCTCCGGCTGCTCTTTCACGCCCTGAGGAAGGGCCAGTCGCCCTTTTGTATTCTGCGGTCCCGCGGCGAACATAACGTTCGTCAGCAGAGCCACAAAAACAACCAAGGCTACAACTAGTTTAAGATGTTTCATAGATCCTCCTACAAGGATTTAGTATGAATTGTGGATTAGTGAGTTTAGTGGATTATTGATTTTAATTTTCGGGATGAAACAACGTTGTGAAAAGGAGAATGCAGCCGGGGCGGAAATGTTCTTTCCCGGAGTTGTAAGTGATGTAAATGAAAGTGAAAAAGTGTTCACAACGGTCTGCTCGAATTACTCCTTGATGCACTCTTCATGGCAGCGAACTGCCCTGACCCGTGACGATGTGTTTAACACAAATGGTGAAGCAAAAAAATGTAAAACGTTGTTCGTTATGAAATGAAGGAAGTGCGCATGACTTCAATCACGGCCTGTTCTCAACAACTGCACACGAATAACGACTGCACGATTCTTTTCTTTTGATTTGAAGTTTACTTTGGCTGCACGGCAACATCTTTATCTGAGAAAATATTCGAACGTTCATTCATGCCCACGTAGGTGAGTTGAGCATGTTTTTTTACCGGTTCTCAGCCTGGTTGCCTGTGAATCTTGTTCCATTGTAAGAAAACTTGATGTCACTGTCAAGTGTTTTATTAAAAAAAACGCATAAATTTAAGCAATAATTTTTGCGTGAATCGGTGAGTTTTTTTCCTTCGCGTTTTCTGTTTCAGGGGGAGATTCTTATATAATTTTAAGAAACACCGAAAATCACTTATTTTACGCTATTTGAAGGTTTTCCCTGGATAAAGTATGTAAGACGGACTTTCGGTTGGCGCGGATGATCAAACAATAACTCCAGAGCCCCCTTCTGGGATTGTACTCCTACCGGTTTTGGGGTGCACACAATCGTTGCCTTCTTGCCGGGTAAAATCTCCATCTCAGAAAGCACCGTCTCAATCAAAAATCTCCCATCGCGGACCGACAAAATTTTTACAGGCATTGTATCAAGGTTCGTTACATACAAAAGTTTCGGAGTCATAGTGAACGCCTCTTCGGGACTGAATTGCAGGACGGAAGGCGTCAGGCCAAGAAATGAAATTACTTCCGCGGAGAAGTTTACAAGCACAACCGGCTGCGACCGATCGTTAGAAACAATTGAAAGGTTTTTGTGAACAATGCCCTGCATCCCATCGCTCCTCAGCATCACATCCAGTGTTGTTGAATCGCCCGGCGGAATATTTTTTTTATGAAGCCATGTCGAAGAGCATTCGCACTTTACAGTGATGTTCCGAATGTGGAGGGGTTCGGTTCCGGTGTTGAGAATTGTGAGAGAATGCGTCGGGCGTTCACCCTGTATCACCCTGCCGAATTGAAATTCGAGCCCTTCGCGAATGACGAGCTTTGGCTGCGCAATGGCGATGTGAGCGGATAAGACGCCAAGGAACAGAAAGGTTCGGACCGGGAAGATCGATAGGTGATTGACTCGCATGACAAAACCGTTATTCACCAATAGCCAAAGTGGCCCGAGAAAAAAATGATAAGGTATGTATAGACATTGTTGAAGAAGTACGGACAAGTGTGGGCCAAGTTATACACGGGTTGTGAAGTGGCCGGAAGTTAAACTTCCGACCAGAACTGGCGGGGCCGACGCGACTTCCCGTTCCAATTACTTTGGAACGGGACGGCCTCCTGCGTTAATTAATCTTTCGATATAGCTATGACTTTTCCTTCGTTTAATTTCCCGCTCTCTTGCCATTGCTTTTGATTTCTCGATGAACTCCTCAACATATACAAGATTCCATGGACCTCTGCCTTTTGTTGAAAGGGTCCATCCATCGTTATGTTGTTTCACTCTCTCTTCCGGCTGTTTTGAATATCCGACATAAAATCTGTGGCTGCGCTGGCTTTGAATGATGTACACGAAATGCAAGTTTCCTCCCAAACTTGGTGCAGGGTCCCGATTGTGTTCACAATCGGGGGACTTCCCGTCCCGATCTGAATCGGGACGGGACGGCCTCCTGCTTATTTTCCTTACTTAATCTTTGCAGTGCGGGGCCCCGATTGTATTCACAATCGGGGGACTTCCCGTTCCAATTACTTTGGAACGGGACGGCCTCCTGCTTATTTTCCTTACTTAATCTTTGCAGTGCGGGGCCGACGGGACTTCCCGTTCCAATTACTTTGGAACGGGACGGCCTCCTGCTAATTTTACCTTACTACAACCTTGTGGTGCGGGGCCGACGGGACTCGAACCCGCGGCCTCCTGCGTGACAGGCAGGCGTTCTAACCAAACTGAACTACGACCCCTTGAATCAATTATTGCCAATCTTATCGGATTTCTTTGCGGAACTCTCGGAAATTTCTCGAGGTGTGCCAGGTACCGTATGGCGGACTAAATATAGATAAAATGCCCCTGATTAGCAAGAGATTTTATTTTCAGGTACTGGCTCAGTTTCAAGAAAAGAACAACGCAGAGACACTGAGACCGCAAAGGAACGCAGAGAATGAATCACTTTGCGATACTCGGCGAACTCTGCGGCTCTGCGATTAAGGATTAGTATTCAAAATGAGCCAGTACCTATTTTCGGGAGGTGTCCCCTTTTGGCATTTACGATCCTTCGCCTCCGCTCAGGATCAGCGCAGTCTCTGCGGGACTCACCATGCAGAGACTCTTGAATTTTCAACACGACTGAACGCACTGCGGAAATGGAACGAAACCTGCGATATTAAGCGCGGGACTCCTGAAGCTGATTAATTGCCGCGATTGCCTCTTCAACAAATCGCTGCCGCTCGTCTTCACTGCGAAGCGTAAGCAAATATGCGCGCTCTTCTTTTATAAAGCTCAGAAGCTCAGTGGAAGGAGTCTGAATCTGCGTTGACACGTACCACTCAAATTTATCTGATGCCGCCATGGTCTTCTTTCCGGTTGGCCCTTACTGGGGAAGGAATGAAAATCTTGATGTCGGATTCGTCATCCGTATCATCAATTGATATTTGCTGTATTCCTGCTGAAGGTTCACCACTTCCTGACAAAACGATTTACGGCGTTCTTTCCCGACAATATACCGGGCGAGAAGTATGGACTTCCAGTCATCCATAAAGGCGTTATCAAGCCGGATCATGTAATCAATTTTGGCTTTTGACGCAATCAGCAGGAGGTTCGAATGGATTTCCTGTGCCAGGCTTTTTTCTTTAAAGGTAAGCTTATCCAGCACCTTGATATCCCTTGTTTTTCCGGTGGCATGGCGGGACTCGCGCCCCGTCCGCTCCTTTGCCCCCTCGGCTATTTCCGGCATGAGCACAATATGCTCATCGAACGCGAACACTTCAATATCCCAATCGACTGCATCATGCACATCGATGAGGGCCCGCAGAAGCTCAACATACCGGTCTTCAATAAGCGAGGCGATGCGTTCGCGCCCCTGCATTATTGTCCAGAACGGGAGCGGCACCATCACCTCTTCGCCGCGGAGAATGTTGAGAATTTTCTCATGCTCGTATTTGTACGGTATGCCTTTCTGCGACGAGAGCGTGGGCTTGCCTGTCTTATCAAGAGTATAATCTGATTTGGTCAATTTGTTGAGGTACAATCGAACATCGCCATAGTCAAGCAGAAAAATATTATTATTTCCATCGACACCCTTCATCCGCAGTTTTCTGACCGGAACCCCTTTCCCGGAACTGATGGGAGCGTAGCTGAAACCATACACATAAAACCAGTCCTGGGGATCGAGCGTGATATCCATTGCTTCCGACGGGAAGGGCTCCCTGGTTCCGAAGTGCTCCATGATGGATTCCGTCGACGGGGGAGGTTCAATCATACTGCTTTCCATTTCGACAACGGATTCTTCCTCATCCTCGATGGGTTCGGGTTCAACCGGCAGTGGTTTCTCGGGCTGTTTTTTCTCATGAGCCCGCGGAGGTTCCGGTGGCGGGGGAGCCGGTTCTTCCGCCGCTTTTTCCGCGGAGATTTCCTGTTCGATAAGGTGAATAATCAGCTCACGCAATTCGCTCGAAAGGAGATATTCAAATTGCTTAAGTATCGCTTCTGCCACTTTTTCCACCGGCAGGTCGGTAAATGCCTCGAGCTTTTGTCCGAGCGTTTCCCTTGTCTTTATTTTTTCCGACAACTCTTCCAGAATTAAGGCGGAGAGTTGTTTTCGTGTTTCGTCTTTCATTCGTTTAACGGTTCATTCGCATTTTTCGTATTTAAGATACGGTAAATGCACATTGTAGTCAAGGCTTAGGTGTCTTGACGCTACAATCCTCTCTGGCTATTTTATTCTGTTTTGAGGGTTTTCTTCGATAGCGTCTGTCATCTGAGAAAGACGCCAATGATATTTCACTTCTTCAGGGTTTCGAGGTATTCACGCGCTTCCCGGACATTGAGTCTCGCGGCGTGGCGAAGCGCCTCAATGGATTTCGTCTTTTCGCCTGCGTCTTCGTACGCCATACCGAGATTATAATATGCCTTCGAGTAGGTGGAATCCGCTTTGATCGCGGCGAGAAAATATTCTATCGCCCGCAAGGCATTGCCATTACGCGCGAGAGCGCTGCCGTAATTATTCAACGCGAACGGCGACGACGGGTTGAGAGCGGCAGCTTTTTCAAAAAAACGTAACGCCTCCCCTGCAGAATCTTTGAGGAAATAGAACGTTCCCGCTTTACTGCACAGATCGAAATATTTCCGCTGAATCTCTTCATTTGATTTGTCTATCGCTGTCCAGGATTCATAGACCCGGGCTTCTCGCGCATACTCAGGCCGTTTCAGTTCTTGTAAATACTCGAGAGTATTTCTATATCCCCTCGGGTCGCCGGGGAAGAATGTGGTATACCGCTCCCAGATATCCGCCTGCCGGAGCGAATCATTCCTGTAATCAAAGTAGCGGCTCAGGTGTAATGATATGGTGTAGTGACCGATGTGCGAGACCATTCTCCGGTCAAGGAAACTTTGGACGCGTTGTATCTTTGGTTCAATCGTGGAGTTTATTGAGAACCAGAGAAATGAGTGCACGCCGGTTATCAAAACTATGAATGTCAGAATATTTTTTATAAAACCGGAGTCCCCCCTTTGTTGAGTGAACCACAGCGCGGCAAAGATTGTCACCGGAACAAAATATCCTCCCATGACATCCCAATCATTCCCCATCCCCTGCTGGATTTTCGCTACACACATCAGCAAAAGATACGCGACAGAAATAATTCCAAAAAAAATCAAGTAAGATGATTTCCTGAACGACCGGAAATCAGCAATGACAATGTATGTAAGAAGAACAAACGCGAATGGCGACATTACCATGAGATAGTTCACCAGCTCCACGCCATGAAAGAATGAAAACACAGGAAATGCCTGTGAATAATCATCAACCATTGAAATATCACCGCCAAACGAAAGAAAATGCGTAATCGGCCCCTTCTCTATTATCCGGTTCATGGTAAAATCAACGGAAACAAGGACAGCCAGCAAGACCACAAATGCAATGGAAACACCCACAGCAACGGGCTTCCATTTTTTCTTCATAATCTGAACTATTGTTATGTACATCAGTGCAAGTCCCAGAAGACCGTTCAGCTGATGAATAAGCAACAGCAGCATATACACCGGCGGCAGAACAATAAATGAGAGTCTTTCTTTCAGTACAAGAATAGAGAGATACATCCCCACCGTCAGGCATAACAGTGTAAGTGCATAAATTTCAACATATCCGAAAAAGAATTCGGTGGTCGGCAACAGCAACACCCAGAGAAATACCAGTAACCTGGTCCCTGCATCCTCAAACAGCTCCCGTGTAATTTTAAATAATACAATAATGTAACCGATGCCCATTATCAGATCGAGCCAGAAAAATGTCTGTATGATGTCGTGCGCGGTTGTGCTCTGGAATATGTTGAAGATATGATAAAAGAAATACATCGCCAACGGTTCATGCCAGATGCCAAGCTGGTCTGCGCCCGTAAACACATCTGTAAAATTTTTGATGAAGGTAAAACTATCTCCGAGCAACGGGGCCTGGACTTTGAAAAGGAATGCGGCAATAAAAAAAAGCGCAATCACCAAGGAGAGAAATAGCTTGGGCTTTGTCTCAGCGTACGCTGCTGCTTTTGAAATTGCAGCCGTCATCGCCGGGTGACGATAGAAAAAGAATATCAGCATCAGAGCCACGATATACATTCCAACCACATACGGCGGAAGGAATCCGAGCACGTTGAAGCCCCAGTTTAAGCTTCCGGGGAAAAAGAACCCGTATATATTCAATCCGGCAAGTATGACCGCCGGAATCGCGACCGGCAGCAATGTATTCTTTTCATTCATGAGGATGAATATAATGAAAAAATGGAATCCTTTGTGGTGCTGGCTCATTTCGTTTTTGTTGAAGAATACAGAGGCCGCTCCTGACGGAGCTTTACCATTTTTCTTTATTTCTTTTATTACAAACAGTTCGCTCCTATCGGAGCTCAATAACAGAAGTCCCGTTAGGCACGTCCTGTTTGTAGAAAGCGAAAAAGAATGAGGAAAAGCCCCAGCGGGGCGACCTATTGTTGACTATTCGAGTGATAAATTCAACGTGCTCAGTACACCTTTACAGTGCAGTTGATTCTTCACACTTCTTTCATTACTATAGAACGTTTATCGCACGCAGGTTGAAGAACCGCGTTTATTCAAACCATATTCAATTGCAACAAACAACATGTAACGATGGGAAAGCCAATAATCAGCCTCGTCATTCCGCTTCACAACGAAGAGAAGGTTATCGATTTGCTTCTCGAACGCTCGGTGAAATCACTTGAAGGCATTACGCGTGAATTCGAAATTATTTGCATCGACGACGGAAGCACTGATCAGGGACTGCAAAAATTATTCGCACACCATCAGCATGAACCCCGGATAAAAATCATCGTGCTCTCGCGGAAGTTCGGACATCAGGCGGCATACACGGCCGGCCTGGCGCATGCTACGGGAGAATACGTCGCGATGATGGACGGGGATTTACAAGACCCGCCGGAATTGCTGAAGCAGATGTATGAAAAGCTGACCAACGAGAAACTCGACGCAGTATACGGCAAACGCATCGCGAGAGAAGAATCATTTCCCAAACGATTTGTCCTAAAATTATTTCACAGAGTATTCCATGACTTCGCTAAATTCCAGCCGAACGAAGACGTGGGAAACTTTGCCATCTTCAATTCCAGCATTCACCGTTCTCTCCTTTCGCTTTCGGAAAAAACCCGTTACCTGCCGGGCCTGAGATTTTTTATCGGTTTCAAACAGCATTACGTGGAATATGAAAGAGCGGAGCGGCCGGTTGGTTCATCAAAAATGTCAACGCGCGCGCTGTTCCGGCTCGCATTTGACGCGCTGTTTTCTTTTTCCGATTTTCCAATCAAGCTTTGCATCGCGGCGGGATTGCTCGGGGTGCTGGTATTTCTCGGAGGACTTGCGTACACCGTTATCAGCAAACTGACAGGGATTGCTCCCCTGGGTTGGTCTTCAATTCTTATCAGTATTTACTTCTGGGGATCTGTGCAGTTGTTGTTTCTTGGAATTATCGGCGAGTATATTTCCAGAGTATACAAGGAAGTTCAGGGCAGACCATTATATATCGTTAAAGAAGTAATAGAGTAATAACAAACCTCTTGTAGGGTAATCCGCATTTTCTTTTCCTAACCGAGCAGAACCAAGAACCTGATATCGAGATGGTACTGTTATAGTTTCCCGGCTGTCATGGTCCATACCATGACAGTAACCTCGTTTTCGGTCATGAATTGGTTCATGACCACCATGACTTAAAATCAAACTGTAACACTACCATCGAGATGTTACTGGCTCAGTTTGAAGATAAGAACAACGCAGAGTCGCAAAGAGCGCGAAGAAACGCAGAGAAATAATCACTTTGCGATACTCGGCGAGCTCTGCGTTTCTGCGTTTAAGAATTATAATTCAAAATGAGCCAGTACCATCGAGATAATATTCTTGATTAAACAATCTGATTTTCCTATATTAGACAGCGTTTATTGAAAATCAGATACCAAGATTGTTTGGAGAGCTGGCAGAACGGCTATTGCACCGGTCTTGAAAACCGGCGTCCGCAAGGGCTTGGGGGTTCGAATCCCTCGCTCTCCGCTTCATGGGAGAGTTCTACGTTTATATACTTTTTTCCCCTTCGACAAGCCAAACCTACGTCGGTCAAACTAATAACCTTACCGACAGGATCTGGCGACATAACAAAGGCATAGTCAGATCAACTAAGAGGTATATGCCATGGAAATGTATCTACACTGAAAGATATGGAAGTCGTTCGGAGGCTGTGAAACGGGAGATGTATTTGAAAACAGGAGCCGGTAGAAGAGCAGTTGCAGAAATCGTGAAACGGAGTTTGTAAACGGCTATTGCATTCGCCTTTGGCGAACGTCCGCAAGGGCTTGGGGGTTCGAATCCCTCGCTCTCCGCTTCATGGAGGCATTAGTATTCCTTTCTTTTAACACCCCAGATTCAGTCTCACCCTTTCAAAGATTTTGAATGAATCGATGGTATTAAAGACATGTTTCCATCCAAAATTCAGAGCAATCGACAAAAATTTTTAGTATGTTAGTCTACTTCTCATGGATCAATGGAAAAAAAATCTTTACGTGCTCTGGGGAATTCAATTCCTCGCGATGATCGGCATGAATCTCGTCGTCCCGTTCCTCCCTTTTTTCATCAGATCACTCGGCGTTTCCGACGACAATGAATTAGCGCGCTGGAGCGGAATGGTATTTGCCGCGCCGTTTCTCTCGGCGTTTGTCGCAACTCCCTTCTGGGGCTCGATGGGCGACAGGCACGGAAGAAAACTGATGGTAATCCGCGCTATTTTCGGTTTAGGAATCGCGCAGGTGCTTGTCGGGTTATCACAGGATGTCTACCAGCTTTTACTGTTCCGTTTTTTCCAGGGGGCGGTGAGCGGGTTTATATCCGCGGCGCTCGCGCTGGTTTCCACTTCTACTCCAAAAGAAAAAATCGGGTACGCGCTCGGTTTCCTGCAATCCGCGACGGCGGGCGGCACGGTACTGGGCCCTCCCATCGGAGGTTTTCTTGCCGATCTTATTGATTATCATTATATCTTTTTTATTTCGGCCACGCTCTGCTGCATTGGCGGATTTGTTATCATCAAATACATTCAGGAAGTCAACACTGAACAGACACCCGGCCCGAAACCATCGGTGCTGCAAAATTTCAGGTTTATGTTTACCAACCCCCAGTTACAGGTTATCGGGTTCACCATCGTTTTGTCGCAAGCGGCTGCATTAATGATCGAGCCGATTTTTGCTTTATTCATCGAGCAGTTTAAAACAGACATGAAATATCTTTCCACCATCATCGGCATCATCTTTGCGATCTCCGGTGTTTTTATGGTCTTCTCTGCCCCATGGTGGGGAAGAAGAAATGACCGCACCGGTTTTAAGAAGACGCTTATCATCGCGTTGACAGGAACCGGAACAGCGTACGGGTTGCATATGATCGTACCCGGCCTGTTTACGCTGGGATTACTCCGTGCCGGACTCGGTTTCGCGCGGGGCGGAATTCTCCACACATTGTTTGCTTTAACAAATCTTCACGCCCCCGCCGACAGAAAGAGCGGCCTCATCGGTATCGCGTCAAGCCTTGCAATTCTTGGCAACACGTTTGGGCCTCTGACCGGCGGAATGGTCGCGGAACATTTCGGGATTACCTCGGTCTTTGCGGTCAACAGCCTCCTCTTTTTTACGATGGCGTATGTTATCTGGAAATATTTAGCAGAAGTACGATCCGCAGAACATATTGAGGTGAAAGATGCCGTGGAGATGTCGGAATGATGAAAGATTATGAGATATTAGATGTCAGATGTCCGGATGAATCTCCCGACTGAAACTTGAAACTATGAACATGAAACATACATTACTTTTGTATTATCTCATCAAATAATATTCTATGTCCAAACGAACCGTTCGACAATCTCCCGCTGAACGCCTCTACCTTCTCGACGGCATGGCGCTGGCATATCGTGCATACTTTTCTTTTATCAGCCGTCCGCTCATTAATTCAAAAGGCGAGAATACAAGCGCCATCTATGGATTTGTCAACACGCTCATGAAAATCCTGGATGATGACAAACCGGACCATATTGCTGTAGTATTTGACACGAAAGAACCGACGTTCCGGCATATCATGTATGAACCATACAAAGCGACACGGGAAAAAATGCCGGAAGATATGTCGGGACAACTGGATATGCTGAAAGATGTTGTCCGGGCGTTTAATGTTCCGGTCATCGAGCTTCCGGGATACGAAGCCGATGATATTATGGGAACCCTCGCACGCATGGCAGAACACGCGGGAATCTTCACCTACCTTGTCACCGGCGACAAGGATTTCATGCAGCTTATCTCTCCCTCAATAAAAATATACAAGCCGGGCAAACAGGGCGATGAATGGGAAGTACTTGATGAAAAAGCCGTCAAAGAAAAATTCGGCGTAACTCCTGAATATGTTATCGATGTCCTCGGCCTTATCGGAGATAAATCCGACAATGTCCCCGGCGTTCCGGGCATCGGAGAGAAGACAGCAATCCCTCTTGTTCAGGAATATGGCACAATCGAGGCCATTTTAGAGCGTGTAAACGATATTCCGCAAAAGGGAGTTCAGCAAAAATTGCGCGACAACCATGACAAGGCATTGCTTTCCAAAAAACTCGTCACCATTGATACAAACGTTCCGTTGTCCGTTAATCTTCATCATCTCAACGCTAAGCCAAAGGATACTTCCCAGCTCATTTCGCTTTTTACAAAGCTCGAATTCCGGTCGTTGACCAAGAAGCTATCGGAAAGCACATCATCACAACAAGTTGAAGAACAGGCGCCGGTTCAAGAGAAAACGCTTTCCGATATTTCCACCGAACCACATACATATCATACCATTACCTCAGAAAAGGACTTTGACACATTCATAAGGAAACTTACCAAGGCAGATGTTCTCGTCTTTGACACTGAGACGACATCAACAGATCCGCTCCGGGCTGAGTTGGTTGGGCTTTCTTTCGCGGTGAAACCGAAAGAAGCATGGTATATTCCTGTCACAGACGACATTCAGCCACAAGCCGTCCGTCGTGATGACTCCGCCCATGACAACCACGGAGACCTTTTTTCTGACTCTGAAAAATCTTCAGCACAAAAATCCAACGCACATGTTCAAAAATATCCGGCTCTTTCGCTTTCAAAGGTATTGAAAGGACTCTCTCCAATTTTCAGTGATACCGCAATAACAAAAGTCGGACAAAATATTAAGTATGACATGCTCGTTCTCCAGGCCAGGGGGATTCACGTCCGCGGACCGATATTCGACACCATGGTTGCCAATTATGTATTGCGTCCCGACAGCCGGCACAACATGGACGATATGGCGGCAGAACATCTTGATTACAGGACAATAACTTTTGATGACCTCACCGGCACAGGTAAGGAACGAAAACATATTAAGGATGTCGAGCTCGAAAGAATAGCGGAATACTCGGCTGAAGACGCAGACATTACCTACAGGCTCTACGAAACGCTTGTTTCCAAACTTTCGGACCAGCGAATAACATCGCTCTGTGAGTCGATCGAGTTTCCTTTAATCAATGTTCTCGCTGAAATGGAACGGACCGGAGTCGCGCTGGATACTTCCTACCTTGCGGAACTTTCCACCGATCTTGACAAGCAACTGAAAAAACTGATCAACGTTATTTACGCGCATGCGGGAGAAGAATTCAACATCAACTCAACACAGCAGTTAAGTAAAATTCTCTTTGAGAAATTAAAACTCAGTGTTGTCCGCAAAACAAAAACCGGATACTCTACGGATGTTGGTGTGCTGGAAACATTACGGTCCGAGCATCCGGTCATCAATGAGCTCCTTGAATACCGCCAGCTTCAAAAATTAAAGTCGACATATGTTGACGCCCTCCCGGCGCTGATCAATCCCGCCACCGGGAGATTGCATACATCCTTCAATCAAACTGTCGCTGCTACGGGCCGGCTTTCAAGCAGTGACCCGAATCTTCAGAATATACCGATACGTACGGAAGCGGGAAGAAGTATACGCAAGGCATTTATTCCGGGAAGTCCGGGTATGCAGATCCTCTCCGCCGATTATTCCCAGATCGAACTGCGGGTCATGGCGCATATTTCCGGCGATGAAGGGTTATCGGAAGCATTCAGAAATAACGAGGACATTCACACCACGACCGCCGCAAAAGTGTTTGGCGTTGCGAATGATCAGGTCACAAAAGATATGCGCCGCAAAGCGAAAGAAGTGAATTTCGGCATCATGTACGGTATTGGGCCGTTTGGACTTTCCACGCGTCTTGATATCAGTCAGGGCGAGGCAAAAGAAATCATCACCAAATACTTTGAACGGTTTCCCAACGTCAAACACTACATCAACGACACGCTTGAGAAGGCGAGAAAAGACGGATATGTTTCAACACTCGCGGGACGCAGGAGATTCCTCCCCGACCTGACCAGCAAAAACTTCAGTGTCCGCAGTAACGCCGAGCGTCAGGCAATCAACATGCCGATCCAGGGAACTGCAGCTGATATGATTAAGCTGGCAATGATCGCGATCCACAAAGAATTGTTGAAAACCCCCGATATGGCAAACATGCTGTTACAGGTTCACGACGAACTGGTGTTTGAAGTAAGAAAGAATAAGGAAGAAGACCTGAAGAAAATCGTGATCAGGAAAATGAAAGACGCGTTGCCGCTATCGGTTCCGGTTGAAGTTGAAGTGGGAGTTGGGAAGAACTGGCTGGAAGCACATTAATGATGTCGAATTGTAAGTTGTGAATTGCTGATTTAAAAAAATTCACAATTCTAAATCCACAATCCGAAATTCAATCAGGTTGTCGCGTGGTTATCCGGCTGCTGTGTCTTGCGTCGTAAGACCATCCCGAGTCCGAACAGCACAAGAGCGACCGGCCAGTACATCGCGACGGCATCCCACACTTCCCAGTAATAGAGCACACCCATCTCGCCAAGCATGAGCGCCACACCGATACCGCCAAGGAGCACCGACGGAATAAGGAAAATCCACTCCTGAAAATTATTACAAAACACCATCAAAAACGCAATGCCGAGAATCAGAAATGTTGAAGGAATTAACAGATAACTGTTGATGTCGACGCTCTCCATCGAGTGCAGAAAGAAAAAGAGCGCGTAGAGAAATACCACAGTTCCGAAAAAGATTTTCGCCTTCCTGTTTTGCATGAATCCCCTGCCGACACCGGCCAGCCCCAGCAGCATAATCACCGGCCAGAAGATTTCATGAAACGAAAGATCAACGAGATGCAGTTTATCGATAAGCAGCAGCGCGCCGAACATAATGAGCGCAACGCCGAACCAGGGGATTTTTGCCGATGATAATTTCATTACAGTTCCTTATGTTGACCGTATGTTCAAACGTTCTTCGGGCATGAGCAGGCCGAGGATGATATACAAGAGAAGTCCCCAGCCGAATGACGCAATCACCAGACAGATGTACAGAATACGAACAATTGTCGAATCTATATTAAAATACTGTGCGATACCGCCGCAGACACCAAAGAGCTTTTTATCGGTAATGGAACGGCGCAACTCTTTCAATGATTGCTGGGGAGGAACCTGCGGTTCTATTCCTCCATCTGTGCTTACGGGTGAAGGTTGCGCGACATTCTTTTTGTTCGTGTGAATATAGATCAAGAATGCACCTGCTACAATCAGAAACGAAGGAAGCAGGACACTCCGTGAAAACGACCACCAGTGATAATCTGCAAACCACCCGAGGTTAATCACCAGGAAGGTTGTGCCAGCGATAATCAACAGGACTCCCCAAAATCGTTTTTTATCTTTTCCGTTCGGAGGAGGCGCCGGCACTGAGCCGGGCTGCGCAAAATAATCGGCAGGGTTCGTCGGAATGATAATCATTCCCGCAATATAGAGGATAAAACCTGTCCCGCCCATCAACGTAATAAGCACCCAGACAACACGGATAATCGTGGGGTCTACGCCAAAATACTCTGCGATACCGCCGCAGACGCCGTCAATCATCCTGTCGCGGCGTGATTTATAAAGTTTCCGTGGAGCTTCTGTCGTGTATTGTTCCATAACGCATTCTCTGTTTTTACTACCACCTCATACGAGAAACTGCAGGCATAAGTTACAAAAATAGGGCACAGATACCTTCAAAAAATTGAGAAAAAATTAAGAAAAAAGCCGACCCAAAAGGAATCGGCTTTCAACATGTTACCAGGGACACACCGGTTTATACTTCCATAATTTCTTTTTCTTTCAGCACAACAAGATGGTCCGCGTCTTTGACGTATTTATCCGTCATTTTCTGAACCTCTGCT
This sequence comes from uncultured Chlorobiaceae bacterium, assembly GCA_964523395.1. Taxonomy (GTDB): domain Bacteria; phylum Bacteroidota; class Ignavibacteria; order UBA10030; family SZUA-254; genus JANYJZ01. Next base: position 107,922 of record CAZFXS010000010.1, on the reverse strand, counting down.
TCGGCACGTTTCCTTTCATCTTCCGAAAAATGCTCTGCCTTTTCGGACTTTTTCAAGTGTTCTATAGCATCGCGTCGGATATTCCGGATGGCAACTTTTCCCTCTTCCGAAAACTTTTTCACGAGTTTCACAAGTTCTTTTCGCCGTTCCTCGTTGAGGGGCGGAATAGGGACACGGACAACATTTGCATCCGCGATGGGATTTAATCCGAGATTCGCCGCCTGGATAGCTTTTTCAATCGGCCCGACCATGCCTTTATCCCACGGCTGAACCGATATCGTATGAACATCGAGCACGCTGACATTGGCAACCTGGTTCAGCGACATATGAGTGCCATACGACTCCACCTTTACTCCGTCGAGCAACGCAGTTGTCGCTTTGCCTGTCCGGATTTTTGATAACTCCTGGCGGACCACTTCGACCGCCTTATGCATTTTATCTTCAGTTTGTTTGAGGATATCTTTTGTCATTGTTCTCCTTCTTGAATGTTCGACAAGATGAAGATTACGAAACGATCGTTCCGACTTTTTCACCCATCACGAGCCGCATCAGATCACCGCGTTTATTCATATTAAAGACAATAATCGGCATGCGGTTTTCCTTACAGAGGGTAATTGCGGTCAGATCCATCACTTTAAGATCTTTTTTAAGGACATCCAGATACGAAATTTCAGGGAAGTGGAGCGCGGAAGGATTTTTTTCCGGATCGGAATCATAGACACCGTCAACGCGCGTTCCCTTGATAATAACATCGGCGCCGATTTCCACAGCGCGGAGTGCCGCGGCAGTATCGGTCGTGAAGTATGGATTACCTGTCCCTGCACCGAAAATAACCACACGCCCTTTTTCAAGGTGGCGAATCGCGCGGCGGCGGATAAACGGTTCAGCGATTTCCTCCATGGTGATGGAGCTGAGGAGCCTGGTAAACACGCCATGATGTTCAAGCGCGCTCTGGAGCGCAAGCCCGTTCATGATTGTTGCCAGCATACCCATCTGGTCACCGGTCACTTTGTCGACACCATCCGAGGAATTTTCAACACCGCGGTAAATATTTCCCCCACCGATAACAATGCCGGTTTGCACCCCTTTTGTTTGCAGCTGCGCGATATCCTCGGCATACCGTTGAAGCACGGCTGGGTCAATGCCGAATTCCCGTTCACCCATCAGCGCCTCGCCGCTGACTTTCAGCAATATTCTCCGGTATTTCATGGCAGTGGTCATATAACTGATTAAAAAAAAGGCCTCACATCGGTGAGACCTTCGTTATTGTTTCAGGTTTCAGCTTTCTCCCAGATGAAAGCGCTTAAAGCGCCGGATCGTTACTTTTTCACCGGTCTTCGATGTCGTGTCCAGGATAAGGTCCTTGATTGTTTTTCCTGAATCCTTGATGAATGTCTGCTCAAGCAAGCAGACATCCTGGAAATATTTTTCCAGTTTGCCGAGAGAGATTTTTTCCACAATCTGTTCCGGTTTTTTCTCGTTACGCGCCTGCGTACGATAGATTTCCATCTCATGTTCGATGGTATCTTTCGCAACATCTTCGCGCTGAATGTACTGGGGATTCATCGCAGCAATCTGCATCGCAACATCGCGGGCAAGCGCTTTGAAATCGTCAGTCTTCGCGACAAAGTCTGTTTCGCAATTCACTTCCACAAGAGCTCCGATACGTCCGCCGGCATGAATATACGCTTCCACCAATCCCTGATTGGTGGCACGGTCCGCGCGTTTCTCTGCCGTCGCGGCGCCTTTCTTTCTGAGATAATCAATAGCTTTATCAAGATTACCGCCGGACTCTGCAAGCGCTTTCTTGCAGTCCATCATTCCTGCGCCTGTTTTATCGCGTAATAATTTTACCTGATCTGATGAAATATCCACACTCACGGTTTCTTTACTTCCTTTCCTGTTTAAAAAATTATTCTCTGCCTGCTTTTGCCCCGGCTTCCATCGCCATGTCAGCATCAGCACCTTCGAGATGCGCTGTTGTCCGCTGTGACCCTTCGATCACTGCATCGGCAATGAGGCGGGTGATTGTCTGAATCGACTTGATAGCATCATCGTTTGCCGGAATCGGATAATCAACTGTCAACGGATCACAGTTCGTATCAACTATGGCAAACACAGGGATGCCAAGCCGCTTTGCCTCGTTGACGGCAATTTCTTCCTTCTTAATATCGACTACAAACAACGCGCCGGGAAGACGGGTCATTTCAACCACGCCCGACAATACTTTCTGAAGCTTTTCTTTTTCGCGATCAAGAACAAGAGTTTCCTTCTTTGTTATCTTGTCGTATGTTCCGTCCGACTCCATTTTTTCGATGTTGGTCAGACGTTTCACGCTTTTCCGGATCGTTGTAAAGTTCGTCAACATTCCGCCAAGCCAGCGTTCCGCGACATAAAACTGACCGCAGCGTTTCGCTTCTTCTTCGACAACAATGCTTGCCTGCTTTTTGGTACCGACGAACAGGATCCGTTTCCCCTCGCCGACAATTCCCGTAATAGCCTCACAAGCGGCTTCGAGAAGTTCCTGGGTTTTTTTGAGGTCGATGATATGAATGCCATTCCTCTCCATAAAGATGAATGGTTTCATTTTGGGATTCCAACGGCGGGTAAGATGACCGAAATGAGAGCCTGCGTTGAGCAGGTCTGCCAATTCTACACGTGGCATATTGTAGTGCTCCTCTGTTTAGTTATTCTGCTACTCCCGTCACCTTCTGCCGGAATCCCGTTCGGGACACTGCCGGCAAAATCAGAGAGTATGATTGATTGAAATTATGAATTACAACTGCATATGGAATGAGACGAACTCATTCACAATGTTACGATTAACGCTTGGAGAACTGGAATCTCTTGCGCGCTTTTTTCTGTCCATACTTCTTACGCTCGACCATACGTGGATCGCGCGTCATCATATCATTCTGCCGAAGCTTTGAACGGAGTTCGCCGTTAATTTCGACCAGCGCGCGGGAAATTCCGAGCTTCACGGCGCCTGCCTGGCCGGTCAATCCGCCGCCATCGACATTCGCGAAGACATCGTACTTACCGGCGGTTTCCGTAACCACAAACGGCGACATCACTTCACTGCGAAGCGTATCCACTGGAAAATATACTTCCAGACTTTTCTTGTTGACCTGAAATTTTCCGGTACCGGGTTTCAGGATGACGCGCGCGACAGATGTTTTACGGCGTCCTGTTGCAATGACATTATGTGGGTGTGTTACCATTTCTTCTCCTTAAAATTTCAGCGGCTCGGGTTTTTGAGCGGCATGCGGATGCACCGCGCCTTTGTAGACCCGAAGCTTCTTAATAACCTGTGCGCCAAGGCGATTATGCGGAATCATTCCTTTCACAGCGTGTGTGACAACCCTTTCCGGCTTCGTTTTCATAAGCTGTTTGAACGAATCGACAGTCGCACCGCCGGGGTATCCTGTATAATGGAAATACGTCTTAAGCTCCTCACGTTTTCCTGTCACTTTCACTTTATCCGCGTTGATGACAACGACAAAATCGCCGCAATCCGCATTGGGAGTAAATGTCGGTTTGTGTTTACCGCGAAGAACATGCGCAACACGGCTGGCAATTCTGCCAAGCGTTTGCCCGCCTGCATCGACGACAAACCATTTTTTTTCGACCTCATTTTCTCTGAAGAAATGAGTTAAATGCTGTGGTAACGCCACTTGAAAATCCTTAAAATTGATGAAAAAGAAGAGGATTGCTTTTAAAGCGTATTAATTTAATGAAATTCCAACAAAGAGGCAAGGGAAAACTCGGGTGAATTTCCCAATAATTTCTGACAGTCAAACCGCTATTTTTATGACATCGAATGGAGGGCAATTCTATTTCCCTCACAATCCATAACATAGGCAACATATCCCAATTCAGGCGTAATTTGGGTTTTGCCCAACACTATTTTTCCGCCCGCACTCTCAACACGGTGTAATACGGCGTTAAGATCTTTACCGGCATTCAGGTACACCAGCGCGCCTTTATCCGACGGATGATACCATTCACCCTGCATGATTGCACCGCCGACACCTTTTCCCTGTTCAAACAGAAGGAAACCCATTCGATTGGGGCCCATCATCATCTCAGGCATCTGGTAATCAAAGATAGTGCTGTAAAATTTTTTCGCACGGTCAAAGTCCGATACAGGAATCTCAATCCAGTTCACTGCGTTCTGAAACATTTCCATAATGTATTTTCCTATTCTGCTATGAGTTTGAGGTGAACCTATACCTGTTTTTCAGCATGGTACGAGCTTCTCACCAGCGGACCGGATTCGACATGTTTAAAGCCCATAGCAAGTCCGGCTCTTTTGAATTCAGCGAACTCATCAGGATGGACAAACCGGTCTACCGGCAAATGGTCTTTAGTCGGCTGGAGATATTGTCCGAGTGTAAGCACATCGCAATCAACAGCACGCAAATCTTTCATCACCGGCAGAACTTCATCGGTACGTTCGCCAATACCGAGCATTAATCCTGTTTTGGTGACAAAGCCCCGGCGTTTCGCGCGATGTAATAATTCAAGTGTCCGTTCATATTTTGCCTGCGGGCGAACGATATCATACAACCGCGGGACTGTTTCGGTATTATGATTGAGAATGTCCGGCATCGCGTCAAGAACAATATTGAGAGCGAACCCATCTCCTTTAAAATCAGGAATGAGTACTTCAATTGTTGTCTTTGGATTGAGTGCGCGCGTCCGGCGAATTGTCTCAGCGAAAATTTGAGCTCCACCATCAAACAGTTCATCACGATTCACGGAAGTGATAACCGCATGGCGAAGCGCAAGCAACTTCACAGCTTCGGCAACACGCAACGGCTCATTGGCATCGAGCTCCAGCGGTTTACCGGTCTTTACGGCGCAAAAACCACAGCTGCGCGTACAGACATCGCCGAGAATCATGAAGGTCGCGGTCCCGTTATTCCAACACTCACCCATGTTGGGACAGCGGGCTTCCTGACAAACAGTATGGAGCTTGTGTGTGTCCATGATACCGCTGAGGCGTGAATAATTTTCACCGGCAGGGATACGCGCCTTAAGCCATTCGGGCCTCCTCTGATGAAGAACCGATTGTGTAGTTGGTTGTATTTCCTGAATCAGATATTCCATATTCTTCTTAAGTGATTTATTTCGCCACTAAGACACAATCCGCCTGAGGCGGACACTAAGGGTCACGAAGCTATAATGTCTGTTTGTCGTCGAAGTTTTCGAGCGATTTGACGATTGTCTCGAGGAACGAACCGCCGAGTGCGCCGTCAACAATACGGTGATCGAATGAGAGTGTAAAATACGCGATGGAACGAATCGCAATCGCGTCGTTAATAACAACGGGACGTTTCTCAATCGAGCCGGTGCCGAGAATCGCAACCTGCGGCTGGTTGATAATCGGCATACCGATCATCGTGCCAAAGACGCCAAAGTTGGTAATAGTAAATGTTCCGCCCTCAATATCTGCGGGTGTCAGTCGTTTTGAGCGTGTCCGCGTCGCAAGATCATTCACAGCACGCGCGAGGCCGATAAAGTTTTTCTCTTCAGCATTTTTTATGACAGGAACGATGAGCCCGCTTTCCGATGCAACCGCTATTCCAAGGTTTATGTATTTTTTCAGAATAATCTTATCACCCTCGATGGAAGAATTGACCAGCGGAAACTGTTTCAGTGCCTTCACAATCGCATCACAAATAAAGGGCATGAATGTCAATTTAAACCCTTCACGCTTTTCAAATCCTTCAGCATTACGGCGGCGCGCCATATCGACTTTCGTCATGTCGACTTCATGAATTGCCTGCACATGCGGAGAAGTGTGGACACTTTTGATCATATGATCCGACATCTTCATCAGGATATTGCTCATCTGCAGAATTTCATGCTGAGGGGCGGGATATTTCTTGGCCAGGTCGCCACTGTCAATGTGTTTCAATCCGCTTTCTATGCGCGGCGCATACGGTGCATGCGAAGGCACTGCCGCCGGGGCCGGAACTCCCCCGCCTTTCTTCCGTGTTTCGACATACGCGAGCATGTCTTTCTTTGAAACTCTCCCGCCTTCGCCGGTACCGGGAATCATTTCCAATTCCGACATTGAGATTCCTTCTTCCCGGGCGATATTCAGGACAAGCGGAGAATAAAATCTGCCCGATTGAGGCTGAGCGGACGGCGCACTTACAGCAACTGGTTTCGCGGAAACCTCAGCCGGTTTTGCAACTGCCGGTGCAGACGCCGCAGGTTTTTTCTCCTCCTGTTTTGATGAAGAAGCTGCACTGACTGATGCCGACTCATCTGTATCGATTTCCGCAATAACGGTACGGACCGCAACGGTTTTCTGTTCATCGAATAATAATTTCGTCACAACACCCGAGGCCGGCGACGGGATTTCCGAATCAACCTTATCGGTGCTGATTTCCAGAAGAGTTTCATCTTTTCTGACCTTGTCACCCGGTTTTTTGTGCCACTTAATGATTGTTCCTTCGGTGAGGCTTTCACCGAGCTGGGGCATGACGACTTCGATTTTTGACATAATATTCTTTCGCTTTATTTTTTGAAAGTGTTCAACTAATATGCCGCGAGATTTCTGAGCGCGGCTAAAACTTTTTGAGTGTTCGGCAGGAAATAATCTTCAAGCGTCGGCGCATACGGCACCGGTGTATCAATCGACGCGACACGTTTTATAGGTGCATCAAGATATTCAAACGCATTCTCTCCAATTATCGCAGCAATCTCCCCGCCAATACCGCCGGTGAGTGTTGCTTCATGGAGAATAAGAACTTTGCCCGTCTTCCTGACAGAAGAAAGAATAGTTTCTTTGTCGAGCGGAAGAAGCGTACGAAGATCAACGATTTCAATTTCAACTCCCTCTCCGGCAAGAGTTTTCGACGCTTCGAGCGCCCATTGCAATCCGGCATGATAGGTTATAACCGTAATATCACTGCCTGTTCTTTTTATTTCAGCTTTTCCAATCGGGACTGTGTAATCCCCCGAAGGTATTTCTGCCTTGAGATGACGATACAGATATTTATGTTCGAGATAGAGCACCGGATCGGGATCCTGAATCGCCGCTTTGATTAATCCCTTGGCATCATATGGTGTTGACGGGGCTACAATCTTTATTCCAGGGACATTCATAAACCATGATTCGGGATTCACGGAATGGAACGGCCCGCCGCGCACGCCGCCGCCTGCAGGCAGGCGAATCACCATCGGGACAGGAAGTCCGGTACGATAATGAAACTTCGCCACATTATTCACAATCTGGTTAAATCCGTTGGCGACAAAATCAGCAAACTGCATTTCGGCCACCGGTTTCATACCGACAATCGCAGTGCCCATTGCAGCGCCGACAATCGCAGCTTCAGCGAGTACTGTGTCAATGACGCGGTCTTCCCCGAACTCTTCAATAAATCCCTTGGTAACTTTAAATGCCCCGCCATACGCGCCGATATCTTCACCTAACAGAAAGACAGATTTGTCCTTGCGCATTTCCTCGCGAAGGCCTTCCGAGATCGCTTCAATGTATGTGATGGGTTGGGACACGAGAGATGTTAAAGGTTGTTGGTTATAGGATTAAGAGATTTACGATTTACGATTTACGATTTACGATTTACGGATTTCAGGTTTCAGGTTTCAGGTTTCAGGTTGAAATTTACAACTCACTACTCAAAACACAAATCTCAACCCATTTATTCTTTTTACTTTTGAATTTTGACTTGATCATGAAATACTCCCTCAACCGCTTCTTCCGGGGGAGGATATGGCAATGCTAGCGCATATTCTGCTTCGGCATCGAGTTCTTTCTGGATCTTGTTCAGCATCGACTCTTTTTGGGAAGATGTGAGCAAACCCCGGTCCATCAACACTTTTTCAAACCGCTCAACAGGATCCTTCTTCTTCCACTCGGCAAATAAATTTTTGGGAACGTACCACGCGTTATCGTGAGCGGCATGCCCTGACATTCTCATTGTCTTGGATTCAATGATGGTGGGACCGTTGCCCTTCCGGGCGCGGTCAACCGCTTCCTTGCAAACTTTGTATACTTCCACCACATCGGTTCCATCGACGGTGATTCCCGGAATGCCGTATCCGATTGCACGATCAGAAAGATTTTCTACAATAAACTGTCTGGAAATCGGGGTAGAGTATGCATATTGATTATTCTCGATGATAAGAATCAGCGGCAGTTTCATCACAGACGCCATCATCATCCCTTCATGCACTTCACCGACGCTTGCTCCACCGTCGCCGATGTATGTTAATGAGACAGCATTTTCCTTACGAAGCTTCGACGCAAGAGCAGCACCGCACGCGACCGGAACCATGGCGCCAAGATGACTGATGTTACCATAAATCTTCAATGAAGGATCGGCATAATGCCCTGTTCCGTCTCTTCCCCGCGTCAGATTGCCGGCACGGCCGAGATGCTGCATCATCATATTGCGGATGGTTTGACCTTTGACAAAATGCGCGCCGATATCCCGGTGCATCGGGAAGAGATAATCGTGCTTTTCAAGCGCAAAGGCAGTCCCGACAGCAGTCGCTTCGTTACCAAAACCCGAGTACGCCCCGCCGACAACTTTCCCCTGCTGATACAGATGCAAAATAGTATTCTCAAACTTCCGTTTAAGCTGCATGAAGTAATACAGCTTCAGCAAATCACCGGAGGACAACCCACTCTTTCCGTTGGCTGAGGAACGGGGAGCGGGTACTCCCGCAGCTTTTTTGATTTTGGATTTAGCCGGGCTTGCCATACATTAAAACGCACTGAGGGAATTCAATGCCGCAAGAATATCCGAGGTCTGGGGCAGCATTTCATTTTCAAGAGTAGGACCATACGGCACAGGTGCGTCTTTTGCGGCAACGCGCTTTACCGGCGCGTCAAGATGCATGAATCCTTCGTTCGCGATAATCGCTGCGATCTCCGCACCGAACCCTCCGGTTAACGTATCTTCATGGACGATAAGTATCTTTCCTGTCTTCTTCAGGGATTTCATGATTCCTTCCGTATCTAACGGATTCAGTGTGCGAAGGTCAATGACTTCTACACTCGTTCCTTTGTCTTCCATTGTCCTTGCTGCTTCAAGCGAGCGCTGGACCATCATTCCCCAGGTGACTACTGTAATATCACTTCCTTCTTTCACCGTCTTTGCCACGCCAAACGGAAGACAATACTCCGCACCGGGCTCTGGCGTCGTCGCAAAACTCGCGCGATATAACCCTTTATGTTCACAGAAGATAACGGGATCGTCGCATCGGCAAGCGGTTTTCAATAATCCTTTCGCGTCTGCGGCGTTGGAGGGCATAACGACTCGGAGTCCGGGAATATGCGTGAAGAAACCATCAATATTCTGGCTGTGGTACAATCCGCCATGAATATAACCCCCGACCGCAACACGAATCACCATCGGGCACGACCAGTCATTATTGGACCGGAACCTCAGCATCGCCACTTCATCACGGATCTGCATGAACGCGGGCCAGATATAATCTCCGAATTGAATTTCCACAACCGGCTTAATACCTCGTACCGCTAATCCAAATGCGGTTCCGACAATGCTTGCTTCGGCGAGAGGCGAGTTAAATACTCTCTTCCAACCGAACTTTTTCGTGAGTCCTTTAGTCGCAGTGAACACACCGCCTTTATCACCCGCAATATCCTCGCCATACATCAGCATGTTGGGATTTCGTTCCATCTCCTCTGCCATCGCATGATTGATGGCATCCACCATGACAATTTTTTCTCCGGATGGATGTTGCTCGACAAATCCTTCTTTGGGAACAACATCATTTACTGAATATACATACTTCAGCAAGTTTGAAGCTTCCTGTTGCGGTTCAGCTTCAGCTGTTTCAGCCGCACGATCAATTCGCTCGACAACTTCCTGTTGAAGTTGTTTTAATGAAGAGGATGTCAGGATATTCTGTTTGATAAGATATTGTTCAAGACGAGGCAGCGGATCGCGTTCACGGTCTTTGGAAAGATCCGCTTCTGCACGGTATTTTCTCTGGTCATCGGATGAAGAGTGCGGCAAGAGCCGGACAGTGTGGGCAAGAATCAGTGCTGGCCCTTCACCTTTGCGGGCCTTAGCAACCGCATCCTGTGCAGTTTCGAACGTTGCAAGAAAATCACATCCATCAACTTCATAACGATTCAGACCATCGTATCCGCTCGTAAGATGATACACGGATTCAGCTGCGGTTTGTTCTTTCTTGGTAACTGAAATCGCGTATTTGTTATCCTGGATAAGAAAAATCACCGGCAGCCGTTCACGCGCCGCCCAGTTCACAGCTTCGTGGAATTCCCCTTCGCTGGTTGAACCTTCCCCCGAAGCAACATAGACAACTTCATCTTTTCCCTCTTTTACCGCACCAAGCGCGGTTCCAACTGCCTGCAGATATTGTGTCCCGGTCGGACTTGATTGCGAAACAATTCTCCATTTTTTATGCCCATAATGAAACGGCATCGCAAACCCTGCACTGCTCGGACCTTTTACGCGGTGCAATGCTTCCAGAAATATTTCCTCAACGGTATATCCAAATCCGAGTGAAAATCCGAGATCACGATAATACGGATATGCCCAGTCGTAGCCGGGTTTCATTGCGAACGCGGTTGCCACCTGCGCCGCTTCATGCCCCGAACCGCCGATATGAAAGAAGACTTTCCCCTGCTTAAGAAGAAGGAGGATTTTATCATCCGTCTTTCGCGCAGTGTACATTGTGCGGTAGGCATCCACAAGGCGCTCATTACTGATCTTTGAAGAAGCGCTGGGAGAATACAGTCCACTTTTCCCATTCTCAGAACCGTTTGTTTTCTTCCCTTTTTTAGAAATCGTTTCAGATTTTTTCATCGATGGCATTAAATATTCTCAACGTGTAATTGTTCAATTGAATCAAAAAGTTCTTTTGCAGACTGATGCGCAGTTGTTGCTCCGAAAATTTCACCGAAATGTCTGGTCAATACCGAAGAAACTTCCTTCAACGAAATCTGTTTCCCGAGAAGCTGTTCCATCGACGTGACACCTTTATGAAATATCCCGCAGGGAATGATCCGGTCAAAATATTTCAGATCGGTATTAACATTCAAGGCGAAACCGTGCATTGTTACCCACTTACTCACTTTGACGCCAAGTGCCGCAATTTTGCTGTTTCCGACCCAGACACCTGTAAAATCCGAATCCCGGCCGGCCTTTATTCCAAACTCTTCCAATGTTCTGATGATGACTTCTTCAAGATCACGCAGATAACGATGAATGTCATTGTAATAATCACTGAGATTCAAAATTGGATATCCGACGAGCTGACCCGGACCGTGATACGTTACATCGCCGCCACGGTCGATATGAAACACTTCGGCTCCGGACACCTTCAATTGATTCTCATCGGCAAGCAAATGATTATCATCACCTGATTTTCCAAGGGTATAGACGTGGTGATGTTCATTCAACAGCAACATATCGGAAATCTGATCATGAATCCGGAGCTCAAATAATCTTTTCTGCAGGTCCCAAGTGGTCTGATACCCGGTCACTCCCAAATCAACAACGTTTATTTTTGGCTTGTTCATTTACGATTTTCGATTTACGATTTGCAAATTTTTTCAATCGTAACTTGCAAATTGGCAATTGTAAATTTAGATATGGATTGCATGCCCGTACGCATTCTCGGCGGCTTCCATAATAGCCTCTGAAAGCGTCGGGTGAGCGTGAACAGTTCCGCCAATTGCCGACACTGTTGTCTCCAGCGTTTTTGCTACACCAAGCTCCGCAATCATCTCCGTAGCTTCCGATCCGAGAATATGCGCACCGAGAAGCTCTCCGTATTTTGCATCGAAGATTAATTTCACCAATCCATCTGTGGCACCGATAGCGCGCGCCTTGCCACTTGCGCTGAATGGAAATCTTCCCACTTTAATCTGATATCCATCAGCAATGGCTTTCTCTTCAGTCATACCAAGGCTTGCGACCTGCGGCTGGCAATAGGTACAACCGGGAATGTTATCGTAATCAACCGGCTGAGGATTTTTTCCTGCAATGGCTTCGACACAAACAATACCTTCTCTCGACGCAACGTGCGCAAGCCAGGGTGCGCCGGCAACATCTCCGATGGCATAAATTCCATCAACATTCGTACGGCTCAAATCATCAACAGTAATCCAGCTCCTGTCTGTTTTAACACCGACAGTTTCGAGTCCCATATTTTCTATATTTCCCTGAACGCCGATTGCCATCAGCGCGACATCAGCTTTCAGTTCCTTCTTTCCATCTTTTGTCACGACGACAACTTTGACTTCTTTTCCCGTTGTCACACTTTCGACTTTGCTTTCGGTAAGAATGACAATGCCGGATTTCTTAAAATTGCTTTCGAGAAGTTTGGAGATTTCCTTGTCTTCAACGGGAAGGATATTCGGCAACATCTCGACAATAGTAACTTTCGTTCCAAACGAGTTATAGAAATAGGCAAACTCAACCCCAATCGCCCCGGCACCGATAACTATCATCGACTCCGGACGTTTCTGAAGCGTCATAGCTTCTGTACTGGAGATAATTTGCTTGCCGTCAATCTTTACATTGGGAAGCATCCTCGGTCGCGCACCGGTCGCGACTATGATATGCTTTGCCAAAACAGTGTCGGTGGGCTTGCCATCTTTACTGACTTCTATTTTGCCTTTGCCAAGAAGTTTTCCAAATCCGGAAATATGTTCAATCTTGTTCTTCTTAAAAAGGTATTCCACGCCTTTAGAGTTGATTGTCGCGACTTTACGGCTGCGTTCGATAATTTTGGAGAAATCGAATTTCAAATCCTTGTACGTGATTCCCCACTCATCCGCATGTTTGAAATGATTGTATATCTCGGCATTTTTCAGAAGAGCCTTGGTAGGAATACAGCCCCAGTTGAGGCAGACACCGCCGAGTTTATCGCGTTCGATGACAGCGGTTTTCATGCCAAGTTGCGATGCGCGGATAGCGGCAACATAGCCACCCGGTCCGCCGCCGATAACTGCAAGATCAAATTGTTTTTCTGCCATTACGTTCCTTCGTCTCTTAGAAAACAAAAAAGGGGAATATTACCCCTTGAGTAATTGAAGAATCAGAGAAATCGATTCAGGATGCATGATTCGGGATGCAATCCACTGAAAGATGCCATTTTTCACGGGAAAATATATGAAATAGCCGAAGCAAAGTCAACGGGACAGCGGATAAATGAAACAGCAGATTGAAGGATTACTCACATGCGAACATCCAATATCGAATATCTGTTTTGGCAGTCCTCACAACCCAAAGTCTTTACCATTTGCCGGCTTAGTCCACCTGAACTGTCCGATGTTGACATTAAAGATCCTTCGCCTCCGCTCAGGATCATCGCAATCTCCGCAAAAAGTGAGGCATGATTTTCAAATTAGGAGACCACCAGTTTATCTTTTTTATTGCTTTTTCCTGACGAATTCCTTATCATAATCCCGCATTTATTTACGCATCGATGGCCGCAGAAACTCCCAAGGAACGTGTAGTTGTTTCCAACCGTAAGGCGTTACACGATTACTTTATTATTGAAACGTATGAAGCGGGCATTGCCCTCAGGGGAACTGAGGTAAAATCGCTTCGTCTTGGCAGCGCCAATTTGCAGGATGGGTACGCGGTTATAAAGAACGGCGAGATCTGGTTGCTGGGAATGCATATCAGTCCGTTTGAAAAAGGCAACATCAACAACCATGACCCGCGGCGTGAACGGAAATTGCTGATGCACAAAAAGGAAATTGCCAGAATCTTCTCAAAGATTTCCGAAAAAGGGTTAACACTCGTACCACTCAAAATTTATCTCAAGAAGAACATTATTAAGATTGAACTCGGCCTGGCGAAAGGAAAGAAAGCCTACGACAAGCGCGAAGCAATTGCCAAACGCGACGTCGAACGCCAGCTCCGCCGCGACTACGCCCAATGACAAATTACCGATGACTATTTATCATTGACCAATTACCTATCACCAATTATTTAATTTTATTCAAGGAGCCCTGCATTGTACGTCCCAACCAGAATGTTCTTCACGAAAGGCGTCGGCCGCCACAAAGATTACCTGCAATCATTCGAGCTTGCGTTACGCGATGCGAAGATTGAAAAATGCAACCTCGTCACCGTCTCGAGTATTTATCCACCCGGATGCAAACGTGTCCCGACGGAAGAAGGTTTAAAAGAATTACAGCCCGGACAGATCACGTTCGCCGTCATGGCACGTAACGCGACCAACGAACCAAACCGCCTCATTGCGGCATCCATAGGAGTTGCAACTCCCGCAGATACATCGCAGTATGGTTATCTTTCTGAGCATCATCCATTTGGTGAGACTGATGAAAAAGCGGGTGAGTATGCCGAAGATCTTGCGGCCACTATGCTTGCTACCACACTTGGCGTGGAGTTTAATGCTGATACCGGTTGGGACGAACGAGAAAAGCTTTACAAGATGAGCGGCAAGATTGTTAAAACCTACAACATTACACAATCCGCGGAAGGCGACAAGAACGGACTCTGGACAACGGTAATAGCAAGCGCTATTTTACTGCCTTAGATTGTCGGAGCTGAGCTCCGACAGTACATTAAGCCCAACGTATTTCTCGAAGCCAAGCTTCGAGAACCTTGGCAATGTGCTAAAGCCGAAAGCACCTCGGGCACCCGAACCGCCTCCCGAGCAATCCAATGCCGTCGGTGCCTCCGACAAAAAACAGTACACCCTTGCTGATAAAATTTAGTTTTAGGGATTATGTATTGATATGAATGTTAGATGTAACTACATTTCCTCCCGGATTTTTTGCACTCCCAATTACTGTGGTAAATATATAAAAGACGATAAACTTTGTCAAGAGAAAAATAACGCTGTCCATTTTTATTTTTAATGGAGTCCTCATGAGAATTTTTTCTTCGTATACGATCGTCATTTTCTTATTGCTGTCCTTTTTGTTCAATGACAACCTCCAGTCACAGACAAACCCATTCACACCCAGAAATCTGATCAATACCGGTTACCTCCATTCACGTTCAGTGGGACCAAAGTCTACCGGAACCCAGCACATTCCTGATGTACAGCTCCCCAAAAACAATCCTGACCTGGCAACATTATCTTCGGATGGAACCTTTGGATTAGCAAGCTATTTGACAGAATACTGGGATGGCGGAAGCAGTACATGGACACCCTCCAGTAATTCAAGCTACAGTTACGACAATGCAGGAAATCAAACCGAATGGTTTCATCAAGCCTGGGATGGAATTCAGTGGGTAAACGGTTATAAATATACATATGGATATGACAATGAAAGAAAAATAACACAGTCTACAGCGGAAGGTTGGAATCCTCTTCTTAGCGTATGGGAACTTGGTGAAAGGTTAAGTTATACATACACTGACAACGATAGTCTTGCCGAACTGATTGTAGATTTTTGGAACGTTTCCGAGTGGTACAACATTCGTAGGTACAGATACACTTACGACCCCCAAGGGCATCTCGTTGAATTTAATACCGATTTCTGGAACCTGAGCGACTGGGGGAATTCCTGGCGGGAACTGTATCAGTTTGATAAAAACGGACACCACACAGAAACAATAGTTCAACAATGGAGCGGAAGCGATTGGATGAACTTTGAGAGAACCCTTTGGATCTATGATATCAACGGTGATACCACTGAGGTAGCACAGCAAAAATGGCTGTCTGGTGACTGGAGTAACGATACAAGGAAGCTTTTTGCTTTTGACTCAAACAGAAATCTTATCGAAATGGTATTTGAAATCTGGTATTCCAACGCATGGAACAAGAATTCCCGGTATCTTAGCACCTACAATGTAAATAATAGACCGGTCGACCAGACACTTCAGTCCTGGAATGGATCCACATGGATAAATTCTCGCAAGACCTCCTTCAGTTATGATCCGAATGGATATAATACCGGTATTGAAAACCTCCGCTGGAATGGCGGTCTCAGCCTGTGGGAAAGTCAAACTAGAGTTCTTGGAACATACGATGCGTTCAATAATATTCTTGAGCAACTTTTACAATCATGGAGCGGGGGCGCCTGGGTCAACGACGCACGCTATACTTCCACGTGGCTAAAACTGCTCTCTGATATCGTTGACGACAACTTCACCATTGAGAGCTTTCAGTTGGGGAATAATTATCCAAACCCATTCAACCCAAGAACTAAAATTACTTTTTCAATGGCCAGCACATCTCATGTCTCGCTGACAATCCATGACGTTCTTGGCCGGAACGTTGCAACCTTACTTCAAGAGACCAAACAACCGGGAGAATACTCAGTACGCTGGGAAGCTAGCGAGGTGCCGAGTGGAATCTATTTTTACCGGTTAATTGCCGGGAAATTTGTAGAAACAAAGAAGATGGTACTGATGAAATAAAATTATCTAATGAACACAATCATGTGAATCTATTGGTACTGTCCTAATTTGGCATTAAAGATCCTTCGCCTCCGCTCAGGATCATTGCAATCTCTGCACAAGTGAAGCATGATTTTCAAATAAGGACACTACCAATCTATTAAATAGTTTGATTCCGTTCTTCATTCTTTGTATATTATACCCGCCAATCAAAATTAGGATTAGAAATTCAAAATCCCCACCTACGCGACAAGTCGCTTCGGTGGATAAAGCAATTGTCCCATGGGGCTGTAGCTCAGCTGGGAGAGCGCCTCGTTCGCAACGAGGAGGCCGTCGGTAAAACCAACCTAATTTCTTCAATTTTTTAACTGCTGTAAACGGGACTGTAACCCAAAAGGTGTTACAATGTCCAACTCCTCGAAGCTCTACCTCTTCAAACGCAACAATGGCATTTACTACGTCGGCTATTTCCACGAAGGTAAGAAACGCTGGAAATCTACCGGATGCACTCAGAAATCTGAAGCTACCAAGTCCTTCGTTCAATTCAGGGAGTTCCTGAACTCGAAGCAATCGGCTGTCACACTATCGAAGTTTATCAAGGATTTCATCCCCTTTGCAAAAGTGAATTACTCAAAGTGTACGGTTGAGTTTTATGAACAATCATTGGAAAGGTTGAAGTTCACGACAAAGGATTGCTCCCTTGCCTCCATCACCATGCAACACCTCGACCAGTATAAGGTCAATCGCATTTCAGAGCAGAAATCTCCATCAACCGTCAACAGGGAACTACAAGCTTTACGAGCTGCTATGAATACAGCGGTAAACTGGAAGCTTATTCAGGCGAATCCGTTTGCTAATATGAATCAAGTTCAAGTTCCAGAAGTCACTCCTACATATTTCTCCAAGCAAGACTTCCAAGCTCTTCTCAACGCAATTAGCGAAGAATGGCTGAGGGAATTGATAGTGTTTGCAGTCTTAACAGGCATGAGAAGAGGTGAACTCATCAACCTCCGTTGGCAGGACGTTGACCTCCATAGAAAACTCATTCACATTCAGAGCAATCCGACATTCAAAACCAAACAAGGCAAGAAAAGAGTTGTGCCGATGAACGAGGTTGTGTATAATCTCCTCCACTCAAAGGCTGAGAAAGCAAGGTCTGAATATATTTTCAATCTCAAGGGCTTTAAAATAAACGATGACCATGCAAGCAAGAAGCTGAAAAAGTATGTGGCGGAAACCAAGCTTGACGGAAAGCTTCACTTCCACAGCCTCCGGCATACGTTTGCAAGCTGGTTAGTCCAAGACGGAGTTTCATTGTACGAAGTTCAGAAATTGCTTGGGCATTCAAGCATAAAAGTCACTCAAATTTACAGCCATTTGCAGCCCGAAGGATTACATTCTACGGTGAACAAAATAGTGTTAAATTAGGCAGGCGGTGGTAACTACAAAATTGTGGGAAATTGAGTACTTGGTAAAATTACCGGAAAGAGATTATGCTAGCCAGTAACCTATGACTGCACCTATCCAACCTGCCGCAAACTTTTGTGTTCCGTCATCAAACTTTTCCGGAAAGATAGGATTGGGGGAGACTATCACAAGCAATCCAACAATAAGCACCAAAAGGCTGACAATTATCCTCATCATAGCTACATAGCGAGGTATTGGTTTAACGTGGTCAGGCATTATTTCTGCCGCTTAAAAGCCAGAAATGTTTCCTCAATTTTGCTCCCAAAAAATGGATTTAAAACATGAAAAGGAATTTTCTTTAGTATCCAATCGTGAAAGAGGTTATTTGCAATGCTCCACAAGAAACTGAGTCCAATCCCAACCATACCAAGTGAAACTCCACCTATATTTGTTAGTTTATGCAAAAAGGTTAAAAGTAAGTATGAAGATGGTATGACAACTACGAGATAAACGCCAACCGTTGCAACACTCTCAACAATCTTTCCTTCGATTGAGTTTTTCATTGAATTGCCATAATCATCAATTTCGTCACTTATTGAACGCACAGGTTCTTGGTGGCGAAAAGACTCAACTACTTCATTTATTTTTCTAAAAAACATAAGATTTTAACTCTTCTAAAAGCGAAATATATGAGAATTTATTTAATAGTCAAATTTGGGTAGTGGCACAGTTTGAGCTTGGAAACAGTGGCATTATTTTAAACTGAGAAACTACCAGGCTGGCTAACGGTTTGACAATTTCGAGGCCAAATAGTACCTTACCCCTGCCTGCTTATGTCTCTGGGCATCGCCTCCCTTGCCATTGACGCTCCCGAAGCAGGCTCTTTATTTATCTCCCATTTTTCAAGGTATGTTCAATGTGTTACAATAAATCCACCATTGAGCAATTAGGTGAACTGCAAGAAGAATACGCATACTTCAAACCTGTGAAAGATAAGAATGCGTTTGAAGGTCTTCCGTTATTTAATGCAACACGATTCCAATGGCTGCCTATATTCGCTTTTAGAGGTGGAGAGCTAAAAGCATTCAAAGCAATGTGGTGGCTTATCCCTCATTGGTCGAAAGATGGAAAAGCGGAAGCCACGTCATTCAATGCACGCATTGAAACAGCAGATATAAAACCTCTCTTTGCTCAATACTTCAAATCCAGAAGGTGCTTAATCCCTGTCAATGCTTTCTATGAGTACAACGGAAGCGACCTTGTAGAAATTACTCTGAAAGGAAGAACCAAAAAGGTCAAACAGCCTTCCGTGATAATGATGAAAGAAGAAAACTCCTTCATGCTTGGGGGAATATTTAGTGTATGGGTTGACCCGAAAACAGGAGAAGAAAAACCGTCCTATTCAGTCCTGACAACAGAACCTAACAACGTAGTTTCTCCAATACACGACCGAATGCCTGTTATTATCGAGGAAAAATACTTTCAACTATGGTTAGACAGGGAGTATAAAGACACCAAAGAATTAAAGGGTATCGCTAAAAAGCCATACCCTGCTTCGAAGATGAAAGTTTACAAGGTAGATGCTCAATACCTCTACGATAGGACACATCAAGACAAGAAATGCTGGAAAAAGGTTTAAACATTTTGTGTCATAAATACTTTGATTTGAGAAAGTACAAGGGAGTGTTCATGGTAAAATATTTTTTGCTTTTACTTGTTGTTTACATTTTCATTGGATGCGACAAAAAAGATGATAGGGCAAAAGAGATAACAGTAGGAATGACTTATGATGAAGTAGAATCTATCATAGGAAAACCCTCCCAGATTGAGAGAGGCACAAGAGAACTAGATTTTGAATCAAAGGTCATAGATATATTAGATTCCTCAGCAGCGGCTGGATATGAGGGAATATTGATAAAAAAGTATTTCCCTAATGATTCTGCAAAGCAACTAAGGTCTAAACCGAATGTCGAATCATTCGGACAATTAATCTATGTTACATGGAGATATTCAAATAAAAATGAAAACAGTTATTTCTATGTTTTAGAGAGAAAAAATGTCTACTCAAAAATCCCTAAAAGAGTTCAACGTTATTTTTTAAATGGTACTCGTGTGTCAAAGAAGGAATATGAATTTGAGGAATGGAGACAAAGAGTACAATTGCAAACTATGGAAGTTAAGAAACATACAGATTTTGGCATAGATAGCATCAAGGTTAAAGTTGGAATAGATACAATTAGAATAAATTATCAAGTATCGAAATATTACTGTGTTGTCTTTGATGCTTCAAGCGGTAGGGTTGTAAAATCCGAATATGTCCCTTACTATGTCTCAGAAATGTGAATGCATTGATTGATGTTAAGAAGATTAAAAAAATATGGGAATAGGTTTATTAACTTCTGTGATAAGTACGCACGTATTCTTGAATTGGCTCTCACAACAATTGCAATCATCGTAGCAGCGCTGTTGTTGTGGGAGACAAAAGAACAAGTTAATCAAATGAAGACGGCAAACGAACAAACAAGGGAATCATTTGAAACGGATATGAGAGCTTACGTAAATATTGAGAGCGTTTCGCAGCCCAATCATAGAACGTTTAAAGAAGGTGAGCATTTGACTAGGGAATTTCTGATTGTAAGACTTAAAAACAACGGGAAGACTCCAGCATATCAAGTAAGTGTTTCCAATATCGCATATTGTATCATGGAAGATGTAAGCATTGACAGTCTCAAAGCACGCACTTCTTATGATTTAGATAAACAGACAATTGGAGGAGGGGAAACTCTGACCGTTGAAATGTTCGTTGGTACACAACATCAATTCACAAAGTTGAGTGTACAAAATGCGTATTTTACTATTTTCGGTAAAATTAAATATGTAGACATTTTTGGTAAATGGTATGAAACTGGTTTCTGTGGGAGGTATAGACCCTACGATGATGAGCAACCCTCGATGACTTTTGCAGGTGAATGCAATTATATGAAGAAATATGAAGATAAAGACCTTAAATAAACCGATTTTCAAAACCCAATACCAAGAATCTTTTCTCTTCGCATTGGAAAATTCCAGAAAGAATACGAATTGTGAAAGAAAACACTCCCGAGCACAAAGACGGATTAGAAGAAATTTATTACTGGAGTGATTTCGCTGAGAAATTCTACTCTTCCATGCTGTGTTAAGGATAAGCCCGATTAATCATAATTTCTTCAATTGTATTTTGTGATTACTTAGTAGTAAATCATTGCTCAGATTATTTTTCCGGTAGAAATCGCTAACAAATAATTATTCTCTCTCAGCCGGTCAGCAATCACTTGACTTGACTGAGAATCAATACCCCAATTGTACGAAAGGGCTTTAGCGAGCCTCTACCGGACGGTTGGGGTTTTCTATTAGGGTTATGCCACTATCATCTACGGAAAATATTAATCGTTCCATTGAATTGAGGAACATCATTCACCAAATATTAAGTGAGTTTATTCCACACATCAACGACAAGTATAGCACTCATCTTGCATTTCGTGTGTTAAGAGGAGAACAAAATTGTGAGTTTTATGCGAGTTTTATCACTCAGTATGGTGATGTTATGAAAGCTATTGAACTGCTCTCAGAATGCGATTTGATGATTGTTGACGTTAGCAAGAGCTTAGATAAGTTACGGAAAGCATTGCAAAAACATTCTTGGGTGATTCAAGAGTTTAGAGTAAGTAGAGAATCGAAAAGCTCGTCCACAAAATCAAATCCAATAAAAAAGTATCTTGGTGATTTGATGGCAAAATTTGTAATCCCAGAATTGTATGATGGAATAAGATTTATAAACCGTGATATGAAATATTGGAAATCGGTTGACAGCAAGTATGGCATCGTTGCGGAAATCTATAATGGTGTTTTTCCACAGGAGAAAAATAAGACTGAAGACAACATCAAGAAAATATTACAACGCTCGAATTATGCAGATGTAGCAGATACAAATTTCAGAAAACAAATGTCTATTGCTGCTCAGAATAAAAAGCAATCAATAAAAGGTAAGTTTGAGCGATTGTTAGATGTTATTGAGTTTGACATTAGAGAATATTATGAACGAAGGATAGCAGAAGGAGCAACTCGGAAAGAGATATTAATTGAGTTAGAAGAACTCAAAAATGGTAACCGCCTGATGTTTGCCTCTTTCACATCTGGACTCGAAAGAGAAATTGAATTAGCTTCAAATGCAATATTCCATATTACCAGCAATGTACCTTTAAGAAAAAGGGACAAACCAAAACATTGAATTGTCCCTGACTTCATGTTAATAACTACTTAATTGTAGGGTAGCTTCTTCGATTCTGTAAGAAGGGGTTACCGCTCAAATCTAATTAGCTTCACTGGTACTGGCTAAGCGGCGGTACTGGTGAAGCTTTTCTTTTTATTACCCATTGAGATAATAAAAGGAAACCCTCAACAAGTGCACACTTGCGAGGGCTTAGTAGAAAGGGTAAAACAAATGAGTAATACAACTGAAGTTACAAAAATACTTCGATTAATTCCAACCAAACACGCTCACGTTTTCAATGTCCAGCTGAATCTTGATTCCGAAACTCGGTACATCGGAACACTGGATGAAGCCGGAGAAGGTACGTTTTTCACAAAACGAAACCAGAAGCACATTTTCCGGAAGACCAACTCTCTTGGAATAAATCTTGAGTTGATGCAGCGACCGGATTTCCATTTCAAATGGGTTGTTATTGAGTTTGATGGAGGAAACCTCATCACATCAAGAGAGTTCTTTCTCTATCACGGCTCAGTATATAATTTCCAGAGAGCCGGTTTCGAGAAACAGCTACTACTCGGAATTGAGCTATTTGGTGAAGAAAGAGCCAAAGCCTTCGAGAGAACTCTCTGTCACCAGGAAGAACTATTTTCCGAGGAGGCTGCATAATGGGAAAGGCGGTAGCTTTTGATGCAAAATTAATTCAGAAGAAAGGTAATTTCTTTCCTAAAAAAATACTCACCCACGAGAAGATTCCAATAAATGCTACCTATAGCTTTACGGTGAGCATTTGGATTGCTGACACTCCACAGAGTAACAAGAAACCAACCATTAACCTTGTGCTCTCTCATGCAAACGGTAGTTTCCGGTTGTGTTTCAATTCTGTTACTGATTTGGTGGAAACTGTCAATCTCCTGAAATCTTTCATTCTCGGAAAGGCATTGGTGGTTAATACTGCCTATACCGAAGCACTCAAGGAGTTCTTTGAGCATCACGAAAGGAGAAGAATGCAAGACCTTAACGATAATACAGATTCTACAGTAATACAAGACATCAGTGAGAGCAAGTACAGAGGAAGAAAGAGGTTTGTGAACACTCAAACTGGTGAAATCATTCAGGCATAGAAAGGAAAAAGCATGAAGAGTGATTATGAAATCTGGTCGGTTGGAAATGGCGATGTCGCTGTTTATACGGAGAATCCGAAGGCAGCGAAACTTCTCAAAGCAATGATTGGTCGAGGTACAACTTACGAGAGAGCCGGAAGAGCCTTTGCTTGGCAGTTCATCATTCCAATAACCAAGAAAAGATTTGTCGAGAGGAAAATATCGAGAATTGGAGACATTGAAACTAAAGAAGTTACGCCGGTGGAGAATCTCAAATTTCCGATTACAGCAACAGAATAAGTGAAGTTGGTATTGGCGTAGGGGGAAGCCCTCTAATCGGGGTTTTTCCTTACGCTATAAAAAGGAAAGTTTCGGGGATTTATTACAAAAGGGGACTTAGCTGGGAAAGTAAGTTATGGGAAGCCTTAAAAAGGAATCAGCTAAATTAATTGGAGTCCTTAAAAAGGATTTATCTTAATCCCCAAAAAGGAATTTATGCGTGCCCATAAAAAGGAAGTTCGGAATGGTCAGCTTCGAAATTTACGGGTTTTCTTACAAAAGGGGAGCAAACCGGAAAGAAGTGGATTTACATTTCCTTTTTCGTAACTTTGTAAGGATTCATCAGACGTTAATGGTTACTCCTGCTGTGGAAGCGAAACCTGCTAATCGTTTATGGTCTTTTTTCATGATTTACTGAATTATGAGAATCAATCTCAGGTTGCTTAATCTCAATACGTTCAAGGTCGTGATAACAAATATCACCAAACAAGTGATACCATACTTTTTTGTTATTACTCACATCTATATCAAAACTATGGGATACCCAATACGTCTCTTTAGCGTTAAGGTTGACAACCGCACCCTGACCAGCTTTAGACGGTTCTATCCTTACATACTGATAGTCTATCTGGTAGTTTGTCAAAGTATCGCAGTCACCCAAGTAATTAACAACGGTACAGCCATAATTATTTATGGGACTCCCGACAAAATTTACATCGGGGCGGATAGTAGAACAACCTACGCCTCTATCACTACGGTCACCGACACTACTTGCAAGATTAGACAGATTGGCAATAAATTCCTTATGGTATCTGGAATAACTGGATATAAGCCCGCCGAACTTGACCTCTATCAGATTGCTGAAGAAGCTATTAAAAAAACCAATGTTAGAGACTGGCAAGCGAGAAATATCAATCTCTATGCCGAATGCATTATCAATAAATCTTTGGAAATGATGTGGAAACAAGATTCGACAAACTACAAAAAGGTCGTTAAGACAAAAACCGCATCTGAAATTGCCTATGTTGGTTTTGATGCCCCAAACTCCTACTTGGTTTCTTTTAGATATATATGTGACACCTCCGAATACCTGCCTTGGCAAACAGTCAAAATGAAATTTAGGTATCTCTGGGACGAAACCCCTAAAACGAACTATTTCATTTGGACTATGGGATATGCTAATATTCTCAATCTCGAATTGAACCAAGTCGCAGAATTTGACACCATGCTTGGAAAAGACAACATTGTTGATGACGCTAAATTTGCCAATAGAATTTCCGGTTACCTTAATAGGTGTGTTATCGATGACAACGTCGCTAAACCATTCGATATTTTTTGTATCCCCAGAAATGGCACACCATACCGACTGATAGAAGAACAATATTCCAAGTGCCCAGATTTTAAGTAACCTTTTCAAATTAGGACACTCTCAAAGGAAAAAGACAGTACCCGATTTTTTTATTAGTTGCTTCGAGGGTAAGCTTTTTGTATCTTCTTTCTGCAATTAATCATTCATCATTCCGAAATAAACGATTGTGGATTGCCCTTTTTTCTTTGCAAAGCTACGGAATGGCTGAATGAGGAGGAAAGGGCTTTCCGTTTAAGTGGGATTTGCTGTAAACAGAATTGCTACCTAAGTCGTTTACATTTCATTTACAGCGACCTTCACACGCAGAAATAATTGTCGAAAATAGTTGTTTTTCCCATGGGGCTGTAGCTCAGCTGGGAGAGCGCCTCGTTCGCAACGAGGAGGCCGTCGGTTCGATCCCGATCAGCTCCACAAATAATACCGTCGGTTCTCAGCCGAAGGCTGATGCGCGCTCCGTCGCTGAAGCTATGGAGTGTAAGCGACCTCCGGCGCAGATCCCGATCAGCTCCACAAGCAGAAATTACTTAAGGTCGTTGAGTAAACGACCTTTTTTCATTGTAACAGCAAACCTTCATGGAAATCCATTTACGAAATGGATGCTACATATATTCGCCTCTCTCACTTCTTTTCCTTACATTTGTACTGCAATCCCGGGAAAAAATACATTAGCAGAGAATGACTATATCTCCTATATCCTCTGATCAACAAGCAATGATAGAAAAGAAACCCAACCGACTTATCCACGAAAAAAGTCCGTATTTACTACAACATGCGTTTAACCCCGTCGATTGGTATCCGTGGGGCAATGAAGCATTTCAAAAGGCACGGGATGAAGACAAACCGATATTTCTTTCCGTAGGATATTCCACCTGTTACTGGTGTCATGTCATGGAGCGGCAGGTATTTGAAGATACCGCAATCGCACAGTTGATGAATGAAAAGCTTGTCTGCATCAAAGTCGACCGTGAGGAACGGCCTGATATTGACCGCGTGTACATGACAGCGGTGCAGGCAATGACCGGCAGCGGCGGCTGGCCTATGTCGGTGTTTATGACTCCCGACCGCCAGCCATTTTTTGGCGGTACATATATTCCTCCGAAAGCTCAATTCAACCGTCCCGGCTTTCCTGATCTCGTGAACCGCATTGATGAGCTCTGGCAAACCGAACGAAACAAAATTTTTGAATCAGGGAAGCAAGTTACAGACATGCTGAAGTCTCATGCCGGTTCATTAACTGCAACACAGATTCAGGATTCAATCTCGGAAAAGTCATTTCAGTTGTTCCGGCAACATTTTGATCCTACATACGGCGGCTTCGGCAGCGGCACAAAATTTCCCCGTCCTGCCGTTCTCAATTTCCTTCTCCGATATTATTACCGCACAGGCCACCAGGAAGCTTTGCACATGACGCTTGCAACACTGCGTGCCATGGCAAACGGCGGGGTCTACGACCACATTGGCGGAGGGTTTCACCGGTATTCCGTCGACGGGCAATGGCGGGTCCCTCATTTCGAGAAAATGTTGTACGACCAGGCCCAACTGGTTATATCGTACCTTGAAGCGTATCAGATAACACATGACGAGGAGTTCGCCATAACCGCAAAAAATGTTCTCGGTTATGTTCAGAGAAATTTACGGGATAAGAATGGCGGATTTTATTCTGCCGAGGATGCAGAAAGCGCATTTGATGCTGTTCATCCTCATGAAAAAGAGGAAGGAGTATTTTACCTCTGGACAAGGC
Organism: uncultured Chlorobiaceae bacterium; assembly: GCA_964523395.1. Taxonomy (GTDB): domain Bacteria; phylum Bacteroidota; class Ignavibacteria; order UBA10030; family SZUA-254; genus JANYJZ01. Next base: position 81,413 of record CAZFXS010000010.1, on the reverse strand, counting down.
AGGAAATCGAACAGGTTCTCGATCGGGATGAAGCGGCCATTTTCAATTACGCTTACGGAGTCGAGGAAACCGGCAACGCGCTTCATGATCCGATGAATGTGTTTCTCGGAAAAAACATTCTTTACAAAAAACATACCCTGAAAGAACTTTCAGAGCACTTCAATATTCCCTTCGAAAAAGTTCAGCAGGTCATTGCGGACGCAACGGCAAAACTTTTTTCCGTTCGGGAACAACGTCCGCGTCCCCATCTCGACGACAAGATTATTACCGCATGGAACGGGCTGATGATTTCCGCGTACGCGAAAGCATACCAGATTTTGGGAGAGAAGCACTTCCTTGCCATCGCGGAACAGGCGGCGCGTTTTATCATGACACATGTCCATGACTCATCAACGCACCAACTTTATCGCCGGTACAGGGACGGCGAATCAAAGTTTGAGGGCGGGCTCCAGGACTATTCCTTTCTCTGCCAGGGGTTACTTGATCTTTATGAAGCTTCGTTTGATATTCATTGGCTGGAACAGGCCATCGACCTTACTCAACGCCAGATTACGCTCTTTTGGGATTCCGCCAACGGCGGATTCTTTGACGCGTCGGGAACCGATTCGACACTCCTTATCAGAACGAAAGAAGATTACGATGGCGCTGAGCCGACCGGCAACTCAATCGCGGCACTGAATCTTTTCAGACTTTCGCAAATGACCGACAACAGGGAATGGCATGCAATGGCCGAGAAAACGATTGAGATTTTTGGAGCGAGATTGAATCAATTCACTGAAGGCCTGCCTCAATTGCTCGTCGCATACGAATGGAATCGCTCCACTCCGAAAGAAATTGTCATTGCCGGTAACAAGGAAGCACGTGACACCAGTGATCTCCTTCACGAAATCCATTCACGGTTTATTCCGCAAAAACTGGTGCTTCTCGCCGACGGCGCGGAGGGCCAGCGAGCACTTGAGAAGTTCCTCCCGTTTATCAAGGATATAAAGAGACTGAATGGAACCGCTACCGCGTACGTCTGCGAAAATTACGCGTGTCAATTACCAGTCTCAGCACCAAAAGATTTAGCACCACTATTAGAAAACGACGTCAAAACTACTATCTTACGGCCATGAACCCCAAAGAAGAACAGACCGCCACAATGTATTCTGAAAAAGAGATCACTGACATGCGCCTGGCGATGAGACTTTCGCTCGGCATCGGCTTTGTCATGCTGTTTATTAAGATTTACGCATATATCATCACCGGATCGGCAGCAATTCTTTCCGACGCCGCAGAATCTATCGTTCACGTTCTCGCCGTTTCCTTCGCGGCATACAGTTTTTCGTTTAGTTTGAAGCCGGCAGATGACAAACATATGTATGGTCACGACCGGATCAGCTTTTTCTCCGCGGGCTTTGAAGGCGGGATGATTATTCTTGCGGCATTGTATATCATCTATGAAGCCGTCCAAAAGTGGATTGGCGGTCTTGCCATTGAAAACATCGGCACGGGAACGATCTTTACCGTCATTGCAACAATGATTAACGGCGGGTTAGGCTGGTATCTTGTTCGCATGGGGAAAAAATATCATTCCATTGTTCTTGAGGCAAACGGAAAGCATGTTCTTACCGACAGCTGGACAAGTTTGGGCGTGATTGTGGGATTGATTTTAACTCTGCTCACGGGCTGGCTGCCGTTTGATCCGATTCTTGCCATCCTTGTAGCGCTGAATATACTCTGGACGGGAGGAAAGCTTATCCGGCGTTCGATTGGCGGATTGATGGATGAAAGCGATCCGAAAGTAAACGAGATGCTGCATACGTTATTGAAAAAAGAAACTGAAAAGTACGGCGTCCAGTTTCATCATCTTCGTCACCGCAATGCGGGTAACAGAATCTTAATTGAATTTCATTTACTGTTTCCTGATACTGTTACCATAACAAAGGCGCACGAGCAAGCGACACTGATAGAGAAGGAAATTCACAAGGCTATCCCCTCACAACTGGAGATTCTAAGTCACCTTGAACCGCTGGAAAGTCACGATGAGGTACACGAACGGCTGTTGAAGTAATTCAAAAATTTTCTCACTCAATACCATAAATACAATGGGCGACCATGCAGGTCACCCATTGTTTCATGAATCTCCCCACTACGATGTTACGTTCCGGCGCTGTAATCGTCCATATACTTTTTCTGCTCCGGGGTGAGCTTGTCGATTTTTAATCCCATCGTGCTAAGCTTCACGCCGGCGATTTCCTGATCCTGTTCAACCGGGATGTCATAGACTTTGTTTTCGAGCTTCTTGCCACGCGTATGAAGCTGTGCGAGGCGTAGCTGCGACATAAACTGGTTCGCAAATGACATATCCATGACTTCAGAAGGATGCCCTTCAGCAGCCGCGAGATTCACCAGTCTTCCCTGCGCGAGAACGTAAATTCTGCGGCCGTCTTTCATGGTGTACTCTTCATTATCCTGACGTATGGTTTTCACCGACTTTGCCTGTTTCTGCAAATGCTTCAGGTTGATTTCGCAGTCGTAATGCCCAGTATTGCAAATAATCGCGCCGTCTTTCATCGATTTGAAATGCCTGTCAACGATGATATCTTTCACACCGGTTGCAGTGACAAACACATCACCGATTTTCGCCGCTTCATCCATTGTCATGACACGCATACCGTCAAGAGTGGCTTTGAGCGCAGCAGTGGGTTTAATTTCAGTTGCAATAACATTCGCGCCCATGCCTTTCGCGCGGATGGCAACGCCTTTTCCGCAATGACCGTATCCCGCGACAACAAGATTCTTTCCCGCAAGCAATACGCTTGTGGCACGGAGGATACCATCCAGCGTTGACTGACCTGTGCCATACACGTTATCGAAATCCCATTTTGTTTCCGCATCGTTAATCGCGACCACCGGATAACGCAACGCGCCATCATTTGCCATAGCTCGGAGGCGATGAACACCTGTTGTGGTTTCTTCAGTTCCTCCAATGATATGGGGAATCAATTCCTTATGGCTGTTGTGCACTGTAAAAATAAGGTCGGCGCCGTCATCGAGCGTTAGGTTCGGTTTGAATTTTAACGTCTCCTCAATGCACCAGTAAAATTCTTTTACGTTCATGCCATGCCACGCAAAAATGGAAATCCCGTCTGCAGCGAGAGCCGCGGCAACGGCATCATTCGTGGAGAGAGGATTACATCCGCTCCAGCTTACTTCCGCGCCGGCTTCAACAAATGTCTTGACAAGCACTGCAGTTTCTTTCGTAACGTGGAGACATCCTGCTATGCGGTATCCTTTTAGCGGTTTTGTTTTACGATACTTTTCACGTAACGCCATGAGCACCGGCATACGGGACTCCGCCCACGCAATGAGTTGTTTACCTTCTTTCGCCAATCCTATATCGGCAACCTTATACTGACCCTTTTTTGAATCCATGATCCCTATTGATTAAAAATGAATTTATACGATGTGAGTTATGAAAACTATTTTACCGCATTCTGAATTTTTTTAACGAGATCCAGTTTCTCCCATGTGAACTCTTTTTCATTTCTTCCGAAATGCCCGTAGGAAGCGGTCTTTCTGTAAATCGGACGCAACAGATCAAGGCGTTTGATAATTCCGCGCGGCGTCATATCCACTTCCTTATGAACAATTTTGCTGATCTGCGTGTCCGGAATAACACCGGTACCAAACGTGTTCACATAAATCGAGACCGGCTCCGCAACGCCAATAGCATACGCCACCTGAATCTGACATTCTCTCGCTAATCCTGCCGCCACGATGTTTTTGGCAAGATGACGGGCGGCATACGCGGCACTGCGATCAACCTTTGAAGGATCTTTTCCGGAGAACGCTCCTCCACCATGAGGCGCGCGTCCGCCATAGGTATCGACAATGATTTTCCTGCCGGTCAGCCCGCTGTCGCCGTGAGGGCCGCCGATTTCAAATCGGCCTGTCGGGTTGACAAAGTATTTTGTTTTCGAATCTAATAAATGAGCCGGAATAACTTTTTTAATGACATGACGGATAACGTCTTCACGTATGCGTTTCTGTGACGCGTCAGCATCATGCTGAGTGGAGACAACGACAGCATCCACACGCACGGGGGTACGGCCATGATATTCAATTGTCACCTGCGACTTGGCGTCAGGGCGAAGATACGGCATCAGCTTTGGCTGTTTCTTCCTGATCTGCGCAAGGCGGTACACGAGCTGATGCGCGAACATAATCGGCATCGGCATAAATTCGGGAGTTTCATCATTTGCGTAGCCGAACATCATTCCCTGGTCACCGGCACCGCCGGTATCCACACCGCGAGCGATATCAGGTGACTGCGAATGAATGCTGGAGATAACGGAACATGATTCAGCATCAAATTTATATTCAGCTTTGGTATATCCGATTTCACGGATGGTATCTCTCGCGATAGTTTGGAAATCAACATAGGCATTTGTGGTAATTTCGCCGCCAATCATCGCAAGACCGGTGGTCACCATACATTCGCATGCTACACGGGAGTATTTATCCTCCGCAAGAAGCGCATCAAGCACAGCATCAGAAATCGCATCGCAGACTTTATCCGGGTGACCTTCGGAGACAGACTCCGATGTAAACAGGTATGACATGAGGTAATCCTTCAATTAATGAAAATCAATTTCAGAGGAGTCGCCGATGTTAATTCGTTTGAACGCTCCTTTTACTACTGCGTTACTGCCGACAATTGAGCCATCAAGCAACGCTTTATCAACATTCGCTTCATCACTCACAATAGAATTGCGCACAATCGAATCTTCCACAACAGCATTCTCGGCGATTGTGGCGTAGGGACCAATGATCGAATGTTTAATCTTTGCGGTTTTGGAAATATACACAGGAGGAATCACAACCGCATCATACGCCGGTGTAAACTGCGAATGTTTTTCAAGCAGATGCCTGTTCGTCGCAAGCAATGTCTCGGGTTTTCCGCAATCGTACCATCCTTCAACGGGAAATGTTTTAATTTTTTCTCCGCCCTGTATCATCAGTTCCAGAGCATCGGTAAGCTGATATTCGCCCTTGGTTTTTCTCTCTTTCGCGATGAGGTCGCTGATACATTTTTCCAACATTTTAGGATCACGAATCCAGTACAAGCCAACGATGGCAAAATGACTGGTAGGATGTTCCGGTTTTTCTATAAGCCGTGCTACAACATCTCCATTCATTTCCGCAATGCCGAACCGACGGGGGTCATCCACGTACTTTACACCAAGCGACGTATATTTGTCACGCAGGACCGGCTTCAAATCAACATCGAAAATTGTATCACCGAGAATGATCAACAGCGGGTCAGAGGTAAATGTATCTTTCGCCAGATAAATCGCGTGCGCCAATCCTTTCCGCTCTTCCTGTTCAATAAAATCAACGCGGATTTTATAATTTGCTTTCACATAGTCCCGGATCATATCACCGAGATAGCCAACTATTATCGTTGCTTCGGTGAAACCGTCGGCAAGGATCTTGTCGAGAATATGGCCAATAATCGGCTTACCGGCGACATTCAGAAGTACTTTAGGAAGAGTATAGGTATGGGGACGAAGCCGGCTTCCAAAACCGGCAACAGGAATGATAGCTCGCATCTACGATAATCTCTGTTTCATGTTAACTCTACCTGTACGCAGCAATTTAGGCTGTAAATATAAGAGAAAATGGGCTTGCAAACAAGTGCTTTTACGTCAAAGCTCATTGTCTTTTGTTCGGAGAACAAATAAAATAGAAGCCCGAAATAAGAATATTTTCACCAGATAACTTGTGCCACGAGTCACACGGTGGATGGTATTTATCTCAAAAACAATTGATTAACCACGTTACTATTGTTCACTTTTACGCGGATTGAATGAACGCCAATAAGTACAAAATACTCTTCGCAGAGGATGACAGCATATTAAACAGCACACTCTATGAAGAACTAACAACCGCAGGTTATGATGTCACCTCTGTGTTTGACGGCCAAACCGCGATTGAAAACATCGAAGCCAAACCGGTAGACATTGCAATTCTTGACATTGAAATGCCGAAAGTAAATGGCTTTGAAGTATTGCAATATATTAAAGGCAACCACCCCGAAGTGAAGGTTATTATGCTTACCGGTTACGCCGACCTTCAAAATGCCGTAAAAGCTAAAAAGCTCGGGTCAGACAGCTTCGCCGAAAAGCCGTACGACATCAATGATCTTTTGAGCACAATTAAACAATTGCTAAGCAATTAAGGAAGGATGGCACTCCGGGAGTGCCCCCAACCGGATTCGAACCGGTGTCGCAAGCTTGAAAAGCTCGTGTCCTAGGCCTCTAGACGATGGGGGCGTGGTCATTGCGGATTTCGAATTGGCAATTGCAGAATTTTAATAAATTCGAAATTGTCAATCCACAATTCGCAATTTGATCTTGGGTGTCCAGTGGGACTTGAACCCACGACCTCCAGGGCCACAACCTGGCGTTCTAACCAGCTGAACTATGGACACCATAAAAAATGAGTCCAAAGATAGTCAAAATTTGTTCCAGAATCAAGGATTTTGATGCTCGGTTAGAAAAAAAAGGTGTTTCTTTTTCGATGTCTTTACCAGAATTAAAAATGTTCAACTTACTGTGACCCCGAGGCGAATCGAACGCCTAACCCTCAGCTTAGAAGGCTGATGCTCTATCCAGTTGAGCTACGGGGCCAGATTTAATTTAGCCTTGACCCATTGAGTCATTTCAACATTAGCTCATTTGTTCATTTACAAATCAACTCGTGAGCTATTTTGGGAGAAAATATACAGATTTTTCATATTCTGTACAAACTTTTCATTCAGATTTTGAGAAGGTGATAATCACCACGTTTTCAGGGATATTTCTTGCTTTTCCTGTTTTGACATGGTATATTATCCCTCGAATTTTAAAAGGGGCCCTTCATGGCGAATACATATAATCTTCTCCTCGTCGACGACGAAGACGCAATTCGTACACTTGTAAAACATGAGTTGCAATCACAAGGATTCAATGTCGATGATGTCGACAGCGGCGCAGCTGCATTGGAGAAGATGGGAAGCACAAAATTTGATGTTGTCATTCTCGACATTCGCATGCCGGAAATGGACGGCCTTGAAGTACTGAGAAATATCCGCGAGAAGAACCTGGCAAGCAAGGTTATCATGTTAACGGGTGTTGATGAATTGAAAATCGCACGGGACAGCTTACAACTCGGCGCGAATGATTTTATGACTAAACCTTTTGACTTCAAAAACCTTCTTGCATGTATTAATCGTGTATTGAAGGAATAATCCGGGGCAGGCGTCAACCATTCTGTTTCCCGGCGTTCCTCCTCTTTTTTTGAAGTTCCCCAAAAAACCTGTATATTATCACCGAAATTTAACTACCAATTCTTGTCGAAATTATCATCTTCTTTGGGTAGATGGCGGAATTGGCATACGCGCTAGACTTAGGATCTAGTCCCGCAAGGGATGGGGGTTCAAGTCCCCCTCTACCCACTTGAGATTATTTGCGGTCCCGGTGTAGGTGACCCTGCAAAAATTTTATTGAAAGGATGTATCTCCCGCAATGGAAGTATCTATAACTGATGTCACCGATGTCGAAAAAGAAATTCATGTTGAGGCAACCGCTTCCGAATTAGCCCCTCATTTCGAAAAAGCATACAAGCAGCAGCAAGCCAAAATCGAAATCAAGGGATTCCGCAAAGGAAAAGCCCCGCTTGACATGGTAAAGAAAATCTATGGCGAAGCAATAGAATATGATTCTCTGAACCATGTCGCCAGCGATATGTACCGCAAGATTGTGGAAGAACGCCACATCCACCCCATCGGTGAACCGGTGCTGGTTGATATGAACTACAAACGCGGCGAAACCCTCACGTTCAAGGTGAAATATGAAATCAAGCCGAAAGTCGAACTAAAAGAGTACAAAGGAATAGCTGTCGAAAAATCGATCCACCCTGTTACCGACAAAGAAGTTGAAACAGAAATTCTGCGCCTCAGAAAATCCAACAGCACACTGAGTGAAGTTGAAGCCGCATCGGACGATGAACATATTGTGACTGCGGATGTCCAGCAACTTGACGAGACAGGAAACCCGCTCATCGGCAAGAAAACTTCCGGCGCGCGGTTATATCTCAATGACGAAACTATTTTCCCTCAGATTAAAGATACTCTCCGCGGAGTAAAAGCCGGTGAAACGCGGAAAGCTACCGTCCAAACCGAAAGCAAGGAAAAGCCTGAGACGAACCATCTTGAAATCACTGCCAAGAAAATCGAAAAAGTAAACTTGCCGGAATTCAATGACGAGTTTGTCAAAAGCATCACGAAGGAAAAAGTGACATCGGCCGAAGCATTCACCAAACAGCTTCGCGAAGATCTTGAGAATTACTGGAATGACCGCACCGAGAAAAAACTTCTCGACGATATTATCGGTGAAGTGGTCCGCCGGCATGACTTTATCGTTCCCGAAGCCCTGGTCAAAGGATTCCTTGATTCATTAGTGGAGGATGTAAAGAACCGTTATCCCAACAAAAAGCTTCCGGCTGACTTTAAAGAAGAAGAATTCTGTGAACATAACCGGGGCTATGCGGTATTTCAATCGAAATGGTACTTAATCCGCGAGCGCATGATTGATGCGGAAAAATTAAGTGTTGAAGACGCCGACCTTGAACAGCTTGCAGAAAAAGACGCACCGAAAGTCGGCATTGAAGTCGAACGTCTTCTTGAATTTTATAAATCTTCCGATGCAACCAAAGACCGCGTGCTTTCGGAAAAGCTCCAGAATTTTTTGAAACAACACTCGGTTATTACTGAAAAAGTTGTCGAAGAGGCTGTTGAACAACCATAAACCAAGAAAGGTACAAGAGTAGATGAAATCAGAAATCTATAATCAGCTCGTCCCGATGGTCATCGAACAGACAGGCCGCGGTGAACGTGCATATGATATTTTTTCACGCTTGCTGAAAGAGCGCATCGTATTTTTAGGAACACCGGTTGATGACACCGTTGCAAGCCTCATCATCGCGCAGTTGCTGTTCCTTGAATCCGAAGACCCGGATAAAGATATTCACCTGTATATCAACAGTCCCGGCGGCGGCGTTTATGCCGGTATGGCAATTTACGATACAATGCAGTATATCCGCGCAGATGTCTCGACAATCTGTGTTGGGATGTCGGCAAGTATTGCCGCGATCCTTCTCGCCGGCGGCGCAGTCGGCAAACGATACGCTCTCCCTAACTCACGCATTATGATTCACCAGCCCTGGGGCGGAACGCAGGGAACCGCAAGCGATATCAGCATCCAGGCCGAAGAAATACTTCGTATTAAAAAGAGCATTAACGGAGTTTTGGCGGGACATACAAATAAATCACTCGCGCAAATCGAAAAGGATACCGACCGCGACAATTATATGTCTTCGGAAGAAGCAAAGGCATACGGTATCATTGACAGTATTCTCACAAAGAAAGCAAGACCAGAAGCCAAAAAGTAACAGACTATGCCACAGAAGAAACATGAAGAAGTAATCCGCTGTTCGTTTTGCGGAAGGACATCAGAGCAGGTGCAAAGCATTATTGCAGGGCCTGACGCGTACATTTGCGATACCTGCATTGCCAGCTCTGTCGATATTCTCCGCAACAATCTTGCGGCGGTAACATCAAAGCATCATCCGTCAAAATCTTCGCTCACTCCGGTTGATATCAAGAACGCTCTTGATGATTATGTTATCGGACAGGAAGGCGCGAAGAAAACTCTCGCTGTGGCAGTCTACAATCATTATAAACGCATCGATTCGAAAGAACAGCTTCATAATCTTGATGAAGTTGAAATCGAGAAGAGCAACATTCTGCTTCTTGGACCAACAGGCACAGGTAAAACACTGCTGGCACAAACGCTTGCAAAAATTCTTGCCGTTCCTTTTGCCATTGCCGACGCGACAACACTGACCGAGGCAGGCTACGTTGGCGATGATGTGGAAACCGTTCTGGTTCATCTTCTGCAAAACGCCGATTACAATGTGGAGCGCGCGGAACGTGGCATCGTTTACATCGATGAAATTGACAAGATTGCACGGAAGAGCGACAGCGCCTCAATAACGCGCGATGTTTCAGGGGAAGGTGTTCAGCAGGCATTGTTGAAAATTCTTGAAGGAACGGTCGCGGGGGTGCCGCCAAAAGGGGGACGCAAACATCCCGAGCAAAACCTCATCAACGTCAACACGCGCAATATCCTTTTCATTTGCGGCGGCGCGTTTGAGGGACTGCAGAAAATCATTGGCCAGCGGATTAACCAGAACCCGATGGGATTCGGCGCAAATATCAGGAGTAAAAAAGAACACTCGGCAGACGAGTTCCTCCCCTTAGTTGAACCGGATGATTTGCTGAAGTACGGATTAATACCGGAATTTGTCGGACGGCTCCCCATTGTCGCAACGCTTCATTCGCTGGATGAAAAAGCATTGCTGAACATACTGACGGAACCAAAAAACGCATTGGTGAAGCAATATCAGAAGCTGTTTAAGATGGAAGGCGTTGACCTTGAGTTTGACGAAGATGCGCTTAAAGCAGTTGTCAGCAAAGCTGTTGAGCGCGGTACCGGCGCACGGGCATTACGTTCAATCATGGAGGAAACAATGGTAGAGATCATGTACCACCTTCCGACACGGCAGAATGTTACCAAATGCGTTATCACAAAAGACTCAATTCTGAAAAAGAAAGAGCCGAAGTACGTTTATAAAGAGAGAAGAGCTTCAGCGTAGCTAAACGTTTCGAAAAAATTTCCTGTATTACTTTACATTTTTTATGTGTGAAGGAGGCCATATAGTTTTATACACCACTCCAATAACATCATTTTTCCTTATTGGTCCAAAATGGCGACTGTCGATAGAGACTTCACAATTGTCTGCCAAGACAAACAGCATATCTGACGGAATTTCATATGAATTCCCTTCAATAGCATAGCGAGGTGAAACATCTGATCTTCCTGTACAATATCTCAGCACTGAAAAAAGATCGTCTCCTACTTTTGCACCATTTACAAATAATGATCCGCCTTTTAATTCCACTATTTCCTTGCCGAATGCAGCGACTCGTGCAGCGTAGAACAGAGTCTGTTGTCTGAAGTTAAACCTGTAAAGCATTATATCTCCCCTATTTATTTTTCCCCTCATGTTTTTATCAATAAGGACGATATCTCCCGAATTAATTGTTGGATAATTCCAATTATTTTGATGCTCCATGTAATCAATAAAATCGGTCTTAAGAACTTTAAAGAGCACCACAAAAACGATACCTATTACTGTTAAAAATCCAAGAACCACTTTTTTGTCAACATGAGTATACTTCATTTCAAGTGCCAATCTTAAATAGTACATCACAATAGCACTTCCATTCAAAAACACATATGGTAAGACTGATCTTAAAGTGGAAGCAAATGCAAACGGCATGACCACTAATAAAACAATGATAGAACCACTAAACCATTTGCTCATTAATAAATATCCCAAATGACCTTGCTGAATGAAAATTAAATTTTCCCAAAACGAATTAAATATGCTTGACAGGATTAATGAAATAAATGCTATGCAGACCAATATTATGCCTAAAAGCGTATAATTTCCGGGAGAAATAATTAGGTTCACTCCCAAGACAAAGGGAAAAAGAATCAACAGGAATAAACTTGATTTGGGATTACTCTTCAATAGATACTCCTCTCCAACCCCTGCTTCGTCTCTTTGATATCTTACAACTGCAGGGCTCTTATTTTTTTTTAGACAGAACACACAATTTTATTTGTAAGAAATAACTCAGTAATTGTACCCCCATCCAAAGTATTGATATATTTCTTTCGGTTTGTAATATCTCCCTCGCTTGAATACCGAAGAAATGTTTCTCAGGTCGGCGATGTTTTTAACCGGATCTCCATCCACAAGAATCATATTGGCAATCTTTCCCACTTCAATTGACCCATAGAGATTCGCGAGATGTGAGACTTCGGCGGCTTTGAGAGTTACCATACATAAAAGTTCATTATTGGGGATGCCGATCTCACTCATTATTTTCAACTCATGTTGCAATATCCCGCCATCTGTCCCGATAACAATCGGAACTCGCTCCTTATACAGTCTGGAGAGTATACTTTTCAACGTTGCGTAAGATTGGCGGTACGCAGCTGTATCTTTCTCTTCTCCGATGTAATTCCCTGACTTGACAATTCTTTGAAGCGGCGTTGGCAATAAGTCATAAATCGGTTTGTAGGAATCGAAGATTTGTCCCGGCATATAGGTTAGCAGTGCCTCGAATATCCCAATTGTCGGGTCAACAGTAACATTTTTCTCTTTTAATAAATTGAGAAATGCATCCATTTCTTCTCCATTGACATCTATCATCCATGCTTTTTCTCCAACTAGCTTGAACCTTGCCATGGTCTGTGTTTGAACAGTATCGCCGAAGAAATTGAGGACAAGCATATTCAGATGCGTGATTTCGTCGAAACCATTGATAACGGCGTTGGTTGCAGTCATACCGGCTGGAATGTGGCCGGCAACCCGCATCCCATGCTTATGCGCTCTTTGCGCCATTGCCGGTACCCATTTCGGATTGATCGAGCTGTAAATCTTCAGCCCGTTATATCCTAATCGTTGCAGGGAATCAATAAGGTGTATGGCTTCATCTTCAGAGTTAGCCACCATTCCGGTTGGCGCGGTAAATTCACCAGGCCCATCAACGAGTCCCATAATGACATCTATGTCAGGGCCAATAATCTTTTCGCGCCGGATGTCCTTTACCGTTGCCTGGAGATCGAAGGAGTTTCCCATATCCCGGAAATTTGTTGTTCCGGCTGCAATTTCAAAGAGACCATTCTCCCGGGAAAAATGTCCGTGCATTTCCCATAGCCCTGCAAAAAGAGATTTACCGGTTCCGTCAATAATTTCATACCCGCTTCGTTCAGGCAACCGGGATTCAGAAATTATTTCAATCTTATCATTCTTCACTTTCACATCCCTTACTCCAAGGTACGTTCCCTTCCGCGAATCAAACACCTTAACGTTGCGAATGAGAATCCCAGAATCCGGCTTGTGGGTCATTTTTGCGGCAAGGTCAGACAGAAAATTTCCTTTGGCTGATGCCTGGATAGCCGCCAATGAATCTTTGAAGCGCTCGCTTCCTTTTCGCACTGTCCCGCCCCAATCGGTAACCAGCGCGTATAAATTGTCCTGCTCGTCGAACCAACCATAATCAGGCGTAAAACCCAGGCCTGTAAATTCAAATAAGCGGAGCTTTTCTCCTTGTAGCGTCAGCGAAGAAACTTCTTTGATGTTGAGAGTTCCGGAAGGAATGAACTTTACTTTTCCACGGGAGATACCCGCCTTAAATGCAACAGTAAGATGGAACGGGACGGATTCAAGGGGGTAATACACGCCCTCATGCATGGTGAGAGAATCATTTTCGATTTTGTTGGTCCAGTAACATTTCGGTATCCGGACAGAAAACGATTCTTTCAGAGGAACTTTAAAATAGTCTTTGCCTGTGATTTGCCACTGTTGCGGGATGAAATCAGCATTTACCTGAATCTGACCGTCTATAACCGGGCCACGGCCCCTGTCATTAAATTCATAATGGTAGTTCCATGTTGAATCATTCATTTGATACACTATCATCTCTCCGGACGGTTTGTCGTTGAGAATTTCAACATATCGGAGGGTATCAGAGGCAATAACCATGAGCGGCGAAAACATCGCAAGCAGAAATAGCAGAGTACATATGAGCCACAACTTTTGAAATATCGTCATTATACGATTACTCCCTTTATATGAAACAATGATAATTAGAAGTCACATTGAACTACCCTGGTCAATAAATACTCCGCTCACTCCCCTGCTTCGTCACTTTGATATCCTGCAGCTGAGGCGCTTTCACGCGCAGTTCAAACCTGTAGTGCCTGTACTGACCGGTCGGCACCCACGAGAAATTCAATATCCAGCAATGGAGGTCGCGAGAAATGTTAATGTTCGGTACGACCACTTCCTTGTTCATCAAGTCGTATCCGCCGCTGGTTGAGAATTTCCAGTTTTCGGTAAGATTGAATTCCAGGTTTCCTCGAATACTTGATGACCGAAATGTCGACGGCTGCACTTTGTTCTCAAAGAAATCGAGAGAGAGTGATAATTTCCATGGGATACTGAAGTCGGGATCTTCCTGCCGGTAAATGCCATAGTACTGATTCTGCTGACGCTGAGCAGCCAACGAATCGGTAAATGTTTCACCACCGCCGCCGCGGGATGACTTGCTCTTCTCTCCCGCAAGCGAAGTTGATACGCTCACACGGAATGTTGTCAAACGCGCAAGCCTTCCTTCTTCATTCAACAGGAATTTATTAACACGGACAAATGAATTGGGGCCAACCTGAGCAAGTTTATAAAGATCAAACGACGCGTCACCGCCAATATCGAATGCCCCGCCACCAATACCGGTACGGTACGAAAGCCCGATCGGCGAAAAATTGAGGCTGTCCAATGAAAAATTGTACGAGATGCTGCTTCCGAGATTCAGCAGCTGGATTTTCTCGGCTTCTTTCCCCTCCTCTTCTACATTCTTTTTCATTTCGAATATGTTGCCGACACTCAGACTCATCACCATCTGCCTGCCAAGCCTGTCTTCGCCGATGATTTGTTTCTGATAGGAGAAAGAAAGCGACGGAGTTACCGTATGGCGTAACGCGGCGATACCAAGAATACCGGGTTGAACGATGCCGAAAAATTTGGTGCTTGCGCTAAGAGCGGAGGTAAGATATCCGGCGCGGCGAGCATCCTTTACAGTGTTTATGGCGACGGTGCTATCAGCAGCATTCCGTCCAGGCACATCATTTTCTGTAAATATACGTTCATCCCTGTAACTCAACGATGGGGATATTGTAATATTGCCAAGCTTGGGGGCAATACTCAGCGACACATTCTGATTCAATGACCGGGTCCTGTCGCGTTCTATTTCTTCGCTCCTGCCAATGGAATCAATGCCCGATATATCGAGCTTCACGCTGTCTACCGACCGGTTATATTTGGAACGGCTGTTGGAAAAATTCGCGTTGTAGCTCAGGCCAATCATCTCATACCAGGAATTTCCATCATCATCAGCTGTAGACTTACCAAACCGCAGAGGATAGCTCTGGCTATGGTTAAAGCTTACAGAAGGAAGCGTTTCGTCAATCCTGCCATTCTGAAGATTTTGCCGTCTGTTAATATTGAAGGTTATGCTGTTCGGCGTTCCTTCCCATGATTTTGAAAGCGTCGCGTTGGAAGTAATCGACTGGTCCAGTGCCTGCTGAAGATTATTTGTCACAAGATATGAATTATTGCTCGTGAAGGTAAAGTTCACGTTTGCCCTCATCGTGGGATCTATTTCCTGATTATGCGTAAAGTTCACACGATAGGAATTTTCTTCAAAGCGCTGAGGGTCTGCCTCTTCACCGGTATGAAGTTTCTTATATTCACCGGAAATTGAGCCATTGAAATTATACCGCAACGAATACCTGTAATCGGCATACGCGGCCCATCCACCTTTCGAATAGAGATCCGAACGCATTCCTAAGTCCATATAATCGCTGATTGCCCAATAGTAACCGAGATGACTGAGAAATCTTCCACGCCGGGCATCTTCACCGTATGCCGGAGCGATAATACCGGATCGCCTGCCGCGTTTATTCGGGAAGACACCAAAAGGCAATCCAAAAATAGGGACGTCAGCGATATACAAGTACACCGGCTCCGCGACAATTTTATCCTGAAACATGATTTTCATTTTCGGGCTCGCGAAATAATAATGCGGGTTGGGATCATCGCAAGTTGTGTACCTTCCATCCTTCACGTTCAGCACATCAGTGTCGACTTTCTTGATTTCCTGGCCGTGATAATACCCCTGGTCAACCTCTGTATCTCCAACATTAATCTTTCCACGTTTGGTTTTAAAATTATACCCAAGTTCAACGCCGTGATACTCCTCGTTTCCTTCTTTCATGACAGGAGTACCTTTGAGTTTCTTCCCGGTTGAATCACTGCTGTCCGGGACTCCAAACGCGTTCATGACAGATGTATCCCAATTGATGTTGATGATTTCAGATTGCAGCTGCATGTCACGGTACTTAATATCACCTTTTTTGTAGAGTGACATTGTTCTCGTCTTGAGTGAATAAATAACTGAATCAGCGGAGCTGTATGTTACGAGTGTATCGACGCCGGAAACAGTGGTACTATCATTAACACTCACACTTGAATCGGGTTGCGAGGTGAGCGAATCATTCAACGCAGGAATTTGAGCGAGAGCAGAGGAGCAGAGAAAAAAAAGAAGGAATATAATTTTGTATATCATAGAGAAACATTACAATACCAGACTGGCGGCACCGATGATGCCGGCAGCATTACCGAGTTCGGCGCGCACTACTTTTACGCCGGCTTTGTGCGGCTGTAATATCCTGGTTTTTATCGAAGATGTCATTGCCTTAAACACAAAAGGCGGCGCGGCTGAAATTCCCCCGCCCACAACCGCGACGCGCAAATCCAGAACATTCATAATCGATGCAAGAGCGACACCGAGCAACTCGCCCGCTTCCCGCATAATTTCTGTGGCAACCGGATCGCCCGCTACCGCCGCTTTGGAGATAATCACGGGTTCAATTTTACGAAAATCTCCTTTCACAAGGTCAATGATTTTCGATGATTGTCTCTTCCGTAATTTCGCTTCCAGAATTTCACGTGTGCGTTGGGACAGATGCCGCTGGCCAATATAACTTTCGATACACCCTTTGTTGCCGCAACCACATAACCTGCCATTGTAATCAACAGTGACATGGCCGATTTCTCCCGCCCCACCATGAGGGCCGCGGTAAATTTTCTTATCGAGAATAATGCCGCCGCCAACACCGGTCCCCCAGATAACAAATAAAAAGTCATCGTAATCGGCACCTGCGCCGAACCGCGCTTCGGCTATAGCCGCCGCGTTGGCATCATTTTCGATAACAACAGGGAGTGAAAAAGATTTTCTCACTGCTTTGGCGACATCATAATTACCCCAATCCGAAAAATTAGGAGGATGCTGAACCACTCCTGTTGTACTTGAGACAACGCCGGGAGAACCTATTCCAATTCCTATGCATTCCGATATTTTCTGCTTCATCAATAATTCATTCAACGCAAGCACCATTTGCTTCATCACGACATCGGGGCCTTTCATGGCCTTAGAATCAACGGAAATCTGCTTCAGAATTTTTCCTTTGCGGTCAACGATACCTGCTTTAATCGTCGTCGCTCCCAAATCGACTCCAACCGCAAATGACGATGACTTTTTTATCTTTGCTTGTTTTTCCACAGCTTGTTCAGACGTTCATGAATGTTTTTCTCCATCCCGTTATCAGACGGATGATAATATATTTTGTTCTTTTTGGAATCCGGGAGATACTGTTGTTCGACGAAATTGCCGGTAAAGTCGTGGCTGTATTGATATTCCGCGCCGTAGTCCATTGATTTCATGAGCTTTGTCGGCGCGTTGCGCAAGTGAAGCGGGACTTCTTCGTTCGGACTGTTCTCTACATCCTTCATCGCCGCACCGATCGCCATAACTGCCGCATTACTTTTTACGGTGGATGCAAGATAGGTCGCTGTTTGAGAAAGGACAATCCGGGCCTCCGGCATTCCGATATAATCAATAGCAGAGAAACAACTTGTGGCCAGTGTCAGTGCCTGCGGGTCGGCGTTGCCAATATCTTCGGAAGCCAGTACAATCATTCTTCGGGCGATAAATTTCGGATCCTCGCCTCCTTCAATCATTCTGGCAAGCCAATAGACAGCTGCATCAGGATCACTCCCTCTGATGCTTTTTATGAATGCCGAGATAACGTTGTAATGCTCTTCTCCTCCTTTATCATATTTGAAATGTTTGCGCTGAAACGCATCGCGCAAGGTTGTTCCGGTAATAACTTTCCTGCCCTGTGTATTTGCCTTCACAAGTTGCAGAGACGTTTCCAAGCCGTTCAACATCATCCTTGCGTCGCCAGAAGCAAGCATCATTAACAACTCCCGCTCAGGCGCTGCGATGACAACATTCTGCTTACTGATAACTGGATCGGTCGAGATTGCATGATCAAGAATATTATTCAATTCATCCGGTGTCAATGCTTTGAGAACATACACAAGACATCGCGACAGCAAAGGTGATATCACTTCAAATGAAGGGTTCTCTGTCGTGGCACCAATAAGAGTAAGCACACCGTCTTCAACGCTGTGAAGCAATGCATCCTGCTGTGCTTTGTTGAAACGGTGAATTTCGTCAATAAACAGAAGCGTATGTTTGCTGAGTTTGTTCCGGTTGATTTCAGCGCGCTCGATAACCTTGCGAACATCCTGAACACCGGACGACACGGCATTCAACTGGAAATATTCCGCCTTTACCTGTCCGGCAATCAACCGTGCAAGCGTAGTTTTCCCGCAACCGGGCGGTCCCCAGAAAATCATCGAGGGAACCTGCGACTGTTCGAGGAGAATTCTTAACGGTTTACCTTCGCCGAGGAGATGCTGTTGTCCGACAAATTCCGCGATTGTTTTGGGCCGCATGCGCTCTGCTAGCGGGGCAAAAGACAAATCACGCGCTCCTCCCTTTGGGGATTGCTGTTCAAAGAGTTCCATGGGTTTCGGCGGGGAGAAAACGTGGTTGTACACTGTTGGCGATCTTCAGCACGGAACGCACCGGGATGTCATTGTTCCTTTTTGACTTTATAGACGGTCTCTCCCTCGCGTACCATACCGTACTTTTCGCGCGCGACTTTCTCTATAGCCTTCAGGTCGGAATCAAGATCTTTGGAAAGTTCTTGAAGCCGCGCCTGTTCGAGTTGCGCCAGCCTGATTTTTTCCTGCATCATTTCCTTATCAGATTCAAGCGACATCCGCTTGATAATTCCTCTGTTGCTGAAGGTAATAAATGACGCGACAGGAAGAACGACCAGGAGGGTAAGAAGAATGGATTTGTTCCCAAGCACCTTTTTTAACGATGCCGGTACCTTAAACTTTGGTTTCGCTTTGCGGTAGTATTGATCGTCCATTGGTCGTAATGTACGAGAATTTGCCTGAATTACAAAATAGATATTGTTCTTATTTTACTACCCTGAGCAAAGGCAAAGGGTATATCAAATCATAACCAGAACATTTACTTCTTATACCAATCTGCTTTCGGCTGAAATGTTGTCGTAAGACCGGATTTTATACGATGCCGCTCGATTGCCAGCATAATCAACCTGTCGAGTAGTTCCGAGTACGGAATTCCTGACGCTTCCCACAATTTCGGATACATGCTGATGGACGTGAACCCGGGAATCGTATTGATTTCGTTGAGATAGATTTTATTCGTTTTCTTTGTGACGAGAAAATCCACCCGCGCCATGCCTGCACAATCAATAGCGAGGAATGTCCTCACCGCAAGATCAGCCAATTTCTTTTTGACTGTTGAAGGAAGCTTTGCAGGAATGACTGCTTTGGATTTTCCGTCGACGTACTTGGCATCGTAATCGTAAAATTCATTGGAGGAAATAATTTCTCCGGGGATTGACGCCATCGGGTCATCATTTCCCAGAACACTGATTTCAATTTCCCGCGCGTTTTCGACGCCCCGTTCGACAAGAATTTTTCTGTCGTATTCCACCGCGAGCATTATCGCTTCCAGCAATTCTTTCCGGTTGTGGGCTTTGGAAATCCCGACGCTTGACCCGGAGTTCGCCGGTTTAACAAACGCGGGATATCCTAACTTACGCTCTATCATTCCAATAATTCTCTTGGAATATTTACTTTTCAAAAACCATAGATACGGCGTTACTGGAATACCGGCCTGTTCACAAAGTTGCTTAGTCACAACCTTATCCATCCCCGCCGAGGAGCCAAGGACACCAGCGCCAACGTAAGGAATTCCGGACAGCTCAAAGAGCCCCTGGATAGTACCATCTTCCCCGTACGTTCCATGAAGAACGGGGAATATAACATCGAGCATTTTTTTTTCACTTGAAATTCCCGACGGATCCATTGCCACCAGACTTTGCTGTGTCGGATCGGGTGTCAGAATGTGTTCGATATCTTTCCCCGTAGATTGTCGTTCCTTTAACAGCCGTAGTGTTTCGCCGGAGCTTAGCCACTTCCCTTCCGGTGTGATGCCAATAGGAATAATCTCATATTTATTTTTATCGAGTGCGTTAATAATGGAAGTCGCAGAGACGAGCGACACTTCGTGTTCCGCCGAACGGCCACCGAAGATAACGCCGATACGAAGCTTATTGGCCGTGCGATGTGCAATGTGCGATGTGCGTTGCATAGTTAATGAGTTTGAATCATTTGTTTGATAACAGTGAGAATATCGTCGTCAGGTACAGGCATATTGGTATTCTTTTCTGAACCTGAAGGGGTACATTCGTTGTGAGTATCTATTTGTTTGCCGTAAATATTTGAGCTGATGGCTTTCAGCTGATCAATTTGATGAGGAGAAAGAACTTTTTCCCCACCGAGCATTTTAGCAACAAACAGAATCTGCGCGGCGTGCTCAACTTTTTCCATTTTGTAATACGCATCGTAGACATCTTTTCCATACGTTACCACTCCATGATTCGCAAGAAGAATCGCTGAGGCGTGTTTGACAAATGGAGCGAGGGAGGCAGCTACTCCGGGAGTTGATGGTGTCGCATATTCAGCAAGAGGAACAGCGCCAAGCCCGACAATAACCTCCGGAAGAACACAATCAGTCATCGGCTGACGGGCAACGGCAAAACCGGTCGCGTACGTCGGATGCGCGTGAACAACGGCATTCACATCAGGACGTTGGGAGTAGATGTACAGGTGCATTCCGAGCTCGGTGGAAGGCCTGACCTTCGCGAATTGCGAATTGCGAATTGCAGTTTGAACGGCACCATATCGGTCAACTTCAACAAAATCTTCGACTGTGACCATACCCTTATTGATTCCGGAACGAGTAGTGAGGATATTTCCGCCGGGCAGGCGTACACTGACATTGCCATCAGTGGCGGTGACAAACCCTTTTGCGTAGAGGCGATGACACACATCGACAAGCGTACGTTTTATTTGGTCAGCACCGACAGGCATGTTATATCACACTCAGCAGATCGTCGATCACGTGGTACTTCTGAAAGGGCGGCATCATGTACACACCGGCAACAGCTGATTTTGCTTCTTTAATAAAATCACTGGAAAGTTTTACGCCAATTTTGGTACCATCTTTCCCTGCGTTCCGCATAATCTCCCGGAATTTTTCGGGTATGCGCATTCCCGGGACTTCATTATGAAGGAAATCGGCATGTTTGAAATTCCGCAGAGGAATAATACCCAGCATCAGCGGCACGTTGAGATGCTCGATTTTCTTGAGAAAAACTTCGAGTGTTTTCATTTCGAACAACGGTTGCGTAAACAGGATATTCGCGCCGGCGGCAACCTTCCGTTCTGTTTTTTCCACTTCTACATCAAGATTATCGGCACACGGGTTCGCGGCGCACGCGATGTAAAACGACGTGGGACTTCCAATAGAATTCCCCATAATATCCGTACCCTGATTCATCGAACTGATGGCACGAATCAATCCCGTCGAATCAACATCATACACAGAATTGGCGTGCGGGTAATCGCCGATACCGGCAGGATCGCCGGTAATGCAAAGCATGTTTCGCAACCCGAGGGAATACGCGCCGAGCAGTTCCGCCTGCAACCCGATGAGATTCCGGTCACGCGTGGCAAGGTGCGTCATCGTTTCAATGCCGACACGCTGCTGGATCTGTGTGGAAATTGCGATCGAGCTCATCCGCAACCGTGCGCGCGCGCCATCGGTAATATTCACCGCATCGATATGACGCTCGTAGCAATACTGAGCTCCTTCAAACACCGCTGTCATGTCGAGCCCGCGCGGGATATCGAGTTCGACGGTAGTCAAAAATTTCTTTCCAACGTTGCGCGAGAATTTTGACCAGCGCGTTGTTTCGACATAATAGCGCGGCTGGGAATCATCAGTGGCTTTTTTCTTAGTTGGGACTTCCGCTTTGGGCGCCGGTTTACCGACGTTCATACCTTTTACTGCCTCGGCAATAGCGCGGATGTGTGCCGGCGTCGAGCCGCAACACGCCCCGATTAACGTTACTCCTGATTCAACAAGCTCGCGTGCGTACGCCGCAAGATATTCAGGGGTAGTGTGATAAATTGTTCTGCCGTTGAGAAGTGTAGGAATTCCCGCAGCAGGCTGAGCGGAAAGAATCACTCCATCCTTATAACTGTTTCTGATAATACTGAACATCCGCTGCGGCCCTACAGTACAATTCGCACCGACGATATCAGCACCCTGTTCCACAAGATGTTCAATAACCTGAATGGGAAATGACCCGCTCAGAATCGCGCCGTCTTCGGCAAATGCTTTCTGTGCAACGACAGGGATATTGGTCAGCTCTTTGACAACGGCAAGCGCTTCATCAAGCTCCTGAACGCTCACGAATGTTTCGAGCATAATCAGGTCAACGCCGGCTTCCAGCAAAATTTCCACCTGCTCCTTGAACGCGTCCCGTGCCTGCTGCCGCTTGATTTTACCGATAGGCTCCAGAAGCATTCCTGTAGGACCAACAGCGCCCGCGACGTAGACATCATCTCCGGCGACCCGCCGGGCAATTTCAACACCACGGAGGTTCATGTCACGAAGCTTGTCTTCAAGATGAAACTGGGAAAGACGGAGCCGGTTACATGAAAATGTGTTCGTTTCTATAATCGCGGAGCCCGCTTCGATGTATTCCCGGTGAATCCGTTCAACGATGCCGGGATTTTTCAGGTTCTGGATCTCGTGGGGAAGTTCTTCAAACTGATAGAGGTCAAGGACCGTGCCCATCGCGCCGTCGCAGACAATCGGTCCTTCTTTGATACGTTCTCTGAATGGTTTCTTCATAGTGTCATACAATAAAATATCCCGCCCTCATTCACACATGAGAGCGGGATATGATACCAAATCGCGTGTAGATTTCCAAACTGAGGGTTACATCGGTACTGGCTCATTTTGGATTTGACATTGCAGTCCGGTGGCAGAAACGGAAGATAATTATCATCCGTTTCTGAAATTGAGCCATCACCGTTACATCGTCGCCTTCAGAAGTTTCAGGACAGCCTCTTCGAACTGTTTATACTTCTTTCCGCCAACAAGCATTTCGCTCAGGTTACCTTTCCTGTCATACAAAAATGAAGCAGGCAAGGCACCGTTCCACTTCGGGTTTAGCCCGTTGATAAAAGCCTCATCAGAGCTATCCCGGTTTATATATGTCAGGAAATCCACGCCAAGTTTCTGTAATGTCGGGCGAACGGATGTGTCCAACTCATCGGGGTCATCAGCCGAAATGAATACCAACTCAAATCCTCTTTCGGCATATTTGGCTTTTAGCCTGAGCAGGTCAGGTATTTCTTCTTTACATGGCTTGCACCACGTTGCCCAGGCATTCACAAGAATCACTTTTCCGCGGTGTTGTTTCAATACCTCACGAAGTGATGCGCTATTGATTGGGCTAACTTCAGGAAGTACCGGTTTTTTTGTTTGAGCAGCACACTGTCCTGAAACCAATAACGCCAAACAGAATGCCAGGTATATCGGTGAAACCACACAACGCGTCAATCTTCACTCACACGTTTAATGCTGCAGCCGAACGCCTTCGATTCCGTTTTAGCCAATGATTTGCCGGCAAGAATTGTATCAAGCGCTTCAGAAAGATCATTTGATTTTACTTTTTCAATGTTACGACTATCATCGATTCTTCCGTGATATATCAGCTTGCCAGCCTGATTGACAACAAATACTTCCGGAGTAACCTGCGCGGCATATTTATCGGCGATAACATTTTTCACATCCTTGAGGACAGGAAATTTAAATCCTTTATCTTTGGAATGTGAGGCAATGTTCTCTACCGTTTCCGCTTTATTTGCGTTGATACCGATGAATGCGACGCCCTTTTTTGAATACGCGTCATACAGTTTTACCATACGCTCGTTGTACGCGTTAGAGACAGGACATTCAGTGGAGATAAACATGACGACGGTATATTTATTTTCTTTAAGAACCGACGCCAGAGCAAGATCTTTCCCGTCATAATTCTTCAGTGTAAATGACGGAACTTCATCTCCCGCTTTCAACTCTTTCATCTCCCCTGCAAACGCCGCAAGAGATAGCACAAGGATGAGGAATAATAGTTTTTTCATATACGGCCCCTTTCGTATCAGGTGATAGGTTACTGGGTGATAGATGTTAGGTAATTAGAATTTCTAATTGCGAATTGCGAATTTTGGATTACGATTTGCAGATTGAAGACAATTACGATTTTCAATTGCCGATTTACAATTGATGGTACTGGTTCATTTTGAATTATAATTCTTAAACGCAGAGACGCAGAGCTCGCCGAGTATCGCAAAGTGATTATTTCTCTGCGTTTCTTCGCGCTCTTTGCGACTCTGCGTTGTTCTTTTCTTTAAACTGAGCCAGCTCGCAATTGATTATCCTTTTTTACTTTTGAATTTTCTTCCAACCATGCTTCGGCTATCTGTACTGCATTCGTCGCGGCGCCTTTGCGGAGATTATCAGAAACAATCCAGAGATTCAGTCCGTTGGGGACTGTGCTATCGCGCCTGATCCTGCCGACAAACACTTCATCTTTTTCGTGAGCATCGATCGGCATAGGATAGACACTATTCTGTACATCATCCTGAACGCAAATTCCGGGGAATTGTTTCAGGGTTGAAATGACATCCCGAATTTCGTACGGGCGTTCAAATTCAACATTAACAGACTCACTATGTCCTGCCACAACCGGAACACGCACACAGGTGGCGGTAACTTTGATGGAATCATCGCCCATAATCTTTTTTGTTTCGTTTACCATTTTCAATTCTTCCCGCGAGTACCCGTCATCAAAGAACATATCGACCTGGGGTAACGCGTTGTAGGCAATCTGATGCGGAAACTTTTTCTCGGTTGATACTTGCTTTGCGATTTCACCTTCCAATTGAGTGACCCCGCGCTTTCCTGCGCCGGAGACAGACTGATATGTCGAGACAACGATACGCTTAATCTTCCACCTGTCATGCAGCGGTTTCAGTGCAACCACCATCTGAATAGTGGAACAATTGGGATTCGCGATAATGCCTTTATGCTTCATGATATCGTGAGGATTCACTTCAGGAACAACGAGCGGAACTTCCGGATCCATCCGATACGCACTGCTGTTATCGATAACAAGCGTTCCCGCGTTAACGGCATGCGGGGCAAATTCCTTGCTCACCGTTGCTCCTGCCGAAAACAGCGCAACATCAATCCCTCGGAAGCTGCCGGAAGTTAATTCTTCAACCCGGTACGATGTTCCATGAAACGGCAGCACTACACCGGCAGAGCGGGCAGATGCGAGAAGGCGCAGTTCCTGAACCGGGAATTTTCTCTCTTCAAGCACCTGCATCATCTTCCTACCGACAAGTCCGGTCGCACCCACCACCGCGACGTTTACTTTATCCATACTCTCTTCCATCATAACTGTTCAATTGATTCCCGTGAACGAATACGTTCAAACACACTTCCTGTCACCAGCACTTCGGCGGGACGGGGACGCGCGTTATAATTTGACGCGAGTGTATACCCGTATGCCCCGGCGCACATGACCGCAAGATAATCCCCGCGATCAACCTTGGGAACCATCCTGTCCTGTGCGAGAAAATCACCGCTCTCACACAACGGACCGGCAACGTCAACAATTTCATGAGCCGCGCCATTCAGTGTCACCGGCACAATCTGGTGATACGATTTATACAAGCTCGGCCGAATCAGGTCGTTCATGCCTGCATCAACAATGACAAATGTTTTGCCGCCGTTTTGTTTTCTATATAATACTTTTGTCAATAAAATTCCAGCATGCGCAAGAATTGACCTTCCGGGCTGAATGACGATCGTGCATTGTGAACTCTTCAGCACCGGAAGCATGTCCTGTAATATCCTGACTGTCGTTAATCCTCTCTCGCTTTCCTTCACATCGACCGGGAGTAACGGATGCGAGATATAGCCGTAATACTGAACACCAAATCCGCCGCCGATATTCAGATGTTTCATGGGGATTCCCGCATTCCGCAACGTTGAAACAAGTTCAACCGCCGCTTTTGAAACAGCAATAAATGCCGTGCTGTCGGTGATTTGAGAACCAATATGAGAATGGATCCCCATCACCTCGATGCCGGAAAGCGATTTCGCTTTTGAGAGTATTTCCAGCGCCCTTGACGATTCGACGCCAAATTTATTGTGTTTGCTTCCGGTAGTCACGTATGGATGCGTGCCGGCGTCGATATCAAAATTCACTCTTAAAAGAATTCGCGCGATTCTACCAAGGCGCTTTGCAATACTTTGCAGAACAAAAATTTCCTCCTCCGATTCAACATTAAAAGAAAGAATATCTTTCTGAAGCGCGTACTCGATTTCATCATCCCGCTTACCGACACCGCTATACGTAATTTTTGAAGGAGGAAAGCCCGCATTCAGCGCGAGATGAAGTTCACCGAGAGAGCCGACATCCGCCCCGATTCCTTCTCCCGCTAAAATACGGAGGATATTTCTGTTCGCATTCGCTTTGACGGCATAGCAGGAGAGATGGTCAGCCCCTTCGAATGAGCGTTCAATATGGCGGCTATGATCAAGGATAGAGCTCTTGCTGTAAATGTAGACAGGCGTACCGTATGATGCAGCGATATCATTTACAAATACCTGCTCACAGTAGAGCTTGTTGTCTTTAAACCGGAATTCTTCCATTACTTCTTTTTGAAGGTATTCAGAAGTGCATCAGCAAGCACGGATACTTCCGGTGTTAACACGTTTGCAACCGGAAGTCCTGTTTGTTGCTCAATTTCTTTTTTTGCAGCCGTTATTTGCTGCGGCGTCATCATAACAGTGTTTATTGCAATGCCGGCAATTTTCGATTTCCTGAATGGTGCAAGAAGCTTTTCGTGGAGTTCAATACATCGCGGAAGATTATCCAGCTGAAAACCATAATCATCCGCATGCCGCGCGGGATGATGAACCAGAATCATAGCGTCAGGCATGACTCCGTGCATTAAACCGAGCGTTACACTGGAATACCCCTGGTGCGTGAGTGAACCCTGCCCTTCAATATGAATAACGTCGTGGTTGTTTGCAATAGATTTCTCAACTTCAAGTTCAATCCCGCCTGCCACATAATCACTAGGAATCGAATCAACAGCAAATCCTTTGCCGGAAAGCAGAATGCCGGTCTGACCTGTGGCCACAAAATCGGAATGAAATCCACGCCGTACAAATTCTTTATGTAGCTCATACGAGGCAGTCATTTTCCCGACATTGCAATCGGTACCGACGGTAAGAATTGTTTTCGCTTTCCGTTTCTGCCATAACCCGCGGGCTACCACTTCATATTCCGCAGAAACCTTCCGCAAATCCGACAGAGTAACGTTTGAAGCTTGCGCAAGCGCTACCAGCTTTTCATCGTCAGAAAGGTATGTGTGAAGTCCGCTGATGATATTGAGTTTATGATGCATCGCATCCATAATGATATTGCGCCAGGAATCCGGCAACCGCCCTCCCGTTGGTGCTATGCCGATCAGCAATGTGTTCGGTTTGAATGTCGACGACGCTTCGAGATTTGCGACAACCGGAATGGTTCCGCCAAATCCCAACACATCCTGAGCATTCCGTCCGGACTGAGCGCTATCAATGACCGCTACTACCTCTTCCGGAATGTACCTTATTACCTGGTTTGCTGTTTTTGACTCGAGCGGGCTGAAGTTTCCTTCAGCAAGAATAACCATTCGTCGCTGCATTGGCATTACGCAAACAGGTGAATAAGATATTCAAACGGATACTGGAGTGCGGATATGACAGTATTAAACAATCGCGCGAACGGCTCCCACCTCATCAAGAGAATAACGATGAAAATACCGAGGAAGCCGATGTTTCTATATTTGTTACTCAACTCATTCGGCAGTAAAGAAGCAACGACATGCGATCCATCCAGCGGCGGCAGAGGTATCATATTGAACACTGCCAACACAAGGTTTAACGTTATCCCCCCGGCAAACATTCTTAACAGGAATGAAAATACTTCATCGACCAGAGGCACCGTTAAGTCAACCAAGTGGGAAAGATTAGCAAGCAGGATAAATATAACAGTACACAAAAACGCGAGTATGAAATTTGACACCGGGCCAACCACTGAAACGAGGATATCGTCACGCCGGTAATTTGAAAAGTGCAGGGAATTAACGGGAACGGGTTTAGCCCAGGCGATAAACACCCGTCCTGAAACAAGCAACGAAATCAGCGGCACAGCAATGGAACCAACCGGATCGATGTGCGGAATGGGGTTTAATGTCAGCCTTCCTAAATCCCGGGCGGTTGTGTCACCCAACCGGAGGGCCATCCATCCGTGTGCTACCTCGTGAATGACAACAGAGAAGAGTAAAATCGGTAAAATGTAGATTTGATCAAGCATGCAAACGTGTTATCACAGGATAAAGAGAGTACCGTTACGTTTTATTGTTTACCCGCTGATATGCCATTGAGCGGGTAGTGGAAATGTTTTCCGGCAGATATTTGATAGCCTTCCGCGACATACATTCCGGTAACAGGATGTATGGAATACGCGCCGCGGTAATCTTTTTTCACTATACGCTGAAGCACATCAACAAGCATATCAACATCTTCTTCGTTATTATAGCACCCGAAGCTCGCGCGTGTCATTCCCGGGAGGATAGGATTATCGCATTTCGCCGCACGCTTTGATTTTTCCTCCTCCGGGCTCACATTCAACAGCCTGCGCATATACGGCTGGGCGCAGAAATTGCCGTTCCGCACGCCGATACCGCCTTCGATGCTCAGGATTGTCGTGACCAGTGCATGATCGAATCCATCCACGGTGAATGGAATCACACCAACTTTTGCCTGTACATTATCTGTTGGTCCATAGATGCGGATTCCGTCTATCTTTTTCATTTTGCCGATGGCATACGTCAGTAACTCTTGTTCATGCTTTGCAATCGCATCCAGTCCGACGGACGTCAGGATACGAATTGCCTCCGCGAGCGCAACTGCGCCAACGACATTCGGGCTTCCCGCTTCCTCCTTATGGGGAAGCGTTGTCCATTCCACTTCGTTCAAACCGACGTATGATACCGTTCCGCCACCAACAACATCCGGACTTCCCTCCTGAAAAAAACTCTTCGGCCCGACAAGCACGCCGATTCCGAACGGCGCATACATTTTATGTGCGGAGTAGGCGAGAAAATCGATATGTCCCGGATCATCGTCAGAAAGAACATTCACTTTCCGGTGCGCGACAAGCTGTGCCGCGTCCACAAATATTTTCGCTCCGGCAGCATGCGCCCATTCAGCAATTTCGTGAATAGGGTTGCAGATACCAGTAACATTCGACGCGCCGCTGACCGCAACCAATTTTACTTTGCCGGCATTGTTCTGAATCTCCTGCTGAAGTTGTTGAAGATCGACACTTCCATCGGCAAAGGTAGGAATATGAATAACACTGCAATACTTCCTCCAGGGTAAATCATTGGAGTGATGTTCCATTGCTGTCGTGATGACCAGATCATCTTTTTTGAAATTGAAATGAGAGGCAAGCTTGTTTATCGACTCCGTAGTATTCTTTCCAAACAACACTACGTTAGAACGCAAATCAGCGCCCACAAACCCGCCCGCTATCTCCCTTGTCTGGTCATAAACGCTTGTCGCTACCACTGCCTTATAGCCCATCCCGCGATGAACTCCGGAGTACCAGGGAAGAAACTCCGAAATACGTTTAAGGACCGCCCCGAACGTCGGCGTGCTGGCGGCATTATCAAGAAATACATACCGCTGCAGTGTACCATCGAGCAACGGGATCTTTGTATCGATTCCGATCACATCCCTGCGGAGTTCCGCGAATGAAATCGTGGGGGTGGTGGTTTCCATCATTTCTTTCTCTCTACCCTCGCGGGTGAAACGTTTTGTGAACTTCTTTTAAATACTCTCTGTCCACGTGAGTGTAAATCTGTGTTGTCGAAATATCGGAATGCCCGAGCATTTCCTGAACCGCTCTCAGATCCGCGCCGCCTTCCAACAAATGCGTAGCGAACGAATGACGGAATGTATGCGGATGTACTTCTTTTTTGATACCGGATTTTAACGTATTGGATTTTACGATATTCCAGATCGCCATTCTTGTCATCGGCTTGCCTCTGGCGTTCAGGAAAAGCATATCCTGTCCGCTTCCTTTTTTCGTCAGCTTCATCCGGACCTCACGAATATACTTATTTATCCATTCTAATGCAGAACGGCCAATCGGGACTAGCCGCTCCTTTGAGCCTTTGCCGAACACTCTGATAAACTGCTCATCGGCATGAACACCGGTTTGTCTCAGTGAAATAAGCTCCGAGACACGAATGCCCGTCGCGTACATTGTTTCGAGAATCGCCCTGTCCCGTTTGCCAAGATCCTGCGCAACGTTCGGCTGACACAGAATCGCTTCGACTTCATCCTGGTTCAACACATCAGGGAGTGTTCGCGTAGTTTTAGGTGTCTCAATTGTTTGTGTCGGATCGTTGGAAGTAATCCGTTCACCGACAAGATACTTATGGAACATCTTTATTGCGGAGAGATTACGTGACACACTACGCGGTGAAAGTCCGAGATCATACAACATCGACAAATATCCCGCCACCTGATTTGCCCTGACCGCATCGGGGGTTTTAACGCGCTTCCCTTCAAGATATTGGATATATCTGGACAAATCCTGCTTATATGAAACAACAGTATTCCTCGCTGAATTTTTTTCCAGTTCAAGATAATGCAGATAGGAGTGGAGATGATGCGTCACTCGTTCGTTTCCTCCGGCACAGTCGTCGATTGAGCAGAAGGGTTGCTTTCGCGATGAGAGTTTTTATCAGATGACGCAGGTTCATTTCCGTTTTCAGGCACTGATTGCTGCTGCGCGGGATACGGCACGCGCTGGTGATGGATTCCCACCAATATCTTCAGAAATGCTTCTTTGATCTGCGAAAGATCTTTCAGCATCAGATTGCAATCGTCAAGCTGACCTTCGGAAAACCGCTGTTTGATCATTGCATCGATCGCGTCTTCAAGTTCCTGAGGTGACAGATTACTCAACGCACGTGTCGATGCTTCAACGGAATCGGCAAGCATGACAATCGCAGTTTCTTTCGACTGAGGTTTCGGTCCGGGATAACGGAAATCGTCTTCCTGAATCACTTCACCTGTACCCTTCCGCTCAGCTTGTTTGACCGCTTTATCATAAAAAAAAGCAATGCGTGTTGTTCCGTGGTGTTGAGGAATGAAATCAATTATTCTTTCAGGCAATGCGGCTTTACGGGCAAACTCTACTCCCTCCTTCACATGTGCGGCAATGATAAGCGCGCTCATTCTGGGGCGAAGGCGTGAATGCTTGCTGTGAACGCCTATCTGGTTTTCGACAAAATATTCAGGTTTGTCCATTTTTCCGATGTCATGATAATACGCACCTACTTTTGCGAGGATGGCATTAGCACCGACGGCTTCCGCGGCAGCCTCGGCAAGATTACCAAGCAACACACTGTGATGGAATGTGCCCGGAGCTTTTTCGGAAAGTTCTTTGAGAAGCGGCTGATTGAAATCGGCAAGTTCGATGAGCCGCAAATCCGTCGTGACGTTAAATGCCCTCTCAAAAAATAACAGCAGACCATATGTTATCAGAGGAGAAATCACCGCATTGACGAGAGCGAATGTCAGCTGCGTGACCATCATCGACGCGTTATCAAATTGCTCAAACGACAACGCAAGAATTGAGACCGCGTACCCGATAAAAATAAATATCATCGAGCGGAAAATTTGCGTGCGGCTTTTGATGTCGCGGACAGTATACGCGCCGAACGCACCCGCGACAAGCGATGTCAGCGCAAACGCGTAATCATTCCCTAAAATTCCCGCGATGAGAAATGCCATAATCACCGTTCCGTAAAACGCCACGCGCGAATCAAACAGAATCACCATCAGCATGGACGCGGTCGGGATAATAACAAGATACCGCACCGGCTGAGGAATATCGACCTGTACAGATACGTACGCCAGGAGTGATTCGAACAGCAAGAGTATCGCCAGGATAACAAGGCGCGAATTGTCGCCGTATATCCTTTTCCTAAAAAGAAAAATATAAATCGCATAGAGCGATACAATCAGTCCCACATGGAGCGTTGTTCCTACCCAATGTTTCCACTCGTCACTATCGACTTCACGGTCAATCTTTGCCTGCTGAAAAGAATCCAGCCTCAGTTTTACTTCATCGGAGATTCGTTCATGTTTGCTGACAATCCGTTCATTTTCTTTAACGAACCCAAGTGTCCGCGGAACGCTTTCTTCCGCCATTTGGATCGCCCGTTTTGTCTCGGTTTCATTATAGAGAAGGTTTGGGCGCAATGTATGCTGGGCGATCTGAAATGCCATCGCGCTTTGCTGTTCATCTTCAAAGAACATCGCCATCTTTGATTCCACGGCGGAGAGCGCTTCGTTCTGATCATAGACCCGGGATGATGGGATAATTTCCTCCACCAGACCCTTCCGCAGGGCAAATGCCGTGGTCGACTGCTTCATCTGATCGGAGTTCAAAATTCCATGGTCAAGAATTTCAGAAAGATGGGTCCAGATATGCTCCATCGAACTTGGGTCATTCACAATTTTCGATAGAGCTCGCCAGTCATTTTCCTTTATATCAAACGGGATACGATCTAACATACTATCAAACGCCAATGAATCCTCCGGACTATGAGCTTTCAGAATTCTCGCGTGAATTTCGAGCGCCGAAGAGAGTTTCGCAAACAACGAACGAAGGGAATCTCTCACCCTGATCGCGGCTTTTTCATCACGCACAAACACCGGATATGCTGCCCGAGCCGCCTGCGCTTTTTCAGCCTCATATACTTTCGGATCTTTATCAACGGAAAACGAAAACGGTGCAATAAGATCCTCATCAACCCACACCGAGCCGAGGGTATAATGGTATTCTTTCGTGACTCCGTGCGGGAACATCAGGACTATCGTTATTATGATAAAAAGTCCGATGGCAATCTTCGGCACAGGGTTATTCGAAACACTTTCTTTCCCGATAAAAGTGGAAAAGAATGACGTGAATATGTTAGGTTTTGGGGATTGATGTTCCATACGCATTGTAAATATCAGAAGAAGTAGAGAGAGAATCAAGGAATTGTTGATTATTGCTGTGGGGTGGTATATATTAGGTCGAAGGTGATAGGTAATAGGTGATTGGTAACCGGTAAATAGTAATTTATTGTTGGCATATTATGAACTATGTTAATCTCGGGAGATCAGGGCTGAAAGTTTCCAGACTTTGTCTTGGCTGTATGACATTCGGTTCGCCGGAATGGCGGCCATGGGTGCTGCCGGAAGCGGAGGCCAAACCATTTATTAAAAAAGCGCTCGAACGTGGAGTAAACTTCTTCGATACCGCAAACATGTATTCCCTCGGCAGAAGCGAGGAAATTCTCGGCAACGCGATACAAGAGTACACGCAAAGAGACAAGGTTGTGCTTGCCACAAAAGTGTTTTTCAGGATGGGAGACGGACCGAACGACCAGGGACTTTCCCGCAAGCACATCATGCAACAGATTGATGCATCGCTCAGAAGATTGAAAACGGATTATGTCGACCTCTACCAGATTCACCGGTGGGATAAATACACGCCAATCGAAGAAACGATGGAAGCGCTTCATGATGTCGTGAAAGCAGGAAAAGCGCGCTACATCGGAGCTTCCAGCATGTACACCTATCAGTTTATCAAAGCACAATACACCGCGGAGAAAAACGGCTGGACAAAATTCGTTTCAATGCAGAATCATTACAACCTTGTCTACCGTGAAGAAGAGCGCGAAATGATTCCTTACTGCCGCGAAACAGGTATCGGAATTATCCCGTGGAGTCCGCTCGCGCGCGGATTTCTTTCCGGAAGCCGGAAGAGAAACGCAGGTGCTGAGACTGAACGGTCAAAGTCAGATCAATATGCCAATGAGATGTATTTTCAGGAAGCAGATTTTCAGGTATTAGACAGAGTCATGGAGCTTGCGGGCAAGAAAAACGTCCAGCCCGCACAGATCGCACTTGCGTGGGTATTACATAAGGAAGGAATCGTCGCACCAATCATCGGCATTACAAAAATGAAGCATCTTGACGATGCAGTTGCGGCGCTGGATATCAAATTGACAAAAGAGGAATGTGAATATCTGGAAGCAGCATACGTTCCGCATAAAGTATTAGGACATTAGAAAAAATGAAATGCCACAAAGACACAATTCGCCTTCGGCGGACACAAAATGAAATGCCTCAAAAAGCTATCGGTTTTCTTTGTGATTTACTTTGTGTCTTGGTGTCTTCGTGGCGAGATTCATTCACAATAGCCGGTTACTATCTTTGTCTAGTAGTATGCGGTTTAGTTATTCTTTTTTATGGCTGTTCAGAAACATCAGTCACAGTAAAGGACCCTCCTCCCTCATTAGCGTGCCCCGATTCAGTTATCATCCGTACCGGCGAAGCAACATTTTATACTTTTGCGGATGGAACCGGCAACTGCGGTTTCGATGCAACGCCGGCAGATTTAATGATCGGCGCGATGAATGAAGTTGATTACGACAACTCAAACATTTGCGGATCGTGTGTCAGCCTTACCGGGCCAAACGGGCAGATTAACATCCGTATTGTTGACCGGTGCCCGGGTTGTCCGTTGGGCGGAATTGATCTGAGTCCGTACGCATTTTCATTTATTGCCGATACTTCCCGCGGACGCGTGCCGATTACCTGGCATCTTATCCCATGCGATATTTCTACGCCGGTGCAATATCATTTCAAGGAGGGAAGCAACCAATGGTGGACGGCCGTGCAGGTGAGAAACCACCGTTACCCCATCGCGAAATTCGAATACATGACAAACGCGGGAACGTTCAAGGAAGTCAACAGGGTACAGTACAATTACTTTGTGGAGCCGGGAGGAATGGGGCCGGGGTCGTACACGTTCCGCATCACAGATATTTACGGGCATGTGTTAACGGATTATGGTATTCCTCATACTGAGAATGGAACGGTGGCGGGAGCGGGGCAGTTTCCGGTTTGTTCTAATAATTAATGATGACTCATAGACAATCCCATAATCCCCCATTCTCCGTCTAATCCGCTGTTCATCCGCTCTATTTTTTCCTCGCTTCGCAACCATATTCTTAGTATTTTCGTACACCAAACCACGTTTCCGCGTTAAAAGCGGAATTTTGTCCATCAGCCAACCGTATTCTTCACGTACAGAAAGGTTTTTGCATGCGTATGATCACCAAAGTAATGCTTTCGCTTCTCGGATTTTCGTTTGCCGGAATGCAGACAGGGTACACGCAGGAACGCGACCGGAGCAAGATCGATGACAAGTATAAATGGAAGCTCTCCGACATCTACCCAAGCGACGACGCCTGGCGGAAGGAAAAAGAAAAGCTCTCCGCGGAGCTCTCCGGCATCGAGAAGTACAAAGGGACGCTCTCACAATCGGCAAAGCAGCTGCTGGCATGCATGGATTTATCCACGAACCTTTCCAAAGAATACGCCCGGCTGTATGTCTACGCGAGCATGAACTCCGATACCGACACGCGTGATTCGAAGTACACCGCGATGGAACAGGAAATGAGCCAGATCGGTTCTGATTTTGCCGCCAAGTCGTCATTTATCGAACCGGAAATCCTGAAGATGGATCAGGCAACTATCGAGTCGTTCCTGAAAGAGGAAAAAGGTCTCGCAATCTACAAACATTATCTCCACGACATCCAGCGGCGCAAAGCGCACACAGGCACGGAAGGCGAGGAGAAAATCATCGCGGACGCGAGCCTGATGTCGGACGCGCCGAACAGCGTCTTCGGGATTTTCTCGGATGCCGATTTCCCCTACTCCGATGTTACGTTAAGTGACGGCACGACACTGAAGCTTGATAAGCCCGCGTTCAGCTTTCACCGCACCCTTCCAAACCGCGAAGACAGGAAAAAGGTATTTGCCACCTACTTTAACCGGCTGAATGATTTTCAGCGGACCTTCGGCGCCAACCTCTATGCGCAAATCAAAAAAGATATGTTCTATATGAAGGCGCGGAATTATTCTTCCTCCCTTGAAAGCGCGCTCGACGCGAACAACATTCCGTTACAGGTGTACCATAGTCTCGTCGATAACGTCAACAAGAATCTCCCGACATTTCACAGATATCTGAAACTCCGCCAGCGTATTTTGGGTGTCGACACACTTCATTATTATGATCTGTACGCTCCGCTTGTTGAAGGCATTGATCTCAGCTATCCCATAGAGGAATCGGAAAAAAATATTCTCGCATCCTTGCAACCTCTTGGTAAAGAGTATGCTGACGTTGTAAAAAAGGCGTTCAACGAACGCTGGATCGATCTTTATCCTACAGCAGGAAAACGTGCCGGCGCGTATTCCAACGGAGGCGCGTATGATGTGCATCCCTACATGCTGTTGAATTACAACGGCAAGTATGACGACATGAGCACGCTCGCACACGAGCTTGGCCACACAATGCAAAGCTATCTTTCCAACAAGACACAGCCATTCGCCACAGCAAATTATCCTATCTTCGTCGCTGAAGTCGCGTCGACATTCAACGAGGCATTGCTCATCGATTACATGCTGAAGAAAATCAAGGATGACAAAGTCAGGCTCTCGCTGTTAGGCAATTATCTGGAAGGTATCAAAGGCACGGTGTTCCGCCAGACGCAGTTCGCGGAATTCGAACTTCGCATCCATAACATGGCTGAGAAAGGTGAACCGCTAACAGGCGACAGGCTGAATGAAGTTTACGCCGAAATAACAAAGAAATATTACGGACACGATCAGAAAGTCTGCATCGTCGATGACGAGATAAAATCAGAGTGGGCAAATGTGCCGCACTTTTATTATAACTTTTACCTCTACCAGTACGCCACGTCGTTCACCGCATCAGCGGCGCTTTCCGAGCAGGTTCTGGCCGGTGATAAAGCCGCTACGAAAAAATATCTCGAATTCCTTTCAGCAGGCGGATCGGATTACCCGATAGATCTTCTTAAGACTGCGGGTGTGGATATGACTACCAGCATGCCGCTGGAACTGACCATGAAAAAAATGAACCGCGTTATTGATGAGATGGAGAAGATTCTGAAGAAGATGGGAAAATAAATGTTGTTACGTACGTCCGACTCACCTTCTGATGACGTTCACCAGTGGTTGAGCCGGACGTATTGTTTTATTCTTTTTTGGTAAGATGATAATACAAGATACTTGCCGCCGCGGCGGCAATAAAGAGAAACATCGTCGCTGATTTTGTATCGCCTAAGATAAGTTTTCCCACGCCAAAGAGCACGTTGTACACCAGCACAGCGCCGGCGATCCAGTCAACCACCAGCCTTCCGTATCCTTTATCCTGCACCACATCGGGCACTGCATCGGCGACCGGCTTCCACCAACCTCCGGGATGAATTCTTGCAAAAAAGCTTTTCAGTGTTTGCATGTCGGTCGGTTTGGTCATAAATGTCACAGCAATCCACACCACTGTGGTAATGCTGACAATAACAAACAGCGTTTCCGGGAACTGCATTGTTGAATACAACTTCAGATATCCGTACACGAAGAACGGTGTTATCATTGCCGCGATTTCCGACCACGCGTTGATGCGCCACCAGAACCATCGCAGAATCAGCACTAATCCCAGTCCGGCCCCAGCTTCGATGACAAATGCCCACGCGCCAGAGATAGTATCCATAATCATCGTAATTCCAATCGACGCGACCATCATTACGCCGGTCATCAACCGGGAAACTGAAACGTAGTGCTGTTCAGTTTTATCGGATGAAAGAAATCGCCGGTAGAAATCATTCATAAGGTACGATGTCCCCCAATTCAATTGGGTCGCGACCGTAGACATATACGCCGCAAGAAACGCCGCGACCAGTAGACCTTTTAATCCCACCGGCAAATAATCACGCATCGCATAGACATACCCGAGCCGTTTCGCATCGGGCGCCAAATCAGGATAAAGAACAAGCGAGGCAAGTCCGACAATAATCCAGGGCCAGGGACGAATGCAGTAATGCGCAATGGTAAACCAGAGCGTCGCAAAGAGCGAGTGTTTCTCATCTTTTGCAGACATCATACGCTGTGCGATATATCCGCCTCCGCCCGGTTCAGCGCCGGGATACCATGATGCCCACCAGACCACGCCGATGTACGCAAGGAACGCGGTGAGCGTCATCGCAAGCGCTCCGCCTGCTTCGGAAGTTGCAGCATCACCTCCTATAACGGGAGTAAATTTTAATGTCCATGCGGGAAGCTGCTTTACGAGTCCGCTCATCCCGCCGATCTGTGGTAACGAGAGCACAACAAACGCAAGAACAATACACCCGAACATCGCGAGAATAAACTGAAACGCATCGGTTACTGCCACGCCCCACAAACCGGAAACAGCAGAATAGATCGCAGTAATCACCATTGCACCAGCAACATACAACATCACCTGATTTGCGGGGATATCAAACATCCCCTGCAATATCGCAGCCATGGCAAGATTGACCCAACCGAGGATAATGCCGTTCATAAAGATGCCGAGATACACCGCACGGAAACCGCGGAGAAATGATGCGGGCTTTCCGGAGTACCGTATTTCCACAAACTCAACGTCTGTCATGATGCCGGCACGGCGCCAGAGTTTCGCGAAGAAGAATACTGTCAGCATCCCGCCGAAGACAAAATTCCACCAGAGCCAGTTGCCCGCGATGCCATTTTTGGCAACAAGCTCAGTAACGGCTAACGGTGTATCCGCGGCAAATGTCGTCGCAACCATCGAGGTACCTGCCAGCCACCATGGCAAATTCCGGCCGGACAGGAAAAAATCCTGCATGCTTTTTCCCGCACGCTTCGC
Organism: uncultured Chlorobiaceae bacterium; assembly: GCA_964523395.1. Taxonomy (GTDB): domain Bacteria; phylum Bacteroidota; class Ignavibacteria; order UBA10030; family SZUA-254; genus JANYJZ01. The sequence continues at coordinate 42,393 of CAZFXS010000010.1, read as the reverse complement.
AAAATATATTCCGATGGCGGCACTGATAATAAAATAGGAGACAACAATAATCCAATCAAGAAGTGCCATGAATATTCTCTGATGATTGTGATGAGGTTTGTTGAGCTGAAGGCCGCAATAGGGACACCAGATTACCGATAATAATTGTCACCAGGCATCCGATAAGCGTATGCCAGGTAAAATCGATTTTCGTCCAGAACAATACAGCCACCATCGCAAGAAGGGCGGCAATAAAACCGGCATACGCATCGACCTGATTGGTACGATGAAAGAGGAGTCCAAGAAAAAAAGTTCCGAGCAATCCGCCGTACGTGACAGAGGCAATTTTGAGACCTATTTCCACGACAGGGTTTTTTGTATCCTGAAACAGCATTGCACCGCCGATAAGAACGAACCCCCACAACAACGTAAACATTTTTGACCACTTCATTTCCTGTTTCTGGTCAATCGATTTTCCTTTGGAACTCAGTTTAAACAGGTCAAGAAATGTCGACGATGCAAGCGAGCTTATCGACGAAGAAAGTGTTCCCATTGCCGAGGCCAGCACGCTCGCAATCAGTAAGCCCGCAATGCCGGTCGGCAATTGTTCTACAATGAATTTCGGGAATATTTCATCGGAGGAGTTTAACCCTAACTCTTTGAATGGAACTCCGCCATAGAAAGCGAACAGGCATAATCCAAGCAGAAGGAAAAAAGCAAATTGAATGACAATAAAGACTGCATCGAGCATCAGTGCACGCTGGCTGTCCCATGTGGATTTACAGCCTAACAGACGCTGCACCAGAAGCTGATCAGTACCGTGCGATGCCATCGTAAGAAACGTCCCGCCGAGGATTCCGCCAAGTATTGTATACGGAGCAGTAAGAAAATCCATGATCCCCGTCCCCCAGTTTCCATTGAAGACTTCGAATTTATTGAGACCGTTTGCCGTTGCGAACCGGGCAACATCACTCCATCCGCCGGGCAAACGATTCACTATGATAAGCATGGAGGCAATTGCTCCGGCAAGGTAGATGCAAAGTTGCACGACATCCATCGCGACGACTGCCTTCAATCCCCCCATGTACGTATAGATCACGGTGAAGATACCGATAATAAAAATGCTCGTGGTATAATCAAACCCGGTAATCAGGTGAACAGGAATTGCGGTCGCGAAGAGCCGCACTCCCGAAGCAAGGACGCGTGTGATGATAAAAACCGAGGAGGTAAATTTTCTTAGCCCGGGGCCAAATCGTTTTCCGAGAAAATCATATGCGGTTTCCAGGCTCCCTTTGTAGTACGCGGGAATAAACACGACGCTGACGAGCAGCCGGCCAATAAGGTATCCGATCGCCACCTGCAAGAAATGCATATTGGATTTGTATGCAAGACCCGGAATGCTGATGAACGTGAGCGTACTAGTTTCGCTTGCCACAATGGAAAATCCCACAGACCACCAGGACATTTCCTTGCCGCCGAGGAAATACGTAGTTACTGAAGACTGATTACCGCGGGACCGGAAACCAAAATAGACAACGCCCGCAAGATAGAGGATGACGATAAGATAATCGAGTGATGAAAAACCCATCAACGCGCCAGTTGCGATACTACGACAAAGCGGGACGGGGACCGGTCAGGCATTAATCGCGTCGGTAATCTTGGAATTGATAGTAAAGATCCTGTCAAGCTGGGAGATCTTCATCAGGTCCAGGACTTTTTTATGGACATGCACCAGATGAACGCTTCCGCCATGCTCACGCATGGCACGGTCTGCAATCAGCAGGGCACTGAGGCCGCTGCTGTCACAAAACTCAACTTCTTCGAGATCGACAATCAGTTTCTTCGCTACTTTCGGTTTGCAGAGCAAAAGAAACTCCGCTTTGAGTTCCGGCGTCACTGTCGAATCCAGTTTCCGGGAGTTCAGCTTGATAATCGTTGCTTTACCGTTTTTTGTAACAGTGAAATCCATTCATTCTCCAAAGTCAGCTAAAACATCGCAAGGCATTTCGCACAGTGTTCGTAGAGCGCCTGGGGTGTTTTTTGTTCGTGCAGGTGAAACTGGACGTTATAAAAAATGTCCGATGCCTGATGCTGAAAAAAGTTTACACGAACTCTTGCCCGTGACGCTTTGCAAATATACGCAGTGTGCAGGACGAAGTCAAGATTGAAATCGAGCGCAACATCATACTCTTTGGTGAATATTCTCTTCATCAGCGACTTTGACGGCAGAGAGAATTTATTGATATCCCTGGGATCCATACGAATAACCGTGCAATGCGGAAATTCAGTCAGCGCCGTCGCCCAGGTACTCGTGTGAATGACGGTTAAATGCAAATGCGTCAGCTGGTCACGGAATTTCCTGAGCGCTTTGCCGGCCTCTACCGATTCCTGGTAATCCGCAGGAAGCATAATCAGGACATTCTTTGCGCCAGTGAAGAAATTCGTCATCGGCTGCGGCGTATCAAAATCGCTGCGGAACTGAAGCTTCGCGAATTGCATTCCGAGGTACGAGTATGTCCGCTCAAGAAAACTCATCGTGTGCTATGAGATATTGGAAAGAAATTTCTTTTCATCCCAGATTTCTATGCCAAGATGTTTTGCCTTATCAAGTTTCGAGCCCGCATCTTCGCCGACAATCAGCACATGCACCTGTTTTGAAACCGATGAGGCGACCTTCCCTCCGAGCGCTTCCAATTTTTCTTTGGCTTCATCGCGTGTCAACGAAGATAACGTCCCTGTCAAAACGAACGTTTTCCCTGACAACGGACCTTTCTGCATCTTTTGCTTATCGACGGAAAAACGGATACCGGCCTTTTCCAGGCGGTGCAATATTTGAAGATGTTGTTTGTCTTTGAAAAATGCCACAACACTTTCCGCTATTCTTGGTCCGATCTCGTGGACCTCAAGCAATTCATCATGACTCGCTTTCTTCAAGAGATCCAACGAGGGAAAGGCATCGCATAATAACGATACGACGCCAGACCCTACATGACGAATACCGAGCGCATATAATACACGCGGATACGGTTTCTGTTTGCTTTGTTCTATGCCATCGAGAAGATTCTGCGCGCTTTTTTCTCCCCATCGTTCTAGCTCTGTCAATTGTTTTCTGTATGTATGAAGATCATACAGGTCCGCGACGTTCTTCACAAATCCCAATTCCACCAACTGGTCGACAACCGCCTCACCCAGTTTTTGAATATCCATCGCTCCCCGCGACGCCCAATGGAGAAGCCGACCGCGGATTTGCATGGGGCATTCATAATTATCGCAGAAATAATTTGCTTCCTCTTCACTTCTCTGCAACGGTGAACCGCATTCAGGGCATTTTTTCGGGAAGGCAAACGGCTTCGCCGAACGCGGCCGTTTCCCTTTCACCACTGAAGTGATTTTCGGTATCACATCGCCACCGCGCTCAACGACAACAGTGTCTCCGACGCGGATATCAAGTTCCCGGATATAATCTTCATTATACAATGATGCCCTGCTGACCGTCGTGCCGCCAATGAACACAGGCTGTAATTCCGCAACGGGTGTTATCGTGCCGATTCTGCCAACCTGCAACCGGATATCATTCAGTACCGTTTCCGCGCTTCTCGATGTAAACTTGCAGGCGATTGCCCATCGCGGACTTTTTGCAATTGCGCCGAGCTTTTCCTGTTGCTCCAGCGCGTCAACTTTTACGACGACACCATCAATATCAAACGGCAACGTTTCCCGTTTCTCCTCCCAATATTTCCAATGAGAAATTACTTCTTCGACATCCCGGCACCGCTTGGCATGGTTATCGATCAGAAAGCCCATATTTCTGAGCAACTGAAGATTATCGTAATGACTTTGTAACGCGGCTTTGGGCGACCTCAATGCATAGGCAAAAAACCTCAGCGGACGGCTTGCGACAATTTTCGGATCCTGCATCTTGAGCGTTCCCGCTGCGGAATTCCTCGGATTAATAAAAGTCTTTTCGCCGGCACGCTCCCTCTCCTCATTCATTTTCTGAAAATCCGCGCGAAACATCACTACTTCGCCGCGCACTTCACAATTTAAAAGCGTCTTTTCTTTTGGCGAAATTCTCAGCGGTACCGTCCGTATGGTTTTCACATTATTAGTGATATCGTCGCCCTGAACGCCATCACCGCGGGTAGCACCCCGGCGTAACATCCCGTCACCATAACTCAAACTGAGTGAAACACCGTCGAACTTCAGCTCGCACACATAATGAAATTTTTGTTCTTTGAGCAACGACTTTACGCGGCGGTCAAAATCACGTATCTCTTCTTCCGAATAGGTATTCGCGAGACTCAGCATCTGAACTTCATGCGTTACCGTGGGAAATTCCTTTGTAGGGTTTCCCCCTACCCGTTGCGTCGGAGAATCAGGTGTGCGTACACCGGGATATTCGGCTTCAATCGACTGCAGTTCCCGCATCATTGCATCATACTTTTCATCGCTGATTTCGGGTTGGGCGAGAACATAATACAGATAATCGTGACGGTGGAGTTCGTCATGAAGTTTTTGCACGCGGTCGCGGATGGGCTTTGCAGGTGTTTTCATCGGGTGCCGGAAAATTCTTTACCGCGACTGCAGTGTTTCATGGGAAATAATCATATTCTTCAGCGGTTTTTTCCCCTCCGCAAGTTTTCCTAATGATTTGCCATTGAGATGAAACACAACTCCGCCGGGATTACCAAGCGCGATGGTAAAATGATCGGATGCTTTCCATGTCATACGATAATTCGGCGGGAAGGTATATTCATTTGCAGCTACATCATCAACACTGATATGGACCCAGACGCTTTCACTGGTCACTGCTTCCAGCAGGAGGCTGTCCTTTTTTAAAGTTTGTTCTTTTGGAATTGTGGCATGCACAGCACTGGGAACCGAACGCACCGAATCGGCCGTCGTATCAGGCGCCTGTACTTTCGACGCCTGCTCTTTCACGACATCCGCAAATGAAATCTCCTGCACCCCTTTTTCATCGCGTTCTTTGCGAAGCCAGTATACTGAGACCACCAGGCCGATTACAACGATTGCCGCAAAGCCGAAGAGGATTTTCGTCTGGCGGCGAAACATATTTTCCCCTTCACTGCGCTGAGGCGGCTCAATATTTCTTTGCACCGGAATTGAAAATTTAGACTGCGAAGGCCTGGCGGGTTTTTCAGGAACAGAACTTGGCTCCATGACCGGCGGTGGTTCGGGCTCATCCAACGCTTTGAGAAGCTCTTCGTGGTCAAGTCCTACCTCCGAGGCATACGATTTGATAAACGCGCGAAGATAAATCACCGGCACACCGGGCAGAATGCCGTTGTCGATATCCTGAAGAAATTTGAGATTGATTCTTGTGGCAGAAGCCACTTCTTCAATTTTCTTACCCTGCGATTCGCGGGCGAGCTTCAGCTTTGCTCCAACTTCAGCTATTTTTAACAGCGGCGACATGTCTTTATTTGTTCACCATGAATGTAATATTACTGGACAAACTTTGGTTTTGGCGGCGCATTAAGAACGCTCCGGATCTTTTGGGACATCTCCTCGATTTCGTACGGTTTCTGGATAAATCCGTCTATCTCCTCCGCGAATTTACCATCGTTCACCATCGCTGAACTATACCCGCTGCACACCAATATTCTGATTGACGGGAACAGTTCCTTAATACGGTCAAATGTTTCCCGGCCGCCCATTCTGGGCATATTCATATCAAGAATAATCAGATCAAATTTCTGCCGGGTATTAGAGAGAAGCTCAACAGCTTCTCTTCCGTTTCGAACCACTTCGATGGTATAGCCGAGATCGGAAAGCAAATCATAACCAACCTCACCGATGGAAATCTCATCCTCCACAAGAAGTATCCGCTCAGTTCCTCCGACCATTTTTTTTGTTTCTTTTCTTCCCGTAACAAATTGACGAATATCTTTTGCCAGCGGAAGATAGATCGTGAACACCGTTCCGCTATTTACTTCACTGCTGACAGTAATCTGGCCGTTATGGCTTCTGACTACGCCATACACAACTGAAAGTCCCAGCCCAGTTCCTTTGCCCTGTTCTTTTGTGGTAAAGAACGGTTCATAAATCCTGTCGAGAATATGCTGAGGAATCCCCACGCCGGAATCAGCAACGGAAACCATCGCATACTCGCCCGCCTTACCGTCGGCAAACTGCGAAGCAAACTGTTCGTTCATTACAAATTGTTTGCAATTGATGACAAGAACACCGCCCATCGGCATGGCGTCGCGCGCGTTGAGACAAAGATTTAAAATTGCCTGCTGAAGCTGTCCTTCGTCGCCTGTCACAATAACCGGTTCCTGCGACAATGAACATTTCATGATAATTGATTTGGGAGTAGTGGCTTCAAACAGGCGTACTGTTTGGTCAAGAATGGTATTGACGTCAACTAAATGAACATGAGGATTATTTTTCCGGGCAAACGTAAGCAGCTGCCGAGTAATAGCCGCGCCGCGCCGGGATGTGGTTTCAATGAGATCGACATATTTCACCCACCGTTCATCATTGTTGATTTTCCGCCGCATGATAGAAGCGGAACCGAGAATCGCGGTAAGGATATTGTTGAAATCGTGGGCAATGCCGCCGGCAAGGTTACCGATGCTGTCGATTTTCTGGACCTGAAGAATTTTCTCTTCCATTTTCTTTTTATCGGTTATATCACGCATAACAATGCGTGCGAGGGCGGGCTTGTTGTCCTGCCCGTACACCAACGACGCGCTCACGCTCACGTCAATTAACGTTCCATTGGCGCGCTGAATCTTTTCCTCAACACCTTTCAGCTCTTCGCCAAGCTCAAAAATCCTGCGCAAGTCTTCCTTCACCAGCATGTGCTGGGATTCCGGATAAATATTCAGCAAGGGTTGACCGATAATCTTTTCCTTCGGCAGGCCAAGCGTCGTGCTTTCGGTCTGGTTACAACTGATAATGATGCCGCTGCGGTCAACACTATGATACATATCGGGAGATTGTTCATACAAATCAACATATAATTGTTCCGACTGTTTTACCTGCTCAAACAGCGAAGCGTTGTTCAGCGCGACGCTGATTTGATTGCCAAAGGCCTGGATAAGCGCAATTTTTTTCGCTGAAAAATTTGTCGCATCGCTTCCGGTAATTATCATGACACCCGCGAACACGCCGTTCCGCAACAACGGAATTGATGCAAGAATTTCATTTCCTTCCGACTTTACTTCCCCGCTGATATTATTCACAATTCTCTGATTATCCAGCGGCAACATGCCCGGCTGACGAATCCACTGCATCGACTCATGATCAATCGCACACCCGGGATGGAAAAACGGGGCTGTTGTTCCGTGCCGGTGGCGAAGCACCAGTGTTTTTCCTTCGCACAAATAAATCCATCCGCTTTCAGCGCTCATGAGTTCCATCACCTTCTCAAGAGCAGAACGCAATACAAAACTCAATTCGACCGAAAGGTTTACCGCTTCCGCAATTGTATTGAGCTCATGGAGTTCTCTTCGTTGATTTTCGAGCATGCGGCCGTATTTGAGAGAGAAAAACACGCTGACATATCCTATCACACCCACCGTCATGACGCTGATGAAATCGAGCCAACCAAGCGGTTCACCGATAACAAAATGGGCAGAAACAATCGTTGCCATTGCCACAACAACCGCGGTGGATGCTACGACCTGTGACTGTTCCACAAGTCCCATTGACGCGAAAAACTTCCTGATATATTTAACCACCGACTTCATAGTTCGGTGAAAATGTAAGAATAAACGATATGAGTATCAACCGATTTGTGGGAGAAGAGCTGAAGAATCTGTGATGAGTAAGAAATGCATTCCTCCAAAAACTGTAAAGGCACCGGAAGGTGCCTAAACTTGTCGGAACGGCGGGATTCGAACCCGCGACCCCTACCACCCCAAGGTAGTGCGCTAGCCGGGCTGCGCTACGTTCCGTGTTAATATTCAATACCTGAGATCAGGTTAACCGAACGAGTAACTCCTCTAAAAACTTCTTTACTTCAATCATATCTGTACGCAAACGATTTTCAGGTCCTTTCGGCTGAGGAGCCATTGCCGTATCTCCGGCAGGAGTTGAAAGAAGTTCGAGCTGTTCGCCGGAATCGGTTTCCGCCGCATAGGTCTGCAACACCTGCTTGGCACCTTCAATCGTGTACCGCTCATCGCGCAGTAAACGCTTGATATACAGAATCAATTTGATATCGCGATTCGTGTAAATCCGGTTACCCGCCCTGTTCTTCGCGGGCTGCAGCAGTTCAAATTCAGATTCCCAGTAACGTAACACATACTGCTCCAAATCGGTGATTTTGCTTACTTCACTGATGGAGTAATAGAGCTTTTTGATACCAAGCTGTTTCATGGGGATTCTATCCTTTGTTTGGTGGCAAACAATTGTGGATTCAATAATACGGAAATATTACCGCAAAGGCAACAATGCTACCTGGGTGACTCTATAACAGCAAAACCGACGACAACGTTTTCGGAGTGGGAAATAGAAACAAATACCCGGTTATTACGCAGAAGGTCGGAAACATGGCCGTACAATTTTACCGAAGGCTTCCCCGATTTGTCGTTCTCGATTTCTACATCTTTCCAGCGAAATCCTTCGCTCCATCCTGTCGTCAGTGCCTTGGCAACAGCTTCCTTCACCGCAAAGCGCCCCGCAAAGTGCTGTATTGAATTTTGACGGGCACGAGCATAGGAAAGCTCTTTTTCGGTAAAGATTTTTTCGAGAAATGTATTCCCCCAGTCATCGATGGCTTTTTGCATTCTGGCTATTTCCACAACATCAACGCCGATGCCTTCAATCATGGGCGCCGTGCTCCTGAATTTTCTTTTTCAAGAATCTGCAGGAGATCCTTGACATCGCTGATTTCATAATCCGCATGTGTTTCTACAGTACCGAACGTGTCGCCATACCGCGCAAATACTGTCCTCATGCCAAGGTTCGCCGCGCCCACCATATCCCGCTCCGCCCAATCGCCAACCATTAACGCGTCTTTCGGACTGACGTTAAGAAGTTCGAGCGCTTTTTTGAATGGGCCGGGATTCGGTTTCCGTTCGCCGGTATCATCAAACGTTACGACCGCGTGAAAGATATGATGAAAATTCAGATAACAAAGGCGGAGCCATGCTTCACGTCCCGGGGCATCGGAAACAACAGCAAGCAGCATACCGCGTTTTAACAATTCCATCAATGTCATATACACATGAGGATACGGAACCAGCGCAGCTTCCCTCGCCCGACGATACGCGATGATACCCGCCGAGAGAATTTTGTTATCCACCTTATTGAAGATATCATACAAAAGCTGGTCAAAGACGTTTTGAAATTCCATCCCGCGCTCTTTATAAATCGCGTCAATTCTTTGCTTCGCCTCTTCGGGAGATAAATTCAAGCCTGCATCGATCATCGCCGCGATAGCAGCATCAACAGCCCTGCCTTTCATTGCCATGAAGTCAACCAGGGTATTATCAAGATCGAATATTACTGCTTTAATCATACGTTGTTATTTTGCCTTTGCAGCCCGCGCGGCTTCGTCTTCGATATATTCACGCAGTTTCGGTTTAATAAACGCCGTCTCGATTCCGTATTCCGAAAGCGCCTGCGCAAGCGATGATGCCTTACGCGCATCAGGCAACCGTTTATTCACAACAAGGACTTTTTGATCTTTCAGAATACAAAACCCGCCCTCAAAATCCCCTTTTTCATAGCGGAGCTGAATACCGAGCTGCTGAGTAAGTTCTTCGAGTTCAGTGACAAGCAGAAGATAGTTCATTGTTACGACAGGACAAAGAAATGAATAATTTTACACACAAGAATAACACTTTATCGTTTGAAAATCAACTTATCGCCGGGAGAGCACCGATTGAACCGAATCTCGTTTCGCGGCAATGATGCTATTATCAGGAGATATTTTCAGCACATAATCATAATACATTTTCGCGGTTCTCAGTGCTTCCTTTTGTTCAAATGCTTCTCCGAGAAATTGAAGTACTTCCTCGTTATTCGGGTCGGCCTCCCGCGCGCGTTCAGCTTCATCTATGGATTCCTCAAACAACTCTATCAAACGATATATTCTGGCGGCAGAAAGATGAAGTCGACTTCGTCGAGATTTGTCTGACCATTGAAGCGAATCGTTCATTGCCATTAGTTTTTTGAAACTTACCACGACCTGATTCTTTTCATCAATTTTTGCAACCTTATCGTAATATACCCGTGCGTTCTGAGTATCGCCAAGCTGAAAATTAAAATGGAATCCCCAAAGTAATCCCCAGAAATAGGTGGAATCGAACTGCAGTGAGCTATCGGCAAATGCTTTGGCAAACCTGGCATATCCCAGATCCCAATACAGCCGCGCAAGATCGTTCATCTTGATCGCGCGTTCCTGCGTCGGCGGGGTATTTTTGGCCGAAAGCGCAACATCCATTGCTTCCATGTGCACACGGGCAAGATACATGTACGATGACGCCTGAGGAAATACAAGGAGTCTTTCATAGCTTTTTTTCGCGGCCATTGAATCCTGCAAAAATGTATACGCAAGCACAGCATGATATATAAATTCAGGCTGACCAGGCACCACCTGCGCACCGCGGTTAAACAGTTCCGCCGCTTCGCGGTAATTACCTTCGAGCATTTTATTTCTTCCGTACCGAAGGAGTCCGGCCGCACCCGATGTATCCTTAACAGCGAATTCCCGCGGATGCAATGCAAGACCGGAACTTCCGTTCAGCAATGAATTTACTTTTACCAGATGAAGATTTCCGACCGAATAGGCTGAATCAAAACTAAAACGTCGTGATTCACTCATTAAAAATTCATAATACTTTATATTCTCCCATCGCGTTTCCGTCAGCAAATACTGAACAGCATTATCACGGAGTGCTTTTTCAAATGCCGGTTCGGCCAACCCGGGATTGAGTTCAAGCATCTTTCTTTCACCGATAAGAATAGCCAATTGCTTCGAAGGGCTTGCAATGACCGCATCTGAGGGTACGCTGTCGCGAACCCACTGACCCATGATAGACCACGGATATGAATATATTGTCGGGTACTGTGGCAATTTGATAATGCGGTCATAAAAACCGACGGGAGAAGAAACGTACGCCGAGTTTGTTTGCACGATGTTCACATCAGCCAAAATATTCGGCATCATGCAAACGATGGTTAACGGAAGGGCATATTTAGCATTTGCCACAAAAGACACACGGGAGGATCGCTTTCCAATTTCACTAATGCCATTCAGAACAAAAAATATCAACAATGGGAGGAGTGGAAAGAGAAATCTTACGTCATGAATCGGATAGGTAAGTATTGCGCCAAAATAACCCCCGAACAACAGCAGCCTGAATAACCCCATGCGGGAGTTCTTTATATCAGTATACATCCCGAACAAAGCTACCGGAGTTACAATAAGAATAATTATGCTTCTCACAGTTATCGAAAAATCAACCGGTTCGAGCGCGAGGTTCACTTGCCCACTTCCATGAAGCGGATACAATAACATGCCACCAATCTGGTGTGCATACGATGTAAAACTCAACCACATGCGTTGCGCCAGTTCGTTGACAAGTGATGCATCCGGAGGCGTTACAAAGTGTCGAAACACAAGCGATACATTGCCCTGTCCCTCTTCCGGCGCCATTCCAACGAGAATTTGATTTCTTATATACCACGCGCCCAGCATCACCGCAGACAGGAGCAACGTCATGACAAACCGTTTGTACTGTTTGTACATCAAGAGGCAAATCAGGACAGAAACAGTCACTACAACTCCCGCTTCTCTCAACAACCCAATACATGCCGTGCACATCAGCAGCAGGAGCACGTACTTGTTGTTCGCTTTCCCATCCGGTATTTTCTCAACGCTCAACAGAATCAAGCAGAACAAAGCAATAAAGGGAGCTTCGGATAATGCTTCGGTCGAATAGACAAGCTGTAACGGGTTACACAAGAGAAGTAACGTGCCGACGATGGCTCCCGTAACACCAAATTTCGGACTGAGCCAACAATACAAGAGAAACAACACCACAACACCCCACAACAATGTGTATACTTTTGCCGCGTAAAGAGAATCAGGAAAGAAAAAATGAACCGGAGCCAGCAACACAGAATACAACGGGGCATGGACAACATATCTTACCGGGTCAGGCTGTGTATCATCAACGAAACCTTTTCCTGCGGCGATAGAAGTTCCCCAAATAACATACCTGATGCTGTCGGGACTGTACAATGAGAGATCGTTTAGTCGAAGGATACCCGCCACAAGAAAGATGGCGCAGAGAACAGTAATAAAAATAAATGCCGGTGTGTTGCGGAAAGGATTATTGCTCATCAATTGGCTGAGGTGGTTGAAGGAATATCCATAGATCGTTTAAGAGGCCGGAAAACCACAAAACCAATTGCAGTATAATAGCAAAGAAGTGCAATAATCGGAACACCCGACAACGCCGCCAGACGGTGAATAAATAATTTTCTGAATTCAACCAGGTCATTCGAGCCGATGTGGTCAAGATACCACATATTGCCGTCAAGTATCATCGTATAGATTTCAACCGGAGTAAACAGGAAAAACAGGATAGCCGCCGCCATCAGCCATCCATGATCACGGAATCTGTAGCGGCTCGCTTTGAGATATACGATTGAAGATACCCACGTCGCGAGATACGCGATTGAAACGATCAGTGAACTTTGCGCGATCAGACTGAATACCGTACGCTCAACGTACGGATGGATATTCGGTTTAAACTCAATCGTTCCTATCTGCAGAAGGTCGAAACCAATCATTGCCCGTATGTTAATCCCGCCCAGCCAGAAGAGGGCTGAAAGGCAAAGGATAAAGAGCGATATTTTTTCAATCTGTCGCTTCATTTTTAAACGGCACTAACATACTTCATTTTTGAGAGAGTTGCAAGGGAGGAATATCGCATGAACCTGAAGTTTGAGAACAGCATCCGGCAACAACTCAGGGGTGGGTCTTCTGATCAAGCATATAATTTTTAATCCAATGCAATTCGTACAGAAGTCCCGTGAAATTGTTCATACTTTCGCCGTTGAGTGAAAGGAATGTACCGAGAAAATGCTGCTTCATATCTTCAGGAGATTCTTTCATGATGGTACGAAGCAGTGTGCCGGTTTTTTCCATCATTTGGTTGAGTTCACCGGAGAGCTTTGCGGTATCATTGTTGCCGGGTCCGACCCGTTTCAAGACATTCAATGCCTGCGTGATAAATTTCGCATTGAAGACCACATCCTCCATTGCCTGCATCATATTTCTTTGCCCGGCTGTTTCAAGCAGTGTGGAAATTTCACTTTTAAATCTGAATACTTTGCCTGAATAGGATTCAACGGAATCAATGAATGAGCGCGGGTCGGAATATTGAAGGTTTGATGACAGGCGACACCTTGAAGATCAGGACATGGGAAGAATAACGCTGAATGTGGAACCGACACCCACCTCGCTGGCGACACTGACACTTCCACCATGCGCTTCAGCCACATGCTTAACAAGAGCAAGTCCGAGGCCGGATCCTTTTTCGTTGACGAGCGGAGTATTTTTCGCCTGATAAAACTTCTGGAAAAGTTTTTCAAGATCGGCCTTGGGTATTCCTACCCCGCTATCTTTCACATCGATACGCACGGATTCTCTTCCTTTTTGAGGCGCGCCGCCATTTGTTAGTTTTACAATCTGCACATCGATCCGTCCGTTTTCAGGGGTATACTTCAACGCATTGGATAGAAGATTACTGAACACCTGACTCATTCTGTCTTTATCAAGCCGCATCAAGCCAATATCTTCCGTTAAAAACGCAAGATGTATTTTTCTGGTTTCCGCAATCAGCTGTGCTTCCTGAACAAGCGGTGTCAACAGTTCAACAATATTAATATTCTCAAAATTAAACTTCATCAATCCCGCTTCCATCTTGGCAATATCAAGGAAAGAGTTCACGAATTGATTAATCCGGTTTGTCGCCTGATGAATCATTCCGACCGCGTCACGCTGTTTTTGCGTCAGTACCGGTCCGTCTTTCGTGTGAATAATCGAATAACAACCTGCTTTTATAACCTGCAGCGGAGTGCGCATTTCGTGGGAGATTTCCGACATCAGTTGCATGCGCATTTCATCAAGTTGTTTGAGTTTATCGCTCATGAGGTTGAACGCGCGCGCCAGATCTGCGACTTCATCATTTGTGGTAATAGGAATGGTTTCGTAAATCGCTTCGCCAACTTTCTCAGTTCCGGCCTTCAGTGCTTTAATCGGTTTCGTAAGTGCACGCGCAATGAGGATGGCCAACACAAGACTAAGGACAAAGCCGAGACCAAGTATTAAACTGACCCCCTCAATTCCCGTACTTGTCCTTTGATCAAGGGCTTTTAATGATTTCGTTACCGAGCTTATAACCGATTCTCTGATGACTCCGAGTTTTTGTTTGATGACATCAGTATAATTTTTCTCATTTTGAATTTCCATGATTGCAGGAGAAGAGGTGTCTTGTTTGGCCCGTGCGATCTGAGCGGATAAAAATTCGACATACTTACCATGCACAATCATCACAGAATCAATCTCTGATTTGATATCGTCGCGACTTGTTATGACTTTCAGCGATTCTGATGCTATTTTGAATTTCTGATTCAATAAATTAAATAGCCCAAGGTCGTTCGGATTCGAACTTCGACTGTATTTTAGGGCGCTCTCGCGTTGCGCAGACAAGATCTCATCCATTTCTTGGGTGAGTTGAAGATTCTTGTAATCAGATCGTTCAATTGTTGAAACAGAATCAACCTGGGAAAGAACAAAAATGCCATAACCAGTCATAATGGCAATGACAATAATAAACCCGCCCACTATTTTACCAAACAGCGGAAGCCGGGGGCGAGATATTTTATTCAAAGGTTTTGTCAACTGTTGTACGTTGCGTTGTGTATCTATTACCTAAAACAAAAAGAGCCGATCATCGATTTACACCATTGATTACAAGCAGAGCACAAACCAACAGTGTAGATAACATCGGCATCTACGTTTATTTAGTAAAAATGTTGTCGAAGATATTTACTACGGGACAAAGATAGCTGAGAAAATCGAAAAAGTCAACTGAAATTGTGCCAAATGTCATTCCGGAAAAAGTGATAAATCTCTTCTTTCAAAGAAGTAACCGTGATTTTACTCTAATTTGGTTGCATTGCATCACTGTATTACGTACATTCTCCAATGAATTTCTGGCATTATTCTGTTCAACAACATCAGAAAGGAAATAGCATGCGGGGACTGTTCAGTTTGATAAGCTGTGTCGCATTAGTTTTTATTCTCACAGAAACTTCTGCCGCCCTGCCGAGATTTGCCCTGATGGCAGGAGCTAAATGCGCTTCATGTCATGTCAATCCAACCGGAGGCCAGATCAGGACAGAATACGGCACAACGTTCAGCATGAATACCCTTCCGATTCGTCCGAATGTCACTGAAGAAAATACCGAAGGAGACAGCGACGATTTCGTCTTCAACCCGAAGATTTCAGAAAATATTACTATCGGCGGAGATTTCAGGTCACAATTGATCTACGACCCGGAGGGACAAACTTCCTCGTTCCACCTGATGACAATGTCTCTTTATGGTACGGTCAATCTTTCAAAGAAAATTTCGTTTTCATTCAAACAGGACATTGCAAATCCTACTTACAATCTGTTCAGCGGACCGGAAATTTTTGCCGTTGCAAAAGTTCTGCCGGAACACTGGTATATCAAGGCCGGGGATTTTTTGCCTGATTACGGTCTGAGACTTGACGATCACACTACCTTTACCAGAGGCGGCGATTTGGGATTTTTCTTTCCATATATGCACAGGGGCCTTCTTTTCTTACCGAACTATAAAGATATCGGCGTTGAAATCGGCGGATACATCGGCGGGTTATTTATTACCACAGGCCTCTTTAACGGGACAGGAAATAACGCCAAGCTTTTTTTTGAAAAAGACAAAGCGTATACCGCAAAGCTTGAATATATGGGCGCAGTCCAATCGCTCAATTACCGCGTCGGCGTTTCAGGCTACGGGTTCAGAAGGTATAAAATGGGCGGGTTCCATATCGGGTTAGGGACCGGAGATGTCCAGGTCATGGGAGAGCTTGACGTCACTCATAACGGATTGGATCCCTATGCACTGCCCGTACCAGTGGACATTACTTCCAACAATCATATGATGGCCGCTTACGGGGAAATAGATATCCGTGCCGTCCAGGGTCTGTGGATTATCGGTAAATACGATGTGTTCGATCCTGCACGCGGCGTAGGCGATGATGAAATAAAACGGGTGACTGTCGGGCTGGAATATTTCCCCTGGCCCTTTATAGAATTACGCCCTCAATTCCGGTTCAACATGGAAACTCCCAGCGTTGACAACAACCTGGGCCTTGTTCAAATGCATGTTTGGTTCTAATTTTTTGTGAGGATTTTGTGATGATGAAAACAACAATAGTGATAATCCTGATATGCGCAGTCTTTTATTCCGTTATGGCATTTCAGCAAACTAAAAAAGAGCCTACTGCAAAACCTGCAAAGATGCAGGATACTGTGTCGTACAGAAAAGACATCAAACCGATCCTGAAAAAGTATTGCCTTCCCTGTCATACCGAAGACAACATGAACCCCAGCGAATTATTTCTGGATACCTATGAAGGAATCATGAAGGGTGGTAAGCACGGAGCATCGGTATTACCGGGCAAAGCCGACTCAAGTTTATTTATTCACAAACTTACTCTCAAACCTCCTTTCGGCGATCCGATGCCGCTTCGCCGGAAGACCGCCTTCCCGGATGACACGCTCATGATCCTGAAGTCATGGATTAATCAGGGAGCAAAGAAAAACTAAGATTATCGGCGCGAATTTTCCTTCCGGAGGGCTATGAGTGAACTGACATACACGATGAAAGTGCAGATCGAAGAATGGCTGCGTACCGCCGATAAACTTATCCGCGAAGGACGGTATATCTCCGCAGATGAGTTACTGCAAAAAGTATTTCGTTCGGACCCCCACAATGAAATTGCGTACTCCTACCAGGACCGCATCCAGTTTCTGATCAAACAGTTATCACAGAGAGTCGGACTGAACAACGAAATTCAGACCGAGATACGGAAATACCGAAGCATCCATCTTGAGCGAAAAAACAATCAAATCAATACGCTGATGGTTTCCGCGCAAAAAATGCTTGATGACGGTTATCTGAAAAAAGCCGGTGAACTGGCATCAAAAGCCCTTGCGCTGGATTCTGATCATGTCTACGCGAAAACCTTTGTTCAGCGTGTTACAGAGCTTCTACGAGAATCCGGCATACCGGATCACGACGCGGAGAATGACCTCAAGTTCCGTTCCATTCTCAAGGAAGCGTGGCGGGAAGGAACACCCTCCGAAGCACAGGAAACTCTCCTGCGAAAGATGCAGACTGAGTTTAAAGTCACTGATGAACGACGGCAGGACCTCGAACGTGAAGCGCGCAACGCATTGTATAAAGACGCCATTAACGCCATCTGGCTTACCGGAGGTATTTCCGCATTCACTCCCGGCATTGCAGAAAATCTCCGTGAGAAATTTTCCATTGGCAGATTAGACCATTCACTTATCGAAGCATCTCTCATAAGAGAGGTGCGCAAGAACCGGATCAAAGGAACCGTTCTTATCATCGATGATAATGAGGACGCGCTTCTGGAAACATCCACCGTTTTCCGCTCTAACGGATATGCCGTTATCGCCGCAGCAACATTCGACGAAGTGCTGGCATGCCTTAAGTCATTTACACCGGATATCGTTCTTTCTGAAATGAATTTCCAGGCCGGGCCCATCGGTTTCGAAATTTTCGAATTCATTCGCAATACCCGCGCGACACAGCATGCCGCATTCTTCTTTATCTCATCTTCTATCGATCGGTCCACCCTTCTCATAGGAAAACGACTGGGTGTCGATGATTTTATCATAAAACCGATCGATTACGAGCTCTTACTCGCTTCCATCAGCGGACACCTTGCCGCTCTAAAGCACAAAAAAGTATAACTCTACGCGCACTTCGCATCAGGGTATGATGCGGGATACATCTCACGGCAAGGGTATTGACAATATCTCCGATTTCATTTACTTTCTAGGAGAAGAATGTCTGATTAAGGTGAAAGGAGTATATGTATTATAAAACCCGGTCACAATTCACGCAAACGGATTACCGCTTCATTGCGGAAACACTTTCGGGCAATGCGTCAGTACAGCAGGCAATCCTCAAGCTTACCGAAGATCCGTATACCGTCACGGAGTTTCTGCACAAAAAAGAATTATTCGAACGGTCAATGACTACGCCTCCTCTTTTTCTGTCTATTTCACCGCAACTGTTTTTCTATATTTTTGTATACCACGCGCTCGAACGGAAACAACTCGCGGAAGACGATGTGGTTGATTATGTCGCCGGGGTATGTGTTGAATTCCGTTCCAGCGAATCATTCTGGCAACTTGCGACAACAGAAGGCGGCAAAACATTTTACATGGTGGACCTGCTGAATTTTCTCCCTGATCTCGACCGGACACACCAATATTTTCTCAGGCGGTACATCGGCAATGTGACACTCTTTCTGACCGGTTTCTTCCCTGATTTTATTTTTAAGCGAAGCATAGAGAGAAGCGCGCCTCCGCTCGCGTATTATGAGCATGTCGGGCGAAGCCAGTATGAAACCGCTGCCGATGAATCATCGGCATTCGATGAGAACGCCGGACCTGTTCTGAACACGCTGGCTGAACGATTTGTGGATATCCGCTCGGCCATCAACCTGCATAATGACGCGCATTTTCACCTGAACAGGAAACATTCGCTGGATATCATTCAACGTCAGGCCGCAACGCTTGACGAGGAGAGTTTCAGACAATCGCTGCAAGGATAGTGTATTACGATTTGTAAACACAAAGGGCGAGTCGTCGACTCGCCCTTTTTTTACCGCAAAAAATTAGCGAACTATTTAACCGAAGCTACAAGGAATTCCCTGTTCATGCGCGCAATATGGGTAACGGAAATCTCTTTGGGACATTCCGCTTCACACGCGTACGTGTTTGAACATCCGCCAAATCCCTCTTCATCCATTTGCGCCACCATATTCAGCACACGCTCCGTCCGCTCAGCATTTCCCTGCGGCAGTAGCGCCAGCTGGGAAACTTTCGCACTAACAAACAGCATTGCAGATGAATTTTTGCAGGCAGCGACACAGGCACCACAGCCAATACAGGCTGCCGCATCAAACGCTTCATCCGCGATAACTTTAGGGACAGGAATAGCATTACCATCAGGAACACCGCCGGTGTCAACCGAAACATATCCGCCGGCCTGAATGATTCTATCGAAGCCAGATCTGTCGACAACAAGGTCCTTGATCACCGGAAATGCTTTTGCCCGCCATGGCTCAATCGTAATAGTATCACCGTCTTTAAACGAGCGCATATACAACTGACATGTTGCAACTCCGCGCGCCGGTCCGTGCGCCCTGCCGTTGATATACATGCCGCAGCTTCCGCATATTCCTTCACGGCAATCATGATCAAAGGCAATCGTGTCTTCCCCTTTTTTGGCAAGACCGAGATTAACTTCATCCATCATTTCGAGAAAGGACATATCCGGCGAAATGTTCTCAGCTTTATATTCAACCATTTTGCCGGGAGAATTTTTATCGT
Source organism: uncultured Chlorobiaceae bacterium (assembly GCA_964523395.1). Lineage (GTDB taxonomy): Bacteria > Bacteroidota > Ignavibacteria > UBA10030 > SZUA-254 > JANYJZ01. Next base: position 22,740 of record CAZFXS010000010.1, on the reverse strand, counting down.
GTTGACGCCAGACTTTAAGAGAAATGTTCATAATCAAGTAAAAATGTAATATTAACAAGTAAAAAATTTATTTGATTTCATAGTTAGAAGCCAATGCGCAATTCGACATCCACAATTCAAAATTACTTATAACTTCTCTGCGCTTGCTTCACATTTTCAAATGTCAATGGTTCTTTATGCAATTCCGGCTCTTTACCGATTCCTTTATATTCCCATGCCGCGACATATGAAAACCGGTCATCGTTTCGTTTTGCTTCGCCTTCCTCCGTCTGAAATTCTTCACGGAAATGTCCGCCGCACGATTCTTCACGATGCAACGCGTCACGCACCATGAGCTCACCAAGTTCCATGAAATCAGCGACACGGTTTGCCTTCTCTATTTCCGGGTTAAAGTTATCGCCGGATCCGGGAACTTTGACGTCTTTCCAGAACTCTTCACGCAATGCAGGAATTTCAACAAGGGCCTTCTTTAATCCCGTTGCATTCCTTCCCATACCACAAAGATCCCACATCGTCTTGCCTAACTTCTTATGGAATTCATCTACGGCTTGTTTTCCGTTCACAGAGATGAGACGTTTTGTAACATCTTGCGCATTCCGCTCGGCATCCTTGAATGAAGGATGGTCATTTTTTAATTGTGAAAATTTATTTGTTGCAAGGTAATCGCCAATCGTGTAAGGGATGATAAAGTATCCGTCCGCCAGTCCCTGCATCAACGCGCTGGCGCCAAGCCTGTTCGCGCCGTGATCAGAGAAATTTGCCTCGCCAAGAACATACAATCCGGGAATCGTACTCATCAGATTATAATCAACCCAGAGACCGCCCATTGTGTAGTGAACAGCCGGATAAATTCTCATCGGCGTTTCATAGGCGTTCTCGGCGGTAATTTCATGATACATATCGAACAGGTTACCGTACTGCTGTTCTACCCATTCTTTGCCGTTGCGTTTAATGGCATCGCCAAAATCAAGGTACACTGCAAGCCCTGTTGTTCCGACACCATGGCCTTTGTCGCACATTTCTTTCGCCCGGCGCGAAGCAACGTCGCGGGGCACAAGATTACCAAATGAAGGATACAGCCGCTCAAGATAATAATCGCGTTCTTCTTCAGGTATCTGACGCGGATCGCGTTTATCCCCCTGTTTTTTGGGAACCCAGATGCGCCCGTCATTTCTGAGACTTTCGCTCATCAACGTCAGCTTTGACTGCGCAGCGCTTGAAACAGGAATACAGGTGGGGTGAATTTGCGTAAAGCAGGGATTGCCAAAAAAAGCGCCACGTTTATGCGCGCGCCATACTGCTGTCGCGTTGCAATACTTCGCATTCGTGGAAAGATAAAAGACATTACCGTATCCGCCTGTCGCCAATATGACTGCATCCGCGGCATATGATTCAAGCGCACCGGTGACAAGATTGCGCGCGATAACACCACGTGCCTGGCCGTCAACAACAACAAGATCAAGCATTTCCCTGCGGGGATAAAATTTTACTTTGCCTGAATTGATTTCCTTACTCAGTGCCTGATAGGCACCAAGCAACAGCTGCTGGCCTGTCTGGCCGCGTGCGTAAAAAGTCCGCGACACCTGCGCACCGCCGAACGAACGGTTATCAAGAAGTCCGCCATACTCGCGTGCGAACGGGACTCCCTGCGCAACACACTGATCGATAATATTATTGCTTACCTGCGCAAGGCGGTACACATTTGCCTCACGCGCCCGGTAATCTCCGCCCTTTACAGTGTCATAGAACAATCGCCAGATGCTGTCGCCATCATTCTTGTAATTCTTCGGCGCGTTGATGCCGCCCTGTGCCGCAATGCTGTGCGCGCGGCGGGGAGACTCATGATAACACAGCGAGGTGACGTTATAGCCAAGTTCAGCCAGCGACGCAGCAGCAGACGCTCCCGCAAGCCCCGTGCCGACAACAATAATGTGATACTTTCGTTTGTTGGCGGGGTTAACAAGCTTCAGATTGAATTTATGATTATCCCATTTTTGCTGGATGGGGCCATCAGGTATTTTAGAGTTTAGCATCATTTTTTCTTTGATGTTTTCTTTGATTGTAACATCTTCACATCCAAAAGGTCTTTATCGCGCTTAGCGGCCAATTTGTTCTTGATCAAATCTTCTTTAGAAATATAAGAGACAATTTGAGTTCCAAATGATCCTGAAATTCGATTCTTCCAAGCGCTGTCAAATGTAACTCCTTCAATCGATGTGATTAAATCAATTCGATTAGGAGGATATCCCAATTGAACAACCGTTCTTTTTTCGAGTAATCCCTTTTCCGTAATTCCCACAGTGCCAAAACCGAATTTTTTAAGCACCCTTAACAGACGCCGTACATTTACTACATTTTGTTTTACAAAAATGTCAATATCGCCGGTATATCGTGGATATCCGTGCAACGCCAAGGCATATGCACCAACAATAAGGTACTTAACCTTCTCGTAATTTAGTAATTCGAACAACTCTTCGTAATCTTGTTGGATGTTCATTGTGGATTTTATACCAGTGCTGACGTAGTATTTCCATCGCGGCTATACGTTCTGCCGGAGTTTTGGATAGCCAATAGTTATCGACTTCCTTGTCTAACTTCTTTATGACCACAGACCGCTTTTTTTTTGCCGCCCGCTTTGATATTTTTTTCAATTTTTTCATGAATTCATCAAAAAATATACCGGCATCGAAATAAAACCGAGTGGAATAAGTAACCAAAAAATTGCACCGATAGCGTATATGGCCGGTGCATATTTCTGATGCTTGATACCAAAGGTCTGAAATGCGGACTGAAAACCGTGCCGCAAATGAAATGCAAGTAAAACGATTGCCACAATGTAAAAGAAGCTGTATGTCGGACTGGCGAACGCTACCCGCACCAGCTCATACATGGAAGGATTTTCATCCGGATGAAAACGGGAAGCGACCCAAAACGTTTTCAGATGGATTACCAAAAAAATAAATACAATGCTTCCGGTCAGGAACATCGTCCTTGAAAACAGTGTGCTGTTTTCACCGGGTGCATTTTTTACATACTGCTGAGGCCGTGATTGTTTATTCTTCAGCCATGTCAGTACGCCGGTCAGGATATGGCCAAACAGTCCGAGCGCCAGCACGATTTCCATTGTCCGGATAGCAATATTCGTCGACATAAATTCTGAATAATGATCGAACGCAAGGCCGCCGTCATTCTTAAATAAAAGGAAGTTTCCGCTCAGATGAACAACAAGGAAAGAGCAAAGAAAGAGGCCGGTCAGGCCCATAACAAACTTTTTACCGATGGATGAGTTATACAACGCCGAAAGAGTAGCCATGGATATCTACGCCGATTAAGATTGGAAAAATATGAACGGCGCTAATGTAGGAAAAGGTGAATGAAAAAGCAAAAAAGTTGACAGTCATTGGTTACCGGATGAACGCCGATTGCGCTAAAGAATCGCAGATGACAGATTCCACGGCGGTATCACTCCGCGAACATCGAAAATCGTACATCATAAATCACGCATCCCATATCTCACATCCCGCATCTGCCTCTGTTATCCCGCAACTGTCTCTCCAATAAACCTTCGAACCGACAGTAAACTTCCCAATAATCCGAGAAGGAACCCATTCAGGACAATCAGACCGTAAAATGAAAAATCGATGCGGAGAAATTCCGCAAGATCGCTTGAGATGGTACCTGCCGCGAACGTGAGGAGATAGTACATGAGGAGTGCGGCAAGCAATCCGCCCAAAATTCCCTGGATTATTCCTTCCAGAATAAACGGAGCCCGGATAAACCACCGTGACGCACCAACCAGCTTCATCGTCTGTACCGCTTTTCGTTTCGCATCGATTGCCATGCGTATGGTGTTTGAAACCAGGAAGATAGCAGAAATTGCAATCAGAATACCTAACCCCAGACCTACGACGGACAAGGTTTTAGATTTTTCCTCAATAAACCTAAGCATATCGCGGCGAAATACATCGCTCTCTACTCCCTTAATCTCCATTACCTTCTGATGAATTTGCTCCGCCTTGGCGGGAACAAGATATTCCTTTTTCAAATAAATCTTAAACGAAGCGGGGAGCGGGTTATAATCGAGCACGGCATTAACATCTTCTCCAAATTCGTTTTTAAAAATTGATGCCGCTTCGTCTTTCGAAATAAAACGAACGCGTTCCACCCCTTCCACGGCAAGGATCTGACGTTCTATTTCACTGATACTTTGAGGAGATAACGGATCCTCAAGGAATGCCTCCATCTCCACCTTCTCCTGAATATCACCCACAAGCCTCGACATGTTACTTGTAATGACATAAAAAAATCCAAGAAACATCAACGAGATCATTATTGTCGTAATCGAACCAAGTGTTGCTATCTTCGTGCGGTTAAACCCGGAAAGGCTTTCTCTCAGAGCGTACATGGCATTCATGACGTTTTCGCTCCTACGGTTTTGCCGTGCGTATACGAACCAAGAATTTTTACGCGCAACGAAGTTTCGCGCAAATGACGGACAGCCTGAAGAGATTTCAGATCACTCATAGTTCCTTCAAAATCGATGTAGAACAAATATTCCCACGGTGTTCCCACCAGCGGACGTGATTCAATTTTATACAGATCGATATCCCGCAGCGCAAATACACTGAGGGCACGAAACAACGCACCAGCTTCGTTCTTTAGTGAAACAAGAATGGAAGTTTTAGCTCTGCGTTGCGGTGTTATTTTTTGTTTAGCCAAGATAAGAAAACGGGTAAAGTTTTGGTGATTATTTTCAATCCCTTTTTTCAGGACCTGAAGTTTGTAGAATCGCGCAGCACTTGCGCCTGCTATTGCAGCGATATCATTCCGGGATTGTTCCTTCACCATTTTTGCGGCACCGGCAGTATCGTATACAGCAACAGCCTGGGCATGTTTCAATTTCCGCAAAAATATCTCGCACTGGCCCAGCGCCTGTGGATGAGAATATACCATGCGAACATCACGCAACCGCACACCATGGCATGCAAGCAACGCGTGAACAACACGCAGTTTAATTTCACCTACGATAAAAAGATTGAACGAATTGAGCAGATCATAATTTTGATGGATACTTCCGACGAGCGTATTCTCAATCGGAATTATGCCAAACCGGGTCTTGCCGTTTTGAACATGTTTAAACACATCTTCAAACGAAGGACTGGGAATGGTATTTAGTCCACCACCGAAGAAATGCTTTGCCGCGTCTTCACTGAATGCGCCATGTTCCCCCTGAAATGCCACTGCCTGTTTTCCGCGCCTAATAGTTCGACTCATCTCTCCACCGCACTATTTTCCAGGGATCGCTGATTGTCGGGCGGACAAATTTTATGTTTGCATATCCGTCAACACGTGTAATGTCGCTGGGATTGAATGTGACCGTCAGATTAAATCCCCGAATAATAGTACGCGCGGTATCATTTCCTTCAGATGACAGCTCATTATTCCAGGTAAGAAGAAGCGACTGCACACTTTGAAATAGTCCGTTGGTCGAACGCATTTCATCCGTCCTCCCCCAGGTGACATCGACACCATGGTCGTAATCAGTATAAATGAACGAGAAGTCAGGAGCAAGAATCGATCCGTACAATGTCGTATCCTTAAACGTATACGCATTACGGAAAACACAAAACAGGTCATCGGTTTTTGTAAGATCAGAACACACTTCCGATGCGAGTTCGGTGTCAAGTTTAGGAGCAAAAGGATTCAGACAACTCCACCCTAAACAAGCAATACAACACATCATACCATATAACAATAAGCGCACGATGCACTCTTATTTATTAAACCAAAATTTAACATAGCTCCACGTGGAATCAGAAACGCCGGAAAGCTTATTATCTTTCCATTGGTTGATTGCCCATCTTCCCTGCACATCGATCACAAGATGAAGCTGCATATTTCCTTTGACAAATTTTGGAGCTCCGACATCTTTATGCGGAAAGAACAGTGAATAATTCATTGTGTACGTAGAATCGGCATAAAATGTCGTATTCTGGAGCGAGATGGTAAGCAGCGGGGTACCATCAATATTTACTCCAATACTTCTGAAGTATCTCCGTTCATCTTCAAGCGTCCAGATACCGAAATTCGCGCTGACATCCTGAGAAGGGAAAAACTCATAGGGCATAAACGAAGTATCAACAAAACAGCGAAGGTAATTGTCCACATTATTTTCCCTGATTGCTCCCTGCAGGTTCTGGAGAACGATTTCAGGTGTCACCGGAGGTTCAAACGACGAAGTAGATTGCGACGGAGGTTCGGGGTCACGGGTTTGAAAGATGTCACAGGAAGAAACAAGGAACGCCATCGCCGCAACTGCAATAAATATTCCTCTCACCTTCACACTGCAACTCTGCCCTCGAGCGCGCGCGAGAGTGTCGCTTCATCCGCAAACTCGAGATCACTGCCGATAGGAATGCCGCGCGCAAGCCTTGTGACTTCCACGCCAAGCGGTTTCAGCAGCCGGGTAAGGTAAATGGTGGTTGCTTCTCCTTCAATATTCGGATTGAGGGCGAGAATGACCTCTTTGACGTTTGGCGTAATTCTGACGAGGAGTTCTTTTACTTTTAAATCTTCAGGGCCAATGCCTTCAAGCGGAGCGAGCGAACCGCCAAGCACATGATACAGCCCGCGGAATTCATTAGTCTTTTCAATTGCGATAACATCGTTAGGTTCTTCAACGACACAGATTGTATGTGTATCCCTCTTAGCATTTGCGCAGATGTTGCATGGATCTTTTTCGGTAAAATTCCAGCATGAAGAACAATAGCGAATTCTCTCTTTCACATTAACAAGCGCTTGTGCCATTGTGAGAACTTCTTCTTTCGGGAGTTTCAGGATATACAACGCCAGCCGTTGCGCCGATTTCCTGCCGATACCGGGAAGCTGGGCAAATTCTTCGATGAGCTGATTTAATGAATCCGATGTGTATAGCATGTACGCTTCGTACGCTGTCAATGATCAAAAACCAGGGAGGTTCAATCCCGGAATATTCGGAATCATACCGGCTGTCGCCTTGCTCATTTCTTCCTGCGCCATTTTCTGGGATTCTTCGAGCGCTTTATTGACCGCTGCCACAACAAGGTCTTCAAGCATCTCGCTATCCTGAGGGTTAATGACTTCCTTTTCAATTTGAATTTTGAGGATTTGCTGTTTTCCGCTCGCAGTCACTTTCACCATACCTCCTCCTGTTTCCGCGACCACTGTCTTCTGCTCAAGTTCAGCCTGCACCTGCGCCATCTTTTCCTGCATTTTCTGCACCTGTTTCATCATGCCTTGCATATTCGGCATTCCCATTTTCATACAATCCTCATGATTAAAAATTAATTAAAAGGAGTTTGTTTACATCGAGTAACATTGAAGAGCATTTTAACCGAATGCAATATATCTCTTTTCGTTTGGAAAATCAACCAACTTTCCAGAAGAGGAAATCGCCGGAACTTCTTCAAATCAAATAACGTAAGAGCTTTTGATTGCAATGCAAAACCTTGACTTTCTACGCAAAATGCGTTACCTTTTATAACAAAATTGCATCATTTCTCTTGAATTCAAAAGAATCTCCAAACGTGAAGACCCGCGGCGTCCGCCACGCTACCGGCAACGATAAAAAACTCCAGGAAGAGTTACAAAAGAGCGGTCCGATTCCCGAGCATATCGCCATTATTATGGATGGCAATGGCCGGTGGGCAAAAAAAAGAGGGTTCCCACGTATTGCGGGTCATAATGAGGGAGTTGAATCTGTCAGGGATACCGTAGAAGCATGCGGCCAGCTCGGTGTAAAATTCCTCACGCTGTATGCGTTCTCGACTGAAAACTGGAAACGGCCTCAGGAAGAAGTATCAATGCTCATGCGGCTCCTGATGAGGGCATTACGCGACGAGACAGATAAGCTCCATGAGAACAATGTTAAAGTCAATACCATCGGCGATATCTCCACACTGCCACAGGAAGTTCAGGACGAATTGTTCGATGCAATCGAAAAAACAAAATTCAACACCGGACTTAATTTGTACCTTGCATTAAGTTACAGCGGCAGATGGGATATCACGACAGCGGTCAAAGCGATGGCAAATGACGTTAAGGATGGCCGGTTGACCCCTGATACCGTGGATGAGCAGACAATATCCCGGTATCTTGCCACGAGGAATGTTCCTGACCCCGATTTGCTTGTACGGACCAGCGGAGAATTCCGCATCAGTAATTTTCTTTTGTGGCAACTCGCCTACTCTGAAATATACATCAGCAAAGATTGCTGGCCGGAATTCCGCCGGAAGGAATTATATCACGCAATCCAGGATTTCCAAAAGCGCGAACGCCGGTTCGGCATGGTAAGCGAACAGCTTCCGCAAACATCAAGAAAAACCACCATCGTAAAAAGATTTTTCAATAACGTTTCGGGATCAAAATAACTTGCATCGTTTTCTCCTCTCCTTCTGTTTTTTTCTTCTGATCGTCGGCTCTGCCCGCGGACAACAACAGGCTGCTGAAACTTTCAAAATTCTCGGCATTTCCGTTGAGGGAACCAGCCTCGACGCCGGCACTGACCAGGGAGCCATTATCAGCAACACCGGTTTGCGGGTTGGAGAAGAGATTTCCATTCCCGGCGATAAAGTGCGGCAGGCAATTCAGCGACTTTGGGCACTAAGGATTTTTTCCGATGTTCAGATCCTTATTGACAATAAAGTGCAGGAAGGCATCTACTTGCTTATCAAAGTAGAAGAATATCCACGCCTGCGCCAAGTGACAATTCACGGTGCCGACGATGTGGATGAAGACGACATCCGAAAAAAAGTGAATGTTGTCGATGGACAGATTCTCACGCCGGAAGACATTAACAGGATTGTCCGCGGGGTCAAGAAACTGTATGAGGAGGAAAACCATCTTCTTGCTGAAGTCACGACAACAACAACCATAGAAGATTCCTCCAAAAAAAACCTGGTAACACTGGAGCTTGACATTCATGAAGGCCCGAGTGTCACCATCGACCGGATCCGCTTCGCGGGGAATTCCGCTTTCAGCGAAGATGATCTCAAGGGTGAGATGGATGACATTAACGAAAAGACCTGGTGGCATTTCTGGTCATCACCCGATTTCAACAAAGATAAATACGAAAAAGACAAGCAGCGGATTGTTTCCTTTTACAGGAAGAACGGCTACATCGATGCCGAAATAACGGGTGATTCATTGTATTACAGTGAAGACAAGAAAAAGATATCGATGCTGATGACAGTGCGCGAAGGCGCTCAGTATAAAATCAGGAGCATCTCCTGGTCGGGTAACACTGTCTATAAACAGGAAATCCTGAATGAACGGCTGTTGTGCGCTCCCGGAGACATTTATAATCAGGAAAAATTCGAAATGAATCTCCGCGGCAATCAGGATCAGACCGATGTCGCCTCCCTCTACCTTGATAACGGCTACCTCACATTCGCGCTCGACCCTGAAATCAAACGTGTCGGCAGCGACAGCCTCGATATCATCATACGCGTGTATGAGCGCAATCAATTCCGTGTCGGCAAAGTGGATATTAAAGGAAACACCAAAACTTCCGACTTTGTTATCCGCCGCGAACTGTTTACCAGACCGGGCGATTTTTTCAACCGTTCTCAGATTATCCGAAGCCTGCGCCAGCTTTCCCAACTGAATTATTTTAACCCCGAAGCCCTCCGCCCTGATTACCGCATCAACGAGGATGGCGAGACTGTCGATTTATCCTTTGAGGTTGAGGAAAAATCGAGCGACAATGTCAACGCTTCGGTCGGATACAGCCAGGCGTTCGGTGTTACCGGAGCTCTGGGATTCACCATCAATAATTTTTCCATTGCGGAACCGCTTTCCGGCGGTGCAGGACAGATATTTAATTTCGAATGGCAATTCGGAGAAGGATCTCGTTTCAGAACCTTCTCTCTGAACTTCACAGAACCCTGGCTCTACGGACGACCAACAACACTCGGCGTCAGCCTTTTCGACACGCGTCAGATTTATACATATGATTTGCGGCAGACGGGAGTTTCAACACGCGTGGGCCGCCGGTTGAACTGGCCCGACAATTATTTCCGCGCGGACTGGACATTCAGATTCCAGAACATCAATGTTATCGATAATGGCGGCAACCCTTTCATTGAGGAAGGAAAAACCACTCAATACAGTATCACACAGACCTTTTCAAGGAACAGCACAGACAGCCCGATCTTTCCTTCCGATGGTTCCGCGGTTTCCTTTTCAACAGAACTTTCCGGCGGACCGCTGTTACCGGGAAACGTGGATTACCACAAATGGCTTTTCAGTGCAGACTGGTATACGCCATTATTCGGAACCAACAGGCTTGTTCTCTACACTTCAACAACGCTGGGATATATCAACGGCTTTGAGTCAGACTCGCGCATTCCCCCCAACGAAAAATTCTACATGGGCGGAACCGGCGTCGGATATATCGCAACAACTCCTTTGAGAGGCTATGAAGACCGAAGCATCGGTCCGGTGAACAGTGCCGGACAAGAACTCGGCGGCAACGTTTTAACAAAACATACTATGGAAATGAGATTTGCACTGGCAATAAACCCGATACCGATTTATATCCTTGCATTTGCGGAAGGCGGCAATGTTTTTGCAGATTTCAAACATGCCGACCTTATGGACCTAAAACGCTCATACGGTTTCGGCGCGCGCCTCCTTATCAATCCTCTCGGACTGATCGGATTCGACTATGGTTACGGCGCTGATGATATTTTCCCGAGGGATGGAAAATCGGACGGCTGGAAGTTTCATTTCCAGTTTGGCAGAGGCTTTTAATAATTTTATTTTTATTCATTATCTCCAACAATCTATCGAGGTTCATGTGAAATACATCATTATTCTTTTTGCAGTCGCGACACTCTTCGTCATGTCAATTCCCGATTCTGTTATCGCTCAGGCACAAGCCCCGAAAATCGGATATGTCAATTCATCAAAAATCCTGCAGGAGTACCCTGAGGCAATTGACGCGAACAGAAAACTTGACGCGATGGGCAAGCAGTGGCAGTCGGAGCTGGAAAATATGAGCAAAGAACTTCAGGCGAAGTACGAAGCATTTCAGAAAAAGGAAGCGCTGCTGAATGAGACAGAAAAAAGAAGCCAGCGCGAAGACCTTATAGCGCTTGAACAGCGCGGCATTCAATTCCGCCAGCAACGGTTCGGCAATGACGGCGATCTTGCCATTGCCACCGATTCACTGCTGACACCCATCAAACAAAAGGTCATCCGGGTCATCGAACGAGTCGCCAAGGAAGAAAAACTGCAGTTTATTTTCGACAGGAACGATCAGATTTTGGTTCTCCTCTACGGCGACTCAAAATTTGACTATACAAACCTCGTTATCGACCGGTTAAAACGGGGTGATATTAAATAATTTCGTTTTTAATAAGAGGATGCATATGAAAAACTTCACGTTTTCACTCGTCATCGCAGTCGGTATTTTTGTTGCCCCAACTCTGATGAACGCGCAGGCAAAAATCGGATGGATCAATTCCGCATCTATCATGGAGAAGCTCCCCGAAGCACAGGACGCACAGCATCAGATTGACAAGCTTGTTGCCGACTGGCAGGAAGAGCTTGCGAAAATGCAGAATGAGTGGCAGAAAAAATTCGAAGAATACGACAAAAAGAAACTCATCATGACTGATCAGCTGCGCGCCCAGTCGGAAAAGGAACTTCAGGATCTGGATAAAAGGATTGCCGAATACCGGACCAAAAAGTTCGGGCAGAGCGGTGAGCTCTTCAACAAGCAAAATGAGCTGATGAAGCCGATTCAGAACAAAATATTCAAGGTCATCCAGGACATTGCAAAAGAAGAAGATTATGATTATGTGCTGGATAAGAGCGGCGATATCCTGTTGATGTACACCAACGACAAATACGACCTCACGCCGAAAGTCTACGAACGGATTACCACTTTCAACAAATAATCACCGCATGCTCTTACGCGACATCGCCGGATTAGTGCATGGAGAAATAGAGGGGAATGAAAATGCAGAGATTACCGGGCCCGCGAAAATCGAGGAAGCGGGCCCCGGTGATATTACATTCCTCGCTAATCCGAAATACAAGAAATATCTCAGTACAACCCGCGCTTCCGCTGTTCTCATTTCAAAAGAAACTGATACCCGCGACATCGAACAACGACCTCAAACATTGTCTTTCATTAAAGTCGTTAATCCGTACAGCGCGTTCCTCTCCGTACTTGATACATTTTCTCCTCCGCTGACACCTCAGCCTAAAGGGATTCACCCAACCGCTGTCGTTGCTCAAAACGCGACTGTTCACCCCGATGCCTCCATCGGCGCATATGTTATCATCGGAGAGCAGAGTACAATTGGCAAAGGCACTACTATTCTTCACCATACAGTTATCAGTAATAATGTTTCCGTCGGAAGCAATGGATTGATATATCCGTTAGTATCAATTCGCGAGGGAAGTAACATCGGTGATCGGGTCATTATCCATTCCGGAGCTGTAATCGGGAGCGACGGATTTGGATTTGCGCCGCAGGAAAACGGGTCATACGAAAAAATTCCTCAGCGCGGCATAGTGACCATCGGGAATGACGTGGAAATAGGAGCGAATTGCACTATTGACCGTGCCACACTTGGAGAAACAAGAATTGAAGATGGCGTAAAACTTGACAATCTTGTCCAGATTGCGCACAATGTAGTCGTCGGTTCAAATACTGTGATCGCCGCTCAGTCGGGTATTTCCGGAAGTACAAAACTCGGCGAACAATGTATTGTCGGCGGGCAGGTTGGTTTTATCGGTCATATTGATATCGCTGCAAAAACCTCCGTTGCAGCGAAAGCAGGTGTGACGAAATCTGTGAAGAAGCCGGGCAAGGCCCTCTTCGGTCATCCCGCAAATGACCTCAAGAAGGAATTTCGTGTCAAGGCAGCAATGCGTCAACTGCCCGACCTCCTGATTGAAATACAAAAGCTACAGGAACGGATAACCCTGCTGGAAAATGAGTTGAACAAATCCCGTCAACGCACGTGAAAGGATTTTGATGCTTGAGAAACAACATACAATAAAAGAACCTGTGACACTTTCCGGTGTCGGACTTCATACCGGCGTCAACACAACGATGGTATTTCGTCCTGCCCCGGAACATTATGGAATCAAGTTCAAACGGGTTGACCTTCCGGGACAGCCAGAAGTTCCGGCAATAGTCGACCTCGTCGTTGAAGTCGCCCGCGGAACAACCTTATGCCTCGGTGAAGCAAAAATCCACACCGTTGAACATGTTCTTGCCGCCATCGTCGGTTTGCAAGTCGACAATATCATCATTGAACTCAACAATATCGAACCACCGATTTGCGATGGGAGTGCAAAGCCGTTTGTCGATGCGCTCTTACAAGCCACAATCGTCGCACAGGATGCACCAAAAGACTATCTGATTATCGACCAAACGGTACGATACATTGATGAAAAACTTGGCGTAGATATCGTTGCGCTCCCCACCGATGACTACCGGTTCACCGTCATGATCGATTATCAGAACCCGGTTCTCGGAAGCCAGCATACCGGTTTATTTAATCTTGAAAAGGAATTTATCTCTGAATTTTCCTCCGCGCGTACATTTTGTTTCCTGCATGAAGTAGAGATGCTTCACTCCCGCGGGTTAATCAAAGGCGGAAACCTCGATAACGCCATTGTGATTGTCGATCAGGACCTTCCGGAAGATGAAGTGCGGAGAATTTCAAAAAAGCTCGGCATCAGTGATGCCGTCATTATGGGCAAAAACGGCATGCTGAACAACAAGGAGCTCCGATATAAGAATGAGCCCGCACGGCACAAGCTTCTTGATCTGATGGGAGACCTTGCGCTTATCGGTGTACCATTTAAAGCCCAGATTCTTGCCGCACGGCCCGGACACGCAAGCAATGTTGAGTTCGCAAAAAAAATCAGAAAACTGTATCAGCAGCAATCGTTAGTAAAAAAATACCAGTACGAGAAAAAAGAGGGAATTGTTTTTGACATCAACGCACTGCAAAACATTCTTCCCCATCGTTATCCTTTTTTACTGGTTGACAAGATTATAGACTTCAAGATTGACGAAAAAATTGTCGGTGTTAAAAATGTGACGCTGAATGAATGGTTCTTCGAAGGCCACTTCCCCGGGAAGCCGGTGATGCCCGGCGTTCTGATTATCGAAGCAATGGCACAAACTGGCGGTGTATTGTTGCTTAACGGCGTGGAAAATCCTGACGGCAAGCTTGCCATGTTTACCAGCATTAACAACGCGAAATTCAGAAAACAGGTGATCCCCGGAGATCAGCTCATCATGGAAGTCACCATGCAAAACCGACGTTCACGGCTTGCGCAGATGAACGCAAAAGCTTTTGTTAACGGAGAACTTGCCGCGGAAGCGGACCTGAGTGCAGCTATCGTCGACAGAACAGAAAATGGAAAGAAAACAAACTGAATCATTGATACCGCTTCACACATTTATTACCAGATCCTATGCCCACAATTGATTCTCACGCAGTTATTTCTCCCAAAGCTCAGTTAGGTGAAAATGTCAGTGTCGGTCCGTTTGCCATTGTTGAAGATGACGTTGTCATCGGCAGCGGAACCACAATCGGTTCTCACACGCTTATTGCCAACGGCACCCGAATCGGGAAAGAATGCCGCATCCATCACGGGGCTGTCGTTGGCACGGTGCCGCAGGATCTAAAATTCCGCGGCGAAGCAACGACGCTGGAAATCGGCGACCATACTACCGTGCGTGAATACGCGACACTGAACCGCGGCACTTCAGATCGCGGCAAAACTACTGTCGGCAACCATTGCTTCATCATGTCGTACGCCCACATCGCCCACGATTGCGCCGTCGGCAATCATGTCATCCTGGCGAATTCAGTAAACATGGCGGGACATGTGGTGATTGAAGATTATGTTGTCATTGGCGGGCTTGTGCCGATACACCAGTTTGTCCATGTCGGCAGGCATGCGATGATCGGCGGCGGATTCCGCGTTCCGAAGGATGTTCCACCCTATATTCTTGCAGGACAGGAGCCGCTGTCATTCCAGGGACTCAACATTGTCGGGTTAAAACGCCGGAATTTTTCATCGCAAACACTCGATGCACTGCAAAAAGCTTTCAACCATATATATCATTCGCAGATGAACGTTTCGCAGGCGCTCCAGAAGATCAAAGATGAAGCACCGATGATCGATGAAGTGCGCCAGGTCGTGGAGTTCATCGAAAAAAGCAAACGCGGCATTATCTGGAGCCGTAAGTGACCTGGCAGTTTCTGGATACGGGGTATCACACAGGCGAATTCAACATGGAGTTTGATCAACTCCTTGTACGGCAGTTAAACGAAGGAGCTATCCCTCCCACTCTTCGCTTTTATGGATGGCAACCGCCTGCTATTTCTATCGGTTACCATCAAGATATTACTGACTTTGATCTCCCAAAGCTCCAGCAAAGAGGGTTTGATATTGTCCGAAGGCCAACGGGAGGAAAAGCTATTTTTCACGCACATGAAGTTACCTATTCTGTCGTTACAACAATAGATGGTCTGAAGCCGCGTGAAGTGTACAGGTTTATCAATGAATGTCTTCTCGAAGGCCTTCATTACTTCGGTGTAAACGCTACTCTTAGTGATAGCGGGAGCGATTTGAGAACTTTATACAAGGATGCTTCATCTATCCCATGTTTCTCAAGCACTGCTAAGTCCGAGATCCAGTTCAATGGCAAAAAGCTTGTCGGAAGCGCACAGCGAAAAATAGGAAATGTCCTGCTTCAGCATGGTTCGGTACTTCTGGGAAGTGACCACAAAAGGATAACCGAATTTCTTGCACCCCACGTAAACGATACGAAAGAGACATTGGATTTTGACCTGGAGACGCGCACAATCGAAATTGAGACCATCATACAGCATCCCGTCTCCTACGAAGAAATAGTTCATCATCTTCGCCGCGGTTTTGAAGTAAAGGGAAACATCACTTTCGCTGAACACTCCGTGTTAACAGAAGAACTTATTACCAGATAATTATTTTTATTCTGATGCCAATATGAAAACCAAGCAGAAATCTTCACCGAAACCGCGCGTCGTCACGACCAAGACCGTGATGACCATGAAACAATCGGGCGAAAAGATCGCAATGTTGACCGCTTATGATTACCTGGTTGCAAAATATCTCGACCAGGTTGGTATCGACATTATACTTGTCGGCGATTCGCTTGGCAATGTCGTCCATGGGTATGAAACAACACTGCCGGTCACCGTCGATGACATGATTTATCACGCGAAGGCTGTAAAGCGCGCAGTAAAGAACGCATTGATAGTTGTGGACATGCCGTTCATGTCGTTTCAGACCAGCATCGACGATGCTGTGCGCAATGCCGGAAGGATTATGAAGGAAGTCGGGGTCGGCGCTGTTAAACTCGAAGGCGGAGCGTACATCGCCGAGATCGTCAGTCATCTTGTAAAAATCGGCATTCCGGTTATGGGACACCTGGGGCTTACACCGCAGGCGATTAATAAATTCGGGACGTACGAAGTCCGCGCCCAGTCAAAAAGCGAAGCCGATGAATTGCTGAACGACGCAAAAGTACTGGCAAAGGCAGGCGCATTCGCCCTTGTGCTTGAAAAAATTCCATCGGCACTTGCCAAAAAGGTAACCGAATCAGTTTCCATTCCCACCATCGGCATCGGCGCGGGGCCGCACTGCGACGGACAGGTGCTGGTCGTGTATGACATGCTTGGCCTTACCGAAGAATTCCAGCCGCGGTTTGTCCGAAGATATTCGGAGCTTGCCGAAAACATGCGCGGCGCGTTCCTCCAGTACATTTCAGATGTTAAAGGAAAAAACTTTCCCCAGAAAAAGGAAAGCTATTAAGGCACCATGGCTTTCCCAGGAAGACGAAAACCCCGAATATTAGTTTCCAATGATGACGGCATCGATGCTCCGGGCATTTACGCCCTAGCAAACGAATTAAAGAAACTGGGTTCAGTAACCGTTGTTGCCCCTGATAAGCAGCGGAGCGCAGTGGGGCACGCGATTACCATGAATTACCCACTCCGTGTCAGTAAGTTTACCAAGAATGGGAAATTTTTTGGCTACGCAGTTGAAGGAACCCCCGCGGATTGCGTCAAACTGGCTATCAGCTCTCTCCTTCCTCAAAAGCCTGATATTGTTGTCTCCGGCGTTAACCATGGTTCCAATACCGCCATCAATATTATTTATTCAGGTACGGTTTCGGCTGCTACGGAAGGAACAGTCCTTGGAATTCCCTCTATCGCTGTATCGCTGACAACGTATGGAAACCCGGACTTCCGCGAAGCCGCAAAATTTTCAAGGAAGCTCGCATCGTTTATTCTTAAGAAAGGATTACCAAAAGCGACATTGCTCAATGTCAACGTACCTTCAGTGAAAGGCAAAGATATCAGGGGCGTGAGGGTTACGCGTCAGGGCAAAACCAGATGGGATGACACATTTGATGTGAGGCTCGACCCGAACAACAAAGAGTATTACTGGCTGATGGGAAAATTAGAAGTGATCGATCACGCGGAGGACACCGACGAAATAGCGGTACGAAATAATTATATTTCCGTAACACCGATTCATTATGACCTTACTGATTACGTCATGCTTGAAAAGATGAACAAGTGGAAATTTGATCACCTTGTCTAACCCCCCTCCTATTGTACCACAAAGTAGAGTGCCGTTCCAAAAATAACACCGTATTGCACCAGCTTCGCCACTTTCATATTTTTCAATTTTAATTCACGCCATCCGTACGCGAGCAGGTACATCGTGCCGGTGAGAAGCGCTGTCAAGCCAAAACATTGCCAATAGTTTAATGTGTGATCAAACAACCGGATGAAACTCCATTCAAACGTGTATCCGTACACAATAAGCAGATGGGCAACATAAACTAGCAGGGATTCCTGTCCGAACATCGTCAGCAACGAGTGCTTGGCATCTTCCTTTTTTTCCGCATAGTGCCAGAGAAGGATACAGAACACCATCACCACCGCAAGGCGGACAGCAAAGAACTCCGGGCTGGCATTCCAGAAGTTATGATCGGGATACACTGACCAGGGAAGATACTCAAAAAGCATGGCGATGCCGGCGCCGGCAACCGAGAGCGCAAGCAACCTGTTGACCAGCGTACGCTCCCTGTCGTTTTTTCTTGCCTGTAGAAACGCATACCCCACGATAACGCCGCCAATCAGAAACGCCGACCAGGGAAACAAGGGAAACTGCGATTTAAACTGCAGACTCAGGTACGGGCGAAACCAGATAGGAAGTTGTGTATGATCCATCGCCCTGATGATTGGGGAAATAAATACGACAATGGCCCCGATAACGGCAATGGTCAAGATAAATGTTTTCTCGTTCCTCAGGATAAGCGCCAGCACAACCAACGCAATCATTGTCAATGAAATAACATGAAGAATATCCGCCTGAAAGAATATCATCCAGGAAGATTCTTCCTGCAGAGCCATCATTTGACGCAGAGAGAAAAAAGGGATGTGAAGAGAATACGCGATGAATAAAATAAATCCAAGCCGCTTAAGGTAGCGCCAGAGCGCAGGCTGAAACGTGATAAAATCATTCCACTTCCTGTTGAACGAAATGGCAAACCCGAACCCGGCGCAGAACAAAAACGACGGCGCAACCAGCCCGTTGAAGAATGTGAGAACTTTGAACAGCTGTTCGTCTTTAATGGAAGGAAGGATGAGCGCGTTAACGACATGCGTTTCGATCATGACCAGGACTGCCCATCCGCGCAGGAGGTCAACAAAGTGAAAGCGGGATTGCTGAACAGGAGCCGAAGAGGTCACAAACTCTTACAGGAAATCATTGACTAATTTTTCGACAATTGATGTTTTAACTCTGTTTCAAGGACATCAATATCGATCGGCTTCGTAATGTATGCATCTACCCCCAGTCTGTTCCCGTAATTCCGAGCAATCTGATCATCAATAGCCGTCAAAAAGATAAAGGGCACGCGTGAGTATGCCGGAGATTTTTTCAGCTCCTGATATAAATCGAATCCGTTCACCGGCTGCATGCGCAGGTCGGCAATAATGGCGTCCGGCGTGTATTGTTTCAGAATATCATACGCGTCTTTCGCACTCAGCGCGGTCATAACGGTAAATGAACGGTCTTCGAGCCCGACTTTTAAAATATTCAGAGCTTCGGGATCGTCGTCGACATACAGAATTAACGGTTTTTTTGCTGTCATATCCTCAAATATTCAATACGTTGCCACGAAAGTAGCAGGAATTCAGAAAAAAGTCAACCCGAATTACCGGATAAGCATCAGTTTCTTGCTGTCGGTAAATCCCTGCCCTGTTAATTTATAAATATACACACCGCTTGCCAGATTCCCGGCATTCCAGCTCACGTTGTATGTCCCGGGATTCATATTCTCATTCACTAACGTTGCCACTTCTCTTCCCAACAGATCATATACCACTAAGCTGACAAATCCCGACTTCGCAACGCGTAATTCGATAGTTGTCATTGGATTAAACGGGTTAGGATAGTTTTGAGATAACTCTATACCTAGTGGCAGAATAGCTTCGTCTCCTACATCTAAAATCGGACCTCTGCTTGCTCGAACTGAAATATCAGTATAGCTGTAACTATGATTTCCAAAATTTGAAAGATCGTGGTAAACTCTTTGAAAGAATCCAAAAATGTCATTTTGCCACACTGTGTCAGCACCAGAAGATCCGAAAGGTGGCCCCTCAGACCATTGAATTGAACTCGTAACGGTATCATTGGTGGCATATCTATAAATTGGTAGCGCATTGGAGTTAAGAAAAGACCAACCTAAAGTAATATTATTTGTCTGAAGTGAATGATATCCTATAGTACTCTCATACAATGGAAATAGCACTGTATCGCTTGCCCAGTAGGTAGAATCACCAGAAGTCCACCATACTTTGTGTAAAAGGTTACTTCTTTCTTCAATGTTCCAAATTACCACAGTGTCATTAAGGCGAGAAGAATCACGCACTATATACTCAACCGTTCCGGAATCAACGTGAACATCGATGGGAATTAACATATCAATCCATCCATATTCAATAAAATAGTCATAGGAGTAATGTAATTTTTTTTTCAATGGAAATACATCGATAAACGTACTATCGGAACAGTATACCGTACCGCATTCAAGCATTAAAAACATTAAAAACATCAAAAACAGGATCGTTCCTCGCAACATTTTTTATACTTTTGATGATTAAGCGATATGATTCGCTTGAAAATCCTTTTACTTGATCACCATTAACTTTTTCATATCAGTAAACCCAGAGGCATCAAGCTTATACATATACACCCCGCTTGCCAAGTTGCCCGAATTCCAGCTGACGCTGTATGTTCCCGGGTTCATATTTTCGTTCACTAATGTTGCCACTTCCCTTCCCAACAGATCATACACAATTAAGCTGACAAATCCCGACTTCGCAATCCGCAATTCGATATTGGTCAGCGGATTAAATGGGTTCGGATAATTTTGCGACAAGGAAAACTCTTCGGGAAGGGTTCCTCCAACATCCTCCACGCTCAGGACAATCGGGTCGGCACCGCCTGCTTCCACATATCGTGCCGCAAATTCCTGCAGATAGAGATTTGCTATCCGGCTGCTGCGGATGATAAGCGTATTTTCGTCGTTGGAGTTCTCAGCACTGCTCGACCAGTTGTGTGAACCGGTAATCACCCACTGGTTTCCACCATTTTCTGTCCCGTCGACAATGGCATATTTATGATGGAGTAATCCGCCCGAAAATCCTTTCAGGTGCACATCCACGCCTGCAGAAAGCAGCCTTGAATATTGCGTCCCAAGGTCTGAACCGTTATCCATAACAACACGGACTTTCTTTCCCCTGTTTTTCTGAGCTATCATTGTATCAGCAAGCTCACTCCGGGTAAACGTGTACATGCAAACACTCAGGGATGTTTGCGCTTTTGACAGCGTTCTTCCGATTTGAATTGTCGTCCGGTCACTGGGACTGAAATAACTTTGAATTTGTACGCCGTTTATATTAAAGAAGTGCGGCGTGTTATTTAATTTTCTCGCACCAAAACGAGTGTTTGAGGGGTTAGGGGATTGCGTCGAACTTCCCCACATCTCTTCAAACTCAAGAGTGTAAGCGCCGGCAAGAGCGACATCCTGGATCTCAATAGCGTTCTGCCGGTCGTTATTTGTGCCGGGGTCCGACGGGTTCCAGGAGCCGGTCCATACCCAGATGCTTTCAGGAGCACCGCCCTTATAATCAACGACAACAAATTTATTGTGCATGAGTTCCGTTCCGCCGGTAGACACGTCGAACTCATCGGTGATGACGGGGATACCATTCGATGATAACGTTCCAAATGGCGCGTTATTATTATCTGCTTCACCGATGACCCTGATTTTCACGCCGCGGTTTTTCGCATCGACAAGCGCAGACGCTATTGTGGCACCGGTCGACCCGCTCAGGTTATAGAGCGCAGCATCAATGGTATAGCGCGCGGCGTTGATACGCTGTATCATCCGCGACGTAAGATCCTGGTTTCCAAGCGCGTTCTCACCCGAAGAAACGGAGGTATTCACCGTCTTGTTAAAGTACACATTGATTTGGCCGGTAGCCGCGGGGGGTGAAGCGGTACTGAACAAGAAATCACCGACAACTGTTAAGCCGTTACTATCCGCTGATCCAACGGCATAATGATAAATTGTAGCCGGAGTTAATCCCGTCAGCCACACTTCATGCGTCGAAGAAGGTGTCGTTACCGTAATAGTATCAGTATAGACATCAGTAATACCGAAATACACAATGCTTGAGGAGAGAACGTCTGTTTTCCAGGAAATACGAACTGCTTCCGAGAGAACACTATCTTCCTGTGGAGAAACTGTTATGACCGGTCCCGGGTGACCAATAATATCTGAAGGCGTCCGCGGGGACATTTCGTAATCACCCGTGTACGGAGGTCCGGGAGCCGGTGTTCCCGGTTTGAATTGTTTGAGAATGCCTATCACATCGAATACCGACGGCGTGGGAGGATATGAGACGGGAATAAAAATATCCGTTGTGCCCGTCGCATCCGTTATTGTCGACGTTAGGGAATTATAGGAAACCGCGTTGATGCGGATTAAACGTCCCTCGTTCGGTTCAGTGTAATCCGGTTGAAATGTATTGTTGACGTCGGCACAGGTCATCAGCATTGGTTCCGGGAGCGGCCTGCCGGTCGCAATCTTGACAACAGTCGATGAATCAGGTGTAATCTCCAGAAGACCTCTGAATTGCTGAATGACACCTGTCAAAACAACACTGTCACCGACCTGATAATCGATCGGGCGGGTAAAGCTGAACAGGTTGACGCCCGCCGTTGCGTCCTGGATAAATACATTTGTCTGTGTGCCGCTGAAATTCGCAGTCACCGTGCCGGTCACGCTCACCTGACTTCCCGTCGCGTATGGCGCCACCTGCACACCAATGGAGTTGTTAATGTGAACATTAACAATCGGCACAACAGGCTTCACCTGAACAGTAGGCTGGACAAGTATTTGCGCCGGTTCCCCGCCGTAGACTGCCGTCAGTGAACGGAATACCGAATTACCTCCAAGCAGCGGCGCAGTCATATCTGCGATTGAAATACTACCATGAAGCCCCGGTGTTACGTACGCCATATCAACAATAATCGTATCCCCCGAAAGTGAAACCACAGCGGTGTCAAACGCAGGACCCGAAATGGAAATAT
>CAZFXS010000009.1:0-154182 GCA_964523395.1 uncultured Chlorobiaceae bacterium | reverse complement strand
TCATTTCGTCATTTGTATTGTTATTGGTTTTATTAATCACGAAATGTTCAATTTGAGTCTTTGTGCCTTTGTGGTGAATTTTTTGTTTCCATTCCCCCCCCCCCCCCCCAGTCAAATGCGATTGTTATTTGACTTTAGAATACTCCTTCTTTAATAACGATTGAAAATGGTATACTCCCTGTTCCATTTCCACAGAAAATCTTCCCTTATCATACGCTTTGGATTCCAATCCTCGTTGAACACGCTCACAGATCTCAATGTCCTCCTGCTGAACTTTATCGCTGTAGGCAATATCGTCTTCAATGAGTTTGATTGCCGAAGGCGATGAAACATCATCATAGTAATAATCGAAGATGACATTTGTTTTATTGTGTGCGGTAGGAATAACAAGATTCGTCTGAAGCCGTCCCGGTAGAATATTCAGCATAAAATTCGGGAAGACGAAATAATAAAATGCTTCACCGTTCGCGTTGCCGTACACATTATCCTTGCCCGTGAACGGACTGAACTGCAGGGAATAATTTTCGAATGTCTCGGTTACATATTGCTGGTAATCAAGAAGATTGCAAAGCTCGGGGTGGACGAGAGGAAGGTGATACCCTTCAAGATAATTATCGACGTATACTTTCCAGTTGCAGTTCACCTGATACACAATCCGCCGGGCGAATTTTCTCGAGCGAAGTACGATAGGTGAAATCCGTTCCTTGATTCCATGAAAAACTGAATATAGTTTACTTTCTTTGTCACCGGATAAATTGACAAACAGCAGTCCTTCCCATTCAGCTATTTCGATCGGCACAAGCCCGAAATCTTTCTTGTCAAACAGCTCGGCACGGTCAAACTTCGGCACGCCGCGCAGGCTACCATCAAGTAAATACGTCCAGCCATGATACTTGCATTGGAGAACATTGCATGTTCCTTGTTCGTCGAGAGCCAGGGGTCCGCCACGATGACGGCATACATTGTAAAATGCTCTTAGAATATTATCCTTACCCCGAACGATAATAATGGGATTACCGGCAACGGTTGCTGTAGAGTAATTTCCGGGATTTGCGACTGCCGCAGTGTTTCCGACATACTGCCATGTTTTCGAAAAGATAATGTCGTTGTCGACATCCAGCATCTGAGGAGCTGTGTACCAGCGTGAGGGAATTGTTTCGGAGCGTTCGATGGGAATGATTTCCAGATCCCGCTTGTCGAAATCCGGAAACGTGGTGGTGTCAGGCATACCGTGACGGATTATTTCTTGAACTTAATCAACCGTGCACGCAGCTCTTTCTTCTCATTGACGTGCGTTTCGGATTGTTCGGTTGTCTTGATTTTGTCATCTTTAATCTTGGTTTCGCTGGATGTTGTTGTACCTTCGCCGCTGACCCGTTTTTGAAGACTACCCAGGATGATGGCGTCCGCGCCTTTCTGTCTTGCTTCTTCCATCAGTTTGTTCTGCATTTTTTCTGCATTAATGAAGAAGTTGTCGTCTGTTTCCGCGATAAGTTCGCCCATGACTTCATACGGTGCGGTAATATCATTTTCATCCATGTATACCTCTACGTGTGAAGTGGAGGGATATGATTTTCCGATGTAATCGACACTGACGCATGAGCAGACAATGAAAGATAACACCAGGAAGAGATAAATTTGTTTCATAGAATCCCCGTCAATGTATTAATGAGTAGGGACAAAAAGAATCGTCCCGATGAAGATGATAATTATTCCAATAATATCCAAGAGAACACCGTATTTTATCATATCGGTTAAACGGACATACCCTGAGCTGTAAACAATGGCGTTTGTAGGAGTTGAAATTGGAAGCATAAACCCTAAGGAACATGCCATTGTAGCGGCAAGTGCTGACTGTAGCCCGGCTGTGCTGCCGAGTAGAATGACAACGGGGACCACCATGCTTGCCGAAGCGACGTTGGATGTAAGCTCTGATACAAGCACAGCAATCGTCGAAAACACCGGAATAGACATAGAGCTCGCTGACGGAAGTAGTCCTGCAAGCGAAGTACCGGCCGATTCAGCGAGTTTGGTCTCAAATGCCATTTGACCAAGCGCTATCCCGCCACCATAAAATGCCATGACCCCCCAATCGATTTGAAGCGCGGTTTTGAGATCAATGGTGAATTCATGCTTCTTCCAATTAATAGGGATCAGGAAAAGAAGACAGGCTCCAATCATCGCTGAAACACTCTCAGGAAAATGCCGCGTGAATGATGTCGTTAGCGGATGCCCGTCTCCTAAAGAAAGTGTGAGAATTCCGGGCATCAGCCAGAGAATAATGGTGACAGTGAATGCGATGAGAGTATTTCGTTCACCGGGAGTAATCGCGCCAAGCCGTGAATGCTCATGAAGCAGGAGTTCGCGGATACCACTGAATTTTTTTATACCTGCAGGGCATAAGTAATAAAGATAGAGAAAAAGTAACAGGAAAAGAGTAATGACAATTGGAATCCCAAAACTCATCCATTCAATAAATGCGACATGCCTGCCGAGCTGGCGTTCGATAAAACCGAGTCCGATGAGGTTGGTTGGAGTGCCGACCGGTGTTGCCAGTCCGCCGATGCTGGCGGCGAACGCGCATATGAGCATCATCGCCGCGGCATAGGAAGCGCTGACGGAGTTTCCGTTTGTTTTCCGTAGCGTGCTGATGATTGCCGCGCCGATGGGAAACATCATTGCCACTGTCGCTGTGTTCGAAATCCACATCGAGATAAAACAGCAGACTGCGCCGTAGGAAAATAATATTCTTCCCGGACTCTCCCCGACCCATCGCAGTGAAAGAATGCGGTACGCAAAACGTTTATCCAGCCCATGAACGCTGATTGCCCGCGCGAGAACAAATGCGCCAAGGAAGAGAAACATAATCGGATCGGCAAAAGGAGCAAGGGCTTTCGGCGCCGGCGCCACGCCTAGGGCAATGACAAGAGTGGGGCCGAGCAGTCCTGTAATTGCAAGCGGCAGGGTCTCGGTAATCCATAAGATCATCACCAGTGACATTATAGCGGCAAGTTTATGCGCCTCGGGAGACAAGCCCGGGAACGGAGTAAACAAAATGATGAAAAAAAGAAGTGGTGAGGCTATCCATCCGAATTTTCTCCGGGCATTTTCAAAGCGCTCTTCGCCTTTGCTGAGTACCTCGTTGATTTCAGGAGATAGATGTTCCATGTAATTGTTAATGCGTGGTTTTCTTAAGCAGCGGGAGAAGACTTTTAGCTACAAGCGCATTTCCTTCCCGGTTCAGATGGACCATATCAGTGGTGAGAACTCCACGGATATACTTGTTTGGATTGTGGGAGGAAAGATATTGAAGGAAAATTGATCTCAAATCACACAATTTGGCATTTTGACCGGCCGCGACTTCGCGGCTGATAACGCAATATTCATCCAGCATTGTATTGATGGAATCAGTTTTTTCAAAATATTCTCCAATAACGGATGGGGTGCAGAGGATAATTCTTGCTTTTGCGGCTTGAATGCTTTTGATAATATCCGTCAGATTCCTGCGATACTCATCTTTTGGCGTACCGCCGATACCAAGTGTGTAATGCCACACATCATTTATTCCGACGTAGATAACTACAACAGTTGGCTTTTTGGAAAGAACATCATCATCCAGCCGCACAAGTAGATCAGTTACTTTGTCACCGCCGACACCCGCGTTGATGATAGCGGATTCGTTGTTGTCGTCAGCAAACGATGTTCTGATAAGTGTGAGGAACCCGTCCGGTTCATCTGCCTGTTCGGTGATCGAATCACCCAAGAAAACAATGCGCTCATTGTTGTTATGACTGCTCTCAGTGCATGAAAGGCCCAAAAAGGCAATTGTCATGATGAATAACTTCACGCCGGAATTATACATCTCATATCCAATATCTCACATCCTGCGTCTCATTGCTTTTGTCTCCCAACGGTTCCGCTATATACAATGAGAATAAATCCTGTCAGCACCAGAATTCCCATTCCGAGAAGCTTATACATATTCCCTGTGAGGTAATTCTCAATGTCATATTGCTGAGGAGGCAGGATAAAGAGTTCTGATTTAATAACAGAGTACGCTGAATCTGCTTCGGTGACTCTCGCACGAAGAGTCCATGAATGCTGGGTAGGATTGTCAATTTGAAAAGTATCAAGTGTTGTCCAGTATGTTGAATCACTATGTTCTGAAAATGAAATGCTTGTATCGATGAGTTTATGGAAAACAGAAATTTCATTCGGATTGAGAATGTCGACTTCCAATTTTCCGTTAAACGCGAGCGTTGATTTCTCTGGCAATCCTTGTTGTGGCTGCAATGAAAGACCGAGCTTATGTGTGCCCGGTTGGTATAACGTGAACGTGGTGTTTTTCCAGTCGGTGATTTCAGAGAGTGTGACCGGCAGCATGCCGGTACGCGCGTGGATAAGGTTCTCTGTTTTCATGTCGCGGTAAAGAAAACCTACGCCCACAACACCGCCTGTGGTCATAAGTATGCCGATGATAAGAAGGAAGTTCCGCATTGAATTCATGGATTTTTGAAGAGGAATGTAGTGAGAAACGAGGTAAGGAACAAGCTTGTTCTAAGCGGAGCGAAGGACCCGGCAAATTCGAATAAGCGTAATGGAGATAAAAAATAATGTCTTGGTTATGTGGCAGTTCGTGATGTGTCAGAAGCGAGCGTATTTAATTTCAGAATTACTGAAATTACCCATGCCCTAACAGGTGTCAGAAGAAAGGAAAGTATGAAAACATAAAATGTTTTGAAGCGTTGGTCACGCATGGTCTCCATTGCCATCCAATAGCAAATTCCGCATATCGTACTGGTTGACCCGATCAATAAGTACTTGAGAACAGGCGGGATCGTTTCCACATAACCTCCGTTGTGAATGGATGAGTAATTTTTACACAAGGTAAGTGTTTCATTCCAAGTTTCAAGATTGTGCTGTGTGTGGTATCACCGGTAATTCGCATTTGGAGGCTCATTTTCTTATATTTACAAAAATTACTCCGGTAGAAAGTTTTTTGATTCAAAGATAATAAAGGTTTTAATATGAAGATTCTTTGCATAATTTCTCTGTGTTGTTTGATCTGTTCTCTTTCAGTGTTAGCCCAGATTCCTGCTGACCGGGATGTGCTGCTGAATGCTGAAGGAGCAGGACAGGCAAAATATGCTGAGACCAACGGATATCCGGGCCCAAAGCATGTTCTTGATCTTGCTGATACATTAAAACTGAATCAGATACAAAAAAAGAAGGTGAAAGAAATATTCAATGAGATGGAAGCACGCGCCAAGGAGCTTGGTCAGCGAATTGTCCGTATCGAAGAAGAAATGAATACCGCTTTCCGGCAAGGCTTGGTAAACGAAAAGTCTGTTAGGGACGATGCCGAACAAATCGGAAGGCTTCGCGGAAGGCTCCGCGCTGTTCATCTCACAGCTCATTTGAAAACAAAGGAAATGCTCTCAAAAGACCAGAGAGATCTGTACAAAATATTACGGAATGTTGGAACCTCAGGTCAAAAACAGGAACACAAACATTAGATACGTAAACATTTAGGAGAAATGGTATGAAAATAATAGTGTGTTTATTTTTTATAGTTATATGTTCCGGAGTGTTGTATGCTCAGGCACCGGTTGTCGGTTCGCCGGTAAGCATTGAATTAGGTTTTGGCGGCGGTGTTTCGTTGCCAAATGGAAAGTTAAGCGATTTCAACGAAACAGGCTATCATGCCGGAGCAAAGGCGCGTTTCAAAAGTGTTATGCCGTTAAATATTGTTGCGTCAGCAAACTATAACCGTTTGCCGGAGAAAGGCACTGATAAAACAGATGCGCAATGGATGCTTGGGGCCGGACTTGAATATCCGCTACCCGGAGTCGCAGTGTCTCCGTATCTTGGTGTCGATGCCATGTTAAATTTATTCGATAACCAGGGAACAGGCACTTCCTCTTTTTCGAGAGTTGGTGTGGGAATGGGTGCAGGCGTGCTTTTTGCCCTTCCCGGCCTTGGCAGTTTTGATACATCGGTGAAATATCAGATGATGAATGTTATCGGCAAAGAAACTGGTGAAGATACCTTTTCTCAGATAGCTGCCAATGTTTCTTTAATGTTTAATCTCCTCTAAACTGCAGATAGTTTTTTAGTTTTGTGGCCGGATATTTAATATCCGGCCTTTTTGTTCTTGCAAATCCCCTTAAAATCGTTACATTATCATCTCAGTTCAAATCCCTTGAAGCAATTGTTGTGGGTAAACTCATCCAAAAAAAGAAGAATAAAACACCCGTCCGGTTGAAGAAATCTCCCGTCGACCAGACCGTGGTGTTGCCTTCAAATGGAAAAAGAAACACGCTCGTCATCCGCGGTGCACGTGTTCATAATCTCAAAAACATTTCCCTCGAACTTCCCCGCAGTAAGCTTATTGTCTGTACAGGTGTAAGCGGGTCCGGGAAGTCAAGTCTTGCGTTCGATACTATCTATGCTGAAGGGCAGAGGCGGTTTGTAGAAAGCCTTTCAGCATACGCGCGTCAGTTTCTTGAACGCATGGATAAACCCGATGTCGATTTCATCCAGGGCATCAGTCCCGCGATTGCCATTGAACAAAAAACAACGGCAAGGAATCCACGCTCAACCGTTGGTACAACAACCGAAATCTACGATTATCTCCGCCTACTCTTTGCCCGTATCGGGAAAACCTATTGTTACAACTGCGGTGAAATTGTTAAACGCGATTCCGTCGGTACTGTCCTTACAGCGTTGCGTGAACATATGGGTTCTGCAAACGAGCTCAAGCTCTATATTCTTTTTCCGCTTCACCAGCACAAAGACCTGACAATAAAAAAGGAACTCGAAAATCTTCGCAAGCAGGGTTACTTCAGAATAGTGTATAACAGGGAAATCGTTGACCTGAATGAACAATCGTTGCCGGCAAAAGCGAAGAAAGAAGACATACGGATTCTTGTTGATCGGATTATTTTCCGCAAGGATGAAGACAGCAACCGTTACGCCGACTCAATCGAGTCTGCATTTACTGCCGGTGAAGGATATATGATTATCCGTT
Source organism: uncultured Chlorobiaceae bacterium (assembly GCA_964523395.1). GTDB lineage: Bacteria > Bacteroidota > Ignavibacteria > UBA10030 > SZUA-254 > JANYJZ01. The sequence goes on along the minus strand of CAZFXS010000009.1, from coordinate 147,152 downwards.
TCGTGGAGGATGGAAGAGAGCAGAAGTTCAATCAGCATTTTGAGTGCGCGAACTGCAACATTCGCTACGAAGATCCCGATCCGCGGCTGTTCTCATTCAACAATCCGTTCGGGGCATGCCCGAAATGTCAGGGGTTCGGTAAAGCAGTCGGAATCGATCTTGATCTTGTCGTTCCGGATAAAGAAAAATCATTGCGGGAGGGTGCCATACATCCGTGGACGACACCGAAATGGCATAACTATTTACGCGGCCTTCTTCGTGTAGCCTACGATGCGAAAATACGGGTTGATGTCCCCTTTAAGGAGCTTACCAAAAAAGAGGTGGATGTTATCTTTGACGGTTATAAAGACTATGATGGTGTCAACGACTTTTTCAAAATGGCGGAGAAGAAAACCTACAAGATTTATTACCGTATTCTCCTCAGCAAATATCGTGGTTACACAATTTGCGATGGTTGCGGAGGAGGAAGGTTGCGGAAAGAGGCTCTGTACATCCGTGTAGGTGATAAAACCATTTTTGATGTCGTGAGAATGACCATCGGCGATACATTCGAATTTTTCAAGACCCTGAAACTTACGTTATTCGAAAACGAGATTGCAAAAAGAATCCTCGACGAACTGCGCAAACGACTGAAATACCTGGTGGATGTAGGTATCGGATATCTCACGCTTGACAGGTTGTCGAATACGCTTTCGGGTGGTGAATCCCAGCGTATTAATCTCGCGACGGCTCTTGGGTCGTCACTTGTCGGCTCACTCTATGTTCTCGATGAACCGAGTATTGGGCTACACCCCCGCGACAACGAGAAACTTATTTCAATTCTAAAATCCCTTAGAGATGTTGGCAACACAGTGCTTGTAGTCGAACATGATGCGGATATGATTACTTCCGCTGATGTTATTGTAGATATGGGACCGAGGGCTGGAGAATTTGGCGGGGAAATTATTTACCAGGGTGACAGAGAAGGATTGCTGAATGCTAAAGAATCGTTGACGGGCAAGTACCTGAACGGACATCTGGCGATTCCTGTTCCCAAAGAACGCCGGAAAGGAAAGAAAAAGTTTATTACCGTGCGTGGCGCCAAAGAAAATAATCTCCGTTCGATTGATGTAAAGATTCCTTTGCATATGCTCACGGTTGTTTCCGGTGTCAGCGGTTCTGGGAAAAGCACGCTTGTTCATGATATTTTGTATGCAGGATTAAAACGTGAGAAAGACGGATACATGGAACTGGTGGGAGCGCATCGTGCTATAGAAGGTTCTCAGCTTGTTGACGCGATAGAGCTGGTGGACCAATCGCCGATAGGAAGAACACCCCGTTCGAATCCCGCGACCTATACCAAGGCATTTGATCTTATCCGTGACCTGCTTGCGTCAACCCAATCGGCAAAAATTCATGGATACAAGCCGGGATATTTTTCGTTCAATGTGCCCGGAGGCAGATGTGAAACGTGCGAAGGAAGCGGTATCCAGACAATTGAGATGCAGTTCCTTGCGGATATTGAGTTAACATGTGAAGTCTGCAAAGGAAAACGTTTTACAAAAGAAGTGCTTGATATCAGGTACCGCGGCTATAATGTTGATGAAATTTTAGGGATGACGGTGACCGAAGCAGTGAAATTTTTTAACGGTCATGCCTCGGGTAAGCGTGTGGCAAAACGTTTACAGGTTCTTGACGATGTCGGGATGGGATATATCCGTCTCGGACAATCTGCGACAACGCTTTCTGGTGGCGAGGCACAGCGGATTAAGCTTGCGTCTCACCTTGTAAGCCAGGATGCGGAAACGCACACGCTCTTTATCTTTGATGAACCGACGACCGGACTTCATTTTGACGATGTCGCGAAACTCCTGAAATGTTTTGACGCGCTTATTGAGCAGGGCAATTCTGTGGTCATCATTGAGCATAATATGGATGTCGTCAAATGTGCCGACTGGATTATCGATCTCGGTCCTGAGGCTGGTGATGAAGGCGGAAGAATAGTTGCGGAAGGAACTCCGGAGGAAATTACTAAAGCGCCGCTTTCTTATACGGGAAAATTTCTGAAGAGGTATTTAACCCCGGATAATTAGGCCTGAAACTTGAAACCTGAAACTGTTCTTAGGTTTTCCACATCTCAAATCCCAAACCTGCTCTTACTACCACGCGCCCCCGAAATTCAGCGTTATGAAAAATCCTCCGAACTGCTTCTTGTAGACATTCCGTAAACTTTCCAGTCCGCTGGGGAACGGAATGTAATAGTATCGCAAATTCACTCCAAGTAAACTCGACCGTTCAGATCCGAAAAAAGCTCCGACGCCGACATAGCCTCCGAACGTATACTCGGGATGGCCATTGCCAATCGCAGAAAAATATTCCTGGTTGTATGGAAAAACATAAATCATTGTCGGGCCCGCGGCAGCGTTTACATACGGACGGAAGTTATCCACAATATCATCGCTGAAAAGCCGCTGTTGTAATCCAACATATAATGGAATGGAAAGAAACCGGTTGATTTTCCCCGGAGTGACAATCCTTCCGTAGTAATCGACAAAATCTTTTTCGTCATCATCCTTTGCTTCAGCGACGGAGAAATCTACAAACCCCGAAAGGTCCCTGCTGTATTCATGCCTGTAAAATAAACCGAGCCCGAATCCGCCGTTGGAAATAAGCAGATCCAGTCCCCATGTATCAAGGGGAGTAAATTCGGAAGATTCGGGAAGTATTCTCAATCCGCCGAGAATCGATGTGCTATCCGGAGCTGGCGGTGTTGGAAATTGTTGTCCCCTTACTTCAAAGGTAACAAAGATCGTAAGAAGTATTGAGAAGAATAGTTTATTCATGACGCAAGCTTCTGGTAAATTTATTCGTGGTGTTCACGAAGTTGATTGATTTCATCTATGAATCGTGAATCACTAATTGTTGAAGTCGGTAAACCATATCCGATTCCTGCTGGCTCACCGTAAAGAATATTGAAAGTAGAGGAGCCATCAGCTTGAGCCATCATTTTTCCATTTTGAAATTTCTTAAGTGTTACCTTTATCTTTGCATTCTTGGAAAGTGATTGAAAAATTCCAAGGAATGATGTCCCGGAAACCTTGAGTGCGAAAGGTGTTTTGTCCTGAATAAATGTTAGCTTCGATGAGGTCGTTGCATCATGAGATTCGTAAGCTCCCCTGAACTCAATTTGAGTTGATGACTGACGTTCGACGGATTCAACCAGAAAAATATAAGCAGATTCTTCAGCTTCAGACTGTGATACGCAGGTAGACAGAGGCACCAACGTAAAAGTCAATGTTGCCAGTGCGATGAAACAATATCTCATAACTTCCTCCTATGGGTAGCAAATAAAATAAGATTGTATCTTCTCCCTTAAATATACCCCCGAAAAAATGGAAAGTCAATACATCTGTTTGCTTAATCAACTCTGAAAATGCCGAATTTCAGGTAGTGCGTTTCCGGCATAGCGGGGAGAACGGGATGATCCGGCGCGGCTCCGCGCCATTCCAAACGACTGATTCTTCTATTGTTAGCAATTGCAGTTTGGTTGATGATGTCAAGAAATGTCTGTTCTTCTATATGGTAGGAACAACTTGCGGTGGCAAGAATTCCCCCTTCGGGCAATAATTGGTAAGCTAATGAGTGAAGCTCTTTGTATGCCCGTTTCGCGATAAGGACTGTTTTTTTGCTTTTTGCGAACGATGGGGGGTCAAGATTTATAACATCGAACTTCTGTTTTTTATGAACAGCTTCCTTCATAAATTCAAAGGCATCGTTTGTAACGAACGACGTATTGTTGGAAAGAGAATTGAGCGCCGCGTTATGTGTGGCACGCTTAGCGGCTGTTTCGGAAATATCGACAGCGGTGACATATGCCGCGTTTCCTTTGGCGGCGTTCAGGGTAAATCCGCCGTCATTGCAGAAACAATCCAAAACTTTTTTCCCGCGCGAATATTTTCTCAGAGCCAGCCGGTTTTCCCGCTGATCGAGAAACAGACCGGTTTTCTGCCCTTCAATAATGTCCACTTCATACTGAAGATCATTTTCGGTAACAACAACAGGGTGAACAGTGCCGCGGAGAATTCCCTTGTTTGGTTCAAGTCCTTCCAGTGTGCGGATCTGCGATTCATTTCGTTCGACGATTCCTTTGGGATGAAATAACGATTCAAGCACATCGCAGATTAATGTTAACCGCTTATCCATCCCGTACGAAAATGTTTGGACGGAAAGGTAGTTGTTGTATTTATCAATGATGAGACCCGGAAGAAAATCCGCTTCACCATGGACCAGCCGGTATGTTCCTTCAGTTGGATAAAGTACGGATCGTAGTACTGATGCCCGCTCTATTCTTCTGTTGAAGAATTGGAAATCAATTTCTTCGTCCGTTCTTGTGAGCAGACGGAATGCTATGAGCGAGTGCGGATTGTAAAATCCTTTTCCGAGATAGATGCCGGCATGATTACGGAGGGCAACAACATCTCCGGCCTGAGGTTCGCCGTCGATTTTTTCAATTTCGTTGCTGAATGCCCAGAGATGCCCATTGACAATGCGGCGGTCTTCGTTTTTTTTAAGAGTAAGAGTTTTCGGCAAGGGATTCCTTGAAAAGATGTCCGGCTCAGTTCCGTGAGTTCCCTCAGCAAAGTGAGCCGGACACCTACATCTTACGCGATTGTAACATCCTTACAGAGATAGACATCCTGGATGCCATTAAGAATTTTTATTCCTTCGTCCATCGGTTTCTGGAATGCCTTTCGGCCTGAAATCAATCCCATGCCCCCTGCGCGCTTATTGATAACCGCGGTACGGACCGCGTCAGCTAAATCGGAAGCGCCTTTTGACTCACCGCCGGAGTTGATTAAACCTGCTTTACCCATATAGCAATTCGCAACCTGATAGCGGCAAAGGTCAATTGGATTATCGGACGTAAGATCGGTGTACACTTTTTTGTTTGTCTTCCCGAATTTCAAAGCCTCAAATCCGCCATTGTTCTCCGGAAGTTTTTGTTTGATGATGTCGGCTTCGATGGTGACGCCGAGATGATTTGCCTGTCCTGTGAGGTCGGCGGAAACATGGTAATCTTTTTCCGCAGTTTTGAACGCGCTGTTGCGGAGATAGCACCAGAGAATCGTTGCCATGCCGAGCTCGTGTGCCTGCTGGAACATAAGCCCGACTTCCTGAATCTGACGCTTTGATTCGGGTGAGCCGAAATAAATCGTCGCTCCCACCGCGACAGCACCCATGTCAAACGCCTGCTTTACGCGGGCGAACATGATCTGATCGTAAGAATTAGGATAGGAAATGAATTCGTTGTGGTTGAACTTCAGAATAAAAGGAATCTTATGCGAATATTTGCGCGACACAGCGCCGAGCACGCCGAGCGTTGACGCCACAGCGTTGCATCCGCCTTCAATGGCCAGTTTCACAATATTTTCCGGATCGAAATACATTGGGTTCGGCGAGAACGATGCGCCGGCTGAGTGCTCTATGCCCTGGTCGACAGGAAGAATGGAGACATAACCCGTGTGAGCAAGACGCCCCTGATGAATAATCCAATTCAGGCTTTTTAATACCGGTGCCGGGCGGTCTGAGAGTGCGTACACCCTGTCAACATAATCTTTTCCCGGCAGGCAAAGCATCCCTTTGTCGATTTTTGCTTTGTAACCGAGCAGATTCTTAGCGTCAGCGCCAAGCAATTGTTCGATGTCATTAATATTCATAAAAACTCCAAAATGATAGAAAGGTGAAAGATTCCAGATATTCAGTTAAACGCGGAACAATATACAAAAAGAGAGGGAAAAGAGAAAATGAACCGCGGATTAGATACGGGCTCAGTTTGAATGATAATTTTCACCGCAGAGACGTCCCGCCTTCGGCGGGATAAACTCCGCCCGCCGCGTATCGCAAAGTGATTATTTCTCTGCGTTTCTTTGCGCTCTTTGCGACTCTGCGCTGTTCTTTCCTTTAAACTGAGCCGCCAAGGTGGATTAACAGCAGATGAATGGATAAAAGATTCAGCGGATTATAGGATGAAAAATGGGAAAATGAACAAATGATTCAATGAATAAATGAGTAAAAAACCTTTCTAATCTTCCGATAAATTCTTGATTGTCTCTTGATAGGCTTTCCAAACACTATCACTTACAACTGGCTGTGGTGTGACGTTGAAGCGGTCTTTCAATTTCAGAATTTCTGCCGCGCGGTCGCTTGAGTTCGGATGAGTGCTGATCCATTCGAAACTTTTCGGCATATCGTTCTTCTCTTTCGATAAACGGAAAAGAAAATTGGCAAGATGCTCCGGATCGATGTGCGCGGCAACCGCATACCGCACCGATGTGCTGTCGGCATCGCTTTCCTGGTCGCGGTCAAATGCCGTAGAGGAAAGTGTTTGCGCGGCCTGTCGCAAAATTTCTCCCGAAGTTCTTCCACCTGCAATAGTCATCAGCATCGTCAACCCGATTTCTTTCATCATCTTCTTCGTAACATGATGATGCTCCATGTGCGCGATTTCATGGGCTATCACGCCGGCAAGTTCTTCAGGAGTTAAACAATATTCAATCAATCCGGTGTTGATGACAAGATGGCGGTCGGGCAGTGAAAACGCGTTGACTTCATCATTCACAATAATATGCAAACTGATGCCCGAATCGGCAATCGCGTTCGCTTCACACAGTTGTTTCTTAAGACGCACCGAAAGATATCTTCCGCTGTCAGATTCGATTTCATCCGCGCCTTTCTTAAATGCTTCCAATATGAACTCTCCGACTTTTCGTTCGTTTTCTTTTGAGAGTTCTTCGATGTGAAATAGCTCTGTTAAACGGATTGAAGTAAGAAGAAACCAGCAACCAAGGAAGCATGCTGCGAGAAGGAAAAAATGAATGGCGGCTTTTGCCATTTCAGGCTTTCACCAGAGCGTTAGTGAGCGGTCCGAACAGCCATAGCTCGACATGTTTTCCCTTGCGTGTTGCGACGGCGGCATAAACGGTGGCGGCAAATTCGATAAGGTTGAAAAGTATTGCCGTAAGAATATAACCCAGATAAGAGTCCGTTATAATGCTGCTTCCAAAAACAATGGAAAGCGTCCAATATACCCCTGTCGCGTTGACGAACAGGACGATGACCTGGGAAAGAAGCGCCTGCATGCAGTGCCACCGGACAAAGAATGTCGATGACCTGTTGCCGAAGAAAAATATTGCCGTTGCGACAAGGTTAATCAGGGGGAAGGGAAGTCCGACCATTAGGGCAACAACAGACATCAGATAGCTGTTCGATGCCTTTTCCGATTCGTACTCATCAGGCGGCGGATTACATTGCATCGATGACTTTCCGCATCAGAGGCCTTTGGTAATATTCCACCACCAGTTGGCAGTTACAACAATGACAGATGTAACAATAATCCATTTACTGTCAGATAATTTCCGTTCCGTTGATGTATACCACCGGAAGAAGCTATCCCTCTTGCGGAAATAATCTATGGCCACCCACACCGGAAAAACAATCAACATCGACACAGCCACAATGCCGAACGGGTTTACCATGATTGAGTCAGCGATATTTCCTTCAAGCAACGTAGTGACTGACCGGGTTGTGCCGCATGACGGGCATGGGATGCCTGTCATTGTTTTCACGAGACAGACAGTTTGAGTGGGGTGTAGTTTATGGACCGCGCCTGCATTCCACGCGATCCAAACATATCCGACGAATGAAATCCCGAGAACAAATTTGTAGAGAGTTTCCTTGTTCATTTCACATTTCAATGAAGCAGGTACTGAATCCTCTGCATATTTACTTCGCGTGTTCTTCCCATGATAAGGAACCAGTCGACTATAGACCAGATGCCGAGTCCGCCGCACGTAAGCAATTTTGCAATTCCCAAACCGGTATCGCCGATAAAGAATCTGTCAATGCCGAGGCTTCCTCCAACAATCGAGATAATAAGAGTGATGGTGGGGTCTTTAATGTTAGCTGCCTGCAGTTGGAGAAGTTTTGAGTCATCCAGCTTCAACATTTGCTCGCGCATGGCTGAAAGATGATGACCTTCAAAATATTTCGAGTACGACATCAAAAACATATCAACTTTTTGCTGATCCATAGCGGGTCCCTTTTTATGGTGATGGATTTGTGTGTTACACCGTCAATATTTTCGGCATATCATACCGAAAATAACAGTCAAAGGCAATAGTAAGTTATATGAAGGATGTATTATGCAAGGTTTTTGTGATTTATCCTGTTTTATCTACCGTAACAGGACAAATTTCTTTGTTTCAACATAATTTCCGGCCTGCAACCGGTAGAAATAAACTCCGCCGGCAATATTCCCGTTGGTTTCAAACCGGACTGTTTTTGTTCCCGGTTCCTGAATACCATTGACGAGCGTAGCGATTTCATTTCCCAGAATATTATAGACTTTCAGTGTGACAGCACTTTTGACGGGAATCTGATATCGTATTATAGTCCCGGGATTGAATGGGTTTGGATATGCATTTAACAGACTGAATCTCTCGGGAGTTGAGGGAGGTAGGGTCGGCGGAACGTCAACTGCTGTTACACGGAGAACAGCGTTAACGCTGGCACCCGCAGTGATAACCTGGATGCCGGGTAGTGTAAGGTTATCGTATCCTTCCGCGTTGACACTTACCGAATAAGATCCCCGCGGAATTGTTATGGAGAATGTTCCGGACGAATCGGACCGGACATCGTATGTGTCAGCGCCGGAGATAAAATTGATTTCGGCGTTGGAAACTGGAATAAGGGATCCTCCGATATCGGGCGTCATGATTGTTCCAAAGACACCCGTCGAATCATCGCCGTGCGGCAGGATGATGGATTCTGCTGTAAGGTAGATGTCGTAGGTTAAATCGAGGGATCCTAAATTATCGACGCGCGCATACGATGAAACGTAACCGTTTTTGTACGCCACAATCGCATAGATCTGATTGCCGGGAACAATTCCGGAAATTGAGTATGTGCCGCCCGGGTCTGTGGTGTCTGGATAAGGAATAGAATCAGGTATGACGACATGAACGGTGACAAAGACATTCTCCAGGGGAGTAAGTGATTGCGCATCACGGACTATGCCTTGTATTGAGCCGGCAAATGTGAATGATACGGAAAGAGACAATAGAAGCAGAAACAGGATAATCGTTTTCATGGTGAATCTCCTTCATCAATACTACATTTGAATTCAGAGTTACAAAAAAAATCATTTTTTGAAGGCGGTGTATTATTCTCCGTCTTTATCGCCTTTCGCCTGATGCCAAGCGCGTTCAACCGCCGGAGCAAGAAAGAACTGGTCGAATGCACGTTCAATGCCTACATCTTTGGCGGAGAACTTTTCTTTCCATTCCGAAAGCGTGACTTGTTTTTTTGTTTCGTCAAGCGATAGACCTGAAACAGCGGATTTTTCCACCTCATGAACGAGCGCTGTCAGTAGCCCCTGAACATTATGCAGATATTGCTTGTCTGTGAATACAGGTCCGTGCCCGGGAAACAGCATATCCGCATTCAACGAATCAATGCGGGAAAGGGTGGTAATCCATTCTTTATAATATGAACCAAACGCGAAGGGACTCGGATAGACTACAAGATCACCGGTTGCTATGATGCGTTCGTTTGGCAGATAGACAACCGCATCGCCCCTTGTGTTTCCTTTGCCAAGCCAGAGAATCTTTATTGTTCGGCTTCCCCGGTACAATACCAGTGAATCTTGATATGTCAGATCCGGCGGCGCATCTTTTACCGAGTTGTATTCATTAATACTTTGCTTGTAAAGATCGATGACCTTATTGATGCGCCCTTTTCTTGCCTCATCGACAGGTTTTCCGGCAGCATCCTTTCCGTCTTTTATCCACTGATCGTACATCGCGATGTTGTCGCGGAATCCCTGGATATCCTGAGGGCGAGCATTAATAACTTTCTCGATGATATCTTCCCTTGTATTTTTCTGAGCGATGAATTCTACACCCGTCCACTCTTCACGGTACACAAAGTTTCCATTGTTATGATCGTCGTGAAAATGGGTATTGACTACATACCGCACAGGTTTTGATGTAAGTTTTTTAAGCTCCTTAATCATCAGTCGCGTTGATGTGTGAAACAGCCCCGCATCTACCACAACAACATCGCGGTCATTAATGATGAACAGCGAATTTCCCTCGATCGGATCTTGCAACGGATTTTTCCAGAGAAAACCATACACTCCTTCCGCTAATTTTTTTATCTCATATTCTTTTTTAGGAACATCCGCGGGGAGGAATGAAACAGTGAAAAGTAACAGCAAAATGACTATGGAATATCTTTTCTGAACCATGTTGTGTCTTTCAGTGATTGACAGAAGTACAGCTTGTTACTGAAAGGTACGATGAATATCTTTATTTGTTGCCAGTTAATTGGCGGTTATGGTTGCCTGTGAGGTGTTCTGAATATGAAAAACGTGTCGTGAGTGTTAATATTGTTGACAAGAAGGAAGAGGGAGTAATCATAGCGTGACCAGTCGGATACCTCGCTTCCTTTTCTTGTTCGTACGGACCAGTAGTATTCCGTGTTGGGAAGCAGTGATGTCTTTACGTTTGTATGCGATTCTTTAATTCCCTGTTCATAATACACCTGATTTCCTACTCTGTGTATTCCTTCCGAATCTTCCTGTGGTGCTTTTAATTTTTCATAGATAACGAGATCATATGTTGTCCCGGTGTCGGCAGCGGGTTCCCAGATCAATGTAGGCTGAAGGGAGGTAACGAGATTAGGTTCGCTTTGCGGATTGCCGGCGGGAGGGTTCACTGGCTTTAGCAAGCTGAATGATGTACACCCTGTCAATAACAGGGAGGATGCGATCATCGTGCAAATAATTTGTACGGTTGTTTTAACTGGCATGTTCTTTAAGCCCGAGAACGAACAACCGTATACTTAATAATATGATAAATACTCCGATGAAGGGCCCGACATCAAATAATCCCGCAGTGTCGGGAGGAGAAGGAAATGTTGCCACGTTAAATACAATCAACATGAGTGCAAGGAGAAAGAGAGGTGCGCTCCACAAAATTCCGAATTTCTCATGGCCCTTCAAGACCAAAGAAAGAAAAATAAGCCCTGTACCGATAAACATGTCCCACGCGACGTCAAGTCCCAAATCGACAAGGCGCAAAGAACCGTAGAAGGATTGTAATGATGTACGATCCCCTTCGGTAGCCTTCGATATTGATTCTTCCATGCCGGTTCCCACGCCCAGCTGAATAGAGAGCATGGCTGCTACAAGCAAAAACGCAAGCGTTATGAATATCAGCGCAAGATGATTGCATGCGCTTTGCTTTGTTAAGCTGACATACTGGTGAAATGAGAATGCAAATATTATGGAGAGTATCGGCCACAACATTGCCAGTGCGAACGATAATGCGGGGCTTAATGAAATTGCAGCGACGGTAATGTAGCAACAGGTCCCGAAAATTCCTGCGGCACCTCCTGCAATTGTCAGGATTCTTCTATCAGTCATTGTGTTTATCCTTCTTTAGTGATGTCGCATTTTTATCCTGATATTGCTGCGATCCATCCCCTGAGGAATGGATACGGGATAACGGGCGTAGGGCCTGAAATCAGGAAGCGAATGTTCGGGGTAATCAAGAATAGGTTCGTATGTTCTTGCTCTCGCGGCGAGCGGGCCGCCGATAAGCCACATAGGAGCGGTAAACACAAGAAATAATCCATTCGAGGCTGTCGAGAGTGTTCCCAGGATTACCTGTCCTGCCAGACTTGAAGCATCATAGTATACCAGTCTGGCTTTAGTAATGTCGGCCGACATGATCTGCATAAGTGAATCTTTCACGATAAACACGGTATCCCCATTGATGGCAATCAGTTCACCGCTTAGGCGGGATGTAGGTGTTGTAATGTCGATCCATCCACCGTACGATCCTGCGGCGGTTTGTTCGGGGTTGTCAAGCCAATTGTACGGGACATTTGTGGTTGCACAGCCTGTCAGAAAAAATAACAGCATGAGCAGGGACAGACGGAAATGATAATTATGGTTTCGCATACCGGCTCCTCCAGAAACAATCTTCCATGGATGGTTCGATTGCCTTGAATTCAGGTGCCAACCGCTCCAATGCATTCTTCGGATCAAAAAACATTTGCGCGAGATAATATGGATTTTGTTCTTCAATCCATTCTTTACGGATCCATTCAAGATAATATCCGCGGCTTTCGAGGAATAATTCATATCCGGTATCCGCGGCCGGCAGTTTGTATATCATTGTATAACTGTCACCGGGAAAAGTAACCAGCGTTCTTGTTGAGTCAAGAAGGCATGAGAGGGCTGAGGAATCGGGTGCACCTTCTTTCAAAACAATGGATGGACTAATTCTAATTGGCGTGACCGGTTGAAGGAGTTCCGCCAGCGCAACATAATCGATGCGCCAGGCTCCTTTGGTCATTCGAAGTTGAACGCGGAATACCGGTCCGGTAAGTTCTCCCAGTGGAATCATGTGCATGTCAATTGCCAGCGGGCCATGTTCGGTTATTGATCCGGCTAACTTCATATTGCCATCACCTGCCGCTCCAAGGATTTCGATGCCGCCGATGAGGCCCTCTATAGCTCCTTGTTTACCGGTTAAATGTTTGCGCTCGATTTCCGCAAGCCAGTACCCGGCATCGTTGCCCATGTACGCCAGTGCCTGATACAATAAATACGTTGGGAGGAGTGCCTGCCGCGATCCTATGACGATTCCGTATTTTTTTCCCTGTTCTATCTGAAACTCCAGATCAATTGTTTCCTTTTCGCCCAGGTTTTTTTCGTCCGCAAGGCTGAAGCGTTCGTTCCAATCTGCATTCGATAATTGTGCGAGACAGTCACCGTCGGGGGACACTGCTTTTACCGGAGAGAACCTTCGTCCTGTTTGCCAAAACCTCTGATCTGCTCCTGCAAATATCCTCCCTTCGTCTGTACATGGCAGCGCCAGGATATCGGCATGGCGGATGACATGAGTTTCAAGAGCTTCATTCTTCATATGCACTTCCACAGTATTCCTGATGGGCTTTGCGTGGTACAGTGCGTCAACGTCGGTCGCTTCAAGGGATGGGGAGATGCTTGAAGAAAATCCCTCCGCCTGTAATCTGTCGCTGTCGCCGTCGGAAACATAAAATGTCGGACATGATCCGAAACATGCTTTGGGATTCGTAATGCAGATTACCGCAACGGCCGCCGTTATGCCGGTGATTACCGTTAATGATGATGCGGCTCCGGAGTTTTTGATGGTGTTCGTCTCAAATATTAATACAGAATCAAGATTAACCACTGCATCTCCGGAATAAAGTGTGTCGCGCGCCGCACTTAACAGCACTCCATAGCCGGTGATGATTGTTCCGTTTTCTTTCGTATCCCAGGAGTGCAGGACATACAAATTGCCGCTTTTCATGTGTGCCTTCAGAAAAGGAGATCCGGTTTTCAGTTCGGATAAATTCTTGACGCTCAGTGTTTTAAAGGAATCGGGCGTTACCATTTTTCTTTCGATATCCTTTGCCCCGCATCCGCTGAATAGCATTGCAATGCATATCCATGCAAAGAATTGTTTCATGAAACCTCCTATATCAGATATGTTGTTGCTTCTATGCTTTATTCTGAACTTTGAAGATAATAAGTGGCATGATCACGATCCATCCGGTGTTGCCGGCTTCCAGAATAGTTCGACAATCCAAATATATATTGTCAGAAAATGAAGAAGTGTGGCAGTTGAAATCTGATGAGCAGTTAATTCGCCGACGTAAGGTTTATAAGCAAATTCCCTGATTGCCCCGTTTGCAACCGCGATTACCATCATTGGAAACCAGGCAAAGAAATACCGTGGTGTCATTGCGGTTTTAAGGCAATCTGTTCACCGTTCGGCCCGGTGAGTGTGACCGTTTGTTTCGACGAAACCTGTCTTGGAAGGACGAACACTTGTACTTCTTCAAAGTACGCAAGGCAAAGCTGATCGGGTGAAGATTTGAATAACCACACTTCTGCTGAAAGAATCCTATTGAAGGAGTATCGAACTTCAAATCTGTGCCCCGGGTTGCATCCGCTGTAGGCGACGCCTACAAACAGTGTGTCGCCGGAAAGCCGGGGAAGCGAATCATTTTGGATCAGTGTGTAGTGATACCCGAAACGGTTGCCATCAAACCGTACCTCGTTGACACAGCCGGAGAAAAGAATAAAGTTGAGGATTGCAATAAAAGCACATTGCAGGAATGATTGTTCAGAAATCAGAGATTTTACGTTGCGGGACATTTTTTTCTCCATGCCTCAATTTCTGCGCCCCGGTAAAAGGTAGAAATTTTTCTTAAGGATGTCAATGAAACTCAAGAGAAAATAATCACTGCAGACAAAATCTTCTGCGTTCTCTGTGCCTCAGCGGTAAAAATTATTACAATTTCAGATGTATCTACCTGAAATTCCATTTTCAATCGTGAGAATCAGAGCTAAACTCAGACATGATAACGCCAAGCGCGATGGAAAGCATCTTTGCGTCACTTTTATCCGCGCGGGAGGGGATCAGTATCGGCGCTTTGCCGCCGACGATCACATGCGCGAGGCGGAGCCCCGCGAAGTACGTTGTGCTTTTGGCGAGACTGTTTGCCGATTCGATGTTTGCGGCGACAAGGATTTCTGCTTTTCCAGCAACAGGCGAGTTAATACGCTTTTCTTCTGCCGCTTCAGTTGAGACTGCGTTGTCAAGCGCAAACGGTCCATCGACAATACATCCTTTGATTTGTCCGCGCTCGTTCATTTTGGAAAGCGCAGCTGCATCCAGAGTGGATTGCAGGGTTGGAACAACCATTTCTGTCGCAGAAAGAACTGCCACTTTCGGCATGGTGTTGCCCAAAGCGTGCGCGACTTCAACAGCGTTGACAATCAGCTCGACTTTGTTCCTGAGGTCGGGTGCCATCGTCATGCCGCCGTCGGTAATCATGACGAATTTATTTTCCGTCCGCTGAGGGAATTCAAGTATAAATATGTCGGAGAGCAATCTGCCGGTGCGGATCCCGGCGTTTTCCTGCAGAACCGCGCGCATCATTGTGCCGGTATCGATGCCGCCTTTCATAAGAATATCAGATTTGCGGTCGCGAACCCACTCGATTGATTTCTGCAACGCTTTCATAATATCCGGCTCCGGAAGGATTGTGACGTCCGGATTGGCTGCCAGCTTCCCCGAGTGTATATTGCGGATGATGTTTTCATCGCCAACCAGAATAAATTTAGCCAGCCGCAATTCAAGCGCCTGCTCTATGGCAGAAAATGTTTCCTCGTTGTTCGGAAACACTACTGTGACGCTTTTGTTTTTTATCTTTTGCGCCTCAGTTAAGAGTGAGTCGAAGTTCGTTACTTTTGTCATTGGTACTCCATTTGATCTCATTAGATATCTGCCACTAAGTCACTAAGACACAAAAAATTTTGTTGTGTTCGCTTTGTGCCTTTGTGTCTTCGTGGCGGAAATTACACAAGCCCCATCAGGTGTTAATATTCACCCACAATTTCTTCTCCTCTTAATACACGCGATGCCGCATCTGCGAGCGCCTGCATCTCGTTTTCGCCCGGGTACACAAGTACATTCGCGATGAACTTCACCCGTTCTGTTATCATTTCAGTCAATCGTTTTGAATTTGCAGCTCCACCCGTCAGTACTATTGCATCGACCTTACCATTTAGCACAGTGCTCATCGCGCCGATTTCTTTTGCGATCTGATATGCCATCGCGGTGAATACTTCTTTCGCTGTCGTGTCACCTTTGTCAATCCGTTGCTCTGTTTCGACCAAAGAATTTGTTCCGAGATACGCTACGAGTCCTCCGTTGCCCATAACCAACCGTGACATTTCCTGCCGGGAATATTTTCCCGAATAGCAAAGTTCGATAAATGACTGCAGGGGAAGTCCGCCGGTGCGTTCCGCCGAGAAAGGCCCGTCGCTTGCCGCGTCGTTGACGTCAATGATTTTTCTTCCGCGGACTGGCGCGATGGAAATCCCTCCGCCAATGTGCGCGATGATTATATTGGATTGTCCGAAAGAAAGAGAAAGTTCTCTTGCCGCCCTGCGCGCCGCGGCATGGATATTGAGCGCATGCGACAGACTTCGCCGTCTGATCAAAGGGTGCCCCGAGTAATACGCGAGCTGTTCAAACTCATCCACCGAGATCGGGTCAACCGCGAATGCCGGGACGTTGTATCGGATAGCGAGCTCCTTCGCGATCGCACAGCCGAGATTCGACGCGTGCTCGCCCTGCATATTTGCCCGTGCATCTTGTATCATTTGACCATTGATGGTATACGTCCCGCCCTGAACGGGTTTGAGCAACCCGCCGAGAGTGACAACGGCAGAACATTGCTTGACATGTTCCTTCGCCCAATCGCGGCATAAGCCGAGCCGGTGTTCAAATTGATCCCACACCGATGCGAAGCGCGCAAGCTCTTCAGATGTATGGCGGAAGGCAACGGTTTCAACCTTTGCCTCATCGCCAAATGCGATTTTGGTGGACGTAGACCCCGGATTTACCACAAGAATTTTATGTACACCGGCTGATGATTTCATCGCATTATTAAACATAATGCGAACGGAAGTGCATAAATCATGCCACCGAAACTGCGTATTTGGAGGACTAATTCCGACCGGTTAGACCGGAATTTTCAATGTTGAAACGAGGTTATTAGGGTTGAGAAAAGGGAGAGGGAGATATTGAGAAAGTATTAGCCCATGCCTGGCTTTCTGAGTAGTGTTACAGTTTAATTTTAAACCATGGCGGTCATGAACCAATTCATGACCGAAAAGGGGGCTGCTGTCATGGTATGGACCAGGACAGCAGTGAAACTGTAACAGTACTGCTTTCTGCAATAAGTTGTTTTACGATAATCAAATATTACTTCTTCTTATTTAATACAAATATCAATGCCGAAGAAATAATACACATTACTAAAGCGGTGATGATAAGGGAAGTCTCTTTTTGTGAAATTCCGATAAAGAAGTCACCGATGAACATTACTAAAAAGAAAATATATGTAATGGTCAGCATGGGAACCGATTTTTTAAATGTCGCCACACCAAAGATAACACCGAGAGCAAATTGACGGGCTGCCCACATGTAGATTACGTAGTCAACGCCTTTTGCGGTAAGGTCGACCGTCTCCAGCACCGATTGCGGCGAAACGCATAATGAGATGCTTACCATAATCTCCATTAATGCGAAAAGTCCGGATACGATAAGTATCCATGTTGGCAATGATGTTCGTTCTTCTGTCATGTTTTTTGTCCTTGTATTATCGTTAATGTTTGTTTGGTTGTGGGTCAATTTCGTTTTTGTTGAAGAATGCACAGGTCGCTCCTGACGGAGCTTTAAGTTGGTTTTCCATTTCATTAATTACAAACAGTCCGCTCCTATCGGAGCTTAATATTAGAAGTCCCATTAGAGACATCCGGTGTGTAGAAGACTCACGCATGTTTTCTGTAGTGAAGGGCAATAACGCCGGATCGAAAGGTCTTAGAACCGACAAAGTCCAGGCGGAGCCTCTCCTGCAACTTCACTGTATCAAAGAGCCGCGGCCCTTTTCCGGCAATCACCGGATGAACCACAAACCGGTACTCGTCAATCAAGCCCCGCTCCGAAAGCTGGGACGCAATACTCAGGCTCCCTACGCAAATGTCTTTTCCGGGTTGCTGCCTGAGCGCAAGCACCTCTTCCGCAACGTTTGTACCCGCGATTCTCGCATTGCCTCCCTCAACCTGCTTCAACGTCCTGGAGAACACAACCTTTTCGAGTGAGTCGAACACACGCGCAAACTCATTGGTTACTGCTGTCTCAGATTGCGTTTTGGCAATCTCCGGCCAGTACGGGACCATCAGTTGATACGTGATCCGTCCGTAGAGGATGATGTCCGCATCGCGCAGCAAGCCGGTGAAGTACTCGTGCAACTCTTCATCGGCAATCCCGTCCGTATGGCTGCAGTACCCGTCGGCAGTAATGTTGATCGCAAAAACAACTTTTCTCATAGAGTTCCTTGTCCGGCTCTATTCTGGTATTCTTAATACTTCAATGTTGTCGACCAAAACCGGATTTCCAGACCAGCCATCGCCGTCAATCCAAATCCTGAGATTGTAACCGGCTGGAAAAAATGCCGTGTCAGAGTATGCCTTCCAAACTGTATCAACGATGGCGAAGCCTGCTGCTGGGTATGGTTCCACGGGCGCAAGGGAAATCAATCGGACAACACCGCTATTATGTGTGCGAGACTTGGCCCAAAATCGAAAGATGAGCTGACCGCTATCTGCAGGAACTTCCAGAACTTTCTCTGCTTGAGGCGCTATGTCAGTACCTTGCACTGAAAGAGAATGTGTCCCGCCGCCCGGAGGAACGTCTGAGGATAAGTTTAATTCACCAAACCCGGTCCACCCGCTTGTGTCAACCGGTGACTCAAAACTGTTGGAGTATACCAATTTTGGTGTTTGATCTATAATAACCTCAGTTAGAGTATTGCAACCGTTGATGGCAAACAGACACAATATTACGTAACGTCTAAGAATCATAGGGTACAATCAAAATTATGCGATCCCAGGCCAAAACAGTTACAGCTACGTCTCGGCAAACAACGCAATATTTTTTTCCCAAAGGGATGCCTTTGGCATGAGCATATCAATCTCATTCGATTAAACAAAAGTATTGATTGAGGTTTTTATTATTCATGACTTTTTCCAGTTTATCCGCCGGAGCATAAGCGTAGGCGGGCGTCGTTGTTACCACTGTTATACACTGCTGCGGACTACTGATCTCTTCTAATGAGTGCGTGCGGAAATGTTTTGTCACCATAGATAACTGAGAGAGCATCAAAGTTGTATTGATGATTCTTCCCTGGTAATTCCCTTGTAAGCTGTTCACCTAGCATCTTGATCGCAGTTTCGATTTCAAGATTTGGCAAGTAGGACACTGTGTTGAGCAAAAGCTCGTTCCGCCTATTCTTTGTAAAGTGAGAACGGTTCAACTTGGCAAACTTTTCTTGTGCTACCTGAAAGGCAAGAGTCACCCATTCTCTTTCAGGTTCATTGCCAACCCAACCCTGATTAATCTCACTTATTGGTGCCCCGCCAATCTTGAAGGAATCAAGCCATACTACTTGCTCTTGTGGATGCTGCAGAGATTCGGATCGAAACTGCTGGTATTTAGTACTTGTGATAGTTGAATGTTCAACGCCGATCTGTAGATCACCTCCAAAAGTTACTACAAAATCAGGGCTCGGTGTTGCTGATCGTTGGATGCAAAGTGGCCAGCAAACCAACGGGTGTGAGACTTGAATGAGGGCGTTAGCGTAAAGAACAATGCACGCACATTCAGCCTCATACTTGTCGAGACTGTACGGACGAAACCTTTGCAATGATCGCCATGACCGAAATTCCTGTACAGACCGGAATGTCAAATTATCGCAGGTATGTTCGTATTCGCTCTTCATCTATTTTCCGCAGCCGCTCATGAGCGGAGCGATTGGCTCGGAACGATTCCGAAAACTACGCAACGCCAAACTCCTTCTTCTACAGTTGAGTGAGGCGTTGAGCGAGTTCCATATTCAAAGTTGTGTGTGAGCATATGCATTGACTTACCAAATGAACAAGCGTCGTATTTTTTTGGTATTATGTGCAGGCAACCACACCATGCAAGAAACAAGACAAGTCAGCTCAAGTTGGTCAGTAGGCATTGCAAATCGGTTCATTCTGTTTCGGATGAACCTGACTCGTCAGGCAACAAATGTTGTCGTTGGGCAGAGACGTTTTGATTGCGTTCCGACAGTATCAGCATTACCAACACCAATAAGGGAAGGAGAACGAACTCCCAATTACTAACTCTGCTCAGGATAAATACTATAAAAATCAACCAAGCATGCCGAAAGCCACACTGTTTTGCACGAACGCTACACACTGCAAAAAAGGTTATTAGAAAGAGGAATTGAATCACTATTAGCACCCAAACAACCCATATTGGTGCCGTTTGTCGAATGGAATTGAGCCAAAACGTCATGCCGATGTAGCCGATAATCGTGATCGACAGTTGAAATATGAAAAGATTCTTTTCACCTCTTAGAATCTCGGCTTTTATGTGGTCATGGACTCTGCTCATTGTAATCGCCCTTGATTGGATACTTAATTTATTGAGAGGGATATCTTCCTCTCGACTCGAAGCTAAATCTAACCAAATCAAATATCGATTGTGGTTGTTTGCACATAACGACGCGTGGGAAGCATCCCGTCATTCGACGGGATAAACTCCGCGTGAACCAAGCCGGATGCTTCATGTTTCGGGAGGCTCGGCTTGGTGAATAGTTTATCCATGACAGCGGATGCGCACATATTTTTTAAATATTGCTTTGAACCATACTAATTGCGCATCTCATATCCCACATCTCATATCCCGCATCTCACTTCATCAGCAGAAGCTTCCTGGTTTCTGTAAACCCTTCCGTCTGTATCCGGTAGAAATAGACCCCGTTCACAAGATTCTTCCCGTCAAACGTAACCGTGTAACTTCCGGCATTGAACTGTGAATTTGCTAACGTTGCCACCCCCTCTCCCAGCACATTAAACACTTTCACCGACACAAACCCCGGATCCGGAACCTCGAACCTGATTTTCGTCTCCGGATTGAAGGGGTTCGGGTAATTCTGATAAAGCGCGAACTTGCCTGGCACCTCATCATTCATCTGTTCGATGCCGGTAGCCGGAGTAATCGGGTAAAGATTAAACGACTGCGCGTCGAAGTATGCCATGCGGTTGGGGATCGTTTGCGTGATTGTATCCGCAAGTCCCGTCGATATCCTCCCAGCGCGATGCCGGACTGCAAGCCAGGTCAGAAAACTTTCGGCGACATCCTCGCGCGTCGGGTTATCATGCGCATAGACCGAAATAAATTCCGTATCGGCAGTCTGTGCGGCAAGCCATCCGGGTGAGGCGGCATGGTCAGCGTCCAACGAGGTGTGGGATGATTCATGCACAAATGTTTCTTCCAGAATACCGTCTGCCTCATACAAAGCACCCTGGCCAATATGGATGAGCAGATTATTGTTTCCTCCGCCAAACCCCTGTACGCCGTCATGTATCCAGACCGTCTGCACATCCTGCCGTGAGGAGGTCGGTAATCTTCCAATAACTGTCGCGTATTTCTCTGCCTGTATCAGCGCATTTGCCGAACTTCCAAACTCAGGGTTTACCTGGACTTCTATAGACAGTCCGTCGTCATACTCTGCATCAAAGAGATAAGCGTTGACGGTGATCCAATTGTTGACACGCCTGTCGAACATTGTTCGTGAGCCCTGCCCGGTGTAAGTAATGGTCTGAAATGTCGTCGGATCGGAAGGGGTAATGATGTCAGGATCCAAAAAGATTGTTCCCCAGAATGGCGGAGTGGCGAGCGCGTTATCCGGAGATTGAGAGTAAACAGGTTGCGCGGTAATTAGCAACAGAAGTACAACAGACTGCAGAAGAAATAAAAGCCTCATGAGACACGCGCTCCTTTTTATTGAATTGTTTATTCTCCGCCCCCCGGAATCGTTCTGCATATTGTAAGTAAATTTACTTACGATGTCAACAATAACGGATGGAATGTGCAGTTATTTAGCTTAAAACACCCTTCGACTCCGCTCAGGGTGATGTCGACCGTCATTGATTTTCCATAAATCTCATATCCCACATCTCGTATCCCGTATCTCAAATCTCATATACTTAAAATCTCAAATACTCCAATACTACCCTTTTCTCATTCTGTTTAATCCTTCAATCTGCTGTCATCCATTAATCCGCTGTTCTAGGGCAGTGTGTCATTTTGAATTTATTCATACGGATAATCAACAATAGGTCGCCCCGCTGGGGCTTCGCCTCTTTTTTTTTCTGGTCTTCTATAAACAGGTTGTCCCTGACGGGACTTCCGCTATTGAGCTCCGATAGGAGCGAACTGTTTGTAGTAAGAGAAATGAGGGGATATGACAAAGCTCCGTCAGGAGCGACCTGTATATTCTTTATCAAAAACGAATTTGATCTGCTGTTCTTTTGTTCCTTCATCTCTTTTCCGTATATTTTCCCACCATGAAGCGAATTTCCTGCATAATTTTCGACCTCGACGGCACGCTAACGCAAACAAACGAGCTTATTTTTGCGACATTCAATCATGTCATCCAAAAATATTTAGGAAAAACATTTACGCCGGCCGAAATTGTTGCGACGTTCGGTCCTCCGGAAGAGATTGCTATTGAAAGATTGGTAGGAAAGCAAAATATTGAAAATGCAATGGATGATTTTTATTCTTTCTATGAAGATAATCATGCGTTAGCTGTAGCTCACGAAGGCGTGCATGAAATTCTCTCAAAGCTGAAACAGAAAGGTGTTGTCATAGCTCTCTTTACCGGTAAAGGAAGGCGCACGACGCTGATTACGCTCGAAAAGTTTGATATGAAACAGTATTTCGACCTCATTGTTACGGGAAGTGATGTGGTAAATCATAAACCATCGGCAGACGGGATCAGAAATGTGCTGAGAATGTTCAAACTCATGCCCGAACAGACGTTGATGGTCGGCGATGCGGTGTCTGATGTAAAAGCGGCGCACGAAGCGGGTGTGGGAATGGCCGC
Organism: uncultured Chlorobiaceae bacterium; assembly: GCA_964523395.1. GTDB lineage: Bacteria > Bacteroidota > Ignavibacteria > UBA10030 > SZUA-254 > JANYJZ01. The sequence goes on along the minus strand of CAZFXS010000009.1, from coordinate 124,559 downwards.
AGTGTTGTGGGATTCATACGCGAAAGACCATGTCTTACAAATGGATGCGGATTATTTTTTTCACGATATCCCCGAATTCGCGGAGTGGCTGCAGATCAATGTTCCTTTGAATGGAGCGCGGGTTCATTGAGTAATCGTTTCTGGAACGACCGTTTTCTTATCGTTATCCTGCCGGTTATTGTCCTGCTCTTTTATATAACCGCGGCCGCGCATTTCGGGTATACTACCGATGATGCATTTATTTATCTTCAATTTGCAAAAAATCTTACTCATGGAAACGGCATTTCGTTTAATGCCGGCGAGCCGACGTACGGCATTACAAGCCCGCTCTGGCTGTTTGTTATTTCTCTCGGCGGATGGCTTGGTGTTGATCTGTATCTCGCGGCAAAGGCAATCGATCTGGTGATTGCGAGCGGTGCGGTTCTGCTGTTTTACTTTGTCGCATTTGAGGTCATCAGGGATTCGACAGTGTCTGTGCTTGCGACGCTTGCGTTCTCACTCCATGTCGGTTTACTGCGCTGGGCGGGAAGCGGAATGGAAACGTCATTATCGGTTCTGTTGGTGCTGGCGTCATTCTTGTGCTGTCTGCGGAATGAATATCTTCTCTCTGTTATTTTTGCAGTACTTCTGACACTGACAAGGCCGGAAGCATGTTTGCTTGCAGGATTTATCGCGTATGATATTTACATCAACTCTCATGATAAACGTCGCGCGATGAAACTTGTCACAAGTGTTTTGCTGGTGTATGTTGTTCTTCTTGCCCCATGGTATCTTTATACTGCTGTAACGTTCGGGACAATTATTCCCAACACCGCGCTGGCAAAGTCGTGGTTTAGCGCGGATGTAAGTGATATGATTGTAAAGCTGAAGGGAATCGTTAACATTCTCGGTGCGTCGGATGGAATAGCGATTTTGGGGTTAGTCGCTGCAGGTATTTGCCTTTTCTGGTATTTCAAAAAGAATGCTTTTCCTGATGAAGCGAAAGAAGATATATTTTACCTGAAACGTGTCAGCATCCTCGGCATTGGCTGGGTAATAGTGATTCCTCTATTATATATTATCCGTCATGTGAGTGTAGTGCAGCGGTATCTTCTGTTGATTTCACCGTTTATACTTATTTTTGCGTTTGCTTATTTATTTCAAGTGCTGGTACGGTCACGCTTTCAAAGCTACGCATACGCCGTTATAGTGGTTTTTACCGGAATAATTGTCGTTCAAAGTCAGACAGTGTACAGGAAAATTGTTGCTCCAGGAGTGGAGGCATACGAAATCGGCATGAACAGCTCACTGATTTCGATTGGCAATTGGCTGAAGGATAACACCTCTCCGGGGGAATCAGTGTTCGCGTGGGATATCGGCGCGCTGGGATATTATTCCGACAGGAAAATATGCGACGCGGCGGGATTGGTAACGCCGGAAATGATTCCGTATCTCCGTGCCGGGTACTCTATGAAGCAAATGGTCGATGAGAAAGTATATTTACAAGTCTGTAATGCGCGTTATGTCGTTCATTGCTCCGATGAGCCGGAAGAACTGAAATCAAATCCGAATCTGCAGCCACTGATGACCAAGCCGTTTTACGGCAGGGGGTTGCTGACCGGCCGGCTGGATTACTATACTCTCTATGAAATAAAAGATTATCAACCTCATCATAAAACGGGGCTGGCGAAATGGTAAAACTTCCTGTTGGTGTTATCGGAACCGGTCATCTCGGCTCGTTGCACGCGAAAATGTATTCTGAGATTTCATCGGTGGAGCTTGTTGGAATTTATGACGCTGACCAGTCGCGCGCGAAGCAAGTTGCCGATGAATGCAAAACGAGGACGTTTCCTTCGGTTGACGCACTGCTTTCAGCAGTGAAAGCCGTAAGCATTGTCACTCCGACTGTTTTGCACAGTGAAATCGCTTTGCAGGCAATTGATCACGGAGTTCACGTGTTCATCGAAAAACCGATTACGACCACTGTAGAGCAGGCACGGAAGATTGTTGCCCGTTCATCTGAAAAACATGTCAAAGTTCAGGTGGGACACATTGAGCGGTTCAATCCGGCAATTCTCGCTCTTGAAAAATATCACGTGAAGCCGATGTTTGTTGAGTCGCACCGGCTGGCACAGTTTAATCCGAGAGGGACCGATGTCGCAGTCGTACTCGACTTGATGATCCATGATATCGATATTATCATGAGTCTTGTCGGATCGCCCGTCGAGCAGATTGAGGCAAATGGTGTTGCTGTTGTTTCGGATAGTCTTGATATCGCGAACGCGAGACTGCAGTTTGCCAACGGCTGTGTCGCGAATGTGACTGCAAGCCGTATTTCCCAGAAGAAAATGCGCAAGATGCGTATGTTCCAGCGCGATGCGTATATCTCTGTCGATTTTTCGGACGGGGTAGCGGAAGTGTTCCGTCTTGTCGATGAAAACGATCCTTCAGCATCAGCGACCATGATGCTCGGCAAAATCGAGTCGGGTAAGGGGAACAGAAAAATTGTTTACGAACGGCCGGAAATCAAGGAAGTCAACGCTCTGAAGTATGAGCTGGAACTCTTCGTTGAAGCAATTACCGGGAATACACAAACTGCGGTAACCGCCGAAGAGGGAATGCAGGCATTGCGTATTGCACATGAAATTATGGAACGTATCAATAGTCAGAAAATGAAATAGTGAAAAGACCTCCGATTTCTTCCTGCGACATTCCAGAGCAGAAATCGGAGGTCTTATCGGTATCGTATGAAAAAATCTGAAACACATATAGAAATTACTCAGGAAGTTCTTGTTAGGATTGGCGCAATTGCCGACAAAGAAAAAGTTGAAGCCTATGTTGTCGGCGGGTATGTCCGGGATAAATTGCTCGGTAAAGAGGTAAAGGACATCGACATTGTTATTGTCGGAGATGCGATTGGATTTGCCAATGCCGTAGCAAGAACTCTTGGAACGAACAATGTGATTGTATTTGAAAAGTTCGGCACAGCGATGCTTCCGCTGGAAGAAGGGAAAATCGAGTTTGTTGCCGCTCGTGAAGAGAGTTATCAGTCTGATTCACGTAAGCCGACGGTAAAACGCGCCACGCTGGAAAGCGATCTCTCACGGCGCGATTTCACGGTGAATACTCTTGCAGCTTCAATCAATAAATCCCGCTGGGGTGAACTCATAGATATGTTTTCCGGGAAGTCAGATCTGAAGGAAAAAATCCTCCGGACACCGCTTGATCCGGAAAAAACATTCGATGACGACCCGCTCCGGATGATGCGTGCTATCAGGTTTGCGTCGCAGCTTCAGTTTACCATCGATGAAAAAACATTCGCGGCAATTCCGGAAATGGCAAGACGTATTTCCATCGTTTCGCAGGAACGGGTTACCGATGAGTTCATGAAAATCCTTTCATCACCGAAACCATCCATTGGACTTGGCTTATTGCAAAAATCAGGGCTCGCGAAATATGTGTTCCCTGAACTTGTTGATATGGTCGGGGTTGAACAGCGTAAGGATTATCACCACAAAGACGTTTTTCTTCATACGCTCAAGGTTGTTGATAATATTTGTGAAACGACGGATGATGTCTGGCTGCGGTTTGCGGCGCTTGCGCACGATATCGCGAAACCGCGGACGAAAGCCTTTAAGGAAGGAATCGGCTGGACATTTCACGGACATGAAGATCTTGGCGCGAGAATGATGAAATCGATTTTCAGACGAATGAAAATGCCGATGGATAAGCTTTCCTATGTTGAGAAGCTTGTCCGACTGCACCTCCGTCCCATGGTACTGGTAAGCGAAGAGGTAACAGACTCCGCTGTGCGCAGACTATTGTTTGATTCGGGTCCGGAAATTGATGATTTAATGAAATTATGCAGGGCAGATATTACATCGCAGAACCCTCAGCGGGTTGCCCGTTATCTTAAAAATTACGATATTGTGATGCGGAAAATGGAGGAGGTCGAAGAAAAAGACCGGCTACGCAACTGGCAGCCCCCTGTAAAAGGAGAGGAAATTATGTCTGTTTGCGGTATTCAGCCGGGGCTCTTGGTCGGCATCCTCAAAAAGAAAATTGAAGAGGCGATTTTAGACGGGCAAATCCCCAATGAACATGACGCCGCGTTGGCGTATCTGCTTAAAATCAAAGATCAGGTGATGCAGGAAAACGCCTGAGATTATTTTCTCACCCGCTGTAACTTTTTAAATAACCTTTCGTTTACAAGGATAGCTTTGATGATGCCTATCCGAATGTTTATCATCGATTTGAAGGAGTAGTTGTTATGAAATCAGTGTTCATAGTCCTATTAGCAGTGTTGACGGTATGTTCAGTTACTACAGCACAGCAAACCAAAACATTAACGTTGGAATCCGCCATCGAGCTTGCACTGCAAAAGAATGTCAGCGTCATTCAGGCGAAGAATACCTTTGAGGCACAGGGTTCCGCAACACAGGCGGCTATCGGTGATATGCTTCCCGATTTGAATGCCAGCGCGTCATTTTCACGCAGTCAGAGCTGGAGGGATACGCCCGGTGGAACAACGGTCGTTAACGGAATTCCCATTGATTATCCCGCGGGGAAAAGTTTTTCCGCATCTAATAATTTTAGCACGGGAATCAGTAGTCGTGTAGTATTGTTTAATGGGTTTGCCAACACGTCAAACGTTACACGTGCACAGGCTAATGCTACATCGTCTGAATACTCCCTTAATCGTACCGAACAAAGCACTATTTATAGCACACATTCTCTTTTTTTAAATGTTGTCAGAAATTTTCAGTTGCTCAAGGTGTCGGAAGAAAATCTTAAGAGAAGCAAACGCCAGCTCGAACGCATCAGCGAATCAAATAAAGTCGGTGCGGTTGCCCTGGCGGATGTCTATCGCCAGCAGGTACAGGTGGGGTCAGATGAACTGTCACTTATTCAGTCACAAAGTAATTTTGAAAAGGCAAAAGCGGATCTCGTTGCGTTCCTTGGTGTGGATTTTGATGACACTGAATATTCTGTGGATTTTGCAGGCATCCCGACAAATATTGACACAGCCGAATTTGCTTCTCTGAATCAACAGTATACCGATTTTAACAATCTTGTGAAGACAGCACTTGAACGACGTCCGGATTATCAGGGCTCAGTCGAAAATGTAAAAAGTGCAGACGCTTCCATGACCATCGCACGGGCCGGACATTTCCCGACGGTGAGCGCTTCCGGTTCGTTTGGCTACAATAATAATGAATTAAGTAATATCACCGATAACCGCGGATTACAGCTGAGCCTGAGTGTTAGTCTGCCAATCTTCAACGGTTTTGCAACACAGAACCAGGTAGAGCAATCGCAGGTTTCCTATAAGAATGCGCAGGAAGGGCTTAATCAATCACGCCGTCAGATAACAGTGGATATTCGTAAAGCGCTTCTTGATCTTGAAGCGTCGCAGAAACAGGTTATGGTTACTCAGACAAGCGTTCAATCGGCAGAGATGGATCGCAAGATCGCCGAAGAGAAATATAATCTCGGCGCGGGTACGCTTCTGGATCTTCTTATCGCGAACGCAAATTATACAACCTCACTGAGCAACAAAGTGAACGCGGTGATTGGCTATTTGCTTTCTAAAAAACAAACGGAATTTGCATTAGGAATTATTTCAAAATAACATTGGTATCCCTTGGAGGGGACTCGTATGGCAACAACACAAAAAAAATCGAAAAAGAAAGTCATCATCTTCTCAGTTGCAGGCGCTCTGCTTATAGTGCTGGTACTGCTTGTCGTTCTGGGAACAAAAAAAGAGCAGGTATTTGCGGTGCAGACCGAGAAGGTCCAGCGGCGAACGATAACACAGACGGTGACTGCCACCGGGAAAATCTATCCTGAAGTTCAGGTAGTAATCTCTCCGGAAGTGAGCGGCGAAGTAATTGCACTTCCCGTCAAAGAAGGAATGCGTGTCCGCAAAGGTGACCTGCTGATGAAAATCAAACCGGATACATATATCGCGTTGCGTGACCGTGCCGCGGCAGGATTAACCTCGGCAAAAGCGAACCTTGCCCGCAGTGAATCAGAGCATAAACGGTCGGTAGAACTGTTTTCCAAAGGATTGATTTCCGATTCAGAACTTGAACAGGCAAAAACATCGTTTGAGGTGATGAAGGCATCGTATGATCAGGCAAATGCCGCAGTAAAACAGGCAGGAGAAGATCTTTATAAGACTACTATTTATTCACCGATGGAAGGAACCATCAGCCAGTTGCAAATTGAACTTGGCGAACGCGTGCTTGGTACAAGCCAATTCCAGGGGACAAACGTTATGACTGTTGCTGATCTTTCCCGGATGGAAGCACGTGTTGATGTCGGAGAAAATGATGTTATCCTGATTTCCATTGGTGATACCACCAGGATTGAAGTCGATGCATTGCCCGGAAGAAAGCTTACCGGTATTGTGTATGAAATTGCAAACACTGCTAAAACCAAAGGATTGGGTACACAGGAAGAGGTGACAAATTTTGAAGTAAAAATACGTGTGCTTGACAGAGATGTCGTGTTGCGGCCCGGTATGTCGATGACCGCAATAATTGAGACGGAAACTAAAACGAATGTTCTTGCGGTTCCTGTGCAGAGCGTAACGACACGAATGCCAAAGGATAAAGAGGGTATGGAGAAGAATGAATCCGATGGCGGCGAAGCGATGGCGGCGAATAATCCGAAGCCCAAAGCTAAGATGGAAAAACCGAAAGAAGTTATCTTCCTGGTTGACAACAGCTCGGCAAAATCAATCGAAGTAAAACGTGGAATTTCCGATGACTCATTCACGGAAATTGTGTCGGGTGTTGAAGAAGGGAAAGAAGTTGTGTCGGGAAGCTATAAGGCAATTAACCGTGAATTGGAAGACGGGGTAAAGGTGCGCGTTGAAAATAACAAGGGCGGTAAACCCGGCGACAAACCCGCTTCGAACTAAACTTCATCTGACAAACAAGAAAGAGAGATAATTCTCATGTCAAATATACCGGTTATCAATCTTCAGCAAATTAAGAAAATGTATGATATGGGAGGTGCGGAGGAAGTTCACGCGCTTCGTGGAGTATCAGTCCAGATTCATAAGAATGAATATGTCGCGATCATGGGCCCCTCGGGCTCAGGAAAATCCACACTCATGAATATTATCGGATGCCTTGACACGCCAACGTCTGGTTTGTATGAATTTAATGGTGTGAACGTAAGCGATATGAATGATAACCAGCTTGCAAAAGTAAGAAATAAAGAAATCGGCTTTGTGTTTCAAACCTTTAATCTTCTGGCGCGGTCCGACTCTCTACACAATGTGGAATTGCCGCTGATATATGGTGGTATTCCGTCGACAGAACGAAAAAGACTTGCGAAGGAAGCGCTTGAACAGGTTGGCCTTGGTGAACGTATTCATCATAAACCGAATGAGTTGTCGGGCGGTCAGCGCCAGCGTGTTGCCATTGCCCGCGCGTTGGTAAATAAACCGTCAATTCTTCTTGCCGACGAACCGACCGGAAATCTCGATTCAAAAACCGGCGATGAAATTATGCAGTTGTTTGAAGAACTTCATAAACAGGGAAATACTGTCATTCTCGTTACGCACGAAGAGTATATTGCTGAACATGCCAACAGGATTATCCGTGTCCGTGATGGTGAGGTTGCCAGTGACGAAGTGGTTCGGAATAAACGTTTGGCCGCTGCAGGCTGAGGAATCATTTATAATGTATTTTCTTCATGAAATGAAAGAGGGATTGGTGATCGCGTTTCGCGCGATTCGTGCCAATAAACTCAGGTCGGTTCTGACCACCCTTGGAATTATTATCGGTATTGTGGCTGTTACCGGAATGGCAACTGCGATCAATGGACTGAACCAGGCATTCGAAAGCAGCGCGAAAGCGTTCGGTACAGACGTTATGTATGTGCAGAAATTTCCATGGGTCTCCAATGATGATTGGTCGACAATTCGAAATCGTCGCGATATGAAAGTGGAGTATGCCGATATTCTTGAGCGAAGGGCTACGCTTCTTTCGGCAATTGCACCGGTTGTGGTTAAACGGGCAAAAGCTACCTTCGGCAACAAGTCGATGGAAGATGCCTTTGTTACCGGAACGACAGCAGCATATAATAGTGCTTCAGGAAATAAGGAACTTGACGGGCGGTTTTTTTCGCAGGAAGAGTCAAACGGCGGAAGGCCTGTATGTGCTATAGGCGCTAATATTGCCGAAACTCTCTTCCCATCAGGTGATCCGATCGGGCAGGTGATTAAGGTAGGCGGATATCCCTATACTATTCTTGGTGTGTATGAAAAACAGGGTGGTATGTTCGGCCGCTTTACGACCGATACCCGCATCTTTATTCCCATACATTCATTTCAGAGTCATTTCGGAACGAAACAATTTGTCACTATTAATGTCAGGGTTACTGAGCTTCCCATGATGGAAGATGCCAAGATTGAAATTGAGGGCATAATGCGTCAGGTACGCAAGCTGTCGCCGGGGAAACCAAACGATTTTAATATTAACGCTCAGGAAATTTTAACCGAAACGTTCAGCCAGTTTACTTTTGTTGTCGGGGCAATCGGATTGTTTATAACCGGACTTTCACTTCTTGTAGGCGGAATCGGAATTATGAATATCATGTTTGTTTCTGTAACGGAGCGGACAAAAGAGATCGGTATCCGTAAAGCAATTGGAGCACGGCGAAGAACAATCCTGATGCAGTTCCTGATCGAAGCGGCAGTCTTATGTCTGATTGGAGGGTTAATGGGATTAACGATTGCGTTTATTCTGGTGCAGGTAGTAGGCCAGGTATTTGAACTACAGGCAAGCATGCCTCTCTCGGTAGTGTTTATTGCGATATTAGTATCGCTCTTTGTGGGACTAACTTCCGGATTTATGCCTGCTTACCGCGCCGCGAAGATGGATCCCGTGGAGGCACTGCGCTATGAGTAAAATGCTGTTTGAGTGGTCGAATCTTCGTGAAAGTTTGGTAATGGCATTGAATGCTATCCGCACAAACAAATTGCGGTCGGCGTTAACATTAGTCGGTATTATTGTTGGTGTTTTCTCTATTATTGCTGTCATGACCGCGATGGGAGTTCTCCGGAACAGTATCGAAGAGGGCATGACGCAGTTAGGGGCCAATACGTTTCAGATCCAGAAATATCCCGGCGGATTTGATGGAGGCGATGATGCCCGGCGCCGTTTGAGGAACAGAAAGGATATTACCTACGAGCAGGCGCTCCAGGTGCGCGATAAATCAACGTACGCGGAAGCTGTTGGTATTGAAATCTGGCAGTTCGGTCGTGTCATGTTCTGGCAGGATAAAAAAACAAATCCGAATGTTTCCCTTGCAGGGGAAAATGTCGATGGCCTCGTAACCAATAACTGGATTGTGGAAACCGGAAGAGGGTTGAACAATGAAGATATTGACAAAGCTTCGAATGTGATAGTCATTGGGCCCGGATTGGCTGAAAAGCTGTTTCCGCCACAGGTTAATCCTATCGGGGAGACGATCCGAGCCGACGGGGAATTATATCAGGTAGTCGGTGTGTTTGAAAAGAAGGGAAGTTCGCTCGACGACAATCCTGACAATTTTGCGGTTATACCCATTACTTCCTATTTTCAGAAATACGGGAAACGCGCTCGGAGCATTAATATCATGGTAAAAGCGCTTAACAGGGAAGTGTATGAAGACTGCCTGGAACAATCGCGTGCCATTCTGCGGGTTGCCAGAAATGTCCCTCCCGGTGAAGAAGATGACTTTTCCTATTTTTCCAATGAGGGGATGATTCAGGAGTTTAATCAGATTACTTCCACTTTCCGGTTAGGAGTATTTCTTATCAGTTCTATTTCATTGCTGGCGGCTGGTATCGGAATTATGAATATTATGCTCGTTTCCGTCACTGAAAGAACGAGAGAAATTGGGATCAGAAAAGCTATCGGTGCTCGCAAGACCAATATTCTTTCACAGTTTATTCTCGAAGCGATTGTCCTTAGTGAAATGGGAGGGCTGATAGGAATTATTATAGGAATAGTTGTCGGAAATATTGTCGCGATTCAACTCTCAGTTCCGGTGGTTATACCCTATGATTGGGCTGTTATAGGGTTTGTCATTTGCTCTATAATCGGGATTGTTTTTGGAGTGTACCCGGCTTGGAAGGCGTCAAATCTGGATCCGATCGAATCTTTGCGTTACGAGTAGCAAAATCCTTTTAAATACGGGTAAATTCGATGATTTCTTAACGAATTTACCCGTTTTTTTATTTCTTTCCCTGCTATAATATCTTGATTTATTATACCCATTATTGTACCTTTATATAGTCTTACACACCCGCATTTTCTTTATCCACAAAAAGTGGAGTTCCCTATGATAAACTTTATACTTTCTATACGACCAATTGCTATGCTTTTAGCTGGCATAGTAATGATTTCGTCAGTGCTTATAGCACAACCTCAATACCGCACCTTCAGTCAGGAAGACTTATCATTGAAGAAAGCAAAAGCGGGAAAAGTTATTTCGAGTGATGTTTGTTTTGTATTTAAAAATGACAGCACGGGAATTACTGTTAACAGCCTCCATGCCAGATTCAATGCTTCTATTATTAGTATCAAAGATTCGGGTGGGTTTTCTTCAATCATCATTGAACAAAAACGAAAGGTTATCACCGCAACCGGCCGGACTATTACTGCCGGAGATTCGGTAACGCTATGTTTTACGTTTGACAAAAAAGGTCCCGGCACCCACACCAATTTCTGGTGGTGGGATACAAATGGTACCCAGGTTGGCACAAAACGTGGTGAAATAACCGGCACATACAGTTCGAACAATATTCAGCCCAATGGAGGGAATGTTCTCGAATTCCTGTACAAAAAAATAATCACACGGCCGAATGGTCTTGTTGTGGGACTTCCCACCGATACTCCTGATGTCGGGTGGATCAGATACAAAAAAGCTGACCGGAAATATTTTCCTCACAACGGCCCGGCCCGTTGTTTTAATGTGATAGCAACCGGTTCAAGTGTTACGCATCTGTTTGACGGTGAATTGAAAAATCCTCATGTAAAGAAACATAACAATCATCTGCTTGGAGAACTTCACGCGTTGAAGCTTGCCGTTGTAGCAAATGATTCCGGAGTTGCTGAACCTCAGGACACGAATGCAACACCATTAGGAGATTTACTCTATAGCGATCCGTCGAACGTGTCTGACCCACTGAATAATTTGACGCTACGTCAGATTATTTACCGTGCAGATTCCGCGTTAACTTATTGCAATCATTTTACGGGATCGGCGTATATTGCTCTCGATTCCACTATCTCAAAAATCAACTCCGGATTTGACGGGGAATATTCCGCGCTTTCGATGTCGCCGTTCCTGCTGGCGGGAACACATACGCTTGGAGAAGTTCCGTTCCTTCATCCCAATCCGGCCGCGCAACCGGTTATTCCTCATCAGAATAATTACTCCATCGTGGATGAAGTTCCTGCGGAGATTTCATTACGTCAAAATTATCCGAATCCATTTAACCCTTCAACAACAATCTCATTTGAACTTGCGCAGCCGTCGATTGTAACGCTGACTGTCTACAACATTCTCGGCCAGGAGGTAGCGTCATTGTTCAATCATGAAATGGTGGATGAGGGAGAGCAGTCTGTCGATTTCAATGCCAATGCCATGACTTCCGGCGTTTATTTTTATCGCCTTGCTGTACAAGAAATAGGCGGTGAGCGTCAGGTATATCAAGCAGTAAAACGGATGCTCTTGCTAAAGTAAGTTGTTTTTTAAAGTTTTCCGCCCGTATACGGCGATTTCCGTGCGGGCGGAAATCTGACAATTTTGAAAAAAAGCTTGACTTTCACAGTGTTTTGATTAAATTATTGTACCAACATTACCTCAATTTGTCACCTTTTTTCATCTAAACGGAGTCTGTACATGAGATTTCATGCTAATATTTCTCGGGGAGGGGTATTGCGTTCTGTCAGTTTCTTATTGTGTTTGGTGTTTTCTCTGGGAATTCTTACGGCACAGCCGAAGTACCGGTCATTCAATCAAAATGATCTCGCGATGAAAAAAGCAAAGGCCGGAAAAATTCTTGGAAGCAGAGTTTCCTTCAGCTTCAAGAACAACCGCCTTACGCCTGTGCAGGGTGTTCACGTTATTTTTAGCGCCAACATCATTGCTATAGAAGACTCGGGCGGATTTCAGGATATTAAAATCACTGATAAAAAAGTGATTGATGCTGTCGGAAAAGCAGTCGGACCAGGTGACTCGGTCGTTTTTACGGCGCTATTCAAAAAGAAAGAGCCGGGTACAATGGCGAATTACTGGTGGTGGACCGATGCGAATGGAGACCGGCGATCTAGCACGGAAATTAAGCATGAACCCATTCTCGACGAGCAGCAATACATTCAGCCAAACGGCGGGAACGTCTTGAATTATGTCTATAAGAACTTCGTATTTCGACCCGACGGACTTCTTCTTGGACTTAAAACTGATTTCGAAGGATTAGCCTGGGTAAGGAATTTTCTCCCGAACCAAAAGTATTTTCCCCATACCGGTGAGCCGCGGTGTTTTGATGCCTTGAAGACGAGTTCAGGTATGTCAAAACCCTTTATCAAAGAAAAGAAAAATCTGTACGCGTCCAAGCACAACAATCACCTGGCGGGTGAGTTGCATGCTTTGAAGCTTGCCATTCTGTCAAATGATGCGGGTATCACGGAGCCTACAGAAGATACAGAAACCAAGCTTGGTGATTTGCTGTATCATAATTCTTCCGATGCGTCGGATCCGAATAACGGCATGACACTGCGGCAAATTGCCCTCCGGACAGATTCGATGCTTACCTTCTGCGGATTTTACTCTTCAGCGCAATACGTTCAGCAGGATGTTACATTGTCGATGATTAATCAGGCCTTCGATGGTCCGTATCAGGCTGTCTCGTTTGAACCGTTTGTGCTTGGCGGAGCGCAGTCATTAAACCTCGTGCCGTTCCTTCATACCAATATCGATGCTCCGCCGGTTACGCGCCCGACGCCTCCGGTCTATTCTATTGTTGAAGAAACACCTGAGCGTTTTGAAATACAGCAAAACTATCCGAATCCGTTTAACCCCACGACAACAATTGAATTCTCACTCGCCCAGCCGAGCATTGTTACCATGAAAGTGTATAACATGCTTGGTCAGGAAGTGGCGACACTTGTTGATAACGAAGAGCTGGATAACGGAGCCCAGCAGGTGGAATTTGACGCTAACAATCTTACCTCAGGCGTATATTTCTATAAACTCGTCGCTCAGGGAATCGATGATGAAGAAACCCGCGGAGAGTTTTTCCAGGCAACAAAACGGATGCTTCTCGTTAAATAACTGGGCAGGAAAGAAGTGATCAGGGCTGCGATGACATGGTTGTCGCAGCCTTTTTGTTTTTATTGCGTTGTCCCGGTTTCCTGATGTTCATTCCAAGCAACTCCTGCAGTTTTTCGTGCGTGTATCCAAGCGGGGCAAGAATTGTTTCTGCTGCCTGCAGTGCCAAATCAGAATATTTTTCAATATCATATCCATCCTCAAAGGCGTAGAGAGACAATGGTTTTGCCTTGTACGGCTGTCTTTTCCCTGATGCGTCAATAATAATATATTCAATAGATTCCCCTGCCGAAAGGTGAATGCCTGTTTCCTGAATAAGCTTTGTGACTGTCGCGCTAATGCTGTTGTTCATGTATTCATCAGCCTCTCTGGTAATGTGTCGTTTAAGAACAAGTTCCATCGGATTTACACTCCCGCTTTGCAGGGCGAAGATATGAGTTTTTACGATTTCCAACAATTGTGGAACTGCTTCCTCTATTTCAGCAATTGACTTTCTCAACGACATGAAATCCAGCATTGCATTTTGCATTTTTTTGAGGAACTTTGGTGTGTCACGCCTGCGTGCCTCTATGCCTCTGATTTTTATTTCTCCATGTCTGTACCATCCGACATATCTGGTACCAGTTGGAAGCGTCGGGTCCATCTTTGATAGTGGAAACAAAATCCAATCGTATAGTCCCTCAAGTGAGATGTCTATCCCAACACTGGCACCAATTTCTTTGCATAAATCCAGATAATCTGTTTCGGTAGCACCCGCTTTCTTCAACCATACACAATCGATAATCCCATGAATTAATTCGAAACCGGATGCTTCGGCGACTTCTTTTGCCGTAATCATTGCCTCGCGGGAGAACGCATTTACAGATTCATGCGCTTCAATGCGCCCGAATCTGGCATTCTTATACCCCAGATATCCGAAGCAGGAAACAAGCATCCATTTAAGAGAGTTCTGTCTTCCTTCATACCTTCTGAAAAGTAATTCGTCTTTTCCCTTATATTCCTTCTTCTTTTTCTTATAGTATGCCCGCTTTTGTACTATTGACCTGAGTGTGGCGGGTACGATTCCCTCACGTTTTTCACAGACGGTGTAGCCAAGTTCCGGCACAATATGATTATTGCAGCATTTACAATTTACGGTTTCAGGTGATATATTATGATTTACCATGATGGATGGGTACATTGAGACAAAATCAAGTTCCGCAATATCCTCATGATACCCGACGGGAGGAAAATACATTAATCCACCACGGTCAGAAAGTAGCAGAATCGAAGCAGGTTTAAATTCTTCTGGTTCACGCTTCTTTGACGGGATCAGAATATTATTTCTGTATGCCCAGGAAAGTTGCAACGAAGAAAGTCCGGTCCCAATAGAAGCACGTGCCTGATGCTGAGGGCAAAGCTGTGTCACTCGTACTAACTCGAACAATCCTTCCAAGTCAGATTCCACTAAAGTAAATGAATTCTGTGCATCGACATGCCAGCGGCCCCTAAGTTCAAATGCCCCATCCTTATGAACTACCTTTCCATATTGAAAAAAGCTTGATTCCCTCGATACTTTATACTCAGAATCAATATCACGGTTAAAGAATAACGGAATTCCAAGTTTGCGCGCAAGGCCTGTCAGTTTTGGCATGATTGTAGAATCGCCATACTCTGTAAGAATGATGTCGGGATCGTGCTGATGAAGGTGCCAGTTCAGGGATTCCAACACCTCAACAGGGGATGAGCTTTCAAGTGCGAATGTTTTCTCCTCATACGAGATTTCCAGTTGCAGAGATCGCTGATATTTTGGCGGAGTAAGGTCATTTGCATTGCGTATCATCATCATTGTCATTGGCGGAATGGAATATTCACATGCGTCACGGGAGTCCCGTATCTCCCAACCGGTTAGCTCCCCATTATCATTAATTTCATACCTGCCATAACCAAGAGGAAATAATCCCGTCTCATACAGAAAAAGCTGGGATGGCAGAATATCCGAATTGAAAAACGCGAAGTGAGGAAAGATTTTCTCGTAATAAAACACCACATCCCTGAATTTTATCGGGTTATGTACAGTTACTTTGAGAACATCAAGGGTGTCGTTGGAAAATAATTCTTTCTTCCATTCCTGCCTGAAAGAAACAGCTGCAGGCGCCCGCATCCCCAACGTTATGGCTCGTTTCTTGTCCGGCTCATTCAGATGAAGAAAAAATGATGGCAGGAAAGGATAATGACATCGGACTTTTTCCCCGCTTTCGTCTATGATCCAGAGCGTAACCCCTTCGGGATTCGGATAGACATCGAAGAGCCATCCTGTAATATTCTGCTTCATCTACCTTCCGGCTTTTTGGGCTCAGCAAGAAGTTGATCTTTAAGATTCTGGATTTCCTTGTGCTGTTCAAGCGCAATGGAAATGATGATGCTTTCAAATGGGATGGTCCTCATGGCGTAGAAGTTCTCAGCCAAATGCATCCTGCATGCCCGGAACATGCTGTCAAAGATTTCCTGGTCTTTTTTTCGCAACCCGCGCCGGAACTTTGACCATGACGCTATCTCGTTATCGATAAGATTGGTAAATGTAGGTACGGTTCGTCCCATGATACTCTTCTCCTTTGCTGATTATCTGTTTCTCAATATTCTCCTGATACAGTTTCGGCATCTGTTCCTCATTTATCTTGAGCCGGAATACCTTATCCGAAATCCTTTTAAGCTCGATGAATAGCGAATTGCGTTCTTTCGGTGCTACGTTCCATTCATTACAGGCAATAAATATCGTAATACCGTTGTCCTTAAAGAACCTGAACTTCAATTCCAACCGGTGCAGTATCTGCTGAACTTCCCTGAACGGCGCCTGCTCATCATAAAATGTGTCGAGCAATCCGAAAATAATTGCCTTGGTTGACCCTATTGATTGCAGGAAAGGGTAAAGCCGACTATCAATCGCCGCCTCCATCTGGTAACAGGTAAAACCCCGAGATATATAAAAGTGGTCGAGGAATCTGTCAGCGTTGAGTTTCCTTTCCCTGGCAAAGCGCGAAAGGAGATGGACGTCGAATCTGTTGCACCCGTCCACAAATACGACCGAACCGCCTTTCGATGCTTCCGTTGCCGCCATGTATAATGAAAAACGAAAAACCGGCGAATCTCCATACAGCAAAATGACTTTCCCGCTCTGCTGCGAAAAAATTGATGCGATCATTTTGGCGGAAATAGGGGCGGAGTGGATTATTCTTTCGGGAGAGTTCATGTTGATTTTTATGAGAACCTTCTTCTATATTGTATGTATCATATACCAGAGGAGTTTTACCGATGTGTGGCCGATACGCTATTGTTGACGGGAAAAAAGTCTTCCTGACGTTTGAACTCATGAAACAAATGCGCCAAAACAAGGAAGTGTTTGAAATCCTTCCCCGTTATAACGCTTCACCAATGCAGAAATTGCCTGTTGTTGCTGTTCGCAATAAAGAGCTGACAATGGATCTCATGCAATGGTGGCTGATTCCTCATTGGGCCCCTGATTCAAAACCCGCTTACTCTACCTTCAATGCAAAAGCTGAAACAATCGATAAAAAAGGTGTCTTTGTCGCGTACTTCAAAGGGAGCCGTTGTCTTGTTCCAGCTGATGCATTTTATGAATGGAAAAAGTACTCAACTGAAAAAGAGGTCCGCGGTAAAACAAAAACTGTTGAAGAAAAACAACCGATGTGCGTCCGGATGAAAGATAAAAAGCCCTTCATGTTCGCCGGTGTCTTTTCTGTATGGGTGAATAAGAAAACAGGAGAAGAGCTTCCCACGTTTTCCATTATTACCACTGACCCAAATAAACTGATGGCGCCGATTCATAACAGAATGCCCGTCATACTCAATGAAAAAGATTTTGACATGTGGCTTGACCGTGACTTCAAAGATACTGATGCCTTGAAGAAACTGCTAGTTCCATTTCCTCCGACAAAAATGCAAGCGTATCCTGTTTCAACCATAGTCAGCAGCTCCCGCAATGATGTTCCTGAGTGTATGGAACCCATAAAAGTTTCTAACAGCGTTACTCCGAAAAAAGCGGCGACGAAAAAGCCGAAGAAGAGCTGACTTCCCGTAACGATGGAAATGCCCGTACCGTCGTCGATGGAATTTTAAGCTCCTTTTCGGGTTCAAGAAGATGCCGTAGTCTAAACCCGTTAAATATGGAATGGGCATTCGGGTCATTGTGGAACACGACGAAAATATCCTTCACACTATTTCTCAAATTTCGTATCGCAGAAACCAACTCCTCTAACTCTTCATCCGAGTAAAGATAATTGTACCTGTCGCTGACCATGTGTTTCCCGTCCACTTCAAGCCGCCAGGGGTTAACCCATCCTTTCCTATTTCGTCCCATCATCCTGAAATATGCCGCGCCGTCCCATGAAAGCTTGTTAAAGGGAATATGGCTTTTCAGACGTGGGAGATCTACATTCACAAGATGAAACCGGTTTTCCTGAAAGAAATTATGCATGAACGGACTGTTCCACGAGTCGTGCCTTACCTCCAGAAACATCCGGTATTGTCTGAACGCGTGACTTAACCTGTAAAGATATTCCCGCTGCGGTTTATCATTTTTAAACGAGGAGGGAAACTGAATAACGATTCCCCCTAATTTATTTGATGAAGCCATGCGGTCAAGTATACCATAGACTCTTCGAATATCATCTTTTGTGGCATCGAAGGAATGCGTGTATCCCCTGAACAACTTTATAGTAAAGGTGAAATCCGGGTTATGAGAAACATCATCAATCCAGTCTTGAACATGGTCAGAAGTAAAATGCGTATTATAAAATGTCGCATTTATCTCAAGTGAATCAAAAAAATTGCTGTAAAAATTCAGCTTGCTTTGTCCAAACGGCAGCTTCGATGGGTAGAACCGTTTTGTAAACGGAAACATTGTCCATCCACCCATCCCGATCATTACTTTTGCTTGTTTCATAACCAAACCCTTCTCAATATTTGAAATAAAAAAGCCCGATCTTACGAAGAGTTATTCTCTCGTAAAACCGGGCTTGATTTACTCAACAACCCAGTAACTATGTCTTAAACTGACCTATGTCCGCTCACGAACATGCATAGAACGCAATCGTATCTCCACTTCACCGGCTATTTTTCCATGCTGTCGGGGAAATGATAACTCAACCATTCCAAAGTGATCCTCAGGGATTTTTATGTTGAGTGTTTCAAGAATTTTCTTGAGATACAAGTTTATTTCTCGTTCCTGTTCGACTGAATATGTGGAAGATGGTATTTTCATCCTTACCTCGTCGATGTTTTCCGGTCAACATAAAGAGTATCTATCTTCTTTTTATCCAAAGCTCGGATATATCCGACAACAACTCCATTCATGGAAAATGTTTCATCGTTTTTCTTTACGGTGATAACGGGGTATTTCTTATTCTGAGGTTTGAGTTCAATTTCATCCTGATACCGGTAATGCCATTTAAGGGTCGGTTGGCCATCTACAGTTGCAACCACCATTTCACCACTCTTAGGTGCCTTTTTGGGGTCGACGAAAACAAGATCTCCGGAAAACAATATATCCTCCATACTGTCTCCCCGAACTTGTAGGCTAAAGAGGTCATCAGATGTGGAAAGATATTTTCTGACTTCAAAGGTATCTACAATATTATCGTCCGAAAGGAAGGGGTTTCCTGCCGGAACAGAACCATAAATCGGGATACTCTCATTTCTTTTTGAAAACAGCTCAATTCCTCTGGAGATGTTTGGCACATACCGGAGCACCTTTTTCTTTTGCATAAGGAGTAAATGTACCCTTACCGCGCTGGGCTGGATATGAAGCTTTTCTGCGATTTCAGACAGTGTTGGCGGATAACCATTATTTTCAGCAAATTGCCGTATAAAGTCATAAACTTTCTGCTGACGGCGGGTGAGTTCGGGAGTACTCATAGGTTCTTCTTATAGTGTATATATTTATACTATGTTAAAATATACACTATGAAATTGATTTTGTCAAGAGTGTGGAGAAATTTTTTTTAATTACTTTAGTCATTGCAGCATTTTAACGTATTCCTTCGTCTAATATAAAAATGACTCTTTCATGACTGACGAAACGTTTCTTATCAATCGCGCTCAAAACGGCGATCATCGCGCGTTCAGGGAGATTTATGAACGGCATGTGACTGCGTTGTTCAGGTTTATGCGCCAGCACTCCGCAGATACGTTCCAGGTCGAAGAATGGGTCCAGCGCGCCTTTATTAAGGCATACAGGAATATCGGTTCGTTTCAGGGCTCTTCTCGTTTTTCAACATGGCTTTTCACAATTGCATTAAATGAAATGAAAACCGACCTTCGCCGGACAAACCTTATATCGTTTGACAGTGAAGATCTTCAGAACTGGAACGGACATGAAGAAACAGCTTCATCGTTCGTATGGCAGGACACCATGAAATCATGGCTTGCGGATTTATCTGAGTCGAAACGGATGGTATTTGTTTTATATGAGGTAGAAGGATATTCGCATGCCGAGATCGCGTCAATGCTGAATATCGGAGAAAGCACATCCCGTGCATTGTTGTCGCGCGCAAAACAATTGTTAAAATTAAAAATAGCATCAGAGGAGAATATAATATGATAAACCCGGAGCAATTTTACGGCAGCGGCGATACTCCATCCCACGAACGTCGCAGGAAGATGTGGAATACGATCGAAGAAGAAATTATCGGTAAAAAGAAATCGTTTCTTTTTATCCCGGACCGGATATCATTTGTTTATGGAATAGCAGCTTCTGTTATTCTGTATTTTACCGCGATCGGTGTCGCCTCCACAGTGCGTAATGCAGTTGCGGATTCGAAGCCCGAAGTTGTCAGGCTCGACGAAGCATATCGTTCGGCTATAGAACAATTCGAGCGCGTGGTGCCATTATCGGTTGCCAGCTCAATGCAGGATGAAGAGCGTGCTACATATCTCTCCTCAAGAAAAGCGCAATTGCAAAAACTGGATAATGCCATCAATGAATTGAGGCAGGAAACACGGAATGCCGATCTCTCGCCTCTGAAACAAAAACGTTTGCGGCAGCTTTACAGTTTAAAACTGCGAGTCCTTCAGGAAATGATGGAAAACGGAGAAATTGAATTATGAAAATCATGATGATTATTGCCGCATTATGTCTCTCGGTGAGTGTCGCCGGTTCTACAAAATCGAAAACAATTGAAAAAAATGTTGCCACCACCCCGGGACAGCTTATTGAAGTCAATGGTGTTACCGGTTCGAATGTTACATTTCATTCATGGGACAAGGACGAGGTATACGTTAAGCTGATGGTGACGATCTCTTCATCCGACAAAGAGTATGAAGATGCGTATATAGCCGCAGTTGACATGAATGAGAGTAAAACTTCGCAAACGGTAAGGTTGCGCCTGCAGGAAATAAAATCGGACTGGAGCCTGGGTTCGTGGATTGATAAGATTTTCGGCAACGTCTATATTAATAAAGAAGTGACAGGCGATATTTATCTTCCAAGGAAAAACCCGTTTACAACAGATACACGATATGGGACAATGCTGCTTGATGGTATGCAGGGGGAAGTCAGATTGCTTGGCGTCAGTAACTCACTCACCCTGCGCAACTGCACATCACTCAGGGAAATAGAAAACAATTACGGTACAACAATAATAGAAAGTTCCGGAGGAAATTTACGGCTTGAAGGAACCAGCTCAAAAGTTACCATCTCTGATTTTAAAGGAAAGATTTCGCTCGACGTAAATTATTCGACTGTTCATATCAGCCGGACATCAGATAATGTCTCGGTCGCGGATCAGAGCGGTGAAGTTACGATAGATGATGCTGCTGGCGATACACGGATTGACGCAAACTATTCCACAATCACTCTTAACCGTATCAAAGGATTTGCCGATGTAAAATCGACCAGCGGGACTGTTAAAGCGCGGAATGTGGGTGGTATTAATGTTTCGGCAAATTATTCAAATATTGATATTATTAACGTTGACGGAAGTTCAGGGAAACAAATTATCATAAAAAGTCAATCCGGTGAGCTCACCATGGAAAATATTGAGGGCGACCTAAAAATCGATAATCCGTATTCGCGGATTGATCTGATGAGAATCAAAGGAAATGTGTCACTCAATTCCACAAGTGCAACGGTTGACGGAGAAGATATTACCGGGGATTGGAGTTCACGAACCCAGTACAGTTCGATAACGCTTCGTGCTCTCAGTGCGAAATCGATATCGATGACAAATTCCAGTAATCCGATTTCCATTATCTGTAAAACAGTTCCATCATCCGTTGCGATTCAGAATACATACGGCGGTGTTTCCCTGAGGATGCCTTCCGGTTTTTCCGGTGATGTCGAGCTTGATGCGGAATACGGAGAGGTCAATACAAATCTTCCGATTAAAAGTAAATCAAGGAGCGGTTCCGGGTTCGCACAGGGAAGGATCGGGTCAGGGCCGGGAACTATTACCGTCGAAACAAAATCAGGCAATATCGAGTTGATGGAAAAATAAAGGATGGCGGCTACGCTGAATATTCTTTAAATAAAATAAAAAGCCCTGTCTGTGAGGACAGGGCTTTTTCGTGTTGAAAAGTCAGAAATAAAATCTGACTCCTAATCCGGCGTCAACTCCTGAGCCTGAGCTCGGTGTAATGACAAAGATAGGAGCGACCTCAAAAAACAGGTTTACCGGTGACCTCGGAATTAAATAATTTAATCCCACCACACCGCGTACCCCGAACCCAATATCCCTGTCACGGAAAAAGTAGGCGTTTCTTCCGTTGTATACGATATAGTCGGTTCTTCCAAATCCGAATGCGGCGCCCGGACCATAATACAATCCGAGATTTCGTTCCTCAAATGGATATGTTTTCCATAGATAATCGACATGTATCCTGTACCTGTCGAATGGCGAAAACCCAATTGCACCGGCGAGGGCGTTTGTCTGGCTTATATCATATTTCCACGCGAGGCCGGTCGGTTCTCCCAGTACAAATCCGCCGCTGAATTTGCCTTGTTGCTGACTTACAGCAGTGCTGCTGAGCAGCAGGAAGATTCCGATGATGAACGGAATTTTTCTCATAGAGATTACTCCTTTCTGAAATTGGACATCGGGATACTGAAAAAATAACTGCTGCGGAAGAAGGTACGCTTTGTGTTTTTTAACCTCCGCAGCAGTTCCTTGTTCACCTTCTCACTCACTAATCCACCATTTCACTCAATCGTCCCTGCGGAAGGTGATGTCCGGGAATAAATAGGTCAATTTGTATGCCATGATTCAACAAACAAAATTTACGAAGCAAAACGGCAAAAATGAGCGAAATGTAAAAAATTAACTGCGGGAAAATATGGATCATGTGCAGGAATGTTTAAGTTTCCCGCGTGAAGGACTATTTTTTATCTGGTTCATTTGACACCCCTGACATTTCCGTTAATAATCTCACGACTTCGGCAGAGTTATGAAGATTATATTTGGCGTGTGTATTAATAACACCTACTCTGATAGAAAATGCTGTTTCAGGAAGAGCCCGGAAAAGATCCTCGTCAGTCCAATCGTCGCCGATGCCAAGAATGAAATCAAAATCTTTTTCGGATAACCAATGCAAGGCGGCAGCTCCCTTGTTAATGCCTGTATTTCTTACTTCAACCACCATTTTGCCCTGCAGGATCTGAATGTCAATATTGGCAGTGAACGTTGTAAGGAGATCCGTAAGCTCACGCGCAAGGATGGACCCATGTTCAGTGGCGGCATTACGGTAATGCCAGGCAACCGAAAATTCTTTTTCTTCAATGAATGCGCCCGGGAGGCGGTCGGTGTAAAGTTCAAGAATGGGGAGAATGCGTTCTTTCCAGCTTGTCGTCTGTTCCCGTAATAATTTCCAATCCTGGCTGTTATGCTTAATCCATCCTCCATGTTCAGCGACTAAATGGAGAGGAAGGTGGCCAAGCCATTGCTGTAATGTGGCACGATCCCGTCCGCTGATAACAATGATGGTATTCTTGGCGTCAACTGAAAGGTCGGTAAGAAGTTTAAGTAACTGTTCCTTCGGCACGGCATATTCAGGACGCCGTACGATTGGTGTCAGCGTTCCGTCGTAGTCCAATAATAACAGTCGCTGAGAGGAGGATTTATATTGATCGAGGAGTAGTTGTTTACTTGAGTTTCGCAATACTTTCGCGTTAAAAGCGGTTTGAACGTCTTCCAGTTCAATAAGATGACGGATGAAATCGTTTGCCCAGCGGTTGATATCATACCGTTGCAGCCGGTGGCGCATAATATCATTGCGTCGTATTTGCTCTTCAACGGGCATTTCGAGAGCTTCTCTCATCGCGTCCGCAATAGCCTGCCTGTTGTTCGGATTAATAATAATTGCTTCGTGAAGTTCCTGTGCCGATCCGGCCATTTCACTGAGAATAAGGACACCGGTCCGGTCATTTTTACTTGAAAGATATTCTTTGGCAATCAGATTCATCCCGTCCCGTAATGGTGTTACAAGAGCAATTTCACTTTCAATATAAAGCGCGGTTAAAGGTTCGAATGACAGGTTTTTGTATTGATAGATAATTGGTGTCCAGCTTACGGAGCCGAATTTACCATTGATCTTCCCGATTAATTCCTCAATCTGTCGCTTCATAGATTCGTAATGTTCCACAGCGATACGGGAAGGGACAATAACCATGAGAAGAACAACTTTCCCGTGGAATTGGCTATGTTTTTCGAGGAGCGATTCAAATCCTTGAAGACGGTGCAGAATTCCTTTTGTATAATCCAGACGATCCACAGAGAGAATTTTCTTTACATGCGGAAGAGATTGCCGCAAGGTTTCACGTTCAGCAGTGACCTCCGATTGCAGGGAGGCAGTTGTAAATTTATTGAAATCGATTCCCATGGGAAAGGTGTCGATTTTTACAATTCTGTTGTGCAGGATAATACGACCCATCGTATGTTCAAACCCGAGTATGCGATGAATACACTGGAAAAAATGCTGGGTGTAATCATATGTATGGAAACCGATGAGATCAGCGCCGAGGATACCCTCAAGCAAATCACGTCGCCATTCGCCGGGTAAAAGTCTGAAAATTTCGAATGAAGGAAACGGGATATGAAGGAAAAAGCCGATAGATACATTCGGTATTCTCTCGCGCAGTAACTTTGGGAGGAGCATGAGGTGGTAATCGTGAATCCATACAATATCGCCGGGGTTAATGACTCCTGCAAGTGAGTCGCAGAATATGGTGTTGACATGCTGATACTGCTGCCAGTATTCGTTCTCATACTGTGTATAGGAAGGAAAATAATGGAACAGCGGCCAGATTGTTTTGTTGCAGAATCCATGGTAAAAATTTTTCATCTCACAGTGTGACAGGTGAACCGGATGAGAATGAAATTCGGTTCTCGCGCGTGCGCCAACCTGTTCCTGTAAATGGTTGTCAATAATTGCACCGGGCCATCCGACCCAAAGATGTTCCTGTGCCGGCCGTGATTCCGGTCCCAGTGATCCGAGAAAAGCAGAGAGGCCTGTAACAAGTCCGCCGGAGCTTTCCCGGAAAACAATATCATCCCCTTGTTGTTCGACGGTAAACGGAAGCCGGTTAGAAACTATCACCAGGCGACGGTGATGTTTTATACCTCCTGTTTTTTCTTTAACGGACATACACAACATCCTCATGGTGAAACAGTGACAGGAAGAGCAGGAGATAATCCCTGATGTGCCTTGTAATCAGATAGTTATTTTTAATATGCTCTCTACCGTTGATACCGAGCCTTGTTGCGAATTGCGGTTCGTTGACCAGCAATTTCATCCAATGGATGGTACCCTCGATGCTGTGTGTAAGAATTCCGGAGTAACGGTGGGAAATTTGCAACGGTATTCCGCCTACTGCAGATGCAATCATCGGTTTGCTTTTCCAGAGCGCTTCTGCTACCGTAAGTCCGAAACCTTCCCGCAGTGATTTCTGCAGCAAGACAGTTGAACCGCGCTGAAGCGCATTGATTTCAATGTCACTGCCCGGCGGCAGAAACAAAACAAAAATATCCTTGTCGGCGTCCGCCTCATGCTTCACCTGTTCCATGATGACAGGGCCTTCGGGATCATCCGTGGCGCCGCCGCCCGCGAGAACCAGCTGCATGTCGACATGCTTTTTCGCCAGCTTATACGCCTTGATGACTCCCATAGGGTCTTTCAGATAATCAAAACGTGAAATTTGTGTGACGACAGGGCGGGATCTGTCGATGCCGTATCGTTCAAATACAGATGTAACGGTTTCTTCGGGAAGTTCTTTGTTCTTATCGCTGAGAGGGTCAATCGATGGTGATATGAGCACCTGCTTGATTGGCAGTTGACGCGCAAATGCGGGAGCGGAGAACACGGCGGCATCGTACGATTGGATATAGCGCTCAAGGAATTTCCAGATTTTAGGATCAGGCCGGGAAAAGTCGATATGACAACGCCAGATCCAGTTGTTGTTCAGGACGGCGCGCTGTTCAACCAGGCCAATGGGCTGAGGGTCGTGAACAAATACAATGTCTCCGAATTGTAAGGTTGAGGCATTCATCCTGTCAATTTCAATAAAATATTCGAAATCATCCTCGGAAACCTCGACAGGAATGCCGTGCAGTCCATTATGAAATTTCTTGGTAATGGAAAAGAACCGTTCATCGCCCTTGATGACATCCCACCGCGCGTTGACGCCCAGTTCCTGAAGCATCGGAATCATTTGCATGAGGATTTCAGCGACACCGCCGCCAACTGCGGTGGAATTGATATTCTGGATCTCTTTTCCATTAAGTTGTTCACCCAGCAGGAACAACTCGTCAATTGTCGATGCACCGGCAATCGGTTTGTAATCGTTAATCGTTTTCATATTGATCCATGATTGAAAGTATCCGGTTCCGTAATCCTTCGATAGTTTGCGCGTAGGGATCTACTCTTGCTATACGGTCGGCTAGATCGGCATGGCCAATCACCCTGAACCAGGCAGAGAAATCGTTCTCACTGCACCCACTTTGTAAAATTCTATCGAATACGTGATACCGTACCGAGTTGATAGTGATGTGTAACAGGATTTCCTTAAATTCACGTGGGGTGGTGGCAATATGTTTTGTCGGTAATACAAATGTCTGACATGCCATGAAATGAAATTCTTCGCCTGGTGGACAATGTGCAGTATCGCCGTATCTGCTGCTGTAGGATTCCAAAATCGATGCGTATTTATTTCTTATTAACAACAGTGAACGATACTCCATGATCTGCACGCTGACAAGTTGTTCCCCAAGCCATTCATTGTTGACGACATTTGTTACCCAGTAGGCAAAATCATTAGGAGGTTCTGGAGAAGTTGTACGATGCTGTTCCAAAAACCTGTGAGTATGATAAAAGATAGATGTGTCGGGAATTTTTTTTATGCCATCAAGCAATTCCCCTAAGTTTTTTGCCTTGAGTCCAAGGAGAATAACCTGATCTTGTTTTGTCTTGAACTGGAAAGATTGCATAGTCAAGAAATCTCCTATTTTGTTCAAATTTGAAGATATCGCGACTGCGTATGTTTTGCGCAACGTATTAAAGCCGGAGCCTTTTACTACGTTATCCTGATGTGCGGGCGTGGAAAGTAACGTGGAGGGAAGTTTGGAAAAAAGACCCTCCGGACAGCATTATCACTTTATTAGCGGGAAGTAATAATCGAAATTCTTATAATAAAGTAAGATTATCTGACTGAATGTCAAGAAAAAAATACACTTTCGATGTTAAAAAATATTTTTCGTGATCTAAATAGTTGTAAATGAAAAACTTTTCAATCATTTTATGCGATATTCGTCCATATCTGAAATAATTTTTCAAAAAAATATTTAACACTGAAAAATTTTACTTGCCTTTTTAAATTTTAATGTTAGATTAGAAAGTAACGCCTCGCGCAGTTACGCTTCAATACAATTTTTCCCAACACCTCCTCTCATGCGACCCGTTTTCCAGTAACCTGACGAAGGAACTAGACCTTCGTGTACCTTATTAAGGAGAACAGGTATGAAAATCACCACGTTTCTCGCGCTGCTCGTGATCCTGTCGGCTATCGGTTGCAATAACAGAACCGAAGAACTTGAACGACAGGTAAATACACTGCAAACTGACAATACTCAATTAAGCCAGGAAATAACTTCACGGGATGAGTATGTCGATAAAGTCGTTAATGATATTAACGATGTATATAACAGTATCGAAGAAGTAAAAGCGAAAGAAAGCTCCCTGCTGAAAACCGCTACCGCGCTCGAAAGTGAGAAAGGCCTTACGCGGGAACAGGTCCGGGCAAGCGTTATCGATAAAATCGATGTTATCCGGGCTACGCTCAAGAGCAATCATGAGCAGGTGGCAAAACTGCAATCAAAGCTTGCGTCATCAACGAAACAGTATGCAGGTCTGAAGAAAATGGTGGATAATCTGCAGAAGACTATCGCCGAGCGTGATCAGTCTATTGCCGATCTTGGTAAACGGATGGAAAGTCTCGAAATGGATGTGGCGCAAAAATCGCGTATGATTACTGAAAAAGATTCAGTGATTGATACACAATACAAAACAATTACTACCACATATTATATCGCAGGCACCAAGGATGAATTGGAGCAAATGGGTATCATCAAGGATGAAGGCGGCATCCTCTGGGGGATAGGATCCACCACGACACTTGCCTCCGGATTTGATGAACGCATGTTCAAGCCCATCAATAGGGAAGTGTACAAGTCAATTCAGGTAAATGGCAGGATTGAGGAAATTGTCCCGAAGCGGAGTGCACAGTTCTATACAAAATCGCTGGTCGGTACAGATCAAACACTGCTTACAATTGCCGAACCTGACCACTTTTGGCAGGATAAATATTTGGTTATCATCACTGACCGCGAAGGAAGCAAAAACTAATTAATAATGAACTTTATATTATTGTCCCTGCCGGCCTATGTACCGGCAGGGATTTTTATTTCTCCTTGTATATACGGCAATTTCCTACCATCAAAATAGGTAATCGCCCCATTGTAGATTAGGTTTTTACCTGATATATTAGCGGCTGATTGGCTCGCTTTTCGAAAGAAACCCCAGGTGATTTTTTCGGGATCATTGAGAAAACCTGCCGTGATAATCCATTCCGGGGGATACAATCATAAAATGCAAGGAGGATATATGTTCAAGTTTTTTGCCCTTTATCGGGGGTTGTTCTATGCTTTATTAATTCTGGTAATTTTGTTATTATCATACGTCGGGACGGGATGTAACAGCAAGCAGGAGCCTCAGGTAAACCGTCAATCTCTCATGGCGGCATCGGGAAAACACAATATCAGTTTGGATGATGCGATGCGTTTTACAAAAAATTTCCGTACCGGTGTTGTGGCAGGGACAATATTGGCAGAATCATTTGAAAGCAGTGCAATCAGAGAGCTTATTGACCAAAAGGGATGTGCCGGCATACGTATTTATAACGGAAAAAAGGATGACGGAACGCTGGCCTTTGTTCTGGTTGCGACTGACTCGTCAGGAGAAGATATGACCGCCGGGTTACTGCTTGAAACGGGGTGGCCCTGCCCGCCGATCTGTCCCAACAACAGCGTTCTCAATAAATAACCTCTGCACCTTAATACCATGAACCCTCTCATACTGGCATACATCGACCTCTTTTCCAATATCCTTCCGGTGTTCGGAGGTGGATGGAAAATTCGAAAGATGGAGAAAACAGTCCTATGGTTTTTTCTCCAGGTAGTCTTGAGCGCCGGTATGGAAGTAACAAGCTATTTTATGGCGATACGGGGGATCAACAACTTATGGATGATTCAATGGTACCACCTTGTGAATGTTTGTATTATTGTCATTATTCTGAGCCGGTGGCAGCGGTATATCTCCATTGCGGCATTTTTTCGTTGGTCCCTTTTTATTTTCGTACTCTTCTGGACTATTGCAAAATTCACATTTGAACCACTGGCTGGCGACGATCAATACACATACACAACCGCGAGTGTTCTCGTTCTGATATTCGCCATTTTGACGCTGTTCCGGTTTATACAGGGTGAAGAGCCCAACTTTTTTTCCGATCCGCGTTTTTGGATAACATGCGGGATTTTTTTCTATTTTACCGGTAACTTTATTCTGTTCTCCGTGTTTAAATGGTTCACATTTCTTCCTTTTATAGAAGCAGTACCCATCTGGAATATTCATTGGGGATTAAATATCGCGGTGAATCTTATTTACTTTCGTGCGTTTCTTTTAGTGCGGTGATGCCCGATTTATGGTGGCCCATACTGATCGGAACATTGGGTGCCCTTATTCTCGGGGTAGCGCTTATCAGTTCATTTATATTTCTCCGAAAGACGCGTGTTCAATCACAGCAAGAGAAACGGTCGATCATTGTCGACAACGAAAAAAAATATAGTTCGCTGTTTAATACCGTCTCCGACATTGTGTACATTCATAAGGTGGACGGCACTATTGTGGAAATAAATGAAACCGCGGCGCGGGTGCTGGAAACCGGTGTCGGAAGTATTGTCGGCAGGAATATCATGGATATTCCCGGACTGGGCAAAAGTGAGGAAGTGAAACACTACCTTGCCAAATTCCGCAACGGGGAGCGGGAAGTGCAGGGTATTTTTCCGTTTATCAACAGGAATCAACTGAAAGTTATACTGCTTGATTTCCGGAGCAGTTTGGTGATCGATAGCAATGGCGCTGTCAGCGTGCAGGGGATCGCGCGCAATGTAACCGACCAAAAGGGATTCGAACGCTCATTGCTTAAACGCGAGCGGCAGATGAAGCTTCTGTACGAAAAAGCCGAAATGATGCGCGAGAATCTCCGCCTTGTTTCAATGGAAATGTTGAAAGTGCAGGAAGACGAACGCCGGAAGATAGGGCGCGAGCTCCACGATGAAATCGGCCAGCTTCTTGCCACCATCAAAGTAAATCTGGAGTTGATGAAGAAGAACTTCAGCCTGCAGGATGAATCGGCAGTAAAAGCGAAAATCAGCGATACGGAAAAAGTAGCAGGCGAAATGTTTGGCAGAATACGGCAGTTTTTAAAGGAACTCCGCCCGCTCGCGCTGAGCGAAATGGGCATTCTTTCTTCCATCGAACGCCTGCTGAAGGAATACACCGAGCGAACCGGCATTGAAACGTACCTCACCGATGACAACAGCGATATTGAATCACTCAACAACGAAAAGAAAACAGTGCTGTTTAGAGTTATACAGGAGAGCTTGACGAATATTGCCAAACATGCGCAGGCGAGGGTTGTTACCGTTGAGCTTCGTAAAGACGACGGAAATATTCTTGTCGATGTCGTGGACGATGGAAAGGGATTTGAAATTGAAAAGGTCGAATCGCCTCGTCATGACCGCGGCATGGGATTACTCGGGATGCAGGAACGTGTGAATCTCGTTCACGGAGAATTCAGAGTAATGTCCACGCCGGGACACGGCACGTCTGTGCAGGCGAAAATACCGATTGGTGAACATGAAGCTCTCAAATTGTCATAAGGAGCGATGATGAAGCAGGCAAAGAATATCAGCATCATTCTGGCAGACGATCATACGATATTCCGGCAGGGCCTTCGCGCGTTGCTGGAGGATGAAAACGATATCGAAATCATCGGTGAAGCGTCCACCGGTTCTGATGTTATCGAACTTGCCAGGATAAAACATCCTGATGTCATTGTTATGGATATTAAAATGCCCGTCTTTAACGGACTGCAGGCAACGAGCAAGATAAAATCATTCCGGCCCGAAACAGGCGTGATTATTCTCTCAATGTATGAAGACGAAGAACTTGTCGAGCAGGCAATCCAGGCGGGGGTGAACGGCTATCTTATAAAAGAGACTGCTGCCGGTGACCTGCTGACGGCAATCCGCGAAGTGAAAAAAGGGAATGCGTTTTTCAGCCCCTCGGTTTCCCGAGTGCTTTTGGAAAAAAAGCAGAACAAACCCGGTGACGGCGCAACACCACAACTCACATTCAGGGAAAAAGAAGTCCTTCAGTTCATCGCCGCCAGCAAAACCAACAAAGAAATAGGTATCTTGCTCAATATCAGCCCTAAAACAGTCGATAAGCATCGCCAGCAAATCATGGAAAAGCTCGATATTCATGATGTAGCAGGGCTCACAAGGTATGCTATGACCAAAGGATTCCTCTAAATAAGCCTGCCGTTGCCGATTCCGCTCCCAGGTAGGTAAATTCCCACCAAAGAATTAGGTGTTTACCGTATTGCGGCTTTCATATCTCTTTGATACTTTCACATGTGCAGCCTTACAAGGGTGGATTAGTTAGTTAGGAAGCACAAACAACAAGGTTGGGGGTGAAGTGGAACCGCTGTTATTTGCCGATGCTGTACTGCGGATAACAGCGGAGTTATTTTGGGGCGATACGATTTTTTGAACATTTCCTGAATATCATTTCTTTCCACATTTTATTAAAGGAGCGCTTTCATGAGGAAGGGAACTCACAACAACAAATTCAGTGTGCACGCGATTGCAGGAACGCATGTCATTACGCTTGCCTTTGATGCGAAAGAAAGCGAGACAACAGACCTGCTGGGGTTTGCTATCCACCGCACAAAATGCAACAGTTCGGGCAAGGATATTTCGAACGGCGGCGACTGGCTTAAGGGATATAAGCCTTTTGAGAAAATCATTCCTGATCCTCAGCCGAAAGTAACTTATCCGACAAACCTGCATCCTATACAATCCTTTACGTGGGCTGACTATGCTGTCGAGCCAGATAAAATTTACAAGTATAAAATCCTTCCGGTGCTCGGCAAACCCGATGACCTGAGATACGGCGATGAATTAAAAATTACAGTCAAGCCTGAACCATTAAAAGATATCAAACACGAAATATATTTTAACCGCGGTACCGCGGCAAGTCAGGCATATGAAGCACGTTTCGATAACCTGAAACCTACCGATTCGTCATTGACAGAAAAAGAAAAACAGGAGCGCCTCGCGTGGCTCTCGCGCGGATTGTTTGAAGCTGTCTGCGCGTATGTGAAGCAGGCAAAGGACAAGGGCTGGGGACTGCGAGCCGCATTGTACGAGCTTGACCAGATCGACGTGATGAGGGCATTCAAAGACGCGCAAAACAACGGAGCTGATGTCAAGATCATTTATGAATCAAGAAAAGACGAAACACAAACGCGTGACAATGAAAAGGTTCTGACAGAAGCAGGGTTCAAAGTGAACGATAAGAAAACGACCTTTGCGCGGAAAAATACCGACGGGATACCGCATAATAAATTCATTGTCCTGCTGAAAGACGATGAGCCGATAATGGTCTGGACGGGCAGTACGAATATTTCCATGGGAGGCATTTTCGGACATTCAAATGTCGGGCATTGCATCAAAGATAAGGCTGTTGCCGAAGAATACCTCAAATACTGGAAACTCCTGAAAGACGATCCTTCCAAAGACGATTTGAAAGAAGAAGTCGACAAACACTGGCCGACTATAAAACTAAACGAGATTGCGGATAACAACATGACGATTATTTTCAGTCCGCGTAAAGGAAATAAAATGCTGGATACCTATGCCGATGTTCTCGGTTCAGCGACAAAGCTTGGTGCTATTACGCTTCCGTTTAATCTGGATACACGTTTCAGCACAATACTTGAAGCAAGTTCAAGCGCCGTCAGGTATGTTATGCTCAACAGCGGGAAGAAGCAATCTGCCGCTGCAAAGAAATTCAATCCAGATCCCGACGTTATCATGGCACCGGGTGCCAAATTTGAAAACCAGTGGGGGCAGTGGCTGGATGAAATTCACAGCGGACTGAACGGCGCGAACGTGCTGTATATCCATACCAAGTACTTACTTAAAGACCCGATGGGTCCGAAACCGCTGGTGATTACGGGCTCGGCGAATTTCAGCACCAATTCGACTTCCTCCAACGACGAGAACATGGTCATCATCCCTTGCAGTAACAAGAAGGATGAAACACGGGTGCAGGATATTTACCTCGGCGAATTCTTCAGGCTGTTTGATCATTGGTATTTCCGGTATCTCCATAGCATTGATAAAAGCAGCGCGGCAGAGCAAAAGAAACGGAGATTTTTAAAACCGAAGTCAGACGAATGGGTGAAGCCATATTTCAAGCCGGGAACCGATCGTTTCAAAAGGAGAACGATGTTTAGTTATGGGTTTGGGAATTGATAAGAACTGTAAATAATATTTTTACCGAGCTTGAAAATAGTATTAATATAAACAAACAAATATAGGAGCGTTTTCATGGTACAATTGCGTTGGTTTACTATGTTGTATTTTTGTATTGGAATCTTCTTTGCCAACTCATTTTTGTGGGCCCAGGATTGGGATCATCGTGCCGAAGGTTTAATTGACCGGGCGGAGGGTACCATAAAGATAAGGGATACGATAAAGCAGGCTTTTAAAACTTTATACAATGATTCCAGTTCTGTCAGATTTATTCCTTTTAAAACTAAAACACAAGGTCAATTATTTTTTGCTGATGACAACATCTCGTCACTTGACGACATTGTTATTTCGAGCGTCTTTGTTTCTGGTGAAGCAAAGAGTGGTTCTGTCAGTGCCGATTTTTATCATACTTTTATTGGGTTTTCAAGAATGACTTTTGGTGGTCTTATTTCGAAAGCGAGCTCACTTACTGATTCAACCCAATCTTTAGAAAATTTTCTTGCTAGGGGGGGTAATGGATATCTGGAATGGGATATCCCATTTATTAGTATCAATGAATGGGATGATGACTACCGATTATTATTTTTCATTCGACCGAGATTAGCTGCCAATATTCCGGGGCTTGGATCAAGTACTGATAAAATTGATGCAAACTGGGATCTTGCGTGTGAGTTGCGTGGGTTCTTGGGTAGTCAAAAAGAAGACCTTTACATTTTTGGTTATTTAAGAATGGGTTTAGTGGGGGGGAGTGATATTTTTTTTGAATCAATCAAAGCACCATCGACTGCCAATGTCGGAGTTGGGCAAGTAACTATTGGATTACGTCTTGCGCAATTTTTCAATATTGCCTATCAAGGGCTTTTTGCATATCAACCGTGGATGAGAGATCGGATAACAAGTCGTTTGACGGTTCAACTAATTCCGAAACGATAAAAGCACCCAAAGAGCATTGAAAAATACGATTCTTCCGAACAATAAATTTGCTATAACGATTTGGGGAAGAGTAAATATTTGATCGACAAAATTTCCCACCCCGTCTTCGACTACCGCGCGCTTCGACTGCTTGTGGGCCTGATCGCGTTTTTGCTTCCATTTGTGGTCAGCATTGTTTCCGCTGCGAGGCTTCCGTCGATCAGCGCTTCGTATTACACGAATGCCCGTGATGCGTTTGTGGGTATGATGTTTGTCGTCAGCGCGTTTCTCTGGGCATATAACGGACATACACCGACGGAAGCATGGACAAGTAAAGTAGCATCAATTGCGGCGGCTTTGATCGCACTTTTTCCGACAAACTGCTATGTGTGCAATGTTGACACAAGCTCCGTAATCCATTCCGTCACTGCGGCGGTGTTATTTTCCATACTGGCGTTTTTTTGTTTCAGTCCCTTTAGAGTAAAAATAAAAGGTGCCGAAGGAAAGAAAGGCCGGCGGAACAAGGTCTATCTCCTCTGCGGATGGGTGATGGTTGCATGCATATTTGTTATGGGTGTATTTAAATTGGATGTTCTTCAGGAGGCAGGGAATCACCTTCGTATTACCTACTGGGGCGAAGCAATTGCGCTGGTGGCGTTCGGGTTTGCGTGGATTGTCGCCGGCAAGTATATTCCTCTGTTTGTTGACAAGGAGGAAGAACTGCATCTGTTTCGGTAGTGACATGCTTCTTTCTTCATTCCGTTATGTGTGTGTATCCCCGTAGTTTTTAATTTTAACCGATATATCTCCTCTTGCATTCTGCTTCTTTCCACAGTATATTTATCATATCAAAAAATCAACTCTACTGTCTACCATTTGGAGGGAATTCCAATGAAACATGTCTTCTTAGTTCTATCGCTTGTTCTGCTTTGTCTGAGCACACTCTCCGCCCAAACCGCCGCACCATATAAAGTCGTTTTTGATCTTACCAGTAAAGACACGCTGGATCATAAATCGGTCATGCGCTGGGTGAATGAGGTAATAAAAGCGGACCCAAAAGCCATGGTCGAGGTGGTCATGTACGGCAAAGGGTTCGAGCTGGTTATGCCGGAGAAATCACAGTTTATCGAGCAGGTGAAAGAAGCGGCGAAGAATCCCAATGTCGCGTTTAAAGTCTGCGAAGTGGCGCTGAGCAATAATAAAGTCGATCGGAGCCAGATTCTCAAAGAAGTCGGCACCGTGCCGGATGGCATTTATGAGATTATCTCGAAGCAGCATGAAGGGTGGGGATATATAAAAGTAGTGCATCCGTAAGCCGAGGCATTTGAGCAAATTTTCAATTGCCAATTGCCAATTTACAATTATCAATTTGCGATTTGCAATTTACAATTAAAAAATTAAATCGAGGCGTGGTCATGCTGAGCGCAGCGAAGCATCTGATACCTTTGCTTTCCCATCGACCCTTCGTCTCCGTGGCTTATCTGACCCTTCGCCTCCGCTCAGGGTCTAGATGCCGAGCGGAGGCGAGGCATCTGACTAAACATCGCCTATCAGGAATTATGACGAAACGGAGGCGAGGCATCTGACTAATCCTTGACAACCAGAGACTCATTATGAATTATCAATCCTCATGAGCAAACAATCCCGCAACGGCCTGAAAATCCATCTCGTCGATGGCACATACGAACTTTTCCGTAACCACTACGGCGCACCCAAACGGAAATCACCTGCCGGCCGGGAAGTAGGCGCAACCGTCGGGCTTCTCAGAAGTTTGATAATGCTTCTCTCGCAACCGGGAGTAACTCATGTCGCATGCGCGTTCGACCATGTCATTGAATCGTTTCGTAACAAACTCTATCCCGGTTACAAGACGGATGAAGGGATTGACCCCGAGCTATTGGCGCAGTTCCCTCTAGCAGAGGAAGCTGCCTCCGCACTTGGCATTGTCGTATGGCCGATGGTGAAGTTTGAGGCGGACGATGCGCTTGCAACTGCCGCGGCACGTTTCAAGAATGCGAAGGGAGTCGAACAAGTCGTGATCTGTTCTCCTGATAAAGACCTCGCTCAGTCGGTGCGGGGCAAGAAAGTTGTTTGCTGGGATCGCCGCCGCGAGATTGTGTACGATGAGAAGGGTGTTATGCAAAAATTCGGCGTAAAACCTGAATCAATGCCGGATTGGCTGGCATTGGTTGGCGATACTGCTGACGGTTATCCGGGCATCAAGGGCTGGGGAGAAAAATCGGCTACTGCGGTGCTTTCCCGCTACCTGCATCTTGAAAATATCCCGAAGGATTTCCGGAAATGGAAAGTTGATGTCAGGGGTGCGCAGTCTCTCTCAGAAAATCTCGAAAGCCACCGGGATGATGCCATGCTTTTTCGTCGATTGGCGACTGTCCGTGAAGACGTTCCTCTCAAAGAGAAACTTGAAGATCTCGAATGGCGCGGTGCTCGTGAGCCCCTGAAAAAACTCTGCACTAAGCTGGGAGTTGAAGCGCTTCCGGACCGCGTTTCGAAATGGCGGTCCTGAAGATGAGCTGTATGAGAGAACTCATACCGGGAGGCAGGTGGTAGCGCTAACAATAAGTTTTCATACCCAGATGACTTTTTTGTTGTGAAAACTTTAATTTTGGAGCCTCGCCGAGGTACGAAGACCAGGGTGTCTCTTTGAATCTTAACCTTGAGCATAAGTTTCAGTTGCAAAACCATGACATTAATCTCGGATTCGGTCATGAAATCCTGCCTATCGTAACAGGGCGCAGCCCGGGAGGTATGCCACCACAGCTAGAAATTACACTGTAATACCACCCATATCTCCGCTCGTTTGGTGTCAATGACTCTTTTTGAGTATATTTGAAAACTTAACTACCGGAGAAACCTCTGTTCCAAGTTCAACACCTGATTGTGAAACGCTTTCTTCTTGTTGTGTGCGCGACTATGTGCTTCACTTTTTTCGTGCATGCTAAAGAACTTCCCGCACTCCGTTTGCGGCACCTGAGTGTCAATGATGGCCTTTCACAGAACCTTGTCTCAAGCATTCTGCAGAATAGCCGCGGATATATGTGGTTCGGCACGAAGGACGGATTGAACAGGTATGATGGAAGCCATTTCAAAGTGTTTTATCATGAACCGTCTGATTCTGCATCAATATCGCCCGGCGAAATAGGGGGATTGCTTGAAGATAGCTTTGGGAATATATGGATTATCGCCGGAGGCATTCTCAACAGATTCGATAAACTGTCAGAAACATTCACCCGCTTTATTCCTGATCCTTCCAATCCAAAGAGTATCCGGGGAGGAGTATCAGCATTCTGTGAAAGTAATGTCGGCGGGGAGATAATCTTGTGGCTTGGAGTTTATCCTTCGGGATTGGATAAACTTGTCCTGTCGCCACAATTTGATCCCCGCTCAGCTAAGTTTGAACACATTTTTCCTGACACGGCAAATCAAAAAAGTATGTACACCTCCACCGTTGTTTCGCTTTATGTGGACAAACGGGGGACGCTGTGGATAGCTTCAAATCTTGGATTAAATTCAACTGATCTTACACACGGTACGGACCGGCTTTCCTTTTCAAGATATCCCGCAAATTCCACACAGGCTGGCACGCTTAGTGGTGCTCCATTCACGTTTTGCGAATCAAAGAATGGCTCGCTTTGGATTGGGGCAAGCGTGGGTCTGTTCCGTCTTCCGCCAGACCGGATCGGGCCGTTTCAGCTTTTTAAGCGTCTACACGCCTTTGAGTTCTATTTTCATGATCTGCCCCGTTCCATTGTTGAAGATAAGCATGGTAAATTGTGGGTAGCGTATCTTGGCGGCGTTGCGACGTTTGATCCGGGAACATCTGCGTTCACCTGGTACGACAAAAAAAGTTCAGACGGCGTTCCATTCGGCGGAATCACTGCCATGTACATGGATCGCGGTGACAATATTTGGTTTGGCACCCCCGGCTGGGGCGTGTTTCAGTTTGACGGCTGGGCGAAGCAGTTCCGCTATGATTCACCCACTGAATTTTTTCAAGCGTATCCCCTGACTCTTGCCGCTGATTTACGCGATACAGGTTCCAGTCGGACTATAAGAACGTCATCACCATTCGGGAAACCACTTCATGATCTTCTTTCCGTCGGGGCATCAACATTTCCTCTTGTCGATCATTCAGGAAGAATTTGGATAGGAACAGACAACGGTCTCTACCGTTTCGACTCGCCGATCGCATCCCCTATACTCTTTATCAACCGTCCAGGTCAGTCTGCAAGTTTGCATAATAATTATGTTCTGGCAATCCATGAAGATGCTCACCAGCAAATCTGGGTTTTACAGTCAGATGGATTTCTTTCCGTTTATAATAATACATCAGGTGACTTTACTCATTATGCGGTGGATTCCCTCAGACTGCGGGGACGGATTTTCTCCATGTCGGTGAGCCGGAACAACATTTTTTGGATAAGCTGGGGTGATGTTGGTTTTTCCCGGTTTGATCCACAAACAGGCATACGAATAGATTATAAGCATGATCCATCTGACCCGTTATCGTTAGCCAATGATCATGTTCCATCACTCTTGCTTGATCCTCTGCATCCTGATAGCATTCTGTGGGTTGGAACCGGAGGCGCTGGGTTGCATCGGTTTGATATTAACAACAAAAGGTTTACCAGGTTTACCGACAAGGATGGGCTTCCGAACAATTTTATCAATGGCATTCTGGCGGGGGATGATGGTATGCTCTGGGTCAGTACCAACCGGGGCCTCTCACGTTTCGATCCTTCGGTGACCGGGCCAAAAGCATTTCGCAATTATGATATTTCAGACGGACTTCAATCTAACGAATTCAACCAGGGCGCATGCTATAAGACTAAGTCTGGAGAACTGATTTTTTGGGGGATAGGTGGACTGAATACATTTTATCCTGAACAGATCATTGACAATCCGCTCCCTCCGCCAATTGTCCTTACCGATTTC
Source organism: uncultured Chlorobiaceae bacterium (assembly GCA_964523395.1). Lineage (GTDB taxonomy): Bacteria > Bacteroidota > Ignavibacteria > UBA10030 > SZUA-254 > JANYJZ01. Next base: position 85,230 of record CAZFXS010000009.1, on the reverse strand, counting down.
CGTATCTCCAACAGGAGTGTGCAGTTTGGTATAAAAGGTTCCCCATTGCAGATTCCTGTCGGTGAGTCAAAAGAAATCATTCTTTCCTATCGTGATAATATTATCGGGTTCGGGTATGCCGCGCTGACCTATGGTGATCCTCGGAAAGTCCGCTACCAGTACAAGCTTGAGAATTTTCAGGACACGTGGGTGGATGCCGGCAACGGACAGCTTGCTACATTCACTAACCTAGATCCGGGTGAATATGTGTTTCAGGTGAAAGGTTCAAATAGCGACGGTGTCTGGAATGAAAATGGCGCGTCGATTCGCTTGATTATTACACCACCCCCGTGGCGGACGTGGTGGGCGTACACATTGTATGTGATTGCGTTCGGTGGAGTAGTATATGCTGCCCGGCGTTTTGAAATCCAACGTGAGCGGCTTAAGAATGATCTGAAAATGAAACATGTGGAAGCGGAGTCCCTGCGTGAACTGGACGAAATGAAAACGAGGTTCTTCGCCAATATTTCCCATGAATTCCGCACGCCATTGACACTGATACTTGGCCCGGTGGAACAGCTTATGGAAAAAATAAAAGATGAAAAAGACAGTGAACGGCTTTCCCTTATTCGCCGGAACGCGTCGAAATTGCTACAGTTGATTAATCAGTTACTTGATCTTTCGCGTCTTGAGGCGCGTAAAGTGAAACTGAAAGCTTCACGGAGCAATCTCATTCCATTTGTCCGCGGTATTGCAAAATCCTTTTCTTCGCTGGCGGAAAAACGCGGTATTGGCCTTCAGGTGCAGTCGACCGACGAAACACTCGAACTCTATTTCGATAAGGACGCGATGGAGAAAGTGTTTGTGAATCTGATTTCCAATGCGCTCAAGTTTACCAAAGAGGGAGGTATGGTGCGGGTTGATATTACCAGGGGAGCGGAGAATTCAGCCGAAGTATGCGTCAGCGACACGGGTGTTGGTATTCCCGTGAAAGATGTTGGAAGGATTTTTGACCGGTTCCATCGCTCTGAAACAGCAAGCCCGCGGGAATTTGAAGGAACAGGCATTGGTCTTGCTCTTGTGCAAGAGCTTGTTCACATCCATCACGGGACTGTTGCTGTGAAAAGCATCGTAGGGGAGGGCTCAAGTTTTATCGTTCGCCTGCCTATGGGAAAGAATCACCTCTCCCAGGATGAAATTGTGGAAGAAAGTATTGTCACTGAAGAAAAGGTGCGTGCCAGACTTGCTGATGCCGGAGGTGTTGAACCTGTGGAAAAAACTTCCGGAGAATCAGTTGTGGACTCGGATAAAACAATCGTTCTTCTTGTGGAAGATAGCGCCGATGTGCGTGCGTATGTGAAAGAACAGATCGATTCTTCGTACAACGTTGTCGAAGCGGTTGATGGCATGGACGGATTGGAGAAAGCGCTTGCCATTGTTCCGGATCTGGTTGTGAGTGACCTGATGATGCCGAAGATGGATGGTTATGAACTCTGCAAAAAATTAAAGACGGACGAAAAGACAAGCCACATCCCCGTTATTCTGCTGACGGCAAAGGCAGGGGACGAAGACAAGCTTCAGGGATTGGAAACCGGAGCTGATGACTATCTTATCAAGCCGTTTAATTCTAAAGAATTGGTTGTCAGAATCAGGAATCTCATTGAGTTGAGGCGCAAATTGCGCCAGCGGTTTAGCGAATCGTTGGTGGTAAAGCCGAGGGATATCGCTGTAAACTCGGTGGATCAGATTTTCCTGGAGAAAATTCTTGCCATTATCGAAACCCATATGGGTGATGAAGAATTCACCGTTGAGCGGTTGAGCGAAGAAATGGGGATGAGCCATATGCAGCTTCACCGTAAACTGAAAGCCCTCACGAGTCAATCGGCGAGCCTGTTTATACGGCATCAGCGGCTTCAACGGGGAATGGAGCTTCTCCGGAATAATGCCGGAAATGTATCGGAAATCGCATACAGGGTCGGATTTAGCAGCCCGGCCTACTTCACCAAATGCTTCCGTGAGCAGTTCGGAAGCCTTCCTTCAGATCTCTTTCCTTCCAAATCATAAAGCACAATCAGGGCTAAAGCCCATCCATGCTGTTGTCCCATTTGGTCCACGATAAATCGTGGGGTTCTGCCTCCATTCATCAAAAAATCAACAATGTTAGATGGTTTATTGACTTTGTTATCTCATTGATATGTACCCGCCCCCTCCGGATGGTATCTTACTCCCACATTCTTATTACCGTCTTCTGTTTCAATTCTCAAAACAATCATAAAGGAGGGCTTTATGAAGGTCTTTGCTTCAAGTCATCGTTTTTCTATCGGTTTGGCGCTTATGTGCGCTATAACCTTGCTTATTCTTAACCCATTTGCAGTTTACGGTCAATCTTACCCTTTCGCGTCACCCTCGGGAGACGGAGTGGCCGGATTCGGAAATGCCGTGGCAACCTGCATTTCATCGGATGGCACCCCATGGTATTTTATTCATTCGCCGCTTGAAGGTAAAGTCTATGTCTGGCGGTTCGGTGATAATAACGTCTGGACTCAGACCCAAGTGCTAACAGTTGACGTAGGCATAGTTACAGCAGGAGGCATTTTCACATTCAACAAAACAATTGCTGCGGAAAATAACATTTTAGTGGTGGGGGAGCCGGCAGCGGGCGGTTTCGGGGGATTTAGAATATTCAACTATAGTGCACCCTCCTGGTCAGCGGGGGTTTTTCTCCCGTCTGCAGCATCCGGATACCGCGGCGCCTCCGTTGATATCGCCGGGACGCTAATCGCCGTTGGTTCTCCCGAAGCGCCGAACATAGGCGGCAGAGTTGAGATTTTTACAAATCAGGGTGTGCTTCTCCAAACATTGTTAACACGAAGTTCAGTCGCCGATGGGGAACGTTTTGGCACCTCAGTGGCGATGGACGGAACCAGGTTGGTCGTCAGCGCGCCGTATTACGGCGACAGAGTGGGAAGAGTGTATTCGTTCAAGCATAATGGTTCAACGTATGAGTATGAAAAAACATTCGGAAGTTCCGTAATTGGTGAAGTTGCGACGACCGGACCCGCTGACTATCATTACGGATATTCCGTCGACGTCAGCAAGGACCGAATTGCGGTTGGAGCATCGGTTGCGGATCCAAGCGGAGTAGGCAACAGGGGCCAAATCTGGATTTACAAAGGACAGGACTCAGCGTGGACAAGGGAATACTATAATTCGCCTTTCGCTTCGTCAGCAAATGACCAAGCCGGGTACTCTATTTCTATCCGTGACAGCGTGGTAGTGACAGGGTTTCCATACAACACGATTGGAGCGGAAGCCAATGGCGGCGGAGTCGCGATCTTCAAGAAAGTGGGAGGATCCTGGAGTGAAGATCCGCTGAACCTTACAACATATTCTAATCCATCCGGCGGATGGGTCAACAGGGTATACGGCTTCTCGGTTTCATTAGGGCCGAATGGGTATCTTGCCGTTGGCGCGCCGGGTCAAAGCGGCCGGCCGGGGAGCGCGTATGTATATGAGCTGATTCCCCGCCCGACAAATATTGCCGCCACGGACAATCAGGCGTCGAACACCACAATCTCCTGGGATAAACGTGGCGCGTTCGCGATGACCTCGCGTGTATATCGTCAAACAACCTCCACGCTCATCAACACTACGCCAACCAATACTTCATATAATGATGCTGCGGGAAACCCATGGCAGATTTACACGTATCTCGTCAGCATGTCAAATGATTTTGGTGAATCACAAACACGAAGCGACGTCGGTAGGAAAATTTCGCCGGTCGCTTCAGTTTCCGCGAGCGATGGCGCTTATACCGATCGAATAGTCGTAACCTGGACACTTCCTGCCGGATTTTCCACAGCAGGAATCCAGGGATTTAGAATTTACAGGAAGAAAACAACCGACGCGAATTACGGCACTCCGGTCTCCGTCGGCCCTGCGACAGTAAGCTATAACGATTTTGGCGTGGAGCCGGCGTTGAGTGGATCCAGCCCGTCACAGTATATCTATGACGTGCGACCGTATCAATCGGCGACGGAAGGGGGTTCAGTAATCGATCAGGGGTGGAGATTGCGGGCAATTGCCACCATATCAGCATCCGATGGAGCGTACACTGACCGGACGCGCATTACTTGGAGCGCTGTTGCGGGAGCGACATCCTATAGTGTGTTTCGCGGTACGACATTGCTGACTGCTAACCCGATTGTAACAACAACGTACGATGACCTGGGAGGGACTGCGGGTGTAGCCTACGACTATTCAGTACGTGTGAATGGCGCAGGATTCACTGCTGCCGATACCGCGATGGACTCTGGTGGAAAATTCAGCGGTCCACCGGTGGTAACCGCATCAGAAGGAGTATATGACAATCGGGTTCAACTCAATTGGACATACACCGCACGATACGAAAGTGGTTTACGCATTAATCGCCGTGACTTAAACACCGGTACCGTGGAAACTATTGCTACAGGACTAAGCGGAGGACTGACGAATTTTGCTGACAATAGTGCTGTGCCCGGTGTTCTCTATGAGTATTGTGTAGAAGCGTATAACGGATCTGTTACGGTATCCGGTTGTGATCCTGTGGGATGGCGTGCACCGAATGGAAGTATCAACGGGTCAATTCTTACGCAGGCAGGCGGTGGAAGCGAGGGTGTCTACGTGTACGCCGCTTCGCCCTACGCACGCGCACTGCAATGCGATGGCAACGGAGATTATGTTAATGTCTCCGGAATTACGCTGAATAATACCTCATTTACCATTGAATTCTGGGCGAAACGGACTGCCATCAATTCTGCAAGCTGGGCAGTCGGACAAGGAACCGGGTCCCAGAATCTTGGATTGAGCATCGGGTTTTATGCGAACAATAATCCTGTATTCGGATTTTATGGAAATGATCTTGAAGGTCCGCCGGATACATCTTTAACGTGGCATCACTGGGCGGTAACATTTAATCGTACTACGGGAGAGCGCAGTCTCTACCGTGATGGTGAACTGTATGCAAGCGATGTTGCTGAGGAATTGTATGGCGGTTCCGGCGCATTCCGTATCGGCAGTTCTCCCGTTGCCGGATTCTTTAACGGCACGCTTGATGAGGTCCGTATCTGGGATGTTGTTCGTGCACAAAGTGAGATTCAGCGGGATGCCGGGAGATTACTGACAAGCAACATAAATCTGCTCGCGTATTATCCCATGGATGTCGCGGTGGGAACAATTGTTCCCGACTATTCCCAAAACTCGAGACATGGCACACTTATCAATGCTATCAGTGTGAACACAGTCGCGCCGGTATACAACGGTGCGTTTACAAATGCATCGGGTGGATATTCGATTTCAAAAGTTACGTATGGCAGCAGCCAGCAATTTACTGTGACGCCGCGAAAGATATCACCGGCAACTCCAACGTCATTCCCGAAGACCATCCCGCAGGGAGACACTCTTTCCACAATGCACCAATTTAGTCCCTCGTCGCGTTCCATTACGCTTGCCAGCGGCGGGGCGGTTGCTAACGGAGTCGACTTTACCGATCAGACATCATTCACGATGAGCGGAATAATACAATTTTTGGATCTCGGAAATCAGTCGGCATCAGGAGTTTGTTTTGCTGATAACATAGGGTTTACGGTGAACGGACAAACCATTCCGACTATTACCGACGCGCAGGGAAAGTATTCAATTAGCCGCGCGCCCGGGAATTATACTATTGTGCCGGTAAAAACGGGTCACACGTTTGTGCCGCCGAGTTACGTTATTAATTCACTCAATCAAAATCTTCCGAGCTTGCATTTTGAAGATTACACGAAAGCAAAACTCACGCTTCGCGCAATGGGAGGGTGCGACGCGTCTATTGGCACCGTCAAAATTTTTCTGCAAAGCGTCAATCTTTGCTTCAGTGAAACTGTAACGGTTGCCGGGACATCTGTTATTGAAGTTCCGCCATTAAACTATAACGCGACAGTCACTAGTGTTTCCACAGGAAACCCGGCGCAGGATCTTGCCATCAAAGAATACTTTGATGAAAAAGGGTCAAAGCCCGTAAATCTTTCCTTGCTGAATGCTTCAACAAACGCGTTTGAGGACACACTGGAATTTATTTATCATTCCCCGGCGTTTATCGAAGTTCTTGGTTTTCCTGCGCCACAAACGATAACCTTGCCGCTGGGAGGAGGAACAATTAATGTTCCCGTGCTTCAGACATTGAATACCGTTAATCTTACCATCAGAGTGTTTGAGCGTTATATCGATGGCGCCGATACAAACACCTGTCCGGTGAAAAATGTCACCGTCAAAATCCATAATGATATTACGGGAGAGTCACCTGAAGATTCACTCCGGCTGGACAGTCTTGGTTATGGTGTGTTCAGGCTTATTCCCGGGCTTCCGAATATAGCCATCGGCGGAGCTCATCCGCTTCAGAAGCGCTTTGAAGTTGTGGCAGATGTCGATGGCCAGTTCCCGACATTTGAACAGTGGGCTCTTGTGCTTGGCGAGCGCCCGCGCCCTGCTACATTCACAACGGTTACACCAGAATTACCGCTTACCGTGCTTCATGATCCTCCGGGAGATTTAAGTTCCAGCTTCCTTGAATCAGGACATAATGCTTGTGTAACCTGGTCGATGTTTGCTGAAGAAGCTGTTGGCGCCGGAGTTACATCTACTGCCTTTTTTGGAACAAAACTATTGCTTATAACCGGCTTAGGAGTAGAGGTAGGAGAAGAGCAGGAAGCTATCGGAAGTCTGACTAAAAGTATAAACGTTTCGCAATCGCTGAAAGGCGGTTACGAAAATGAAGTCTGCGTTGGTGTGACTGAACGGTTTTCCACTGACGAAAATGAAGTGATTAACGGCCCACGAAGTGACGTTTTCATCGGTGGGGCAGTCAATCTGATTTATGCGCTGACGGATGTTTTGAAGCTTGAGGGATCGACAATAGTTCGGGACACGAACTTTGCCGTGGCCGCAGATGGTTTTGCCACGAAATATATCTACAGCGAAAACTTTATCAGGTACAGCCTCCTGCCGACTCTTGAGGTTATTAAGGGTATCAAGCTCGGTGAGGGTGACACGTTTGGTGCCGATTCAGTTCAAAATTCCATCGATGTCTGGCAACAAATTCTTGATCAAAATGTCGCGAACCTGGCATCCGCGCAGTTTCTTGAAAACCGGAGCTTTGATGCCGGTCCGCTTGTGTCGTATTCAAACACTTCGACAAGAAGTGAATCAAGATTCATTGACTTTGGCCTTGCCATCGAAGAAGAGATTGCGGCGGAAGCCGGTTTCAAAGTTGCTGGGACAGGCGGCAGTGCTAAAGTGATAGTAAACTTCGCGCTCAGGGCAGGGTTTACAAACACAGAAGCAACTACGACGTACACAACGGTAGGCTATACGCTTGGTGATAATGACCTCGGAGATGTTTTCTCAGTCGATATCAAAAGAGACAGGCAGTACGGTACGGTCGCGTTTGATCTCCGCAGCGGCGGATCCTCCTGCCCGTGGGAGCCGTGGTTTGTTGACCCTGATGCAGGAACATTGCCGCGGACACTGCAGCGTAGTAATCCGAAACTTACTGTCGCGCCTGCTGAACGTAACAATGTTGATCCGCAAGGCACGGCATCGTTCACATTGAATCTTTCAAACATGAGTGAATCAGAGGAACTTTGGGTTTATAAAATTGTACCGATGCAATCAAGTAACCCCGACGGTGCTGTTATTAAAATTAATGGTGACTTTAGCCAGGAGTATGCTGTTGATCCGGGAGCTACGCAGGTAGCAACGCTCACGGTAACACGTGGGCCCGAAGCATATATCTATCCGAATCTAAAAGTTCTTGTCTATAACCAATGTGATTATGACATTTTCTCGAATGGCGGGGCATTTTATGGTGTTGATACGGCGACCGTTACGGTACGTTTCCAGCAAGCATGCAGTGAAATCCGAATTGCCGATCCAGATGATGGATGGATTGTCAACCGCTCGAGCAATGGCGTTCTTCCAATTACAATGGCTGATTTCGATCTATCGAATACTGACCTCGAAGAGATTGCCATGCAGTATGCGCGGGAAACAGATCAGATCTGGACAAACCTTCCGCAGGCGACATTCCTCCGCAACCCGGATGGAACATGGGAAACACAGGAAGGAGCTCCTGTTGTCCTTGATGGTGGAGTATATGGATTCCCATGGGTGCTTCCTTCCGGATTGCCTGACGGTAAATATAAACTACGGGCAGTTACGAGGTGCAAAACGTTGGGCTCGTTTTATTCCGCAGTGGTACGCGGAACAATTGACCGTTCTACACCTTTGGTGTTCGGGCATCCCTGGCCTACGGACGGGATTCTCTCAACAGGTGATGATGTTAAAGTTGAATTTAATGAGTTCATCGATTGCGCGGCATTGACCTCGGATCGCTTTGAATTACGGGACGCTCTTGCCGGCGTCCGAGTCCCACTAGACTTTATCTGCAATTTCAACGGGACACAGGTTGTGCTTACTCCGCGCGGAGTTTCTTTCGATGAAATGCGCGGCAAGACCTATCAAATGACAATTCCCGGTGCCTTCCTAATCAATAATGTGGAACGCGGTGTGCGCGATTTGTACGGGAATGTCCTCCAGAAAGGTGTATCATGGGCATTTTATGTCGGTGACAGCGTGGTTACGTGGGACTCTCCGCTTGCCACAACATTGTTAAATGTCGGTGAGGGCGGCATTATTGTTACCAGTCTGCACAATTCTGCAACCGAGCCGATTCAGTTTACTATCGACAGCTTGCCGCCCTGGCTACAAGCTACTCCGCCCTCCGGAGTAATCCCCGCGGGCGGCTCGCTGCCGATTACGTTTACCATCAGCGGTTCGATCGGCGTGGGTGAATTCCAGGTGCTTGTCTTTGCGACGATGACTCCCGTTCCTCCGTTGAAAGGATCCGAGTCTTCCTTCTCATCACTTGCAAACGCCCACATTCCGTTAACGATTGCGGTGAATGTGGGTACCGGTGCGGCCCCGCTTTCGTGGTCGCCAAGTACTATTGCCACAGCAGCACAGCAGGGGCAAAGCAAAGTTCTGAATGCGACACTTTCCAATCTTGGATCGGATACGCTGGAGGTTGATCTGACCGAGCTTCCCGCATGGCTGACCACCTCACCGCTTCATCATGTTCTGCCTCCTAATTCGGATAAAGTAATATCGTTGACAACCAGTGCTTCATTGCCGAACGGAACACACATCGCTTCATTAAATGCAGCAACGACCTCCGGTGCGATGGCATTGCCGATTTATCTGATTGTTAATGCAACAGGTACCAATCCGGGTGGAATGGTCGTTCAGTCAATTCCGGTGGGTAAGGGATGGTCATGGATATCACTTGGCGTTGATGTTACCGGTAAAAGCATTGACACTGTTCTTGCATCAATCCGCGACAGCAGCAGTTCGGGCGATATCATTAGCGGAAAGAACGGATCGAGCCAGTATTCTCCCGCAAGCCAGGCGTGGATTGGCACCATCGGCACGCTGGTGCCGGGTGAAAGTTACAGGCTCTACAGGTCGAAGCCAAGTGTGCTTTCGGTTTCAGCCATTCCGGTGAACCCGTCAACTGTTGTTCCCGTTGCGCCTGGATGGAATTACCTCGGCTATCTGCCGCTTTCTTCCATTGCGGCAAGCCAGGCGCTCGCTTCGTTGAACCCGACTTCTTCTGCGGGCGACGTAATGAAAGGTTCGGCGGGTTCGATGATGTACTCACCGACCGACGGTATGTGGTTCGGATCTCCCAGTCAGCTTGAGCCCGGTGAGGGCTACCGCCTCTTCAGTAAGAACGGTGGGAATCTGACCTACGTTAACGGACAAAACAATTCGCTGATGTCATCCCAGTCTGCCATTCCGGCGTTTAACCAGTCAACCATGGCGAAGGTCGTTTCCGCGGAACCGATGAGCGTCAGCACTACTATCAGTAATCAGGTTGATCCTTCGCTCTATGCTCATAGCATGACCATTGCAGGTGCGATCGCAGAAGGAAATTCCATTATTGGATCGGGAGACATGGTGCTCATGGCATATGTCGGTTCCGAACTTCGAGGTGTAGCTCAGTTTGTCAAAATTCCATCGCTTGACCAGTACCGTGCGATTATGACTGTGTTCAGCAATATTCCTTCCGGTGAGCCGATATCATTCCGTGTCGGGCATGATTCGACCACGCTGACATACTCGGTTCAGCCGGACATTGCCATGAGCTTCAAAGCGGATACTATCAGAGGCACAATACAATCGCCGATGATTTTCCGCGGAACATTCGACGATGGTCTCGCGCAGTTCACGCAGTCGCTGATACCAAACTGGAACATGATCGCCCTTCCATTGGCACCGCCGGATCGCAGGAAAACCGCTCTCTATCCGTCAGCACTTTCCAAGGCGTTCCGGTTTACACCCGGTGCCGGATACACCGAAGACGATACGCTGGACAACGGCGTCGGTTACTGGGTGAATTTCGGCGGGATAGGAGATATCGGATACACTGGTTCAGCAGTTGACAGCGTGACGATTTCGCTCAGTGCGGGATGGAATCTTGTCGGTGGAATCTCTGGTGATGTTCCCGTTCCGCAGGTCATGCAAAATCCCCCCAACAGCCTTATCAGCATGTTCTTTGCGTATGGCCAGGGCGGGTACACGGCCGACTCGGTTGTCCGCGCAGGAAAAGCTTACTGGATCAGGACATCGCAGAACTGTCAGATCACGCTTAAGGTGCGTCTGAGTGCCGCCGACATGGCGCTGGCAATGACTGATATATCGAAACTGAGTATGGAAGAGCTGCCGCCACCTCCTCCCACAGGTGACGGATTCAGTGCGGACCATATTCCGTTGGCAGTCCCCACAGTGTACGCGCTTGACCAGAATTACCCTAATCCCTTCAATCCGAAAACGATGATACGCTATCAACTCCCTGAGGAAAGCAAGGTATCGCTGGTAATTTATAACGTTCTGGGACAGGAAGTTGCCGCAATTGCAAACGGCATTGAGGCTTCGGGATTCAGAGTCGCTGAATGGGACGCGTCGTCGATATCGTCAGGCGTCTATTTCTACCGCCTCGAAGCAACCAGTACGGCGGATCCAACCAGGACCTTCATGCAGATAAAGAAAATGGTCTTGGTGAAATAGCAGGCAGGAGGTTTGTAAATAAAAAATCCCGACAATTCTAATGTTGTCGGGATTTTTTTGTAGCGCTAACGGGAATCGAACCCGTATTTGAGCCTTGAGAGGGCTCCGTCCTAACCGTTAGACGATAGCGCCATTTGAATTTACGATTGCTGATTTACAATTTTCAAGTGCAATTGCCGATTTGTGGTGTCGGCAGGGGAGTAGGTGATTAAATGCGTCCTAATTTACAAATAGACAGATACAATTCCAAAAAATGCTTCTCCTTTCTCCCTTAATGGGGTGAGATTACTTTCAAAAAAGAACATAAAAAAATCCGGCCATATTCCCGGCCGGATTTTTTAACTTAGGGTCACGATGCTGAGCGGAGTCGAAGCATCGCTTAAAACTATGAAAGAAAGACAGTCATCTACCTTCTTACGGCCTGCCCGGCGGTCCCGGAATCGTGCCGACCGGTATATCGCCCTGATTCTTGCTAATCAGGAATGCGAGTACGCCGCCGGTTACTGCCGCCGCGCCGATGGCATAATACAGCCACACACTTTCTTTCCCGGTTTCGATGATACTGATTTCAAAATAATATCCTTCTCCCTGAAACCCCTGCGGGTAATCGCGGCGGTAATACCAGCGTATCTCCTTGTTTGTCCCTGCAAAATATCCTTCACCGATATCTCCTTCTATCGAAAGCGGTATAGCCGTAAACTCCGGGTCCGTTTCCCGCTTCATCGTGATGTCAACCTTATATTTTGAATCGGGGTTTGACGCGAGATCATAGTTTATGATAATCACGTCATCCTTGACGCTCCACTTGATGTTTGTCGGATGAACAGCGTCCCCCTGCGCCGGATCCTGTTTTGCCAGGGCGGGATCTATGATAAGGAGCAGGATAAGAAGCGGAAGCATTCCGCTGGTAATAATCCGGTTATACTTGGAAAATCGATTGATACTCATGGCTTCACCTATTTAGTAAGAATCATTTTTTTCGTTTGAATCAGGTTCTCGCCGTCGAGGAGACGGTAGAGATACACGCCGCTGGCGACAGGAAGGCCGTTCTGATCGTCGCCTTGCCAGACAAACGTATGAGTTCCCTGCGGATACACGCCGTCGGCAAGCGTTGTGACGCGCTGCCCAAGAATCGAATAAATGTCGAGCCGCACTTTCGATTCCTTGGGAAGTTTAAAGCTGATCGAAGTTGTCGAGTTGAACGGATTCGGGAAATTCTGCGCAAGAGCAAATTCCGCTGGCACGTCATTCGAGAGTTCCTTCTCAACAAATTCTTTCGTTCCGACAATCATCTTAAACGGCATCTTCTGGACAACGCTGGTAAAGGTATACGTGCTGTTCTCTCTCAGATTATACGGCGCATTGTTGTATGAATTGATAAGCACAACCTCATACTCCGCCGGAATTGTTTCGATGCCGCGGAATGTTATGCTTCCTTTTGTTCCGGGTTTCTTCGAAACTTCGAAATTCCAAGTCTGTCCTTCGCCAATTGCGGGACGGAAATCGGTGTTAAATAGCGAATAGTTCTTATCCCACGCTGGGCGCTCGAAGTAGAGGAATCCCTGATCCAGGAAGAGCGGCGGCTTGTGGCTTTCAGTCTCGTCATATCCGGCGCTTGCCTGTTTCGAAACGCCGATGTAATTTTCCGGATCGCTGTTGATGTCCGATTCAAGTGCGAGCTGAACTTTCCAGTCAATTGGCGGCATTTGCACAGGACTGTGAGATGGAGACCCGAACGGATAGGGCATCCGTAAAAACGGCGCATTCGTCTCGTTAAAGAAATAGTAGCCTTTGAACGGTTCAAGTGTTGCAACGGAGGAAAATGAACCATCGTATCCGTATGCCTGAGTTGCGGATGCCAGGGAGTTCACCTGGACCACGGATGTCCATGCGATATTTTTATCGAACGGATTGGCGATGATATTCCATCCTGTGTGTAGCGGAATGGCGAACGTGGCATCGAGTGTATCGAGAGGAGGCATTGTCATATTCACCGCATAGTCAAGGTTATTTTTCTTCAGGAGCCAATACCCTTCACCGGTTGCGATAGTTGATGTGGGCAGAAGCTCTACAAGATAATCCGATGGCAATCCATTGTCTCGGAACATGCGCCAATCGGTACCCTGTGTGCCCGGTATGATTTCCTGCAGGCGCTGTGTCGTATCAACAATGCCCGGCGAACTGACAAGCCGGTAATACGTACTGCGGTATGGTTCTGATGGGAAGATGAAAGACGTCGACATCGGGACAATTAACGGCAATTGTCCGGAAACCACAGTGAAGGGTCCCGAAGTGCCGAATATCGTACCATCAGAGGCTGATTCAACTCGGACTCTGCAGTTTGTTCCCACCGGTGTTGCATCGGATAGCCGCCACGTGAGTGTGCCGGTATTCGGAACATCCGTGAGTAATATGGTAAATGTTATTCCGCCGTTTGTGGAGAGGCGTATGTTCACCGGACCGGTGAGGTCAACGCTGGACCAAGTCAACGACGTGACAAAGCGCGAAACCCATGGTTTTGCAGGAGTGATAACGCTAATCGATTTCGGACGCGTAATGAAATACCGTGATGCTGAGAACGATGTGATATTTGCGCCGACCTTTGCTTTCACACGCCAGTAATATGTTGTAAGGTTTCTGAGTGCATTAACCTGGACGGTGGTATCTGTAATAGTTGAGCTGTCGAAAACAGTATTGTTAAACAGAGAATCTGTCGCAACCTGTACAATATATGCGGTTGCGCCGGGGTATGAATTCCATCTCAATACCGGAGCAAGCGGTACATCAGTTGTGCCGTTTGCAATTCCCGCAAGTGAAGGCGGGGAAAGGAGTAATCCGAACGTCGCAGACTCCACTATCCATCCATTCATGATGATCGTCGCATCTGAGTTGCCGCCGGAATACGAACCGGTTCCGGTACCCTGCCATTCTATGAATCCGAATCCGGAGTCAGGTGTAGCGGAAATTCCGATAGTATCGTGTTCGTTGTACCATCCGCCATCAACAGGTGTGACTGATCCGCCGGCTCCGGCAACAGTGTAGAGATAATGCTGAGTGGTGAAATCAGCAACGATGAGAGTATCCTTTACGGCGGTAATTGTGTGGGAAATAGCACCGCTGTCACTCCAACTGTTCCATAGGAATTGGGTCGGTGTCGCAAGTTGTTGCGGTGTCAACGTGCCGATTGTATGGCTTGTGTTCAGTAGCCAGTTAAATGTTCTCGGTGCGACGTATGTTGAGTCGTCTATAACAATTGTTCTCCCTGCAGGATGTGTTGCGATGGTAATCATCGCTGACGGAGAGAAGTTCGCTGTAACGGTTTTTGCACTGTTCATCAAGAGCTTTGCCGGATTTTGGGTTCCGGAGAAGCTTCCGCTCCATCCCATGAAAAGATATCCCGGGTTTTCCGTCGCACTGAATGTTGCCGTATCTCCGATATTATAGTATGTTTGTCCTGAAGGTGTGGTAACTCCGCCGGTGGGCGGATTCGGCACCGTTGTGAGTGCATACTGAACACCGAAATTTGCCGTTATCGTTGTGTCATGTGACGGAATAATGATTGAATGCGACAGCGCGCCGCTGTCGCTCCAGCTCTTAAACACATACCGCACTCCGCCCGCGAGATTCTGAATGCTGTCTGCGGAGATGTTATGAAGCGAACCGGGAAGGAGACTGAACGTGAATATGGAAACATACACGTTACCGTTAACTACAAATGTTCTTCCCGACGGATTTGTTCTAATGGTCACCAGAACTGTGTTTTGCGTAAAGTTTGCTGTCTCGGTAATCGGGCCGTTCATAAGCAACACTCCGGGATTATTTCCTCCGGAATACGAGCCCGAACCGCTTCCGCTCCAGCTGACAAATGTGTATCCCGTGTTCTGGGTAGCAGTTATTGTAACAAACGTTCCGGCATTTACCCATCCGCTCGGAGGAGATGCAGTTCCTCCCGTGTTTGCTATCATCGTCAGGTAATGCTGGGGTGTAAAATTGACAACAAATGTTGAATCAGATGACGGTGCAACAGTATGCGACCTGGCACCGGAGTCACTCCAGCTGGACCAGACATAACGAGTGCCGGCCGAGCCGTTCTGAATGGTATCAGTACTGATGGTGTGGTTGGAGTTTGCCACCCAGTTAAAGACCTGCGGCGCCGTGTATGTCGTACCATCCACGATAATCGTTCTCCCGCCGGGAACTGTTTGTACGGTAACTTGCACCGAACCAAGCGAGAACCCTGCCGTCTGTGTGATGGGAGCGTGCATCGTGACATTCGCCGGGTTGACCGGACCTGTGTATGAACCTGTCCCTGTTCCCGTCCATCCGGTAAAGGTGTATCCGCCGTTCGGTGTGGCAGTCACAGGAACAACCTGTGCGCTGTCATAATAACTTGTCGGCGGAGTAACTGTTCCGCCCGTCCCCGCGGTTGTCGTCAGGAGGAACTGTGTCTTGAAGCTGACGGTGAATGTCGTATCCTTCACCACTGTTACAGAATGTGACCGTGTTCCCGCATCACTCCATCCTGTCCAGAGATACCGTGTGCCGGCGCTGCCGCTCTGAATACTGTCGGAAGCAATGGTATGATTCGTTCCGCTGGTGAAAACAAAAGTCTGCGGAGAAGTATAGGTTGTGCCGTCAACGATAATGGTTTTTCCCGGAGGAGAAGATTGCACGGTAACCTGAACAGGGAAAAGGGTAAAGCTTGCGTTTTCAGTAATGGGACCGTTCATGGTAACGGATGACGGATTGTTGGGTCCGGTGTAAGAACCTGAGCCGCTTCCTGTCCAGCTGGAGAAGGAGTAGCTGACATTCGGTGTGGCAGTAATGGGTACACTTGTACCGCTGTTATACCAGTTGGTGGTCGGATTGACCGTACCGCCTGTACCTGCATTCATGGTCAGGAGATATTGTGTGGTAAAGCTTGCGACAACAATGGAGTCGCTTGCCGGGACAAAGAAATGATTAATGGCTCCACCGTCACTCCAGTTTGACCAGGCATATTGTGTACCGGCAGTTCCTGGTTGCGGATCAGTGACAATCGAAAGGAAGAGGCCGTTACCGGGCGCAACGCTGAATGTCTGCGGTGTGGTGTAATCAGTGCCGTTGACACGATAGGCTCTTCCGGCAGGGCTGGTGCCGATGGTGACCTGATACGGATTTTGCACAAAGTTGGCTGTTTCTGTAATGGGTCCGAACATCAGGACGTTACCGGGGTTGTTGCCGCCGGAGTAGGAACCGGAACCGACACCTGACCAGTTGATAAAGCTGTAACCGCTGTTGGCAGTAGCAGTAATACCGACATTGTCACCGCTGTTATACCAACCGCTCGGTGGCAGGACTGTACCGCCGACATTGGCATTCATGGTGAGGAAATACTGCGTAGTGAAGTTGACCGTATAGGTTGTATTGACCAGAGGTGCAACAGTATGCGACCTGGCACCGGAGTCACTCCAGCTGGACCAGACATAACGAGTGCCGGCCGAGCCGTTCTGAATGGTATCAGTACTGATGGTGTGGTTGGAGTTTGCCACCCAGTTAAAGACCTGCGGCGCCGTGTATGTCGTACCATCCACGATAATCGTTCTCCCGCCGGGAACTGTTTGTACGGTAACCGAAATATTATTGGCGGTGAAGTTTCCTGTTTCTGTAATCGGTGAATTCATTGTCACTGATGACGGGTTATTCGTTCCGGTGTATGAGCCCGTTCCTGTTCCCGACCAGTTTGAGAAAGTATAGCCTGTAGTTGCAGTTGCAGAAATCGGCACAACTTGTCCGCTGTTGAACCAGTCACTTGGCGGGTTTACACTTCCTCCGGTGCCAGCATTCATTGTCAACAGGTATTGCGTTGAAAAGGTTGCCGTAAAAGTTGTATTGACCAGGGATGAAACAGTATGTGTGCGTGCGCCGGCATCATTCCAACCCGACCAAATATACCGTGTTCCGGCCGCACCATTTTGAATACTGTCAGTGGAAATAGAATGATTAGAATTTGCCAGCCAGTTGAAGAGTTGCGGCGCTGTGTATGTCACTCCATCCACAATAATCGATCTTCCAGCCGGCGATGTTTGCACGGTTACCTGAATGGTATTTGGTGTGAAATTCCCGGTTTCGGTGATCGGACTGTTCATTGTCACTGAAGAAGGATTATTTGTCCCCGTATACGAGCCCGTACCGCTGCCGCTCCAGCTTCCAAAACTATATCCTGTGCCGGGAGTCGCCGAGATCGCAACAACCTGTCCGCTGTTAAACCAGTTATTTGGCGGGTTTACTGTTCCTCCGGTTCCCGCATTCATGGTCAGGTAATGTTGAGTAGTGAAGTTCACCGTATATGTCGTGTTAATGATCGGTGCGACATTATGAGTTTGTGCCCCGCCATCGCTCCAGCTTGACCAAAGGTACCTTGTGAGTGTATCGCCCTGCGGTGAGGTCGTGGAAAGTTCATGAGTTTGAGTTGCCGACCAGACGAATGATTGAGAGTTAGTATACTGAACCCCGTCAACTGTGAATGTCCTTCCCGGAGGATTGGTGTTGACGGTAATGTTCACGGGGAATAACGTAAAGCTTGCGCTCTCCGTGATCGGTCCGCTCATTGTAACGTTAGACGGATTTGCCGGTCCGGAATACGATCCAGTTCCAGTTCCCGACCAGCCGCTAAAGGAATATCCGCCGCTTGGTGTCGCGGAAATTGCTACAACGGCGGCGCTGTCATTCCAGTTGCTGGGCGGAGAAACTGTCCCGCCGGTACCCGCATTCATTGTCAGGAAGTACTGTCTCTTGAAGTTAGCCGTGTATGTTGTATTTGTCGAAGGAACAACAAAAGCGTGTGTAAGTCCCTGTCCGTCGCTCCAGTTTGACCAAAGAAGCCGCGTGCCGCCGACTTCTGCCTGGATACTGTCAGTTGAAAGAGTATGAATAGAGCCGGGCTGAAAACTAAACGTCTGCGGAAGAGAATAAAGTGCGCCGTCAACTCTGAATGTCCTTCCGGCGGGATTTGTATTGACCGTGATAAGAACGTCGTCAAGAGAGAAATTTGCGGTTTGTGTAATCGGACCGCCCATAAATATAGTCCGGGGAGTTCCACCGCCGGAGGCTGATCCCGGGCCGGAACCGGTCCAGGAGGAGAAACTGTAACCGGAATTCGGGATCGCATTGATAACAATAAATGAATCGGCATCCTGAAATCCTGTGTTCGGCGTAACCGTTCCACCCGTATTCGCGTTCATTGTGAGGAGGTATTGAGTCTTGAATGTTGCGGTATACGTTGTGTTGACGAGAGGCGTGACGTTGTGTGAACGCGCGCCGGCGTCATTCCAACTGGTCCATGCATACCGCGTGCTCGCACTCAGATTCTGAAGACTGTCAGTCGCAATCGAATGAGTTGTGTTTGCTGTCCACGAAAAAGTTTGAGGGCTCGTGTAATTTATTCCGTCAACTGTAATCGTCCGTCCTGATGGTGTTGTCGAGACGGTGATAGAAAGTGTATTGGGTGAAAATGATGCCGCGATGGTGTGATTCGCCGTGACATTACTGAACGTATACCCCGTGACCGCTCCGACAGATATGCCATCCACAAGTACGTTAGAAACGCTGTACCCCGTGTTGGGCGTAATCGTAAAGGACTGGTCATTACCGTGAGTGACTGAAACAGCTCCCGAGGGAGAGATACTCCCGTTTGCTCCTGCTGAGGCTGTAATTGTATAAGAAGATAGTGTGAATGATGAACTTACCGCTCCTGTCAATCCTCCGCTTGAAGCAGATAATGTTTTTGCACCCGTCTGATTTATACTTAAGTCGTTAAACGTTGCAAGACCTGAACCGTTTGTTGCCTGGGTTGTGGTGCCAGAAAGTGTTCCTGTGCCTGAAGCAAGTGCCAGTGTGACGTTAATTCCCGCCGATGCGACATTGTTATTTGAAGCATCCTGGAGCTGTACGGTGACGGGCGGAGCAATCGGGGCACCAGCAATTCCGTTACTCGGTTGTTGAACAAATACTACCTTTGATTGAATACCCGGAATGACGGTCAGAGTTCCGGAATTCGTCGGTGTCAGGACCCCTGATGTTGCCCTGATTTGTGCCGTCCCGGTGACGTGGCCTGTAAATGTCGCGCTTCTGCTGTCGCCGCTTGGGACTAAATCCCCACCGACGATGCCGCCTGTGCTGTTTTGAAACAGCCAGCTTGTCGCCGCGACGTTCGCGACAAAATTGTTCGACGCGTCTCTGCTGATTGCGAATACAGTAATGGAATTTCCTGAAACGACATTCTGTGAAGGAACAACAGTGCCCGATCCATCCGCAGCAGTCTCAACCAAAATCTGTGTTGCGGCACCGATGGTAATATTAAATGAATTACTTATTGCGGAAGTTAGCCCAGAGCTGGACGCGGTGATCGCTTTGGCGCCTGTAAGATTAATACTCAGGTCGCTGAATGTTGCAAGGCCTGATCCGTTTGTCAGCTGTGTGGTGGTTCCGGAAAGCGCGCCGGAGCCAGACGATAGTGTCATGAGTACGGAAACTCCGGAGGTTGTGACGTTGTTACCGAAATTATCACGCAGTTGTACGGTGACAGCCGGTGTTATCGGGGAGTTTGCCGCCGTTGCGGTTGGTTGTTGAATAAAAACAAGTTGTGTTGCAGATGCCGGGTTAATAGTAAATGAAGAACTGATCGCAGACGTAAGGCCTCCGCTCGACGCGGTAATGTTTTTTGAACCGGAAAGATTGATGCTTAAGTCATTAAAAGTCGCCAATCCCGAGGCATTTGTAAGCTGTGTTAATGTTCCGCTTAATACACCCGTTCCGGTCGTAAGGGCAAGAGTGACGGAAACCCCCGCGCTTGCGACATCATTCCCTGCTCCGTCGCGCAACTGCACGGTGATACTTGGACTGATTGTTGCGCCTGCTGTTGTTGTCGTCGGCTGCTGTACAAATGCGACTTGTGTTGCACCGCCGGCAGAAATGGTAAACGCATTGCTTACTGCCGGAGTTAACCCACTGCCGCTTGCGGTGAGTGCTTTTGATCCGACGAGGTTAATGCTTAAATCGTTAAATGTTGCAACGCCGGATGCATCGGTCGTTCTAACTGTTGTACCGGAGAGAGTTCCGGTGCCGGAACTTAATGCCATTGTGATCGAGACGCCGGCATTGGGAACGGTATTCCCAAAATTATCACGTAGTTCTGTGGTGATGGCCGGAGTTACTACGGTTGCTGCGGTTGTCGATGTCGGCTGCTGCAAAAATACAAGGGTAGTGGCAGTGGCCGGTGAGATTGTGAATGAATTGCTGATTGCGGAGGTGAGTCCGCTGCTCGAGGCTGTAAGTGCTTTTGATCCGGCCGCGGTAATACTAAGATTATTAAATGTTGCAAGACCTGAAGCGTTAGTCAATTGTGTGGTGGTGCCGTTAAGCGTTCCGGTACCGGAGCTTAATGAGAGAGTAATAGACACTCCTGCGCTGGATACGTTATTTCCTAAACCGTCGCGGAGTTGTACAGTAACACTGGGACTGATTGTCGCTCCTGCCGTTGTATTTGTCGGTTGCTGAATGAAAACAACCTGCGTGGCACTTCCGGCGGAAATTGTAAATGCACTGCTAATCGCTGATGTCAGGCCTGTGCTTGCTGCCGTGAGATTCTTTGCTCCGGAAAGATTGATGCTCAGATCGCTGAATGTTGCAAGTCCTGAACTGTTAGTCAGTTGCGATGTAGTCCCGCTGAGTGTGCCTGTTCCACTGGAGAGCGACATGGTAACAGATGTTCCTGCCGTGGCGACATCATTACCGAAAGTATCGCGTATCTGTGCGGTAACTGCCGGTGTAATGGTTGCTCCCGCCGCTGTATTCGTGGGTTGTTGGACGAACACTACCTGTGAAGCGGATGCAGGGAGTATTGTAAAGCTGTTGCTTACCGCAGAGGTCAAGCCGGTACTCGAAGCTGTGAGCACTTTAACGCCGGCCGCAGTGATATTTAAATTATTAAATGTGGCAATACCTCCCCCTGTGGTACTGCGTGAGGTGTTGCCACCCAATGTTCCGGTTCCGGATGATAGTGTCATATCGATAGAGACACCCGCACCGCTCACATCATTCCCAAATCCATCCTGGACATGGACGGTAATCGAGGGAGAGATGTTGACGCCGGCAGTGGTATTGGTCGGTTGTTGGATTATCGCAAGCACGCTTGCAGGACCGACCGCGATGGTAAATGCATTGCTTATATCTGAGGTCAGGGAAGTACTCGATGCGGTAAGATTTTTTGAACCAGCCAGATTTATGCTGATGTCATCAAAAACCGCGAGACCCGACCCATTGGTCGTTCTTGTAGTTGTCCCGCTCAATGTTCCTGTACCTGTTGTCAGTGAAAGAGTGATGGAAACTCCGGCAGTAGTGACATTATTGCCCAGCGCATCACGTAACTGTACAGAAATGCTTGGGGAAATAGTGCTTCCGGCAGTGGTATTCGTAGGTTCCTGAATAAATGCTACTTGGGAAACCGGACCGGGGGTAATCGTAAATAAGTTACTGAGCGCTGACGTCAATCCTGTACTTGAAGTTGTCAAATTTTTCGATCCGGTCTGGTTAATGCTGAGGTTATTGAATGTAGCAATACCGGATGCATTTGTTAACTGAGTAAGCGTACCGCTCAAAGTGCCGGTTCCGGAGGAAAGAGCAATAGTTGTGGATACACCTGCCGTTGTTACATTGTTACTGGCCGCATCCTGTAATTGGACTGTTACAGCCGGAGTAATTGTGGCAGTTACTGCGGTGGTCGTAGGTTGTTGAATATATACAAGCTTAGAAGCTGATCCGGGTACGGTGGTTATTGAAAATTCTTTGTTTGAGGTTTGATCTGCTCCGTCTATTACAGCTACCGTAAAGTTAAATGTACCTGCGGTTGTGGGGGTACCGGTAATGTTTCCTGAAAATGACAGAGAGAGTCCGGGTGCTATGGTTCCCGATACTAGAGAAAATGAATATGGTGTGGAACCACCCGAGATGGTTAAAGTCTGCGAGTATGGTGTCCCGGATGTTGCGCCCGGCAATGGCGATGAGGTTGTAATAAAAGGAACTGACAGATTAGCATTCGCCAGTTGGTTCAAATGAGTCAGGGAATCTGTTATTTCGGTGTTGACACCACTGACATACGCGAACACCCTCGTAAATGGATTCAGATCATTTTTCCAGGCAATATCAGCCGTTTGATTTTCGAAGGCCGTAGTGCTGGTAAGCCGGAAACGGCCAACCCGCAATCCGGGTGATGTCGATATGATTGTTCCCGATCCGGCTCCTGGCGGAACTCTGGGATTAATTCTCAGCTCGTTTCCATTGATAGTCATCGTCGTCGGCTGTTGCGAGCTGTTGAGCTCTGATGTTCCTGCATTCATCGATAATGTGAGCGAGCCGCTCGAAATACCCGTATTAAATGTCATGATGGGCTGAAGGCTCGCAAGCTCAAATGCCGTTCCCCCCGTCCGCTGAAGCACGATGTCGAACTCATATATAGTCGAACTGACCAAAGAGTCATTTTTGAGAACCAGCTCATAGGTGGGGTTCTGTGCCAGTGCAAGCTGCGATATCATCAGAAGCATCAAAACCGTAAGTATCGTTTTCATAAACAACCTCATCATAGATATTTTGTTATTCCATACACATAAAAGGAGATGTAGGGGATGCAATCTCCAAAAAAGTTAGTTCGGTACGTTTGTCCCTATAAAAACGTTGTTATCGGGAAACACAAAATCAGAAACATCCACAAATCCATCGAGATTCAGATCTGACTTGCGGTAACCGCTGAGAAAAACATCGTTGTCAGGGCCAATAAAATCAGCCGCGTCCAGGAAACCGTCAGACGAATAATCTCCTCCATACATGCCGAATCTTCCACCGCCAAGTGCTTTAGCATTACCGCCGAAATATTGTGCGAGGCCGGTGGAAAAATCATAAAGTAAGCTCGATTGAGAAAGAGCTACAGCTGATGGAGTCATAACAGAAAGATGATTCCTGTGGTGAATGACAATAAAATAATTTCCTATAGGTGCTGTTGGAAATGATACCGGCGATGTACCGTTAAGGTCGACAATCACGCCATCATTTCTAATAAATGCGGCACGGCGGGCAACACGTGACGCCGAGCCTGTTCCTGTCCGTAATTCCAAGAGTACCCAGTCCACCACATTTGCCGGAATACTCACAACATTTTCGGTGCCGGCGTAAGTAAACGGAGCAATATTGTATGGTTGGGTAAGCGGAATAAAATTTCCTGTTCGCAGAGCTGTTGACATTGTGCTTCCGGAAAACGGTCCTTCAAGATATATTTTGGTATTTACTACGGGCGGATTTACAAGGAATTGCTGCGCGGCGGATGTTCCGCCCCCCGGTGACGGCGTAAATACGGCTACCGGAAACGATCCCGATGTGTCAATATCTGAGCTTAAAATGGTAGCAGTTAACTGTGTCGAATTATTAAAGACTGTGGTTCTGTCTGAACCATTGAAGCGTACGACAGAAGCGGTGTTAAAATCAGATCCGTTGACAGTGATAGTAAATCCGGTTTCTCCCGTCGTTTTGGAACTCGGGCTTATGTTTGCTGTTGAGGGTAAAGGATTATTTACTGTAAAAACGTTACTTGTGCCGTTGATCGTACCGGCAGTTTGAGTGGCAGTAATGCTAACGCTTCCTCCGGGTGAAATAGTGACACTATGCGAAGAAAGTATACCGGAAATGAAGGAGGGCGACGTTCCTCCGCCGGAAGTCAGATTGCCTGTTGATGTAATCGACACCGTTCCGCTGAATGAAGTTACTGTGTTATTCACTGAATCCTGTGCTACAACCTGGATAAATAAAGGAATCCCCGCGGTTTGATCGGAAATAATCCCGCCGCCGCTTTGCTCTACGCTGAAGTGGTGAAGCTGTGCGAATAAGATTTCCGATATGGAAAATGATAATATGATAATAATAAGCGAACGCATATACATATCGATACCGTTCTTTCTTGTGGTTGCCCGGTTATTCACTGACAACCGACAGAACATGTTCAATTTTCTTTAACAATGCTTTGACATCGTATGGCTTTCGCACATAATCAAGTGCGCCGGTGCGTAACGCAAGCACTGCCGATTCAACCGACGCGTATCCTGTAATAACAATCACCTTGGCTTTATCATCAAGGTGGCGGATCTCTTTCAGGACTTCGATGCCGCTCAGGCTCGGCAAGCCGATATCAAGTAAGACAAGGTCCGGCCGGTGTGTCTTAAACAAAGTGATGCCCTGTGGTCCATCCGCTGTTGTGTAGACAGTATATCCCTCTGCAGTTAGGATAGACCGCTGAAGCATAAGCTGGACTTCGTCGTCATCGATTATGAGGATTTTTCTCATGGCACAATTCTTTCTGACAATGGTTCAAATACTATTGAGAAACCCCCTCGTTATCGAGGGAAGATTTCGATGTTTCTTCTCGTGTGGTCCGAACCCACTCGGTTGTGGTTCCGCGCCCAAAAATTTTCACATATAAAAATAATTTCCACATCGCGTATCGCGGGATGAGAAGCAAAGCGCTGTAGAGGTCCCTGTCGGCGTTTGATGCGTACAACCCGATAAGGACGTGTAAAAAGCTCAAAATCAGGAGAATCGTAAACGGCAAAACGAAGGGTATAGCTTCCGATACTCCAAAGATAGCGAGCAAAATTGAGATTCCCAAAACCGCTACTATCACAGCCACTAAATTTACAAATGGGGGAATGATAAGGTCGATTAAAGCGTCCAAAGGCTTCAATGACATATTTTTCCATGCCGCACGAAGAAGCGGAAAAAAATATCTTCGTATGACCGGGGAGCGTCCTTTTTCCCATCGTGATCGTTGTGATTCCGCATTTGCCGGAGTTGCCGGCATTGTCGCAAGGACTTTTGCTTCAGGCGCAAATACAATGGGCTTGTTGTGGAGGAGTAAAACAAGGCCATACTCCAGATCTTCGTTGAGCGAATATGTATTCCACGGAACTTCACGCAACGTATCGGCGGCGAAGCACATACCGTTACCACGCAGTCCTGCGGAAAATCCAAACAACCTGCGTGCGAGCGGCCTGACATGATTATACAGCGTGAAGCCGAGCCGCGTGATTTCCGAGCTCCACGCTCCCGGCTGCGGCGCTACCATATCACTGCATTGTACGGCATCCGCGCCCTGCTCAAGATAATAGTTCATGACAGACAGAAAATTCGACGATGCGATGCTGTCAGCATCAATAACAACTATTCCATCATACGTCGGCTTTTTTACCAGAATCTGATCAAAACACCATCGCAATGCGTATCCTTTGCCGCGTAGTTCAGTATTTGTCCTTTCATAGACCATCGCGCCGCAAGAACGGGAAATAACCGCGGTGCGGTCTGTGCAGTTGTCCGCAACAACCATGACGTCGAAATATCCTTTGGGATAGTCAATGGCGAGGAGGCTCTTCAGTGTTCTCTCAATGGCAATTTCTTCATTATGTGCCGGGACGACAATCGCAAATCGCCGGATACCGGAGCTGATAGTCGATTTTTCTTTTCGGGCAAAAAGTGCAAGAATGCTCAGTGCCGTCAGATACACGATGAAAAACCCTGCGACAACCAGAAGAATTATTTCGATAATGTTAATCATGGTTTTGCAGCCTCTGCCATTCGGGCGTTCGCGGGCATTTCCAGCCGTGCAGCCGCCACGCGCATCGACTCGTAAAAATTGGTTCCAAAATACCAGCGAAGTTGTGGTTCAAAATATTCATATGCCAATGGTTTCTGATGGTGCCCTTCTTTAAAGTAACAGTCCTGCCGCGTGTCTTCATTCTTAACATGAATCCCAAGTTTGCGTAACCGATATACCAGTGATAACCGAAGATCATACAGAATTCTTTTTAAGATTGATTTCTGCAATGGTCTGGTATTTCCATATGTATCGATGATGTGCCAGCTTTGAGCCATTCTCAAAGTCAGCAATGTTTTTCCCTCGTGAAGAATCCCCTTATATGGCAGTATTGAAACGGGGTACATGGTACATTCGAATGGCCAAAAATCAAATACTTCGCGTTTTGTATTCTGAGCCCAGGAATATATAGAGCAAAGATAACGCTCACCGTCTTTGTAGAGAAAACAACAGCCTGTATGAGTGTTATCGATTTTGATAATGTTTGTGTAATGAATATCCCAATCCTTATCAAAGTGCCAGCCCAATTTGTCGCGGCGTTCAGCCGGAATATATTTTTCACCGATTTCGCCTAAGTGCGGTTCAAGCTGTTTGGCAGTTTCAGAGGAAATAGAAGTCCCCCAGCTGCAGCAAAACCCGCACATATCACAACCGGCACGCGCTGAAAAGAAAGCGCGGACGTCAACGAGGATATCGCCGATTTCAATAAATGGATTACGCAGAACGTAGCGGTCCATATCCGTGCCCCATATTTCTGCACGGAGTTTCATTCTGGCGGATTCCGTAAGCGGTTGTGCTGTCATACCTGGACCCCCAGCCGCCAGCAAAGTTTCTCCGTAGAATTCCATGCCAGGCGAATCACACGGTATAACCCTGTTGTGATGTATGCTGCATGGAGGCACTTTGAAAACAACGTGTTATTGAACAGGTAGATTTCATGATGACGTTCAAGATGGTTTGCCCACCGCAATTTGTACGTGAGATCACCCCACAATAGATTGATTTTGCGGATCCCATTCTGGAAAAAATATTCAAGTTCTTTTGAAAAAATAATTCTGCCGGGAGAGTATTCGCGAAAGGATGTATTGTAACTGCCTTTCAGTACCTCGACCGATCCATTGAATACAAGGCAGAGATCGTAGGCAATATAGGTTTCATTCACTTTAAGCATCCAGAGATGGAGCCAGCCGTGATTTCCTGCAATGTGAAATATCTCTTTATAAAAGTTTTTGTATTGTGGTGCATCAATCGCAATGCCATTTCCGCGTTTCCAGCTTCTTTTCTCGATGGAAAGGAGTTTTTGCAATGCGTCACCGGTATCGGTTGAACCATCGACATGGATAAATTCTACAGCCCCGCTTCGGGCGAGGCGATTTAACATGTTGCGGTTGCCTTTTCTGAACGTCTGAGAAAGAGCCTTTGTGTATTCTTCCCAGGTTGCCGCCGTGATGCACGCGCTGGCAAAGACCAATCGTGTGGAAAATGGGAACCCCTGTGATGTCGCAGCCTGTTGCAGCGCTTTAAGTGTATATGAGTTTTCCGGAACCGGATGCAGCCTCATGTAATCCCACCGTTTCGCGTTTGCGTTGAGATGCGCGAAGAGTACTTGAAAAACTTCGTCATGCCGTTGTGTCACTATAATATCGAGAGAACCAGAACAATTAAGTGCTGAATACGCGTACCGCATCATTGAAAGAAAGGAAATAGTGCGAACCGGTATTCCGAATATTGTCCTGGTGATAATCATAAAAGGCGCAATCGCAAATACCGTTTCATCATCCCGGATAACAAGGATGTATAGCCTTTTCTCAGGGGTCTGATGACACTTCCACCATACTGAAAGCCACTCGTACGTGAGGTACAGGGTTGGATGTGATGAATTATTCAATGTTGTGTTCCAAATCGGTTCTAAAGATTTAAATTCCTCTGTTGTCGAAAATTCTTCCACGCGCACGCTGCTTACTCCGGCAATAACAATAGCGATGAAGCAAGAGCCGCATGATGATGCCTTGATGACCAGATCCGCGAGGTCAGCTTATGCCATCTCGGGAGGATATGATACATCCATACCCCGCCGACGAGAAAATTTACCATTCCCTGCAGGGCAAGCACCATAAATACTATGATTGAGTGAAAGCCTTTTTTCCAAATCACGCTTTTTGCAAAACCAGTTGTTTTCCCCCCCAGGCGAAACTTGTAATCTTCCTTTCCGCCCTGAAAATCAAATACTTCGTAATGCTTGGAGATCGCATCCTTGATAACATAACTCAGAAGAACTTTTCCGGGACTGTACCGGATAAGTTCATGATGTTTGTTGAGCCCGCTCAGGTAGAAGCAGCATTGTTTGTTCATATAAAATGCATGGACAGCGGCAAACCTGATACTGTCTTTCTTAAAAAAATAAAGTCGTGATGCCCCCTGTCGCATAAACTCTTTGGTTATCATTCGCTGGAATTGTTCAAATCGTTTCGAACCGAAATAGCCGCTGATACCTTTATCACTCCATGCAGACGTATGCAATTGTACAAAATCATCAAACTCATGATCCGAAAGCTCGGTAATTATCTCCACGCTTGCTCCGTGCTTTTCAAGTGAGCGCATGCGCCGCTTGAGAAGTTCTTTTTCCGTCGGGGATAATCCGTTCAGGTACGTCGTCCAATCTCCGGGAAGATTCATCGTGACGCGTGCTACGGCTTCCGGATCTGATTTCATATAGTACCGGTTTGTACTAAGTGTCTGCAGTAACGATGTCATTGCTGTCGACGTTGACGGAAAACGAAAAAAAGTTATGACGTCGCATCGTTTTGTTTCTATTTCTTCTTTGCAAAATGCAGCTATGTGCTGAACGGTTTCAGTTTCATATGCCGGGTGTAGAAGTGGCGTGTACTCGCCGTATACCTCATATGTCCCCATAAACCGCATGCGTTTAAATTTAAAGATGATGAAATTATTGACTTCAATAAACACAGGAAACACACCAACAAGCTGGTGAGTATTCCAAATTGTCAGAATACGTAACTGGGTGTTGGCTGACGAGTAAATTTTCCACCACAGCCGGATCCAGGAAAATGTTTGAAAAATTGTCCCCTGTGCATCATTGTGCAATGAAACCCAGGAATTCTCCAGCGCATCAAACTCCGAATCTGCGGTAATGAGTCGGGCTGTTAGTTGTGCCATGATGCGTCCGGTTTACAGTAAATGACATTATTCCACCATCGTTGACGGATTTTCTTTGCTTGAACCTGGAAATTCATATTGCGAAGCGCTTTTACGAATTTATCGGCATCAACATCATCTTCCCGCCTGTCGATGGGGCGCTGAAAAATAATCGTGCCTTCCGCGGTGAGCATGGAAGAGAGCCGTTTTATGAACGATCGCTGATAGTTGGATAACGTTCCCGTTACTGAGTAAAAGACATCGTCAAGTATCAAATCAAATTTTTTATTGAGCAGTTGAAGCTTCCGCAACGTTGTAACTGCGTTTCCTTCAATGACCGTAACATTGGGAATAGTCTCGAGGCTGAAATGTTTTTTTGCAATGTTAATAACGACCGGATCAATTTCCAGGGCCGTAACTGAACCTGGAGGGATGGACCGTTGAAGCAGATGAAGGATTGTTCCTCCCCCCAAACCGCACAGCAGGATCTCGGGTTTCTCTGGAAGTGTAAACGGCGAAGTACACATCGCGCCCCAATACTCGCGTTTAATTTCATTCCAATTTCCGCGGTGGAGAAATATTGAGTGGGTCGAATTGTCGAGAATGAGTTGCCGTTCTGGTCCCCGTTCGACAATCTTGATCAGGCCGGAATGCTGGGAAGTGACGGCATCGACAACATGAGGCTTGTAGATTCGCGCGCGTATTCTCCAGAGCAGATTATTGAGTTTGTAAGAACGGATAACACGGGTGATTTTTTCACCCAGAGTGTAGGTCTGTAGTGACGCATTATGAAAACGTTCAGCGCTCCGGGCGGGATCAAAACCAACCGCCGAACCATTGCCACCGACGATGATCGATTCCAGAGGCGAATGCCGCGAAATAAAGTAGGCACCGAGACGAACGAGATGAGCAAACTTCGTGAGACAATAATTTGCCGTCATTTCGACGGTCGGTTTTTTAACAATTTTAAATCGTTTAAACTCATAGTATTCTCTTGCAAAACGTTCTTTGGCCTTCTTTAATAACTCGAGCAAAAGGTAGAGATAAAATCTTGCCTTATTTGCCGTGAGGGGCGATGATGTGCGTATGAACCAGTTTTTGCTGTCAACGGCCTTCCATTCCTTATACTTATAGTCTTCGTCGCCGCGAAGAAAATCAAAGACCCTGCATCCTTCAGCAATTCCTTCCATCATGGCAATGGCGCGAATAAGAAATCCCGGACTGCATTTCATGATTTGCTCTGTACCATACGCGTTGCTTTGATACATGTAGATGCGTTGTTTGTAGTTAAACGAAAAATTCACGGCTACAGGTTGGGTGTCTGCTTTAAGAAAAAACATCCTCAGCCAGTCCCGTTTTGCGAATTTGGAGATAATCTCAATGTGAAATGCGCTATGTATCGGCTTATCAAACGCGCTTGGATACCCCTGGCTTCTCCACCGGTTACCGTGGATAAACGAAAATTGTTCGTACGCTTTTTCAAGGTTGTCATTTTCAGAACGATATAATTCCACTGTTGTAGTAAACCCCGACTGCAATTTCTTAAATTTTCTCCGAAAATTGTATCCGGTAGTTGACCCCAGATTTTGCATCAGCATTTCCGTCGTTTCCGGTAATGCAATCTGAGGGCAGACGTTGCCCTGATATCGGTATACCGGAAGATTATGCTGCCTCAACAGATTCGGCAGATGCTGAAACACGGGAGACGTTTCATTAACATCTTCCAGGTCAAGAATATCCCATTTCTCTGCAACATTGAGAATCCGGTTTACGAAAATGGTCAGCACTGCCTGCTCACGCCCCGGTGCGATTATGAAATCGGCATAGTCTGAAAGACCGCAGCCGATAAATTGCAGCCTGCGTGCCAGCGGAATGCCAAGCACACGCACGCGCTGAATAAACATTGGTGCGATACCCACAAGCGTACCGGATTCCCGGAATAGCATGATTTTCAATTCGTGGCGGCGGTGAAAATATTTCCACCATGTACGTACCCATTCAAACGTCTGAAATACCGTGCAAGGCGATTCTTCGACAAGCCTGTTCCACTCGCTTTCAATGGCATCAAACTCTTGTTCCGTCCGTACGATCTCAATGGTGCATTTATCCATTGATACTTGTTGATGCGTGCGGGTGTGAGAGTACTCTTTTTGTATAGTTGTCAGATTTTGCATCAAGACGTTTAGTGATTATCGTCGCATGGACGATAGTAAATCAGTGTTCCGGTGAATATTGCTCCTTGTTGTATTGCGGCTGCTGTTCGTGCTGTGCCGATTTTGAAAATTGGTTAAGAAATTTCAACCGCAAATCTTTTCGCGTCAATTTCGACTGTTCTGCTGTATCGGTTTCTATTCTATACACGATTCGCGGGATTTTCACCCCGTCGATCTTATTGGAAAGAACCCGTGACAGGTCTGAAGCAGTTAATGTTTTCCCGTTGTTCGCCTTATAACAAAGTACAGGTATCTCACCGAGTATCCCGGCCGGGTCAGGAATGCCGACAACAAAAACCTCATGTTCAGGAAAATATCTTTTTACATGTTCTTCAATTTCAAGAGAAGAAAATCGTAATCCGCCCACGATAATCGTTTCGTCATTTCGTTCTGTGAGATGGAGATACTTCTCTTCGTCAATGAAACCAATATCTCCGGTTTTACACCATCCTTCGCTGGTGATAGTTGTATTGGTCAGTTCATCATTATTCCAGTAACCGATCATAATATTGTCGCCACGGAGGTGAACTTCACCGCTTTCTACGGCGCTTTCTTTTGAATCATGATTACTAATAATACAAATCTCCGTGCCGGGGATAAGATGGCCGGCGGTCTCGAGTTTGCTGTTGTCGGCATTGAAATTCAAAATAGCTGAATGAGGTGCTTCAGATGTACCGTAGTGCATAAAAATATTCGCGTTGGGAAACAGTTCCTTCATCCGGAGTTTATGCTCGGCAGACATGGAAAAAGCTTCCATATTGATAAGTGAAATCTGTGCGCCTATTCGCTGGATCATAGGTTCCAGATAACCGAACATGCTGGTAATGACAGAAGGCATGAGCGATAACGCATTGCAGCGGTATCGCAAAACACTCTGAATCATTGATACCGGGTCAAAAACCGTATTGCTGAGAATGGCTGTTCCGCCGGCAAAGAAGAGAGAACAGCATCTGCTGAAACCGAATTCCCGCGCCAGCGGCATCATAATGCACTCACGTGTGCTGGAGGATGTTCCTGTCAATGCGTTCGGCCGTACAGCTCCGCAAATAATATTATTTTGTGAGAATACGATGCCCTGCTGCATTCCTTTGGATCCGGTGGTATACCATATGAACGCTTTATCTTCACTAAATGCCCCGGCGAAGTCATTTCCTTTGACAGGTGCGGTGCTGGAGTGTTGTTCACGCAGGACGATGGAATGTGAGTAGTCCGCGGAAATATTCTTTTCTTCCAGGAGAAAGAGATTGCATGTAATGTTGGAACGTAGCCGAGGAAAGTCCGGAAGCTCGGTTGCGCTCGTTATTAATAATGTAGGTGTTGAGTCTTTCACAATTTCCTGTAATGAATGCAGCGTAATATGTTCAGGTACGGGAACGGCAATCGCCCCAATGTTCATCAGTGAGAAACAGGCAACCAAAAATTCGGATTTATCACGGAGAAGAATAACCGCGCGATCACCCTTTTTCAGGCCTTCCTGAGTCAGAAGGTTTGCAAGAGAATGTATCTTGTTGATAAATTCCCGGTATGACACCACCCGATCGTCGCAAACGATGGCAGGTGAGTCAGGTGCGTTGACTGCGGTATCAATAAGATATTGTAGAACCGGTTGCATTCACTGGTAATGAAGATTGTTTGGCGCTATTCTTGGTTGAGATTGCTGTGTTCTGAGAATGAACTTCTTCCACAATCTGTTTGATGTTCTGAACAAATTGATCCCAGGTATTATTTTTTTCGATATATGCCCTTCCTTCACGGCCCATTCGTTCAGCGAGCTCGGGATTATTCCAGAGGTGGAGAATTGCTTCACGCAACGCCTTAGGATCGCCTTGTGGGACGAATATTCCGGTTTTACCCTCTTGAATTACATCGACCTGGCCCCTGATGCGGGAACAGATGACAGCCTTACCCATTGCCATAGCCTCCAGTAAAACGGTCAGTCCGTTATCTGAGTCAGATTGTAAAAGCGGAATAACTACGAAACGGGAACGGGCGTAGAGATCGCGCAATTCCGTTGGTGACATTTTTCCGACCGTAATTGTTTCGGGAAGCGGGCCCTGTTCCTGGATGGCAGTGACGGTGGAAAACAATTTTCCGCGCGCAATCCCGGCAGCGATATGGCATTTGATATCAAGCCCTTTCATCGCCTCAATAAGTGTCGGGTAATCTCTCATCTCTACGCCGGCTGAGCAGATCATATCTGTCTTCCTGTCCATTGGTCGCCAGAATTTTTGGTCAACATAGTACCTGATGAACGCGATTTTTGAAGGCGGAATGCCAAGTTCATTGATGGCAAAATCTCTGTGTTTAGATGTCCACAACACAATTTTGTCAATGTGTGTGTGAACCCGTTTTAATATCGCCGCCTTTTTTGGTTTTGAAATCCAGAACATCATTGCAACATGGGGAGCTTTCGCTCTTGTAAGTTTTAGTATTGACGCAAACAGGAGAGCGTGGGGGTCCGACCATGAAATAATCACGTCATATTTCTTTCTCTGGAAGAAAGCCTCAATAACCTGCGCAACCTGGACGGGCAATCGCTTATAAATAAACTTGCGAATGCCTGGTGCCCGGTTCATAAATTCCTCATACGCCATTTCGGTTTGAAGTTCCTGTTCGTATAACGAGGCCCGGGGAGTTTGGTCGGCCTCTTCCATGGCCCGGCTGGGTTTTTGCAATCCTGTTGTCAGTAATGTGAGTGTTTTCATAGAGCAGATATTTTAACTTATGCTTGTGTTATTGATTCAGTCATGCGCTCGCGTGCGGTAGCCGATGTGTTATTGTGTTGCCCGTGTTGGCTCATGCTTCTGCCTGCAACATTCTCAACGACTGCCCTGACATCGCTGCAAAATTTATCGAGAGTGTGGTGTTGCTCTATATACTTTCGCCCCTCTTCACCCATACGAACAGCAACTTCAGGATTGTTCCAAAGATATACAATAGCTTCCCGCAGGGACTTCGCATCTCCCTGCGGTACAAAAATCCCTGTTTTACCGTCCTCGATTGCGTCAACCTGACCTATTGTTCTGGAGCAAATCACAGCTTTGCCCATAGCCATTGACTCTAAAATAGTGCTGATGCCGTTGTCGGTGTCGGATGGTAATAGTGGGACAACAGTAAAACGCGACCTGGCATAGAGTTGACGTAATGTGAGATATGGCCTCTGACCGACAGTCACGTTCGGCGGAAGCGTGCCGAGAAAGGCTGCGGCATCAACTGTCGTCGCACGATGTTGCTCGACAATCCTTATATCCTTCGCGGCAATATGACACGGGATGTCAAGCCCGCGCATCGCTTCAATGAGCGTCGGATAATCTCTGTTCTCTGAACCAACGGCGCATATCGTGTCCATCTGCACATTCATAGGCCTCCAGAATTTCTGATCAACCGGATGCTTGACAAGAATAATTTTTTCAGGAGCAACACCGAGCTGTTCTATGGCAAATGTTCGTTGAACGGATGACCATGTTACAATCTTGTGCATGTGTGAATGAACACGTTTCAGCAATGCCGCCTGTTTCGGTTTAGACATCCAGTACATTAAGGAAACGTGCGGCGTTTTTGATCCTGTAATTTTTAAGAGCAATGCGAACAGTACAGCGCGCGCTTCCGACCAGGTAATAATAACATCATACGATTTGCGGATTCTGTACGCTTCCAGAACCTGAGCTATGACTAACGGCAGTTTTTTGTAGAGCAATCCCCTCAATCCGGTTGCTTCTCTGATAAACCGGTCTTCCAGCAGTGTCGAATTCAACACCTGCTGAAACGTAGAAACTCTCGGGAACTCATCCGCTTCTTCCCGGCGGATGACATCTGCCGGATCCGGCCGCTCCATCCCGGTCGTAACGACCGTAAGTGTTGAGATATTTGTTTTCTTAGACATAGTTTGAGCTATAGGTGTTTGCTGTTACTTCTGTTGTTCTGGAGCGGTTGACGCTTGGAAAAATTTGTTAACAAATCGTCCTGTCCTGAATTTTACATAGTAATAAAGGCACTTTGGAATATTGTGTTCGTGATACTGAACTTTCAGCAGGTTCCATTCGCGTTCAAGGAGGTAGGCAATAAACGACTTACCGCGGGCTATGTTGAGCAGAAACTGCTCGAACCTGCTCCTCGAGGTTGGAAGTGATGAGACCATATTAAGATTTTTGAATGATGTTGATGTTAACTCGAACTTATAAGCCTCATCACCCCGAAGAAAATCTATTTCACGGACATTGCTGTCGAATAACTCCTGCATCATTGCAAGGAGTACGGCCATTCCCGGCCGGCGCTTTGCGGCCGGTGAGTCATCTGCGAAGCCGGATAGGTAGTCATAAAATCTTCCGTTGAATATGAAACAGAAACGTGCCGCAACTGTGCGGCCTTCAGCAACGGCTCTCTTAATGTAAATCCAGCCGTTCGGCAGAAAAGCGCGTGTGATGGCAAATTGAAAATCAGAAAATTCCTTTTTTGAAAAGAGTCCGGGATATCCCATTTTTCTCCACCTGCGCTGATGAAGGATCATAAGCTCATCCAGTGTTGCGATCACGTCTGCGCGCGATGTAGGGGGATGAAGTGCGAAAAGGGTCTTTTCCGCTGCCGCTTTTATCGCCTGTGATAATCGTCTCCGTATGCTGGCATCAAGAGAATGCAACAGCTCGTCGACAGAACTGTTCATTGTCAGTCGTGGGCACTCATCCGCCTCGGTAACAGTGCACACATATCCGGATATTCTCAGTGCAGGAAGGAGTGACGTGTGTATAAAACTTCCCTGAGGCAGATTCAGCAATTCTATTTCATCAAATGAAGAAGAATTATTTTTCAGGTATTCGCTCAGATGTTGCGCTGCCGCGGACGTAAATTGCGGATGTACAATAATATCAAGATAATCGCTCGGACCGTCGTCAAGAAACATTCCGAATGAACGATTAAACGCATCTCCAGATCCCACCAGACAAAGGCATCGGTATGCCGGCCTGCCGAAAATGTAAGCTGTCTTTACAAATAACGGCGCGATTCCTACCAGCCGTTGATCGTCGTAAATGAGAAGAAGCTGCAGTGTGCGCCCGTGTTGCTTGCCGAAATAATCCCACCATGTCGAGAGCCATTCGTATGTCTGAAATATCGTCGATGAAGATTCTGTTACTAAGGAATTCCATTCTTCACGCAACGATGCGATTTCCTCAAAGCTTGCCGCGGGCCGTAATTCCAATTGTTGTGAAGCTATCTGTCCGTTCGCAGGATGAAAACTTTCCTCAACCGGGAGCTTTGTATATGACTGACTGGTATTCATAGAACTTTCCCCGAAGATGGTGCGGAGGGGGTACCGGCTGACAGTGGTGCGTACGCCTGCGGTCTGGAATTATTTAATGGTGCAATAAATTTTTTCAGCTTCCATTTGAACCATCCGTAGTATTCATACGGAGAAAGGACGCGCAGGGCAAATCCAAGTGTTCCTATGCCGTTGGTGATGAGAATGCGTCTGATGTCAAACGGATCTTCGCCGAATCTTGCCGGCCCGGAATAAACACCGCAACCTGTGGTGTAGCCAGCGTCAGCAACCATCCGTTTAACAGACTCGGTTGTCAGACCATACGGATAGGCGAAACTTTCAACATGCGCATTGAGAAGGATTTCCAGCAACATGCGCGATCGGGAAATTTCTTCCCACACAATTTCTTTTGAGACAGAAGACAAATCGGGATGAGATAATGAATGAGAGCCGATTTCGAATCCTGCAGTATGAAGCTCAAGGATCTGCTGAGGGTTCATCAACGGTCGTGAAGGGCCACCGTTGAACGCATCCCAGGTGTTTGTCTTTATTTGACTGTCCGCAATGGCAAATACGACCGCTTTCATTCCAAACTCCTGAAGAAGCGGGAATGCATTTCTGTAAATATCATCATACCCGTCATCAAAAGTAAGGATGATTGGCTTGCGCGGAAGATTCAGTGCGCCCTCAAGATAGAGACGGTAATCATGAAACGTGATAGTCGTAAACCCCCAGCGTTCCAGCAATGCAAGCTGGTTCCTGAATTCGTCCGTCTGCACGCACATGGCTCTTTCTTCGTTGCATGTTTGCGGATCATCAAGGATGCGATGATAGATCAGGACCTTCAGATTCTCCTGAGGTCGTATCGACGGTTCCCGTACTATGTCAAGTTCATTAGTTTCCATGAAGTGCCGCAGATGTAGCTGGGTCAAGTTCGCGTAATACACGGGCCGGTACACCGCCCACAACAGTGTAGGGAGGAACATCCTTCGTGACAATCGCTCCGGCCGCAACAATAGCGCCCTTTCCGATGCGAACGCCTTTGAGAATAATGGACCGGCAACCTATCCAAACAAAATCTTCAATGATGACCGGTCTGTTGTCTTCGATTCCGTCGGGAGTGGTATAATGCATGTCGGAATCCATAATAACGACGTCCCACGAAATAGCACATTTGCGTCCGATCTCAACCAATTTATGTGCTATGATAACAGTGTTGCGGTTGATGTACGTTCCTTTGCCGATGCTTAGTTTTGCTCCTTTTGCAACTTCCATTCGAACACCGCTGTAGAATTGGCAATTTCCCACCACGACCTCGCCGCCTTCATTAAATAGTTTCGGAAATGGTAGTCCGCCCGAGACCACAAGAATGCCATGACTCTGAAATTTTCGTGAAAACCAGAGCCCTTTCATATGATCCCATACTGAGTGCCGCTGAAAGCGCTCAATAATTCTGTGGAAGAATGTGGGATGTGCTGCCATAGTGTTATGCGATTACCGGTTCGTGTTTATGACTGTGACAGATTTGAGTATAAAGCTCTTCGACCTGCTTTCCGATGACGTTCCATTCGTACCGCGACTGCATCAATACGTACGCATTGGAGATCAGCGTATTACGGACATTCGCATTGCGAAGAAGTTGAATCGTTTGCTGTGCAAATGCTACAGGTTCATCTGCAATGAGAATTGATTCATTGTGCGTTACCTCGATACCCTCACAGCCAATACTGGTGCTGACAATCGGTTTCTTCATTGCCATGGCTTCGAGGACTTTTAATCGGGTGCCTCCTCCCATACGAAGAGGGACGATAAACGCCGAGGAGCGGTAGACATAAGGCCTGACGTCATCAACATATCCTGTAACGACAATGTGTTCATTTGCTCGCTGAACAAGCTCCTTCGGTGGTCCTCCGCCAACGATATACACCTTAATCTGAGGGATTTCCTTCTGAATCAATGGAAAAATATTGTCAAGAAAGTAGAGCATTCCGTCATAATTCGGAACGTATGACATTGCCCCGGTAAAGACCAATGAGTAAGGTTCAGGAGTCTGTTCTGAAGGGGCAAAATATTTTGCATCAACGCCGTTTGGTATAACATACTTCGGCAGAAGAGGAAGTTCTTCATCGAGAATCTGCTTGTCCCGTTCAGATGTAACAAACAAAACATCTTGTTTACGGTAGTTTGCTAATTCTTCGTGATAATATTTTTTGTATTCATCGTAATAGTGTAGCCTGCGCAACGGCGATCGCGACTTAAGCCAGATACGGCGGAAATTATCATACTCAACGTTGTGTGAATCCAGAATTTTAGGAATGCCATCCGGCAGACTATAACATCCCATAGTGGCAAACTCAGTCTGGATAAGATCAAACGACCCGGTGTTCAGTACCCTGGAAATTGTTTCCTGCATTTGTTTTGAGTATACAATTGAATGCATAAAACTTTTGCTAGACGCGAAAGACAGCAGCTGCGCGTATCTTCTGTATGTGCGTGTCCAGCGAAATGGGACAAAGTGCATTCCCGTCAACCGGTCACCGAACTCTTTTTTGAATTCAGCAAGCCCATCCTCCATGCCAAACACGATGACAGTGACGTTATGGTTACGCGACATCATGTTGAGCAAGTGATACATTCGCAATGCGCCGCCGAAAACCGGCGGAACTGGACTGTATGGCATGATGTGGAGGATCTTCATACATCAGCTCCTTTCGGAGGAAATAATGCGCCCTTCAGATTGCCGAATGACAGAAATTGTTTAGCAAACTGAATTTCTGCCGGGTTGAAGGCCTTCAGTGCAAGTAATACTCCCAAATAAAAAAATCCTGCGATAACAGCCTGCGCAATCCAATGGACCGGCATAAATGTTCGCATGACCAATATGAATCCTCCCATGAGGAGTCCGCCGGCTATTGCTTTGAGCGAAATAATAACGCTCGACGGGCTGAAAAGCTCTTTTGGTAAAATGGAAATTGCAGAAACCATCACGAAAAATTCCGTAATGATTGTAGCAATTGCCGCGCCGATACCGCCATTTCCATATTCTGTTTGTGTGTAGGGAATCATAAAGTAATTCAATGTGATATTGACAAACACCGCCGAGAATGATGTCATTGCCCACTGCTTTTGTTTATCACATGCAATGACAGCTGTTCCGAGAACCATATCGATATAGACCAGTAATATTCCAACAGAGAAAATCTGGAGATTCATTACCGACGGTCCGTATCCCTGCAATCCGAAAAAGAAACTGATGATATGGTCCGCAAACGTAAATACCCCGATACTGATGGGAATTCCGACAATTAATATAAACTCCTGGCTTTTCTGCGATGTGCGCGCAAGCATCATATTTTCTTTTCCATAAAGTTTTGACAAAATGGGTAAAATGGATAATGAAAATATGCTCGGGACGAACGTTAAAACGTCAAAAAACTTGTAAGAAGCGGCATACCAGCCAACCACTTGTTCGGGTGTGAGCAGGGAAAGCATGACGGTATCGATTCTATAATAGATGACTGCAAAAATTGTCCAGAGGAGGTAAGGAACACCTTCAACAATGAGCGTTTTCGAAGCCTTCCAGTCAATTGGAGGGAGTTTTTGCGTGATGATCCGGCGGGCATACCTGGTGCAAAGAAAGAAATTGATCAATGTCCCCAATACCATAATGATTGCTATATGGATGGCATTTGCTCCGAGGAGTAGTGCAAAGATACCGAATAGTGCAATGAAACCGCGTTCGACAATGGCTCCGATGGAGGAGTAGTGCAAAACTTCATGCCCGAGGAAGGTTCCGGTGACTACCGTTTTAGCGCCCAGCCAGATCATCTCAATTCCCATGATCACAAGCATGATTTTTACGGGTACGGGGTAATCAGCGATGAATGAAAAAATTATCATGCTGATAAATGATATTGCCCAGAATATCGATCTGAACCCGAGGGAGTTACTGAGAATTTGGGCAGTGTGTTCTTTATCGCGTGCAATGCGTTTCGCAACACCATAGCGTCCGTCATAGTCTATAACAATCAGGAATAAGCCGGTGATCATTTCCGCGAGATAGAGGCGTCCGTAATCAACCGGACCGAGATACCGCGGGAGAAAGAGCATCAGGAGGAAACTCGATCCCCATGTAGCGATTTGTTGCCCAAACAGCGATGCGGAACTTCGTGCCACAGATTTTACAATATCTTCATTCATGAATGTTTGGGTCGGAATATGAATAGAATTCGTTCGATGATTACGAGAACGGCAAACTTTGGTAATGCAAGCATGCGCCGCCAGCGTCGCGGCTCCTGAATGAGGCGATAAAGCCACTCTATGCCGAGATGTTGCATCCACTGCGGTGCACGCGAGGTTGCGCCCGCAAGAAAATCAAATGAACCCCCTACGCACATTGCAATGCGGACAGGGAGTTTGTGAAGATTGCGCGATAACCAGAGCTCCTGCTTTGGCGCGCCGTATGCTACGAGTAAAATTTCAGCGCGTGAAGCGATGATGCGTTGGCAGATTTCTGTTTCTTCGTCCGGATGGGGAGATCCGGCATGCGTGCCGGCTATCTGCAATCCGGGATATCTCTTTTGCAGCTGTTGTCCGGCCTGTTCAGCTATTCCCGGTGCGGCCCCAAGAAGAAATATTGAAAATCTGTTGTTCGCGGCAAGTTGGGCCAGATATTCGATCGTGTCAATGCCTGCGACACGCTCAACGCGGGTATGTCCGTATAAACGGGCCGCAATTTTTACTCCGACGCCGTCCGGCAGGTTTAATGATGTGCGGTTCAATGTGTCGCGGAATGCGGGATTGTTCCGGGCGGCGATAATCATCTCGGGATTTACCGGGGCAACCATGTTCCGATCACCGGAAATCATTGCTGTCAGTGCCTCGATGGCATCATGTTTGCTCATTGCATTGATACGTACTCCCAGTATCGATACCTCTCGAGAATTGATGCCCGTACCAGTATGTGGCAGTGTGGTTATTTCTTTTTCCGGGATAGTCATATATTCATTATGTAATAACATCAATGGGGAACCGCAGCAGGGTAAACTTCCTGACTCATGTCGTAGTGTTGTCGAAGTATTTCCGTGTGAGCATCAGTCAGGAAAAAATAATTAACATTGATTTCGCCCGGTAAGCGTTTCTTCATTGTGCGTCCGTTAAACCAAAACGCCTGATATTTTGCGTCTTCAAAGATCTTAAATGTTTTTGCCGCGTCAGACGCCGCATCATCAGGGTTTCCCCATATTTCAATAAGCCAGGCCGGTTTCGTTTCAAACAATAATTTCTTGGCGTGTGATAATGCCTGCAGTTCGTGTCCTTCAATATCACACTTGATAAATGTTACCTGAGAATGAACATCATGAAACAAAGCATCGACTGTTTTTGTCCCGACAGTTACCGTCTGAACTTTGCTGCGTGACGAACTTTCAATAATCTTTGCCTCAAAAATATTTTCCTCGCCTGATGCAAAGAGTGGAATTTCCATTGTCGCGGTTCCGTTATGATCCGAAACGGCGCAATGGATGACCTCGACATTTGTCAGGTGCAGGCGGTGTACAACGTACCGTAATATTTGTACCGTTGATGGAACAGGCTCGACACTGTACACATGACCGGAAGGCCCCACCAGGTCAGAAAGATATTTCGTGTAGAAGCCCATATTGGCGCCGAGATCAATAACAGAATCTCCATGATGTACTAAATGATGAAGTGGCGGAAAATCAGGTTCTTCATCAATGGTGATCACGCTTATTTTTTTTGCGTGGCGCTTCATCTTCAAATAAAACACCCAACTGCGGGGCAGCACCCGTTTCAAAAATCTTTTCGATGTGGTCAAAAACTCCATTACCTGTTGCTCCTCATGTGTTACAATGGAGAATTGACAAATGGGGACTGCACTGGGAGGATTTTTTCCTCTTCCTCCTGATCGGCAAGCTCAAGTGAGGGCAATAACCCCATGATTAAACCAAGATATGCCATGTTCCGATAGAACGTCAGCTGCAAATCATAATATGAGACAATAATTTGTCCGAGAATGCCGACGATTGACACGACGCAAACCGCTTTGAGATACGGGTCATGTAATCTTGAGAAAACGGATGCCGCCTGAAACATGTAGGTTGTCATGAAAAGACAGAACAGGAAAAATCCGATAGCTCCCATTTTTACCATGAGCCAGAGTATTTCGTTATGAGGGATATAGTCTTTTAATGGGAATGGGATGAGCGGAAGTGTGATCGGTTGATCATACTTGTTGCCAAAACCGATTCCGGTCAGCGGAAGCCGGCGGATGGTAAACGCCAGATCGTAGTTTTCCAGTTCCCTGTAAAAATTCGATGAGTAACTGTCGGCGGCGCCTTGCTCTGTCGTATAAAACGCCGACCGGATAAATACGGCAGGCCGGGAAATCATATTTGAACCGTCGCTTGACCAGAATGCTGCGAGATATAATCCGAAGATAATAACAACAGGTATCAGCGGCTTGAGAAATGAGATTTGTTCCTTCCGGGGGAGGAGGAGAAAAAATGTAATGACGCTGATTGCTACTGAACCGAATGCCGCCCGGCGCTGCGCGACAATAAAACCGATAATCATGGGAATAATCAGCCACGCTATGACGGTTCGCTGTCTATCCTTCTGCCGGAATATTTTTAATGTCAGAAAAAGGATGAACAGGGAGATAAAGAAAAGCGGATCCTCATGATTTGTCAAAACGGAATATCCGTCAAGTGTAAATCCAATAGAAACAAATCTGGCGATACCCTGGAATGCCTTGATGGCGATTGCAACAATGCATACCCACATCAGGTTTCTGATATCTTTTTTTGTCTGGATGATTTGGGGGACAAAAAAATACATGATGCCCAGGTAACCTAATGCGCGCAGTTCCCATAATGCGATCAGAAAATCTCCCCCGCGGCGCATGCCGTTGACAAAGGAAAAGGCCAGCCAGATAAAAAAGAGAATCGCTGCCGGTGATACCGGTACACGATTGAGCATGACTCTTTTTTTAAAGGCAATGTGAAGAAGCCAGACGATGATGATAAAAAAGAGATGAATTTCCATCGGCGTCATAACAGCGAATCCCACGCCGCTTAACGCAGGGAGGCTTTTCAGATTTTGAAAATATTCTACGCCGAGAACAGTGCGTGAGCCGAAAAACTCAGTGGGGATAAACTGATCGAATGTCAGCACCATTCCCACAAACGTAAGAAACCCCCAGACAACACGGTAAAAGGTGAGAATGGCAACAAC
Organism: uncultured Chlorobiaceae bacterium; assembly: GCA_964523395.1. GTDB lineage: Bacteria > Bacteroidota > Ignavibacteria > UBA10030 > SZUA-254 > JANYJZ01. The sequence goes on along the minus strand of CAZFXS010000009.1, from coordinate 41,564 downwards.
AGAAATTGCTATAAACGCGACAGGGGCTGAAATCTTTCCCCGTGTCATGACCAGCATGGCCGCAGCTATGACTGATCCGGCAATGAGAAAAATGGTCGTGCGTGCCTGTTCTTCGTCCTGTCCGAACAAGAACTGAAGATAGCTTTTGATACGCGGGTTGATATTGATGTTGGAAAGCATGCCGATAAATAGTTGAATAATGCGTCTTCAAGGTTTAGGTTCGGACATTGTAAACATCGCATACAACACCAAAATAACCTGAGCGAGGACCAGAAAGACAATGATGATGTATGATGACGGATAGATTGCTTTTGTTCTTTTTCCGATGATGATTGCAAGTATCATCAATCCGAGCATGCCGCCGAGGGTAATCATATCGCAGCTTAGGCGGAAGTACCGTCGGTAAAGCGGTTAAAAACAAAACCCAGAACTTGCCTCTCGTTAATCTGGTGGAATATACCGTTGATATCTTCCTGCTTCGTTTTTCCTGTGTTCACCACTACAATCAGCCCGTCGAGCTGATTTGCATAGAGGACCGGAAATCCCTGCGTGTTTAGTGAAGGCATATCCACGATGACAAAGTCATATTCCTGTTCCAGTGAATAAATAACATCGCGGAAGGCCGCTAACTGATCTAAACTCAAAGCAGGATGCAAAATCGGTTGAGAAGAAAATGTTGAAAATGGAGCCGACGTTGCGGTTCCTTCCTGAACCTCAACAAAATTTTCTGCTGTCAGTACCGACAGGTTCTCAATCTGAGTCTGGGTGACATGGATATTTCCGTTCCGTAATGCCTCAGCTAAGCCTGGTGTTCTGCCGGTTCCAAAAATCTGGTGGAGGCGCGGATTGTATACATTTAAGTCGACAATAACGGTTTTTTTCCTCGATCCCATCGCAAGCGAAACGGCGAGGTTACATGTGACAAGAGTTTTTCCTTCCCGCTGGTTCGGAGAGGTCACACCGAGCGTCATACTCACTTTCTCGTGACCACGTGATAACAGTGAGTAATTAAACGCATTGTAGTACTGGAATTTTACTACACTTTCATCGACATGTTTGCCAAGCTCTGGGTTGACAATAATGGATTTGATAACCCTAACAATCTTGGTATTCTCGGATGTTCCTGAAGCTTCCTGCGGTTGCTGGCGGAATTCGTTTGATGTTGAATTTTGGTCTTGCTGCATATCTATGCTCTGCTAATGAGAAAAATCGGAAACCGGACCTGTTATTTTTGTATTTCCTGATGTCCGTCGGTGATGAACGCAATGACGGGCTTTTGATAAATTTCAATGTCGCGCGGCGTCCGGACGGTGGTATCAAGCATTTCTTTGAGAATGATTGCCACAAGTCCGAAGAAAATTCCCAATGCTAACCCGGCAATTGCAAGCTGTAACCGGTTGGGTTTTGAGGGCTTGAGCGGTAACAGCGCGGGGTCAATAATCATAAACTGATTTTCACCGCCCGAACCAAGATCGCGCGTCATGATCGCCTGCTCGAGTTTTACTTTCATTTCGTCGTAGAGACGTTTATAAACGCTGTAATCTGTTTCCTTGTCTTCATCAACACGCTGGCTGACAGAAGATTCTTTTAACCGGTCCACCAACTGCGAGCGGCGTTGTTCGTAGTCTTCACGCTTTGGCTGGAGTTTTGTTAATTCCGTTTCAATTGCGTTCTGAGCCCTTTGGAGTAATTCAAGAATCTGTCCCTCGAGCTTGACTACCTCGGGATATTTCGGCGTGTATCTTCGGGAGTAGTCATCATATCGCGATACCAGTAAACCGAACTCTGCGGCGAACGGGATATCCATTCGTTGCAGATCGTAAAGCGCCTGCTTTCCGGTTTCAGTTTGTATGGCAGCGGGAAATGTTTTTAAAATGGTAAGCGCGTCCTGATATGTTTTGAACTTGGTATCAATTTCATTTATCCTGGTCTCAAATCCTTCGACCTGGTTATACATCTGTCGCGTTTCGTCCGGGAGATAATCAATTCTTGATTTAAGGCGGGAGACGACAAGTTTTTGCGATATTTCAAATTTTTGTCTGATTTCATCCAGCTTTTTTTCAAAAAACTGAACAGCCTGTTCATTCCGTTGTCCTTCAACCTGTAGAACTGTTTTGATAAAGAGGTTTGCTAATGTCTGAGTCGCCCGTTGTGCTCGTGCCGGGTCTGTATCGGTGAATGTAATCCGGAACGAATCCGAGCCTCTCCGTTCTGTTTCAATGCTGTTTTGAATCCTGTTGACCAGTACCTGATCATCCTCCTCGCTGGTGATCTGACCACTCATGCCGAGGCTGTCGATAAGTTTTTTTATTGTGAACCGGCTATAGATGATTTCATTAAATGTTCTTAAACGATCCTCAGAAGCCATGGCTACAGCCATTTGGTAGCTGATCAGAGGGTTGAGGACCTCGTCGCGCTGTACCAGGATAGTCGTTGATGATTCATATTTATTTGAAAGCATGAATGCACCGATGATCGACAAGGTTGTAACAACCACTACAGGGATCCAGAAAAAACGTTGTCGTCTTCGAAATACCGTCAGTATTTCATGCAAGGTAATTTGGGCTGAACGCACAGATAATTCCTTCTTTTTGTCTTCGATATACTAAAATGCGTTACCCATACTGCAATTGATGTGCCATTATTTTACAGGCACGGTAATATAAAACCTATAAATGAGCCTGTATTAACCCTTTATGGAAGTATGCCGGAATCCAGTTAATGGAGTGGTGAGGCAAGTGTGTAATTTTTATACCGCAATTTGCAGTAAAATTTGAGCTTGTGTAATAAGTATACACATCATTAAAGCCTTTCCGTTGTAGAGGAAAAAGCTCAGGATTTTGTTTGGGAAAATTGAGCTATCGATTTATTAAAACGGGGAAAACATTCCTTACTGTTTCAAAATACTTTTTATGATTTGCATGAAATGGCATGTTTCGAGTGGTGGATGAGCAGGTAGTCTGAATGTAAACGTTTAGGGAATTTTTGGTGCGTAGATCTTTCTTCTGGCACAGCGTTTGCCGTAATGTCACTGCCTTCAACTGTTTGTGGAATGGGCTATTGGCTCCTTCCTTCGGCAGGTAGTATTAACTCAAAGATTAGCCTTAATAACAACATCCTCTATAATATGAAAGTATCAATCAACAAAGTTTGTCTGTTTGCTCTCTTTTTGGCGATTGTCGCCGGAGGTTGCAGTAGCGGAGATATGACCAAGGATAGTTTAACTCAGATTATCCGTTCCGGAAGCCGGCCAATACAGGCTGAGGCACAATCTGATAATTACGTAATCCGGCAGGGTGATCAGATCCAGCTCTCTGTGTGGGGCTATCCTGAATTTGATTCCCGGACGACAGTCAAAGAACTGGGTCAGATTGCGCTACCTCTGTTGGGTGAAGTAACGGCGGCCGGTTTGACGAAGGAGCAGTTTACGCAGCAAATGATCAAAAAGCTTTCTGAATACATTCAGGGAGAAATAAAACTTACAATAACGGTAGTCAGTTCTGCTCCGCAAAAAGTGACAGTGCTTGGTGAGGTTACCAGGCAGGAAAATTACACACTGACTACTGATGCTACACTCATCGAGGTACTCTCAACAGCAGGTGGTACAACGCCGGATTCGGACCTTCGCAACATAAAAATTCTGCGAGGAGGTGGTCAAAACCGGCAACCCATCGAAGTCGATTTAACGTGGTATATGGAGCATGGTAATATCGAATCCATTCCTGTTATTCGCCCGGGAGATACCGTTTTTGTTCCGAAACGAGCGAACATTATCCGTGAGTTGTCGGACTTTATGCGGGATGCAATTTTTATTTTCGGTTTCTTCCAGGTTTTTAATAACTAATCGGCGCACGGAAAATGAAACGATTAATAAGTATTTATAGTATTCTGGCGCTCAGTCTGACTGTTACCGTAGCATCGCTAGGCCAAACCTCTACATTGTTTCGACCGCGGACATTTAATGCGGGTGCGAGGGCGTTGGGTTTTGCCGAGGCATTTGTGGCGGACATATATAATGTGAATAGCATGTATTGGAATCCCGCATCATTGGTTTATATGCAGAATACATCTATTGTCTTGAATCATGGCCTTGACAGGACAAGCAATATCATGAATGAAAATATCTCAACTCCTTTGTTTGTGAAAAAAGGTGAGGTTGTTGCAGTGGGCTTGTCGGTAAATCATATCGGTTCACTCCAGTCCAGTCCCCTGGCTGATTTTAAAGCGGTGCAATATGGCTATGATGTGGCGTATTCTCGTGAAATTGTCCCGACATTTTGCGTTGGGGCCGGACTTGGAATACGGTACGGTACAACATCCGCAGAGAACCTTTGGGCAATTTCAGGATCAGTATCAGTTTTTTATGCGCCATCACCCGAGGTGAGTTACGGAGCGGTTTTTACCGGTTTTGGAAACGGCATCAGGTATAATTTTGATGGAACGTCAACCTTTCTTGCCACTCAGCAATTGCCGCGGACACTTACGGTAGGAGCGTCATTACGTTTTCCGGCTTCAGCGAATAAAACATATTTGACATTATCTTTTGCAAACGAAAAAGTTTTTGAACAGGAAGGGTTGCGGTATAAAGGGGGTGTGGAGTATGTTGCCCTTCGTCTTGTGGCTCTCCGGGTTGGATATATTGTTGATGAAGATCTTCAGGCTGCTACCTATGGTATTGGTATGCGGGCAGGGAGATGGCATCTGGAATATGGTATGCTCCCAAGCAGGTTAACTGACCGTTTATATCAGTTTACGCTTGGTTTTGATCTTTGGGATACAACAGAAAGTATCAGGACAGACAGATAACGCTGAAGCCTGAATTCTTTTAAAAAAGCCCTTTTTTATTGATCTGTATCACAACTTTTAAACCCATTATAAAATATCTTTGCTATGAAATACTCTTCAATTACAAGGTCCCTTGAAAAGGACTCGGTTTCCGCGTACGGCGTTCACATGCAAAACATTCTTAAAACGATCGAGAAAGTGGCAGTGAGCGATTTAAGTGTCCGCATTGTTGGTGAAAGCGGTTCAGGTAAGGAATGGCTCGCCAGCCTTATTCATCAGTTAAGTGCGCGGGCAGAGAGAAAGTTTGTCCATGTGGATTGTGCTGAATTGCCATCTCACCTGACGTTGAAAACAATTTTCGGATGGGAAAACGCTAATGTACCTGAAAGAATTGTTCATGCAGGAGTTATCGAGAAGGCAAACGGAGGAACGATTTATTTTGACAGATTATCGTCGCTTCCGAAACAAGTTCAGACTTTGATATTATCGGCATTTGAGCAGCAGCATTTTAGACGTGTCGGGGGACATGAAGAAGTGTATATCAACGTTCGCGCGATAGAAGGTGTTACGATTCCGTATGATGAAAAACTCTTGCACAATAGAACGCGGGAAGAATCATCACGCAGGCTGGGGCAGGTGTGCATCAATATTCCTCCGCTTAGGGAACGAAGGGATGATATACCGATGCTTATCAAAGAGTTTTTGGAAGAGTCGAACGAGCGATACGGCACCAAAATCGAATCTGTTGCTCCCGAAACCTTAGCGTTACTGCGTTCGTATCAGTGGCCCGGCAATATCCGGGAGCTCCGGACAGTGATTGATGCGGCGGCGGCGCAGTGTACTGAAGGATTTATCCATGAAAATAATCTTCCCCGGTACGTGAAGTGCGGAACTTCTGACGGGAATGTTCGCCAGGCAATTTCAGAATCATTTGAATCATAAACGAGATTAAAATCCGGGTTCATACAACCAAACAACTCTTGACACTATGTTGATCCAGCATTACTTTCTTTTTTTGGTTCCTGTTCTCCTGTCGTTGGTGCTGACGCCGCTCGTGATTTCTTATGCGAAACGGATTGGCGCTATCGATCAGCCGAATGAACGCAAGGTTCACAAACTCCCCATTCCCCGGCTTGGAGGGGTGGCAATATATGCAAGCTTTTTCTTATCTCTGGTGGTTTCGGTATATCTCGATCCATCCCTGCACACATTCTCGGGCTTAAGCCCCCATACAGGCGTGATGCTTGTGATTTCGCTGACGCTGGTATTACTCCTTGGAATATGGGACGACCTTCATCCTCTTACGCCAAGTAAGAAACTTCTTGGTCAGGTTATCGCAGGGACCATGGTGTATTTTGCGGGATTCAGAATCTCAGCCATAACTCATCCGTTCAGTCCGGATCTTTTGACCATGGGGTGGCTGGATTATCCTGCGACGCTGATTTGGGTTGTCGGTATTACTAACGCGATTAACCTTATCGACGGGCTCGATGGGTTGGCTTCCGGCGTTTCGTTTATTGTATCGATTACAATGTTTGCTATTTCGTTGTTGAAAGGAGATCTGACAACAGCGATGATGGCATTATTGCTTGGTGGTGCTATTCTTGGATTTCTCCGTTATAATTTCAGCGGTGCAAGGATTTTCCTTGGTGATTCAGGAAGTTTGTTTATAGGATTTTCTTTGGCGATTCTTTCCATTCAGAGTTCGACAAAGGGATCAACAGCCTTTGCAATTGTTGTTCCGATGCTTGCCCTCGGGTTACCGATTATGGATACGTTATTATCGATGACCAGAAGACTGCTCCGTTCCATTCTCCCTCAGCAGAAAAATTCGGCGTCGTTCCTGGGAAAACTTGTCACCATGTTTCTTCCCGACCGGGGTCATATTCATCACCGGCTGATTGATCGGGGACTTTCCCATCGCAGTGTTGTGCTTGTATTATATGTGGTGTCGTGCGCATTTGGTATCGGTGCGTTTGCCGTGACAATCACGAATAATTTCGGTGCTTCACTGATTTTGGTAACTGTTGCGATCGCCACGTTTATTGGCATCAGCCAGTTGCGGTATAAAGAGATGGCGGTTCTCCGCAACGGTGTTCTGCTTCCGATGTATGAATGGCCGCTGATGAATAGCACAATCTTTCAGGGATTCCTGGACCTGGGTTTTATTGTCGGCGCGTTCCTGCTTGCCCAGTGGTTAGTGTTTCCGTCATTTTCGGATCAAGGCTTGCATCAGCATACGTTTGTGGTGCTGGCTCTGGTAACTGGAATGCAGCTTTTGATATTTTCTGTCGCGGGATTGTACAAAGGTTCGTTCCGTCAGATGGGAATTGGCGATTTGTTGAAAATCCTCAAAACAGTTATTGCCGCAACAGCTGTTACATACACAGTTCTTGCGTTTTTGCCAAAGCAGTTCGGTGAAATCAATTTTACTTTGGTAACGTTGAATTTCTACTTTCTACTCTCATTTGTCGTAGGCGCGCGAGTGTCGTTCCTCGTGCTTCACTATATTTCCCGTCGTGAACATAAACATGGGAACAAAAATGTCCTGGTGTATGGTGCGGATGCCAAAGGACTTCTTATTATTCAGCGGATGATGCATGATGATACACTTGATTATAATCCGGTTGGATTCCTTGATGATGATCCGCAGTTGGAAGGGAAACGAATCAACGGGTATCCGATTTTCGGGGGACATTGGAGATTACAACGCCTTGTCCATACCAGGAAAATTGATGAGGTGTTGATTGCAAGTGATTCGATTAAGCCGGAGATTCTTCGGAGGCTTGTTAATATTTCGCGTGTGAATGGGATTATCCTCCGGTCATATAAGATTCAATTGGATGAAATTACCTCAATACCGTCGCAAATTCCGAAAATACATCTTCAGGAGCAATTTGTTCTGGCAGGTAAGTAAATTATTTGCTGATCGCACAACCTCAGGGCCTGATTGAGATTTCTCAATCAGGCCTTTTAATTTTTCCGCTATAGCTGTCACCCTTCCTCACAACCTTTTGCCCTGACAACATTGGCACTTCTCCTTTTAAATAATATCGGTAAGAGACAATGGCCTTATGGTCTGTCAACTATTTTTTCGTCCGCATCCGGCATTCCTCCTGACCTGTTCATTTTTGACGAAACTCACTTTGGCGTGTGCCGCGTCACGTAAATTTGAAATTGAATAAGGGATTTAAGTCTATTTTGTGACGCATGGCACGCATCTGATTGAAGTCTGAGGGTTTGTTAGTATTGTGACGCAGATTAAGTAAAACGGGCAATATGAGTAATGTAAGAATGCCCGACTTCTGCGTAACAATAAGTTTCTTCAGGAGATCGAGATATGAAGAGAATGCTAGCAACCCTGTTCCTCTCAATAATTATTTGCAGTTTTAGTTTTGCACAAACCAGCGGCAACATGTTTGTAACGGCATATTATCCGGATTGGTCAATCTGGACAATGAAGCCATGGCTGGTGGATTATTCGGCAATGACACATATCATCCACTTCAGTGCCGACCCGGATGCTTCCACACCACCGTATTTCAGTCCGATCACCAAAGCAAGCGATTCATTAAAACTGCAATATGGCAACGGCAATAACGACCGTAGTATCAATTTTCAGGATTCACTGATCCATTATGCTCATAAGAACGGCGTTAAAGCGTTGTTATGTATCGGAGGTATCTACGGCAACTCAGATGCGAACATGGACCAGATCTGCAGCGATATCAATAAAATACGGGTGTTCGTAAGTGCGATCTCGTCGTATTGCAAACGCAAAGGATATGACGGCGTGGATGTGGACTGGGAAGGACCGAACAATAAGACGGATTATAATAACCTCCTGACAGTCTTACGCGATACGTTGAATAGCTGGCCGACACCGGGTATAATCACGGCGGCAGTCTACTCGTTTATCTCCAACTCGTACGATGTTCCTGTAATGGCGGCAAAACTTGATCAGATTACGGTCATGAACTACGACCAGGGAACATCAACCTATGCCGGATTTAACAGTCCGTTGAAGCCGGGTGAATGTAAAGCGTCAGGAGGAAACTGGTCAGCCTGGACACTGGCAGATCATGGCCCTCAGAACTGGATCAATGCAGGCTTCCCGAAGTCAAAGATTGGTATGGGTGTACCGTTCTATGGATGGGAATTTAGCGGAGTCGATGGTCCGTGTCAGTTGCGTAATGGCGGACAGTGGTATAGAAGTTATTCTGATGCGTTGAATTACCTTGCGCAATATCCGAACTCCTATCGTTGGGATGACTCATCGAAGGTGCCGTATCTGTCGTTTACCGACGGCAGCGGAGTAAAGCATATGGTATCGTATGATGACTCAGTGAGTATAGCGTATAAGGTTAATTATGCGAAGAGTTTAGGAATTGGCGGATTGATGATTTATGAGTTAGTCGGAGGATGGGTACAGTCAAATCCGGCAGGGAAGAGAGACCCGTTATTGCAGGCATTAAAGAAAGCGGTAGGAGGGACAGTAACACCACCGCCGCCGCCACCGCCTGTTCAGCCGCCGGCAGTACCGGTATTGAACACCCCTGCGGACGGAACGATGGATGTACCGACAGGTACGACGGTAAGCTGGGGTTCGGTCAGCGCAGCGACCGGTTATCGTGTACAGGTATCAACAAGTTCAACGTTCGGGACAACGGTTGTTGACCAGAGTGGAATAACTGGGACATCGTATGCGGTGAACAACTTACTCAACAGTACGACCTACTATTGGAGAGTCAATGCTTCCAACTCGGCCGGCTCTGGTAATTGGTCCAATGCGTGGAGCTTCGTAACTGTTGCGCCCCCCGTGCCGCAACCGCCATCAGCACCGGTGCTGGCTTCACCGTCAAATGGTGCTACCGGAGTTCAATTGAGCACATCGTTAAGCTGGGGATCTGTCAGCGGGGCGGCTGATTATCAGGTGCAGGTTTCAACGGGTTCTTCATTTAGCTCAAACCTTGTAGATCAAAGCGGAATAGCGGGTACATCATTTACATTAGGCGGTTTAACTAACAGCACGGTATACTACTGGCGCGTTAACGCGCGCAACAGCATCGGCACAAGCGGCTGGTCGGCAGTACGCAGTTTCACTACAGTAGCTTCAGCGCCTCCCCCGCCGCCACCTGATACAACCAGCGGCAACATGTTTGTAACGGCATATTATCCGGATTGGTCAATCTGGACAATGAAGCCATGGCTGGTGGATTATTCGGCAATGACACATATCATCCACTTCAGTGCCGACCCGGATGCTTCCACACCACCGTATTTCAGTCCGATCACCAAAGCAAGCGATTCATTAAAACTGCAATATGGCAACGGCAATAACGACCGTAGTATCAATTTTCAGGATTCACTGATCCATTATGCTCATAAGAACGGCGTTAAAGCGTTGTTATGTATCGGAGGTATCTACGGCAACTCAGATGCGAACATGGACCAGATCTGCAGCGATATCAATAAAATACGGGTGTTCGTAAGTGCGATCTCGTCGTATTGCAAACGCAAAGGATATGACGGCGTGGATGTGGACTGGGAAGGACCGAACAATAAGACGGATTATAATAACCTCCTGACAGTCTTACGCGATACGTTGAATAGCTGGCCGACACCGGGTATAATCACGGCGGCAGTCTACTCGTTTATCTCCAACTCGTACGATGTTCCTGTAATGGCGGCAAAACTTGATCAGATTACGGTCATGAACTACGACCAGGGAACATCAACCTATGCCGGATTTAACAGTCCGTTGAAGCCGGGTGAATGTAAAGCGTCAGGAGGAAACTGGTCAGCCTGGACACTGGCAGATCATGGCCCTCAGAACTGGATCAATGCAGGCTTCCCGAAGTCAAAGATTGGTATGGGTGTACCGTTCTATGGATGGGAATTTAGCGGAGTCGATGGTCCGTGTCAGTTGCGTAATGGCGGACAGTGGTATAGAAGTTATTCTGATGCGTTGAATTACCTTGCGCAATATCCGAACTCCTATCGTTGGGATGACTCATCGAAGGTGCCGTATCTGTCGTTTACCGACGGCAGCGGAGTAAAGCATATGGTATCGTATGATGACTCAGTGAGTATAGCGTATAAGGTTAATTATGCGAAGAGTTTAGGAATTGGCGGATTGATGATTTATGAGTTAGTCGGAGGATGGGTACAGTCAAATCCGGCAGGGAAGAGAGACCCGTTATTGCAGGCATTAAAGAAAGCGGTAGGAGGGACAGTAACACCACCGCCGCCGCCACCGCCTGTTCAGCCGCCGGCAGTACCGGTATTGAACACCCCTGCGGACGGAACGATGGATGTACCGACAGGTACGACGGTAAGCTGGGGTTCGGTCAGCGCAGCGACCGGTTATCGTGTACAGGTATCAACAAGTTCAACGTTCGGGACAACGGTTGTTGACCAGAGTGGAATAACTGGGACATCGTATGCGGTGAACAACTTACTCAACAGTACGACCTACTATTGGAGAGTCAATGCCTCTAACTCGGCTGGCTCTGGTAATTGGTCGAATGCGTGGAGCTTTACAGTTGTTAGCTCCGGACAACCTCCTGTTCCGGCGGATACAATACCTTATCCGGCTGTCCTGAGGGATGATTTTAACCGTCCCGACGGTCCTTTGCCAGGAACGAACCGATGGAAAACATTCGATAACTATACCGGTGGTATAATGTCTGTGGTGAGTAGTAAGCTTCAGGCAACCAATGGTCTTACAGTAAATACGATGGGGGGTGTGGTCTGGGACAGCATGATGACCAGCGGAACTGAGGCAAGCGTTACGCTTCAGCAAAAGAGCGGTAACTATTCAAATGCTTCTCTGCTGCTGTACGCGAAAATGAACAGCAAAGATTTTGCAGCCGGATCGGGTTATCGTCTCCGGTTTACTGAACAGAGCGGAAATGACCTTGTTGAAATTCACAGAGTAACGAACGGATACGCGAATGGAACAGTGCTTGCGTCGGTAAATTATGAAATCCGTGTCGGTGACGTTGTGACGTTCCGTATCCTTGCGGACAATAAAACAATGTGTGTTCTTGTCAATGGAGACATAATTCTCAGTGCGATGGATACTGTACATACAGCGCCATCCTGGTATTTTGCGATTCGCGGATATGTTTCAACAACCCCGGTAATTTTTGACGACTTCCGTGTGAGTCCGAATGCCGCCGCGGTCCCGCTCGGCTTACCGGTTCTTAATTCCCCGGCGAACCAGGCAACAAATGTGCCTGTGAATGCAATCCTGAACTGGGATGCTGCCATTGGCGCGGTAACCTACAGAGTACAGGTATCAACGGATGCGCTTTTTGGAAATATTGTTGTGGATGATTCTACTGTACCCACCAACTCATTTCAGTTAGCTGACTTGAATCTGAATAGCTTGTACTATTGGAGGGTAAACGCCAAGAACCTTGCAGGGACCAGCGAGTTCTCGGAAGTAAGAAGTTTTACCACAACTTCAGTGTCGGCCGCGGTTGTTGCTTCACCAAACAATATTAATTTCGGTAAGGTTGGAGTGGGATATTCCAAGAAAGATTCGATCACAATTTCAAACCCCGGCTCTTCAACCGTTACACTGTCTCAAATTCAGTCATCACTGTCGCAGTATGAAGTCGCGTTTACCGGAACAACAATCGCGCCGGGGGCAAGCAAGAAAATCTATGTCACGTTTACGCCGAATCAGCGCACGACATACGATGCTAAGATTGCTATTGTTATAAATTCAGGTAACTCGACGGATACAGCGTTAGTGACCGGTAAGGGTGTGCGTGCGGCAAATTTACGGCACAGAACCATACCTGTAAATTTTGGAGTGGTTCAGCCCGAAGAACTGAAAACCGATACTATTACCGTATATAATGATGGCGAGTTAAATCTGGAAATCAACAACATAACTTCGACAAATTCTGTCTTCAGTATTTCACCGCAACAGGCAGTTGTAGCCCCTGAAGACAGTCAGAAGTTTGTGGTATCCGCGCATCCTACAGTGTCGCAGGAAGAGAATGGCTACTTCCTCTTCGAGTATAGCGGTTCAATTACCCCGGATTCACTTGCACTGCATATAGATCAGTCGACAGGTGTTGAAGAACCGCCTTCAACAGTTCCGGGTACGTTTGCGCTCTATCAGAATTATCCCAACCCGTTTAATCCTTCAACCACAATCGGGTTTGACCTTGCGAATCCTTCCGTTGTGTACCTGAAAGTGTATAACGCACTTGGCCAGGAAGTATCTGTTGTTTACAACGGCCAGCAAATGAGTGCCGGGAAAATTGAGGTGCTCTTTAATGCGGGTGGGCTGCCCTCAGGTATATATTACTATCGCTTTACGGCGCAAAGAGTGGATGACCAGGGATCAGCGTTGGCTCTTGAACCCTTTGTAAGAGTAAACAAAATGATGCTGGTGAAATAAAATTACCTTGGTCTGAAATAGTAATCGTAATACGATCTAAGAGCTGAAAAAAAATAGCCCGGGGTTAAAGTCCCGGGCTATTACTCTTTACAGCCTCGGCAGCTTGAGAAATAAGAATAGTAGTAAATATGGATACAAAAGTCCGATTTATCGCAATATTCCGTTAAGATATCGTAAAAATATAAGTAACTAGGAAAGTTTTCGCTTGCATAATCTTAAACAATTCGTTAGTTTTATGAAAATAAAAACGAGTAAAATACTCTCCCGCGCCTTCGTTAACCAACAGATACACCAAAATAGTACTTTTGAAAGGGGACACTATTGAGGAAATCGCAATCCTCCGTGACGCAACTTTTTGTTGTTTTTTTTCTGCTAATGTTTTCTGCAACAGCTTTTAGTCAGCTTAAACATTATCCGGCTTTTGAATCAAACCAATCTCAACCTCCCGCTCAAGAAGAATCAGCTTCATCTGCTTCGATGTTTGTTACGGCCTATTATCCTGATTGGTCAATCTGGACATTAAAGCCTTGGATGGTAGACTACTCTGCCATCACACACATTATTCATTTTAGTGCCGATCCTGATGCTTCCACACCACCGTACTTCAGCCCGATTACCAAAGCCAGCGACTCTCTGAAATTGCAGTACGGAAATGGGAATAATGACCGTAGTATTAATTTTCAGGATTCGTTGATCCATTACTCTCACAAAAATGGCGTCAAGGCGCTTCTGTGCATAGGCGGAATCTATGGGAATTCCGATGCTCAGATGGATCAGGTTTGTAATGATATCAATAAGATTCGGGTCTTTGTAGGCGCGATTTCTTCCTATTGTAAACGCAAGGGATATGATGGAGTTGATGTTGATTGGGAAGGTCCGAACAATCAAACCGATTTTATTAATTTATTAACTGTCTTACGCGACACGCTAAACACCTGGCCGACTCCCGGTATAATAACAGCTGCTGTGTATTCCTTTATTTCCAATTCCTATCATATTCCGACAATGGCTGAAAAACTTGATCAAATTACTGTAATGAATTATGATCAGGGTACTTCAACATACGCCGGATTTAATGCTCCGCTGAAACGGGGTGAGTGCGCCTACAATGGTGGTAATTGGACTGCATGGACATTGGCAGATCACGGTCCCCAAAATTGGATCAATGCCGGATTTCCTAAATCGAAAATCGCTATGGGAATTCCGTTCTATGGTTGGGAATTTTCAGGTGTTGATGGCCCGTGTCAATTGCGAAATGGTGGGCAGTGGTATCGCAGTTATGCAAATGCTTTGAGCTATTTGTCGCAATATCCCAACTCATATCGTTGGGATGATTCATCAAAAGTACCATATCTTTCGTTTACCGACGGGAGTGGTGTAAAGCATATGGTCTCCTATGATGATTCTGTGAGCATTGCCTACAAAATTGATTACGCGAAAAACTTGGGTATTGGCGGAGTGATGATTTATGAATTACATGCCGGTTGGGTGCAAAATAACCCCGCTGGACAACGGGATCCGCTACTCCAGGCGCTGAAGAAAGCTATGGCAGGATTAATTGTTCCGCCGCCACCTCCTCCCGGAGTACCGACACTTAACTCTCCCGCCAACGGAGCCAATGAACTTCCAATTCCGGTAACGATAAGCTGGAATGCGTCAAGCGGTGCGACATCATATCGTGTGCAAGTATCTTTGAGTTCTTCATTTTCAACGCTGCTTGTTGATCAGTCGGGCGTCACAGGTACATCGTATCAATTAAGTAATCTGAATTTTGGTACCGCGTATCACTGGAGGGTGAATGCTTCAAGTACTAACGGCACGAGCAATTGGTCTGCGATCAGAAATTTTTCCACAATAACTGCTGCCCTTCCTAAAATT
Organism: uncultured Chlorobiaceae bacterium; assembly: GCA_964523395.1. Taxonomy (GTDB): domain Bacteria; phylum Bacteroidota; class Ignavibacteria; order UBA10030; family SZUA-254; genus JANYJZ01. The sequence goes on along the minus strand of CAZFXS010000009.1, from coordinate 26,479 downwards.
AAAGGCCAACTCTATTTTGATTCAAACCAAAACAGAGTGAAAGATACAAACGAACCGGCCATGGCAGGATGGAATGTGACTGTTATCGGACCGGTGACGGATTCGGAGCTTACAGATTCCAGCGGTTGGTATTATTTTTATGATCTTCCCAACGGATCTTATACAGTAGACGTAGAACCTCCGCCTCTCTGGACGCAGACATATCCGCCGAGTTCGGGATCATACTCTGTGACGGTAACCGATAACTCTTCTTCATCAAATTCCACGTTCGGGATGTATTCGTCTCAGGCATTTTCATTTCCGGTGGATAAGCAGTGGAATATCGTTTCCGTGCCCTTACGGCTTGCCGACTTTACGAAGACAACAATATTTCCCCTGGCAATTACCGATGCGTATTCATTTCATGACGGATATAATGTAGAGAACGTCCTTGAAAATGGACCCGCCTATTGGGTAAAAATGACAATGGCACATCAGGTATGGATGGCCGGTACGGCATTTACCGCGGACACAGTTAATGTTTCTCCGGGATGGAATTTTATTGGTTCTGTTTCCTCGGCTATCCCTGTGGCAAATCTTTTTTCTATACCTGCGGGAATCATCACGGGCAATGTATTTGGGTATTCACGCGGAAACTATATCACAAGCGTTATTAATCCCGGTAAAGGATATTGGGTCCAGGCTTCTCAGCCCGGGAAAATCGTTATTTCCAGTCTTGTGACTGCCCCTCCAAAAGAGCAACATTCTTTTGATTTGAATACGCTGAATAGTATTACCATAACCACGGATCAGGGTGAAGCTCAATCACTGTACTTTGGAGCCGATCCTGATCTTCTTGGTGAGAATCGCAACTTTGAATTACCTCCGCCTCCGCCACACGGTGTGTTTGATGTGAGATTTTCTTCGGCGACGTCAAACGGAAGTATCGCGCGCATTATTAACCCTGCGGGAACCCGGTCCGTTGAAATGCCGATTACCATGAGCTCCGTTTCATATCCCGTGACCATTGAATGGAACGTCAAAGATGCGAATGAAGTGTACACGCTGAGTGTCGGCAATAATGAACCGCTGGTGCTCACAGGTGCAGGAAAAACGGTTATATATGGGGAGGCAAATGGTGGAACAGGTCCAGAGACACAAACCATGATGCTGGTTGCCTCGAACAGGGAATTGGCAGGGGTTCCATCATCATTTACCCTCGGACAAAACTATCCGAACCCGTTTAATAACTCTACAGTTATTTCATTCTCGGTTCCTGTGGCAAGCCATGTTACATTGGAAGTGTATAGCATGATCGGCGAACGTGTTGCTACAATCGTAGATCAGGCAATGGAAATCGGGTCATACTCGGTTCCGTTCGATGCGTCAAAACTTTCTAGCGGCGTGTACTATTACAGGCTCTCTGCCTTCAACGGTTCAACCGAGCATGTCGTAAAAACCAACCGGATGTTGTTATTGAAGTGATTTGTTATTCCCGCCTTCCGGTGGTTTATCAATTATTTAATCGAGTTTCAGGCAGGTCGAAATAACTCTACGTCGTGCTGAATGTAGCGATACGTTTCGGAGTGTATGCGTAGGGGAGAGAATGCTAAGCCGACCCTGATGGATCGTTTAGCTTAGTTGCTGAAAGCTGGCAAGTTTATTATGCAGTGTCTTCCGGCTCACGCCGAGAATTTTTGCGGCTTTTGCTTTATTGTTTCCGGCGGAGGCGAGTGTCTGGAGAATAAGTATCCTCTCCGCTTCCTGCGTTGAACAACCGATCGGTATGTTGATGTGTCCGTCAGGAGTCACTTTCGTTCTGATACGTGCGGGGAGATACTGTGGCGTCACCGTGTCGTTAGTGCAAATGACAAGCGCGCGCTCGACAACGTTGCGTACTTCGCGGACATTGCCCGGCCAATCATACGCATTGAGCACTTCCATCGTATCAGGGGAGAAACGGGGCTGCACTCTTCCGTATTTCGCGGAAAAGATTGCTGAAAAGTATTCAATCAGAAGACCGATGTCTTCCTTCCGTTCCCGTAACGGCGGGATGAATATCTCCACCACACTCAAACGGTAGTATAAATCTTCACGCAGTTCCTTTGACTTCAGCGCCGCAGAAATGCTTTTATTTGTCGCGGCGATCATGCGGACATCCACACTTACTTCTTCTTTTCCGCCAAGCCTGCGGAATTTTTGCGTTTCAATTGCCCTCAGCAGTTTTGCCTGCGTATCCATGCTCATCTCCGCAATTTCGTCAAAGAGCAGCGTTCCATTGTCGGCAAGTTCAAAACAGCCGGCTTTCTTTGTAAGTGCGCCGGTGAATGCGCCTTTCTCATGGCCGAATAATTCATTCTCAATGACATCTTTCGGCAGTGCGGCGCAATTAATTGTGATAAATGCTCTCTCACTGCGCTGGCTTTTCTGATGTATAAGACGGGCGACAACTTCTTTACCGGTTCCGCTTTCTCCCGTGATCAGAATAGTCGTTTGAGATTTTGCCACGAGATTCACGGCCGAACGGATTTCGCAAATGGCAGGACTTTGTCCTACGAGAACAGCGTTTGCCTCGCTGCTGGGAACCGAAAGGTCGACAAGGGCTTTCGGGGTTTCCCGGTAGTTTGTCGCGGCGCGCAATACGGATTCTGTGACTCTTGGATCGGAACAATCACCCACAAGAAAATCATGTGCTCCCGCCTTGACGATTCGCACAGCGTCTTCAACGGATCCGTTGGAGACACTGATAATGTGTTTTGTGCCAATAGTATGCTGTTTGCAAAATGAGAGGAGCTTAAGCGGGGCATCGCAAACACCCTGGGATCGAAGGAGGCAAACTTCAAAGCTTCGGGAGAGAAGTCGTTCTTCCGCATCGTTTAACGATTCTACCGCAGTAACGCTGATGTCAGCCCGGTGAAGCTTCTCGACGACCTGTGTAACCGGTTCGCTGTTAAGTGAAACAAATAGTACAGAATTCGATTGCAATGAACGCCCCTTTATGATCTCATGTTGTTATTCGTGTTGCTTTCTTTGCACCAGATGCGTGAATTCGGGAATAATTCTTCCCCGGATTAAAATAAACACCCTCCGGGCAGACACTCTTAGTTCAAAATGGAATTTGAGAAAGATTGGCGAAGGACAAATATTCGTCTCCGCCTCGCTGTTTCTCCCGATTCACGGTACAATATGCTTTTTTCATCCTAGAGTGTCAAGTAAAATTTAGAAAATTATTAGAAAAAATTAGTGATACAAATCACCCATTCCGCATTTTATTTAATAACGTGTTGTGACATTAGTTGTATGTATCACCTTCTCCGGACCGGTCTAACCATTAATAAAACAATACACTTTTGACAATAGGCGTTTGTGAGCGATTTTTAAGATAAATAATCATTACTCAATGCGGCTGTACTCCGGGTAGATAATTCAGGCGGCGAATTTTAATCTTATCTTAATAGAAAAAAAATCTGTTGATGATAATAAAAAACCCCACAGATGAATCTGATGGGGTTTTCAAGCTGCCCGGCCAGGACTCGAACCTGGACTACCTAGATCCAGAGTCTAGTGTGTTACCAATTACACCACCGGGCAATGTTTTTTTTGCGGCATCAATATAGTAAAACGGGGTGCGAATTCAAAATATCAGTCCGATTGCTTTGCTACAGCCTTCTGCAGTTCTTCCAGGATTCGTCGTTGTTCGCCATTTAATGTCTGAAGTTTAAGTCCGGTGGCAATGGTCTTTCCCGCTTCAGTTGCATTTTCAACTGATGTAAAAAACTGCGCCGCCGCAATAAGAACAGGAGGGATATCCCGGAATTTTTCAACAATGTCAACAATGTGTTGTACGATGGTATCACACTCAGAAGAGTGACCGGTCCTGCATATCTCTCCCAACCGTTGAATTGCTGCAGGAACATATTCGGTTGAACTTCCGGCGATACATTTTTCAAGCAATGTCAATAAATAGTACCGTTCTTCCTGTGGTCGATTGTTTTTTTCAGCGAATAGAGCAGCATAATACAAAGATTGAGGATTGGTGGTCAGCCGGAGCTCGGTATTCATTTCTTTTCTGTTTTCATCAAACTTTCCAAGTTCAAATGCGCACACGGCTTTCAGAAGGTGGCCCTTGGGAATATAAGGATGGTACGTCAGAAGGTCTGTTAACTGATCGTAACCTGCCTGAAATTGTTTCTGTTCGATATAATTTGCAGCAAGATACAATCGTGCTTCAGCATGCAGCGGATTAAACCGTATTGCATCGGAAAATTTCGAGGTTGCACCGATGATATTTCCCTGATATTTATACACAAGACCGTCCAGATATTCTTTTTCGGAATTGTATTGATCGTATACTATTGGCGCATACCACAGCATACCTCCGATAAATATTACAGCAGGAATATATCGGAGGTTTCTCATCCACGGAAATATTCTGAACGTTTTCTCGAAATAGGGAATGTTGAGGTATGTTGTGGATATCCCTGCAATAAGCCAGAATCCTGTTACAACCGGAATTGTTCTGAGATTCATGCTGGCCATTCCGTCAATCAGCACACCCGCTATGCCGCAAAGCATCCCCAGAAGCAATGTCCTCCGGTTTCCGGAGTTATGGTTAAGTGATCGCATGCCGAATCTGAAAAATAAAAAAAATATTCCAATAAATAATAATACTCCCGGCGCCCCTGTTTCCGAAAGAATCTCAAGATACTCATTGTGTGCATGCGGTACGATGTCTTCAGATTTCGACATCCAGTAATCCGGTGACCGGAATGCGGGAAGAAACAAACTGAAATTCCCGGCACCGTTTCCGATGACAGGCGATGCAAGAAATGCTCTCCAGGCTCCTTCGTAGAAATAGAGTCGCCTTGAAAACGTTGAAGTTGATGAGGTGTCAAATATTCCGGTCAGCCGGCGGGAAAAAATATCGGAAAAAAGAAATGCCGCTATCAATAGTAGTGTAACTGCGATTCCCACGGTGAGCAGCCGTTTACGGGTGTTCTGAAAATTCATGAAGAAGAAAACAAACAGCATGGTTCCTGCCGCAAGCCAGCTTGTTCTTGATTCAGTTGTTACAAGGAGATAAAGCATCACTGCAATCAATGCCGGCGATACAATTGAAAAACTTCTTCGGTGCTTATTGGCTATCCCGATACCGGCAATTACCGGGAGGAATAACGTGAGGAATCCTGCGAAGTAAGATTTATTCCCAAATGTGGAAATAGGCTCTCTTGTCCCGGTCGAGAAAAAACCAAGTGCGTATTCGGGCAGTAATGTCTGAATTATACCGATAGCAACCGTGACAGCTACTAAGATAGCACACGCGTACTGGATCTTAAGTTCAAGAGCGCTGTCTCTGAAAACGATGCCCGCGCTAAAAATTACAAAACAACTGACGTTGACTGCAATTGCCTCAAATGCCTTTCCCGGCTGAAGGGCATGGAGGGTGCTGACAGTTGAAGCAAGAAGATACATTACGAACATCATATGCAATAAATGAACCTTAACCGTAGCTGTGTTACTCCGGAGTATTGCCAAAGATGTTGTTGCAACCACCAGGCCTGAAAAAAAGAAAAGAAGAGGGGTTTTCAATAGTGTACTGTCATACACATCGGGAATTAACACCAGAGTGACACTTGCCAGCGCTGTAATCAGAAAAAAAGCTATGAGCCGGCTTTTAGGGTGGCTATATTTCGTTGATGGATGCAAGAGATGGAGCGATAGTTACGGTAAATGAAGGAGTTCGCACGATTGATTGAAGAAAGTGTTTGATTTTTTATCAAAAGTCAAGTTTTTTCTGAGGCTTTCCCTGATACCCTGTTTGACTTTCAGGTGTAATTTTGCTAATTTATTCGGCACGTTGAACACGTTTTGGAGAATATGAAAGTAAACGCTAGTGTTTTGACAGAAGAATCTTCTGCCAAAGCGGCGAAAAATGGAAAACGGGAGTTTATCTGCGAGCAGCAGGGTAAGAATATCTATTCCTCCGACAAACCTGACCTTATTATTCAAGAGTTTAAAGCAAACGGTACCGAAGACGGGAAAAAACGTTCAAAGTCAAAAGACACGCGTTCGTTTCGCAACGAAATTTCCTCTTACTTATTCGAGTATATAGAAGGTTTTCACATTCCCACCTATTTTGTGAATAAACTTTCTGAAACTGAAATGATGGTGAGGAAAACTGAAGCTATTCCCTTGACGGTGCAAATATTTAATTCAAAAAATGATGTTCTCTCCAGGCGTTTTCAGTCCATGAACGGCTCAGAACTGGAATTCCCCGTTATTGAGCATTACGTTCGTCAGAATGGTTCAGGGGAAACATGGGTTAATGAGTATCATATTTACGCGTTTGGCATTGCGACACCTGAGGAATATAAGCAGATGAACAGGATTGCTTCCAAGGCAAACGCCGTTCTTCGTGGATTGTGCGACAGAAGACAATTGTTTTTATCCGGCATGCGTCTCGAATTTGGCAGATACAAAGACCAGATTTTATTGTGCGACGAACTTTCGCCGTACACGTGTCATTTTATTGATCGTGCCGCGACTGATAAACATCATCAGGACCGGTTTGTGCCTTCGGCGGATACCCCCGAGGCATCGTTTGCGGAACTGTGTGATCGTCTGAAACTGAAATTATAATACTATATAACGCAGAGTGGCAATAACAAAATACGGAATATCTGTTGTCCTCTGGTGCTTTTGTATTATCGTTTTGCTCGTTGTGTTTTCGATGGTGTTGATCGAGCATACCATTGCAAGAAATATCGTCATTGTAGTATTGATGGTATTCTTCGGGTTGGTGTTGAATTTTTTCCGTGACCCTGCCCGGAAAGTGCCAGATGAAAAGAAAGCCGTGATTTCTCCGGCTGACGGAAAAGTAGTGCTGATAAAAGAGCTGTTTGAACCGGAGTTTCACAAAGCCGATGCGGTACAGGTAAGTGTATTTATGTCGCCGCTGAATGTGCATGTGAACAGGTTCCCGATTACCGGAACAGTGGAATATTTTAAACACATTCATGGTGAATATCTTGTTGCGTTCGATGATAAATCGTCAGATCGGAATGAACGCACGCTCATTGGTGTGAACGATAACGGCTGGAAAGTCCTGTTCAAGCAAATTGCAGGCACGGTTGCCAGAAGAATTATTGCTGATCTTACCGTCGGTCAGCCGGCTGCGGCAGGTGAAAAATTCGGCATGATCAGGTTCGGCTCGCGTGTTGATGTTATCATGCCGAAAGGAACGCAGGTGCTGGTCAGCATCGGGCAACATGTGGTTGCCGGCGAGACCATTATAGCGCGGTATGGATAAACCGGAAACTCCGGTGTGCGGAATGGTTGATTTCTGAAAACGGATAAGAAACTATGAAAATAACACGGGCTGTCGTTCCAAGTCTGTTTACTGTGTTGAACATTTTCTGCGGGTTCCGCTCGATTATTCATACAGCACAGGCAGATTATGCGTTGGCGGCGTGGTTTATTATTATGGCCGGAATCTTTGATGTGCTTGACGGTGTCATGGCACGGATTACAAAGTCATCCAGCGATTTCGGCGTTGAGTTTGATTCACTTTCTGATGTGGTTTCCTTCGGTGCTGCCCCGTCATTCCTTGTCTATACATTACATCTTCACTCGCAGGAAGGCATTGGTATGCTGGTGAGCTCCATGCCGATGATTTTCGGTGCGTTGAGGCTTGCGAGGTTTAATTCGCAACTTGTCGGTTACGATAAAGACTATTTCAAAGGCCTTCCGATTCCCGCCTCGGCGCTTACAATCTGCGCGTTTGTGCTGACGTATGACAGGGGAACGGCCGGGTTGGGAAGCCTGGAAGCAACATTGCTGTCACCGCTTATTGTTATCCTCTCTTTGCTCATGGTAAGCAATATCAAGTATGATACTTTTCCAAAACTTTCCGGACGGGGGATCAAACAGCATCCTGCCCGGTTTACCGTCAGTATTATTGGTCTCACGGCGATTGTTGTAACAAAAGGTGCCGCATTGTTTCCCTTTTTCCTGTTTTATATAGCAACCGGACCCCTTCGGTATGTGGTGCATTTTATTCAACATTCACTGCATCCTGCCGGGAAAAACGAAGAGGAGAATGACGCTGAAGTGACACGCGTCGATGTGTGATGAAAAGTTCAGATATCTACCTCGCGAAAGTGAAAATAACATTGCGGAAGTCCATTCTGGATCCGCAGGGGAAAGCTGTGCATCACGCGTTGGAAAGTCTTGGCTTGAAAGCAGTGGAAGATGTTCGCATCGGCAAGTATGTTGAAGTGAAAGTGCATGCCGATGATCAACAGCAGGCCGAGAGAATGGCTGATGAGGCCTGCAAAAAACTTCTTGCCAATATGGTGATGGAAGATTATTCATTTACCGTTGAGAAAATCTGAGCATGGCGAATATGAAATTCGGCGTCGTTGTGTTTCCCGGGTCAAACTGCGATCATGATGCTCAATTTGTCCTGAGCGAAATCATGCATCAGGAAACGGCAATGCTCTGGCATAAGGATAGTTCGCTTCAGGGATGTGATGCCATTATTCTCCCGGGCGGATTTTCATACGGAGATTATCTTCGCTGTGGAGCGATCGCGCGGTTTTCTCCCATCGTCAAAGAAGTCATCGCCTTCGCGAATGCGGGCGGTGTTGTCATGGGTATCTGTAACGGATTTCAGATATTGTGCGAAGCCGGTTTGCTGCCGGGTGTGTTGTTACGGAACGAACAGTTGACGTTTGTCTGCGATTTTGTCAATATTCGGGTGGAGCACGCTGATAGCAGGTTTACTTCTCGTTGTCATACAGGAGAAGTGTTGAGGATTCCGATAGCGCATGGTGAAGGAAATTATTTTTCCGATGAGGCAACCCTGCGAAAACTTGAGTCAAATAGGCAGATATTGTTCCGCTATTCTGAACCTGATGGTTCGATAACATCGGCGTCAAATCCCAACGGATCAATACTGAACATCGCGGGAATCATGAATGAAACGGGTAATGTCATGGGATTAATGCCGCACCCGGAACGGGCCGCAGATCCACTGCTCGGACCTACTGATGGACAGAAGATTTTTGCATCGGTTATAGAAAGTTTCATACTGCAGGAAGCAGTTCATTAAGATGTTTTTTATAAAGGAGTACCACCATGTTCGGTAATATCGGCACAGGCGAAATAATTCTTATCCTTCTTATCGTGTTGATTTTCTTCGGCGCGAAGAAAATTCCTGAGCTGGCACAGGGCCTTGGTAAAGGCTTGCGCGAGTTCCGCAAAGCAGCTAAAGATATTCAGGATGAAGTAGAACGGCCTGAGGATCAAAAGAAGATCAACGGGGGTTCTAAGTAATTCTCTGAAGTTCAGTTGTTGATGTAACGTGTGTACCGGAAGCCGTGATGATTATCGGCTTCCCGTGGTTTCCAACCGAAACCCGCATTCCTTCACCGATAGTCCAGGAGTTGTTGTTGCCTCACGTCCACAGTTTTCAGTCTCATCGTGAATCGCTCACATCGGGAGCGACGACATGCGAACACATTACCCGTGAGTACCTTTCGGCAATTCACGAGAAGAAGCATCTGAATGCCTTTCTTTCCGTGCTGGAAGATGCATCGCTTAACCGCGCCAGGGAAATCGACAAAAAGATCGCCGCGAAGAGCGCGGGGCCGCTTGCAGGTATGGTTGTTGCCGTAAAGGATGTTATCTGCATGAAAGGGATGACGGTAACCTGCGGTTCTAAAATGCTTGAGCATTTTGAGGCGCCGTACGACGCGACAGTCATTCAACGTCTCGAATCCGCCGATGCGATTATCATTGGTAAGACAAATATGGATGAGTTCGCGATGGGTTCTTCTACGGAGAATTCGGCATTCGGTGTTACACTCAATCCCATCGATGAAGCGCGTGTGCCGGGCGGATCCAGCGGCGGCTCGGCAGTAGCGGTCGCGGCAGGATTAGCAACTACCTCATTAGGATCGGATACCGGCGGCTCCATTCGCCAGCCGGCGGCGTTATGCGGGATTGTCGGATTGAAGCCGACCTACGGTAGAGTATCGCGTTGTGGACTTGTAGCGTTTGCTTCTTCGTTTGACCAGATTGGCCCCTTTGGCAGAACTGTTTCGGATATTGCGGATATTCTGAAAGTTATAGCCGGGCACGATCCGTGCGATTCTACTTCTGTGGATGTTCCGGTTCCGGATTATTCAAAGGATCTCACAGGAAATGTGAATGGTGTGCGTATCGGGCTGCCGAAAGAGTATTTTACCGACGCGCTTGATAATGAAATCCGTTCTGCGATCATGAAGAAGGTGGATATGCTTCGGCAGAACGGAGCCACGGTAAAGGAAGTTTCTCTTCCGTATTCAGAATATACAGTTGCTGCCTATTATATCTTAACGACCGCGGAAGCGTCATCCAATCTGGCGCGCTACGATGGAGCACGGTACGGTTACAGATCGGAAAAGACATCAACACTCACAGAGATGTACACTGCGTCGCGCAGTGAAGGATTCGGCGATGAAGTTAAACGGCGAATCATGCTTGGAACGTACGTCCTTTCTGCGGGATATTACGATGCGTATTACCGTAAAGGCCAGAAAGTCCGGCGCTTGATCAAAGAGGATTTTGACAAGGCGTTCCATGAAGTCGATTGTATTATCGCCCCAACAACGCCGTCAACAGCGTTCAAACTCGGCGAGAAAGTCGATGATCCGCTGACGATGTATCTGTCGGATATCTATACGGTATCAGCAAACCTTGCGGGTATTCCCGGACTCAGTATTCCCTGCGGCAACGATCGTCTGGGATTGCCGATCGGTTTACAGATTCTCGGTAAACAGTTCGATGAATCGACGATTCTTCGTGTCGGAGATTTCTTGGAAAAAGTTTCAAACTAACTTACTAACTTATGTAATGATACGTTCGGCATAATTCACTTACTAATTTTTCCTTTTAACTTTTGACTTTTTACTTCCTATGAGCATTTTAGTAGACAATAAAACCCGTTTAGTCGTCCAGGGCATCACCGGCGGTGAAGGAACATTCCATACACAGCAGATGATCGCCTACGGCACGAAAGTCGTTGCCGGCGTTACTCCCGGCAAGGGCGGCCTGCAATATACAGGCAATGATGAATACCAGTTTAAAAAATCTGTTCCGGTGTTTAATACAGTCGCTGATGCAGTGAAGAATGAAGGCGCGAACGCGTCGGTGATTTTTGTGCCTGCGTCATTTGCCGCGGAAGCAATCATGGAAGCGGCTGAGGCAGGAATTAAACTTGTGGTTACGATAACGGAAGGAATTCCCGCCCGTGACATGGTGAAGGTGTATGAATACCTACAGCGCACCGGAACGCGGATGATTGGCCCGAATTGCCCAGGCATTATTACACCGGGTCAATGCAAAATCGGTATCATGCCGGGATTCATTCATACGCCCGGACGTATAGGCATCATCTCCCGCAGTGGAACGCTCACGTACGAAGCAGTGTGGCAGGTGAGCGAACTTGGTATGGGACAATCCACCTGTATCGGTATCGGCGGCGACCCTGTTATCGGTACGCGGTTTATTGATGCGCTGAAACTGTTCCGCGAAGATGATGCAACCGATGCAGTAATTATGATTGGCGAAATCGGCGGCACGGCCGAGGAAGAAGCCGCAGAGTATGTGAAAAAGAATTTTAACAAGCCGGTGATCGGATTTATCGCCGGCCGCACGGCGCCTCCCGGCCGCCGCATGGGCCATGCCGGCGCGATTATCTCCGGCGGCAAAGGTACTGCCGATGAAAAAATGAAAGCAATGAAAAAAGCCGGCATCCACGTCGTTGAAAGTCCTGCCATGATCGGAAGAATGGTGCAGAGGGTGCTGGGAAGTAAGGGAAAGAGAAAGAGTGTGGTGGTGAGTAAAGCAAAGGTAAAAGTCAAAAGGAAAAAGTAAAAATGTGTTGAGTTTTGTGCTTTGGGATTTGAGTTAAAAGCTCGATGCTCTTATCTCAAAACGTAAACCTCAAACCGCAATACTCAAAACTGTCAATCGTAAATTGCCAATTGTAAATCGAAAATCGCATAATTAAACACATAACCAATTCGCAATCCGAAATTCTCAATTCTAAATTCCCTATGTCTCATTCTCCTGAATTTCTCGCACTTGTCAACGACGCAAAAAGCCGGATCAGGCAAACCAATCCGGAAGAAGTGAAAGCACGCATTGATAAAGGTGAAACACTTCTCGTGGTTGATACCCGCGAAGATAATGAATGGGAACAAGGGCATATCTCGGGTGCCATTCACATCGGCAAAGGAATTATCGAGCGTGATGTGGATAAATATGTGTCTGATAAAAATAAAGAGATTATTCTGTACTGCGGAGGCGGCTACCGTTCCGCGCTTTCTGCTGACAACCTCCGGAAGATGGGATACAGGAACGTTGTCTCGATGGATGGAGGGTGGAGAAAATGGAAAGAACTGGGATATCCGACGGAAGTGTGAGAATCAAGTCAAAAGTAAAAATGTCCGCTAGTGGCGGATGCGCTGTTAGCGCAAAAAAGTAAAAAAGGTGTAAGCCTCGAGATTTGTGTTTTAAGTTAACATTATGCAGGATAGATCTCAAAACTCAAACCGCAAATCTCAAATCCGTTTCCAATTATATCAGATGTAAAATGTTATTAAACTTCATCTAAACTAACCATACCCACTAACCACGGAGTACCCTGTGATCGAACGTACCTTAGCAATTCTTAAACCTGATTGCGTCAGGAAGAATCTTACCGGCGAAGTCATCGCCCGGATTGAAAAAGCGGGATTTAAAATCCTCGGAATGAAAAAAGTCCGGCTGACAAAAGAATCCGCCGGCGGATTTTATGCTGTACATAAAGGCCGTCCGTTTTATGACGGACTGGTGGAATTTATGAGCTCCGGCCCTTGCGTTCCCATTGCGCTCGAAAAAGAAAACGCTGTTGCCGATTACCGTGCGCTGATCGGTGCAACCGATCCGAAGGATGCTGCACCGGGTACCATCCGCAAACTCTACGCCGATAACAAAGGTGAGAATATTGTGCATGGTTCCGATTCTCCGGAAAACGGCCGGATTGAAATCAACTATTTCTTTTCGAGTAAGGAATTGATTGAAGTAAGCTGATTGTTCTGTTTGAAAAGTCTTTTAAGCCAACTCTCTGCAAGCAGGGTTGGCTTTCATTATTTGGATCGCTTTTTCCTTACCTCATACAAAAACACCGCGCTCGCACTTGCCACATTGAGCGAGTCGGTGCCGTTCATCATCGGTATTGCCACACGCTCGGTGCAGATATCAAGAACTTCTTTTCGAATACCGTCACCTTCACTTCCGAGCACAATGCAGATATTTCCCGAGAACCCGGCTTCTGATAATTTGTGTTCACCCCGGATATCAGTCCCAATAATACTTGTATGATGGTTAGCATGAAGTGACCGCAACGTTTCAATAAGATTGTCGACATGAACAACGGGTAGCCTGAATACTGTTCCCATCGAATTTCGTACTGCACGGCGCAAATACGGACTGCTTGAATTTTCTCCTACAACAATCGCATTGACGCCGAACGCCGCACAATTTCTCACCACCACACCCACATTTTCCGAGTTCATCAATCCGTCCAGCGCGACAAGCATATACGGCTGTTGCAATGCCGTGATCGTTTCATCCATCGTTCGGTTCACCGGGACTTTTCCAACCGCCATGATCCCCTGATGCAGGTTGTAACCCACAATCTCTTCAACGGTTTCTTTTTTTGTTATGTAAATTGCCGGGTTGCCCTGGGATAGATCTTCGGATGCGTTAAGTTTTTCGAACCATTCTTCAGTCAGTAACAATGATATAATCTCTAAGTCCGATTGCAGTAACCTCCGGACGACCTTCTCACCCTCTGCGACGAAAATTCCTTCCTTGATGTGATCCATGGGCCTTCGCAATGTCCGGTATGGGCGGAGTTCAGGTATTTCCAAATTGGCGATTCGGTGGATGCGTGTCATAGTGGTAAAGGGCGCATTTCTTCAGTGTAATGGGTATTTCTAACGTGGCTCGATTATTCGGCTTCTCAAGATACAAATTTAAGCATCATTAAAATATTTCAAAAAAGTCTTGACTTTGAGAATCGGGGGTTGTATATTAAAACGTACAAAACGAATATATTGCTTAATATATATGAAAAACAACACTATTTCTTCAAATTTGTCCACAAAAGAGGTTGCCTCGTTACTTCACGTAACCGAAACAACTGTTAAGCGCTGGGCTGAAGAGGGAAAAATCCCCCATACGAAAACACTTGGCGGTCATCGTAAATTCTTGATGAATGACATAGTCGATTTTGCGGAACAGGCGAAATTAAGGATTTCCGGACTTATTCCGCCGCCAATCTCGTCTAAGCAATTTGAAGAACTGGAGTTTGGTGTCCAAACGCGCAACTACGGAAAACTCTCAAAAATATTTTTTGAGGAAGCGCTTCAGGCTGATCGGGCGGGGATATTTGAATTGCTGTTGTACCTCGCGAAACATCATATCCCGTTCACTTCAATCGCCGATGAAATAATCCGTCCGGCAATGGTTCGTATCGGTGAACTGTGGGAATCCGGGAAACTCGAAGTAAACCAGGAGCATCGCGCGTCACAGGCGATTACTGAGGCGATGATTCGCCTTTCACCGGAATTGCACCGCAAGCCGTCGAATGGGCTTTCCGTGGTTTGCGCGTGTCCGGAAGGTGAATATCACGAGATCGGATTACGAAGCCTGTTGTATTCCCTTGAAACTGAAGGATGGGGCAGCCATAACATTGGCGCCAATACACCGTTTGATACACTGCTTTCGTTTGTCAAAGCAATGCGTCCTGAGCTTATATGCCTTTCGCTGACAAATCCCCGCCGGAAAAAGGATATTCTTGAGGGGCTGGCGTCTCTTCACAACATCGCAGCTTCGTATGGCGCCGTGGTGATTCTCGGAGGCATCGCCGTTGAGATGTTGCCCGCGCAGGGAGTATATGCGGATTTTGTCGCTACATCGGTTGGCGATGCTATAAGCTACGTCAAAGATAAATTTCAATTGAAGCCCGGTCCCAAGAAACATCATGCAGCAGTAAAAGTCAATCGGTAAGAAATGAATATGCCAGCTAACCGCAACTATGAAAGAATTATTGTCTGGATTCGCAGGGAACTCCGCGTGCAGGATCACCTCGCGTTGTGGTCTGCGGTTCAGGATGCGAAAGAAATAATTCCGCTCTATGTCATCGGTGATGAATTTACGGAGTACGCACCTGCAAAGAAAAAGGTAATTGTTGATTCTCTCCGTAATCTTTCATCAAACCTGAAGAGGTTGGGTGGTGACCTTGTTATCAGAAATGGGGATGCGGAATCAGTTATTTTGTCAATGCTACGGGAATATAACGCAAACGGATTGTATGTAACAAAAGAGTATTCTCCTGCGGTCCGGCGTAGGGATATGAAACTAAGGGCCAGTATCGAACGAACGGGTTACATTTGGCGGGAGTTTAAAGACACTGTTTTGTTTGAGGAACGGGAAATTCTTTCTTCGTCGCGCAATGAACCATTTACGGTATTTACCCCATACAAAAACGCGTGGCGATCCAAACAGGAAAACATACCACCGGTCCTTCCTCTCATAAAAGGAATCCGTGTTCCTAAAATGCAATCTGACAGGATACCGGACATTGGTAGTTCTGCTTCCGTATTTACATATCCGGTCGGCGGTGAGGATCAGGCACAGAGCAGATTACGTGAATTTTTGCAGACACCCGTAGATCAATATCATGAAGGTAAAAATATTCTTGCCATGGATGGGACTTCCCGGCTTTCGCATCATCTGGCTGTCGGTACCATCAGCACAAGAACAGTGTACCATGCCATCCGCGGAAAATTAAACGGCGAACGGGGGCTGGCCAGACAAGGCGCGGACGCATTTCTAAATGAGATTATCTGGAGAGAGTTCTATTATCAAATACTCGCAAATTTTCCTCATGTGGCTGTCGGTTCGTTTAAGCTTGAGTTTGACCGTCTTTCGTGGAATCAGAGTAACGGGCATTTTGAGCGCTGGTGCCGGGGCGAAACGGGATATCCGGTTGTCGATGCGGCAATGCGCCAGCTCAATACGGAAGGGTGGATGCACAATCGCGCGAGGATGATTGTTGCGAATTTTCTCACGAAAGATTTGCATGTCGACTGGAGAAAAGGTGAAGAGTACTTTATGTCGCGGCTGGCTGACGGCGACCTCGCCCTGAACAACGGCGGCTGGCAGTGGTGTGCGGGAACAGGGAATGACGCCCAGCCCTGGTTCAGGGTCTTTAACCCGGTTCTTCAGGGAAAGAAATTTGATCCCTCGGGTGAGTACGTAAAGCGCTACATACCGGAATTATCTTCTGTTCCTGAAAAATATATCCATGAACCCTGGCTGATGCCAAAAAGTCTGCAGGATTCTATCGGCTGCGGTATCGGTAGGAATTATCCTCATCCTGTCGTTGATCATGATACGGAACGAAAAGTTTCGCTTGAGCGGTATGGAACTATTTCCCGTTCGGCAAAGAATTCTCAATACACATCAATGAACAAACAACAAAACAATAAAAAAGGAATACTACAATGAAATCACTCGATATCGTCATCGGCGTACTTTTGGTGGTCGGCGGGCTGAATTGGGGACTTGTCGGATTATTTAACTTCGACCTGGTTGCGACAATCTTTGGGAACATGTCCGTTCTCAGCAGGATTGTCTATGCGGTCGTCGGAGTTGCCGCGATCTACCAGCTTGCCGGCTGGAAGTCAATGCAACGCCGGTGGTCGTCCGCGAAAGGATAGTGATATAATTCGCACCCGGGGGAGCCATACGATTCATGATAATGTGATGAAATAGGGACCATGAACCGTCTTCAGCTCCCCTGACCATAAAACAAAAAGATATACTCAATTAACTTCTAAAAAAGGGGAAAATATGAAATCGCAAAACAAAAAACGAAACATTACTCTAGTTCTTTCAACGCTTCTGCTGATGGTGCTGTGGCTGCCATCAAGCACGGTGGTTGCACAACCAAAGGATCTTGTGGAGACCGCTGTCGATGCAGGCTCGTTTAAGACATTGATTGCGGCACTTCAGGCTGCCGGGTTGGTTGATGCATTGAAAGGTGAAGGACCTTTCACGGTGTTTGCCCCGACCGATGAAGCCTTTGCCAAGTTACCCGCGGGGACAGTGGAAAGCCTGCTGAACGATGTCCCAAAACTCAAGTCAATCTTGCTGTATCATGTAGTGAAGGGAAAAGTGATGTCAGCGGATATCAAGAACAGCGCGAATCCCAAGACATTGCAGGGCGAAAAACTGAAAATCCGCAGCAAAAAAGGAGTGACAGTCAACGATGCAAATGTAGTGACTGCAGACGTTGCGGCTTCCAATGGCGTCATTCACGTTATCGATACGGTGCTGATACCGAAGAAGTAAGACCATATCTCCGGGATCGGCAAGATTCATGGTGAAGAGCCAATATAGGGACGATGAACGATGCGTCCGGTTCCGGAGTGAATATTATAACCTTAAAACTTATAACCATCTATTGAAGGAATAAACTTATTATGAAAAAAATCATTGTAATCTTTACGTTAATTGTACTCACAGCAACGGTGAGTTTTCCGGCATCTCCGAAACCGGGTACTTTCGGACTTGGATGGTACTCCCCATCTGCGCCTGTTGGCGGACGTGTTTGGGTTAATGAAATGGTTGCGCTCGATCTCGGCCTCGGCTTTGCTGATAAAAACGCTCTTGCCTCAGCCGATTCCAGGGTTCACCTGAATATTGGAATCCCGGTGACTGTTGTAACTACGGAACGGGTGAATTTCTTTATCCGTCCGGGTGTCGAATTTCAAACCAATTCTCGTGTCGTTGGAAGTGAAGTGAAATCAACCACCATTATTACCGCCGATTTGGGTGCAGAATGGTTCGTAACAGATCAATTCTCTCTTACCGCAGGGCATGGCCTTCAATTTGCTCAAGTCAATGGAAGCGATGATTGGGGTATCACAGCTCTTCGTGCGCTAAGTGTTGATAATGTCGGGTTTCATTTCTACTTTAATCAATAATAACTGTCTGTTGCCCGCCAGATATTGAGGCTGGCGGGCAATAGTACTTTCAGATCAGGGAAACTCATGCGCATTCATACGATAGAACGAAAACAATTGGTGCACCGTCCTTTAGATGAGGTCTTCGCGTTTTTCTCGCGTCCGGAAAATCTCGGCGTGCTTACGCCTAAGGAAGTTGGTTTCAGGATTCTCACTCCATCTCCGATTGCCATGCAAAGCGGTGCTGTTATTGACTACACGATCAGGGTATTCGGCATTAGGACTCGGTGGACGACATTGATTACGGATTTTGTTCCACGTTCACGTTTTGTCGATGTACAGTTGAAGGGTCCGTACGCCTACTGGCACCATGAACATCGGTTTACGGAAACCGATGACGGTACGCTGATTACTGATGTTATTCATTATGCGATGCCATTGGGTTTCCTGGGGTCCATTGTTCAGAGGTTGTTTGTGAAACCGCGACTGAATGTTATTTTTAACTACCGTGCCGATGAGATTGAAAAACTGTTTCAACAATTACCCGATTCCCGTCAAAATATTCACACGGTAAAAGGAAAAAAAATATGAAGATTATTGTAGCAGGGGGATCAGGATTTATCGGTAAGCATCTTGTTCATCAGCTTCTTGAAGATAAACATAGCGTGCTTCTTCTTACCAGAAATACATCACATATATCGGAACAGCATCCTTTGTTAAGTATTGCTGAATGGGATGGGAAGTCCCCTGGTCACTGGACAAAACATATCGATGGAGCTGACGCGGTTATTAATCTGAGCGGCGAATCGATTGCTGAGGGGCGATGGACATCATCCCGCAAGCAGAAACTTCGTAGCAGTCGCCTGGACTCTACCCGCGCATTGGTAAAGGCGATACAAAATGCCTCAAAGAAGCCCACTGTTTACATCAGTGCGTCGGGAGTCGGATTCTACGGAGATGTACCGGATGGAAATGTCACGGAGACAGCTCCGGCCGGATCCGGATTTCTTGCTGAGCTTTGCCGGGAATGGGAAGATGAAGTCCGGAAGGTTGAGCAGTATAATGCCCGCCCGGTTATGCTTCGGCTTGGAGTTGTGCTTGATAAAAAAGGGGGAGCGATGGAACGGCTTGTTCTTCCGTTTAAATTATTTGCAGGGGGGTGGCTCGGATCCGGGAAGCAGGGATTTCCATGGATTCATATTGACGATGTTATTGGAGTGATTACGTTTGCGCTCAAGCATTCCTCTCTGTCAGGCCCCGTGAACGTTGCCTCGCCGAAACCGCTTACGATGAAAGAGTTTTCGAAAATACTCGGAAGTGTGCTTCAGCGCCCGTGCTGGGCGCCTGTTCCTTCCGCTGTTCTTAAAATAATGTTAGGTGAATTATCCGGCATGCTGCTGACCGGACAACATATTATTCCTCAGAAACTTCTGAACACCGGGTATCAATTCCGGTATCCGGATTTGAAAATAGCCCTGGAAAACATCTTCAAAAGCTAGCATTTTCCGACGGCCTAAGCGTAAAAAAAATTTTTCAAAAAAATTTGTATCTCATCTGTAACTTAATATATTGGAAACCGTAGAAACCGATAAAGTTTCTTAAGATAATTAATCAAAATAAGTGCAAAATAAAGCAGATTTCTGCTTTTTTATTGCAAAATCGGAAACTTTTAACACAATCAAAGTTTCCAAAGTATTAAGGAAAACAATAATGGACCAGGACCAGGATATCAAAAATCGCATTATGAACGCTGCCCGTGAACAGTTTTATGTCTTTGGTTTCAGCAAAGTTACCGTGGACGAAATAGTGTCGAAGCTTGGAATCAGCAAAAAGACATTCTATAAATATTTCGAAAGCAAGGATGCGCTTGTCAAAGAGGTAACAGAAACAACCATGCTGGAGATGGACGCGTGTTGCCGGCAGTTTCGTGAAAACGATACAATTGACTTCGTCGAGAAACTGAAAAACATGATGACGTTTGTCGCGATGCACTACGCAAAGGTCGGCAAACCCCTCCTCGAAGATCTTGAGAAAAACGCACCGCATGTCTGGAAGCAAATTGAAGAACATCGCGCGAAGAGCATTGCCGCTAATTTCGGGAACCTTCTGAAAGAAGGAGTGGAAAAAGGAATCTTCAGGGATGATATTGACCGCGAACTTATCATGTTGATCTACAATAATACGATTCAGAACATTATTCGTCCTGAAGTGCTCACGCATCTGCCGTACAGCGCCGCGCAGGTGTTTGAAACAATTGTCAAAATTATTTTTGAAGGCATTCTTACCGAGAGCGCGCGGTCGCGCTATCGGACAAGCAATGCCTCTCTTCAATCAGCAATGTCATAGGAGTGCGTATGCAACGAATAATACTCTCACTGTTAGTAGCTGTAAGTTGCTGGTCAGTCAGCTTGTCCCAGGAGAAACGTTCCCTTACTGTGGAACAAAGTATTGAGATCGGTCTGGAAAAGAACAAGGCGCTTCATGCCTCCCGCATGAGCGTGGAAGCGGCGGAAGCGCGCTCAAGCGAGGCAAATGCCTCTCGGCTGCCCGCTCTTCGTGCGTACGGCTCGTATACCCGGCTGAGCGATGTTCCGCCATTTCAGATTTCAGTGCCGTCACTTGGTTCATTTACCGTTTCACCTTCTATTGTGAATAATTATAACATGCGTATCTCATTGCAGCAGCCGATATTTACCGGTTTCCGGTTGCAAAGCGGCGCAAGCATGGCGGATAATACCGCTAAGGCACTCAACGAGGATTACAACAAGGACCGTGCTGAATTGAAATACCGGATTACATCCGCGTACTGGAATCTTTTTAAAGCGAAAGAGTTCAAAAAGCTTATTGATGAGAATGTTAGCCAGGTAAACGCACATGTCCAGGATGTGCAGAATTTTCTGAATCAGGGATTGGCAACCAATAACGACCTGCTCAAGGTGCAGGTCCAGTTTTCAAATGTGGTGCTGATGCAGATTGACGCGAACAACAATGTCCGTCTTGCTGCACTTGCTCTGAATAACGTTATGGGTGTTCCGCTGAATACTGAAATCGAGTTGGCATCTGCCCCGGCAGGTGAGCCAGGTGCCGAGAATGAAATGATTTCACGTCTGTCATCACTTCCGGATGTCGATACCTATATTCGTCAATCGCTTGAACATCGTCCTGAGCTTAAAGCAATGCAGTATCGGGTTGAAGCGGGAGAAAACGGTGTGACCATGGCAAAATCAGGGTGGTTTCCTCAAATCTATCTGACCGGGAATTATAATTACGCCCGCCCGAATCAACGCATTGTGCCGACACAGGATATGTTCAAAGATACATGGGATGTCAGTGTGAATGCATCGTGGGATATCTGGAATTGGGGTACAACTGTTCACCAGACAAACAATGCCGAGGCGCAGTTAACACAATTGCAGGATCACCGGTCGCGGCTTCAGGATGGCATTTCATTGGAAGTGACGCAGAATTATCTGGCGTTAAAACAAGCGGGAGAGCGGATTGCTGTCGCGAAACAAAGTGTGTCACAGGCAGAAGAAAATTACCGTGTTACCCGTGAGAAATTTGAATCCGGTATGGCGCTTAACTCCGATTTGCTCGACGCGGAAGTGGCCCTGCTTCAGTCAAAAACTTCATATACACAATCCCTTGTCGACTACAGGCTGAGCGAAGCAAGCCTGCAAAGAGCTGTGGGGAATTAACCGAATTTTTGTAATGAACAATAGTATAGGCGGGTAAATTATGAACAAAACAAGAATTGTAATCTCAGCAATAGTCATATTCTCGGTCATCATTGCGGTATTAATGTACAATAAATCGCGCATGGCGGCGAAGTCAAAAGGTGCTATGCTTTCTGCAGTGCCGGTCACCGTTCATTCCGTCGAACAACAGCAGCTTTCGAGCGATCATTCATTCGTCGGAACAGTGAGCGGTAATAATGATGTGGCGGTGGTTGCCGAAACACAGGGGAAGATCACCTCTGTTGCTGTGAACGTCGGCGATCGCGTCAACGCTGGTACAGTAATGATGCAGGTGGATGATGAACTGAAAAAAGCGGCATTTCTTGCGGCAGAGGTTAGTTATGAAAAAGCCAAAAAAGATCTGGACCGTCAGGAAGCATTGTTCCGCGAAAAGTCGACAACCGATGCACAGTTGGAAGGAGCCCGTCTTGCGTTCAAATCAGGAGAGGCGCAGTACATACTTGCAAAGCGGCAATATAATGATACGAAAATTGCCTCTCCGATTTCCGGAATAGTGACTGCCCGTCCGGTGAATGTCGGCGCGTATGTGCAATCGGGAAATGTTGTGGCTAACGTGGTCGATATTGCCAATCTCAAAATCAGATTGAACGTTGCCGAGAATGATGTATTCAGGTTGCGTATTGGTGAAACGGTGGCGGTAACAACGGAAGTATACCCCGGGGAAAACTTTAACGGAGTCATCAGCACTATCAGCTCAAAAGGCGATGATGCGCATACCTATCCTGTAGAAGTGAAAATGAAAAACAGCGAAACTCATCCGCTGAAAGCGGGAATGTTTGCCCGCGTCTCATTCACATCGATGGAACAGCGGAGTGTGCTCACAATTCCACGACAGGCACTTGTGGGAAGCGTAAAAAATCCCAAAGTATTCGTTGTCAGTAATAATACCGCAAGCCTGAGAGATATTGTGATTGCCTCAGAGAACGGAAATATGCTTGAAGTAAGTAAAGGGTTGTCCGAAGGTGATATCGTGGTAACAAACGGACAGAATAATCTCAAGGATGGCGTCACGGTCGAGATTGTGAAGTAATTCAGAATAAGGAACATCATTATGACATTAACAGAATTAGCAATAAAACGGCCTTCGCTCATCGTCGTTATTTTTTCAGTGCTGGCAGTTGTCGGTTTCCTCAGCGTCGACCAGCTCAAATACGAATTGCTTCCAAAGTTTTCTCCACCCTTTGTGACAATTTCGACAATATATCCCGGTGCATCACCGAACGAAGTGCAAACGTCTGTAACAAAAGTTATTGAAGATGCTGTGTCGGGGCTGGATAAAATATCAGCCGTATACTCAACATCATCGGAAGGTGTCTCGTTCGTAAACATCGAGTTTCTCCAGTCAGCAGATATCAATATCGCGCTTCAGGACGCACAACGTAAAGTGAACGAAGTCGCGTTCAGTCTTCCCGAAGGGGCAAAAACTCCTACCATCACAAAATTTGCGATTGATGAACGGCCTGTACTTCGCATGGGTGTAACGAGTTCAATGCCGAGCCGCGAGTTTTATCAGCTGTTGAAAGATAAAATTCAGCCGGAAATCTCAAAGCTTTCCGGCGTAGCTCAGGTGACATTGGTCGGAGGTGATGAACGGGAAATAAAAATTAATATCGACCGGCAAAAACTTCAATCGTATGGCATGTCTATTCTGCAGGTCGCGCAAATTATCAAAGCATCCAATCTTGATTTTCCTACCGGGAAAGTGAAGGAAGGCGATAACCAGTATATTGTGCGCATTGCAGGGAAATTCAGCTCTGTCGATGATTTGCGAAATTTAGTGATCGCGCAATCGAAGAATGGCGGAGATATACGCCTTTCCGATATTGCTGAAGTGGAGGATGGACGTAAAGATTATGTCACCCTTAGCAGGATTAACGGAGTCGCTTCTGTTGGAATTCTTGTGACGAAGCAAAATGACGCAAACTCAGTTGATGTAAGTAAATTCGTCCGCGCGGAAATTCCTAAACTCGAAGAATTGTACAAATCCATTAATCTTAAATTTGACATTGCGCAGGATGGTTCGCTGTTTACTCTTGATGCCGCAAATGCCGTAAAGCATGATCTTATGATAGCGATTATCCTTGTCGCGATTGTTATGCTTGCGTTTTTGCACAGTCTCCGGAATTCCCTGATCGTCATGATCGCGATTCCGGCATCGATGGTTTCGTCGTTCATCGGGATGTATGTGTTTGATATGACGTTGAACCTGATGACACTGCTTGGTCTTTCGCTTGTGGTCGGGATTTTAGTGGATGATTCTATTGTTGTTCTTGAAAATATTTACCGTCATCTTGAAATGGGCGATGATAAACATACCGCGGCGCTGAAAGGAAGAAATGAAATCGGCTTTGCTGCGCTTTCTATAACCTTGGTCGACGTTGTTGTTTTTCTCCCGTTATCATTGGTTTCCGGCCTTGTCGGAAACATCATGCGCGAATTTGCTCTTGTTGTTGTCTTCTCAACACTGATGTCTCTCTTTGTTTCGTTTACAATAACACCGTGGCTTGCTTCCCGTTTTGCGAAGTTGGAGCATCTTACCAAAAACACAATCCTTGGTAAGTTTGCGCTCTGGTTTGAATCACAATTTAAAAGTCTTACCACGCATTACATGACTGTTCTCAGGTGGAGTCTGCATAATCGGTGGAAAGTAATACTTGTTGCAGTCGGCCTGTTTGTTGCGTCGGTTGCATTAATCCCGCTAGGATTCATAGGCTCGGAGTTTGTCTCCGTGACGGACCGCGGTGAGTTTACCGTAACGCTTGAGCTTCCTCCCGGCTCCACATTTGAACATACGAACTTTGTAACCCGGCAGGTTGAAGACATCCTTTCAAAAATTCCTGAGATAAAAAAGATGTTTGTGAATGTCGGTGTGTCGAGCGAAGGGTTTATCGGCCAAACATCAAATAATTATTCCGAATTGAATATTACACTCTACCCGCGGGAAGAACGGACCCGCTCCACGGATGACGTCGCGGAATTTATAAAAACAGAGCTTCACGAAATTCCGGGCGTCAAAGTGCGGGTTGACCCCATCGGTATTTTTGGGACTGCCAACCAGGCGCCAATCCAGCTGGTCGTCAGCGGTACTGACTATGATGATGTCCGCACGGCAGCGACAACTGTTGCGGATGTTGTCCGTAAAATTCCCGGAACGTCAGATGTTCGGTTGTCCTCAGAAGAAGGAAAGCCGGAAACGCGCATCGAAATCGACCGTCAGAAAATGGCTTCACTCGGACTGACACTTGCTGAAGTTGGCACAGCGCTTCGTGTAGCATTCAACGGTGATGATGATTCGAAATTCCGCGAAGGTACAAATGAATATTCTTTGCGGATTGTCCTCGATGAATTTGACAGATCGAAAACAGATGATGTAAAACGCCTGACGTTTGTCAATCGCAAAGGTCAATTAGTTGAACTTCAGCAATTCGCATCGGTGTATCAATCATCGGGTCCGACCAAACTGCAAAGAATGGACAGGAACTATTCAGTTACGGTCCTGTCGCAGGCTGTCGGCAGGCCAAGCGGATCTATCGGCGAAGATATCAAGACTTCGCTTGCGGGAGTTCTCCCGCAGGGGATCCGCGTCGCATACGTTGGTGACCTTAAGAATCAATCTGAAGGATTCGGAAGCTTGGGACTTGCGCTGATTGCGGCAATCCTCTTTGTGTATATGATTATGGTGGCGCTCTACGATTCGTATGTTTATCCGTTCGTTGTATTGTTCTCTATCCCTGTGGCAATCATCGGCGCATTGTTAGCGCTGGCGCTGACAATGAAATCGCTCAGCATATTTTCGATTCTCGGTGTCATCATGCTTGTCGGATTGGTGGGAAAAAACGCGATCTTGATTGTCGACCGTGCCAACCAAATGCGCAAGGAAAGAAACATGAGCACGTTTGATGCGTTGATGGAAGCGGGGCACACACGTCTGCGCCCCATCATGATGACCACCGCGGCAATGGTGTTCGGTATGATGCCGATTGCATTGGGAAATTCTCCGGGTACTGAATGGAAATCGGGGCTCGCATGGGCTCTGATCGGCGGACTAATCAGTTCACTCATGCTGACGCTGATTTTGGTTCCCGTTGTGTATGTCAAAGTTGATCAGCTGCGGGAAACTGTTCCGGCATTCCTGAAGAAAGCATTGACCAGGCTGAAAATCAGACAGAATAAAGAAGTTCTTGGAGGGAGTTTTTCACCCATTGAATATCAGGAAGGTAAATAATATCCTTCCGAATAACTAAAGACGAATGACTTCTGACCCTTCTTATACATTCAATCTGCGAATGATATTGACTGTGTTGAAACGGGGTATGGGCCAACGGTGTCCGCGCTGTGGTCAGGGAAAACTCTACGCGCGATGGAATATTCTGGAACAATCATGTGTTTCGTGCGGGCTTGATATAGAAAGGCGCGGTGCTGATACCTGGTTTTTCACATATATGAGTACGGCATTTTTGACAGGGCTGATTATTCTTTTTATGCTGTTGTATTCGTTCACCAACTATGTATTGGGACATAGTGTGATAATAACGGTGTGGCTTGTGTTAATAGTATTTACACTGCCGTACCGTAAAGCGCTGGCAATTTCGATTGATTATCTTCTGGAAAAATATTCTGAGACTATTGAGGGCAATGGAAGTTCGTAACGGTGCGGAATAAACCGTAGGTGTAAAC